>CAZTIV010000031.1:0-32138 GCA_964613905.1 uncultured Gemmatimonadaceae bacterium | reverse complement strand
CCTTGCGCCCCTCCATCCCGCGGGCTACTTTGGCCTCCCTTTTGGCACTCTGACCCTTCAACCGGCGCATATGGACGAGCGGGCGGCCCACATCACAGTGTTCACCACGCTCGCCAGCCGGGAAGACGCCGTGGGGCTCGTGCGGGAGTTGGTGGACCGCCGGCTCGTGGCGTGCGGGACGGTGTTGGAAGGGGTGACGTCGGTCTATCGCTGGGAAGGCCGGATCACGGAAGAGACAGAAGTTTTCGTGGTGCTCAAGACTCGCCGCGACCGGTGGCCGGAACTGACCCGCGCGGTCGAGCACCTGCACCCTTATCAAGTCCCGGAACTGCTGGCCGTGCCGGTGGTCGAGGGACTGCCGCCCTACCTGGCCTGGGTAGAGGCGGAAACGACGCCCGGGGAGGACGTCTGATGAATCGGCTTCGCCGCCACCATCGTCGCGCTCGTCGTCGCCTGCTTCAGGCGCTTTCCGTTCCCACTTCCATCCGCGGAGCGCCGGCCCGTGACCTCCACCCGCCGGCCGATGCCGACCCGCCGCCTCCCGCTTTCGAGTTGGGAGCGGAGCCGGAGAGACTTGAGGAGAGCGCCGAAGCTGAGACGCCGGTGGAGGCGGCTCTGCCGGAACCGCCGCCCGCGGAGCCAGTCAAGGAAAAACCGGCCACAGAACTTCTGTACCATGCGGCGCAGCGAGCGGCCAGCCGCGGCGAGGCCGACCGTGCCATGGGGATGTACCGCGAGCTGCTGGCCATGGCGCCGGAGCACACCGCCGCCCGGCGCCGTCTGGCCCTGTTGCTCGATGCCCGGGGGGATCACGAATCGGCCCTGGCCGAGTTGCAGGAATGCCTCGCTCTCGACCCGGACAACGTGGAGGCACGCGTGAACCGCGGAAGCATACTCTGCGGCGTGGGCCACTACGACGAGGCCGAGGCCGACGTGCGGCAGGTGCTGAGAACCGATCCCGGTCACGCCGAGGCGCATTTCACGCTCGGGCTCGTGATCTCGCGGCGCGGTCTCTGGCGCGATGCCGTCCCGCACCTCCGGCGCGCCATCGAGCTGGACGCGAGCCGGGCGACCGCATACTTCTATCTGGGCGAGGCGCTGAACCACGTGGACGATCTGGACGGTGCGTTGCAGTCATACCAGCGCGCGGCTGAACTCCGGCCCGACAACCCGCACGCGGTGCGCGGACTGGGCATTGTCTTCGACCGGTTGAACCGTCCGGAGGAAGCCGCGCAGATGTACCGCCGGTCTCGCGAGCTGGCCGGCGCGTGATTCAGGTGGTGGTTGACGACATCGCGTTCGTACGCGCGGACGCGGTGATTCGTCCCGCCACGAGCCGCCTCGAACCCACCACCCCTTCTCTCCGCCGGCTCGAACAGGTGGGCGGCGCCGGTTTCTGGTCGCAGCTCAGCGTGCAACAGGAGCTGGCGGTGGGCGCCGCGGTCGTAACCGGTGCCGGCGACCTTCCCGCCGAGTTCGTGATCCATGCTATCATCAAGAGTGACACTGAGCCGATAACGGGAGCCTCGGTACACCGGGCAATCGTGAGCGCGCTTCAGCGGGCGGCCGACTGGCAGATCGCGCATCTCACCGTGCCGCCGCTGGGGACAGGCGCCGGGAACCTGTCGCTCGAAGACGCGGCCGACGTGATGTGTCAGGCGCTCGCCGTTCAGACCGAATCGGCGTTCCCCAACCAGGTCACGATCGTGGTGGAGACGGAGGAAGAGAAACTGGTGTTCGACGGGTATCTGCAACGACTGGGACGATGACGCGCGGCCGGCTTGGGCTGGTTATCAGGGGCACCGGCGACATGTTCTGTTCCGGCGCCAATACTATCTGACGAAGACCGGGTGCTCGATTGGTCACCGCGGTTAGCGCACCCACAGCGGTTACGAGTCCCGGTTGCATGCCAGGCCAGGCGAACTATCTCACAACGATGGGATGATCGTACGACCCGACCCGTTCATCCTGGATCCCATCCCCGAAGATGACAATCCGACCCGTGATCCGCAGGACCCCCTCGCCGGGCTCCGAGAAAACCAGCTCGACAATGCGTGACATCAAGGCATCTGCGTCCGCACAGGTTGGTCCGACCACCCGGTCATAGGGAACCACCTCGATGAACAGTCCGGATCCTGACACCTCCGCGCCGGCCGCCTGCCAGCATCCCCCGGGGCCCGCCGTCCGCACGATGATCTCGAAGGCCGTACCGGCCGCAACGGTGTCCGGCGCTTCCAGCATCGGCAGATCCCAGTACATGGTATCGACCTGGATCTGCAAGGCACCGGCACTCGGATGCTTCAGGTCAGCACTAACCGACTCCGCGGCCTCATATCCTATAATCCCCATCACTCGGCCGCCGGGGCCGGTAATCAGATCGCAGGCCGCGAACAACCACGGCAACGCGATCACAACTCCGGCAACAATTACAGTTTTAGTTTGCATAGTGCACATCCATCCTCAGATCGGGCAGAACGGATCACTCGGGTCGCACGGTGGCGGGGACACGTCCACGAACCGCAGGTCCGTGGCGACCACATCCCCCACGTGCACAGTCACCCGCAGATAGAAGCTCCAGTCCGCCAGCGACACGTAGCGGCTGTAGCTCTGGCTGGTGCCGACCGCCTGCCACGTCTGGGAGTTCACCGGCCGGTACTCCCACAGGTACAACGTGGGCTGGTGGTGACCACCACCGAAGTGGCCCGCATTCCACTGGTACACCCCATCTTCGGTGATCTGTGACGGTCCTCCAATGTACACCTTGAAGTTAACGGCGTAGAGCATGCGGTGAGGAGACCCGCTGCCGGCGTCGCCGATAGGTGTACTG
This sequence comes from uncultured Gemmatimonadaceae bacterium, assembly GCA_964613905.1. Lineage (GTDB taxonomy): Bacteria > Gemmatimonadota > Gemmatimonadetes > Gemmatimonadales > GWC2-71-9 > CAZTIV01. The sequence continues at coordinate 29,311 of CAZTIV010000031.1, read as the reverse complement.
GTGGACAGGCTGTGCAGCATGTTCCTGAGCTGCTGGACGGCGAGCGTGGGGTTCTCATCCAGAAAGAGGGCCAGCGCACCGGCCACGGCCGGCGAGGCAAACGACGTACCGGACCTCTTGGAATACCCTCCCAACCTGTGGGCCACGTCGACGCTACGCCCGGGAGCCCAGATGTCCACACAGGGCCCCCAGTTTGAAGAACGAGGCTCGCTCTGCGTGAGGCTGACTGGGACGGTCCATTTGGCTCGGCCGTCGAGACTGTCGGTCGCACCAATGGTGATGGCCTCAGACATGCGATTCGGCGTGAAATTGCACGCGTCCTGGCCGGTAAAGTCGGTGTTGGTCGAATTCCCCGCCGAGGTAACCAGCGGCACACCCTGGTCCACAAGACCGCGCACAGCGTCTTCTATAGAACGGCCACAGGGCCACCACGATGTGCAACCGGGCGGGTTGCTGTTACTGAAACTCAGGTTTGCTACGGCCGGTTTGAAGTGATTGCCGGCAACCCAGTCCAGCCCGGCCACCACCTTGCTTGTAGTCGTGTTCAGGTTTTCGTCAGCGATGCGCACCGGCCAAAGCCACGCTTCTTTCGCGACGCCCACTGTGCTTCCTGCCGCAATGCTCGCGACCTCTGTTCCATGACCCTCACGGTCATCGGTTCCAAATCCATCGTATATGGCCGTCCACCCGGGTTGCACGCGCCCGCCGAACTCCGCGTGGCCCGCATAGATCCCGCTGTCGATGATGTAAATGCTCACGTTCGACCCGCCGCCGGTCCAGAAATAAGTGTACCGGCCGTTCAGCGGCAGGTTCCGCTGGTCAATCCGGTCAAGGTGCCACGGGGCAGGGTCCTGAGTGTGGTCCGCCTGCATGTACCCGTCGGATTCAACATAGAGCACGTTGGGATTCTGGCTGATGGCCCGGGCCGCCGCCTCGGGTATCCCCGTCACTGAGAAGCCCTTCAGCGCGTAGCGGTACACATACCCTATCTCACCGTCCAGGGGAGGTGCCAACTCCTCTGCGCGCGCAAGCGGGTCGGTCACGTGATCCTTGAAAACTACGATCCATGAATCCGGGATGGCGCCCTCGAAGACGGAAAACGACGGTGATTCCGCCGGACCCGGTACTACCGGCTGGTCACATCCGATGGCGCTGAACGCGACCGCGAGAAGGGCGGCGGCGCGCCATGGCACGTGGCACCGCAGCGGGGGGGGGGGATTCGAACACGCAACACCACCTCAGGAAATATCCAGTCACAAGTATACGAAGTTCACACGCACGGCGATAGTGCGTTTCTGGGACATCGGGGGGCGTTTCTGGGACACTTGTCTCCAGATGCGATACGGCCGGGCTTTGCCGTCGCCGCGTGTCCGTGATCCATGCTATCATTAACAGCGACACTGAGCCGATAACGGGGGCCTCGGTACACCGGGCAATCGTGAGCGCGCTTCAGCGGGCGGCCGACTGGCAGATCGCGCATCTCACCGTGCCGCCGCTGGGGACAGGCGCCGGGAACCTGTCGCTCGAAGACGCGGCCGACGTGATGTGTCAGGCGCTCGCCGTTCAGACCGAATCGGCGTTCCCCAACCAGGTCACGATCGTGGTGGAGACGGAGGAAGAGAAACTGGTGTTCGACGGGTATCTGCAACGACTGGGACGATGACGCGCGGCCGGCTTGGGCTCACCGTCCTTGCCGTCTGGCTGGCCGGCCTCAGCTGGCTGGCTTTGAGGGAGTACCGGCAATCAGGCATTGATCCGCTGGCCGCGGCGGAGTTCTCGCTGCCGGCCAGAGCAACGTTCTTCACGATTTCCCTCGACACCATCCAGACGGGCTTCGCCTCCACCACCGTAGACACGCTGACCGACACGCTCAGGGTAATCGAGGTGCTGATGCTCGAGCTGCCGGCTCCGGGCGGCGTGGAGCGTACCGACGTACGTACCGAGGCGCTGCTTTCACGCGCGCTGCAACTCCGATCATTCACCACCACGGTGCGGAGCGAGACACAGCGTTTCGTCGCGTCGGGTGTGGTGGAAGGGGATTCCCTTCTCTCCATCACGATCGAGACGGCCGGATCACAGCAGCGCATACACGTACCCGCCGTTCCGCCGCCCCAGCTTCCGGCGGTGCTGCCGCTCACGCTGGCGTTCGGCGGGAGCCTGAGGCCGGGCACGGTTGACTCGGTTACCGTTTTCGATCCGCTCCTCATGACCCGGCGGCGAATTGGCCTTGAGGTGCTGGCCGAATCCACGTTCGTGGTGCCGGACAGCACCGATCTGGACGCATCGGTCGGCCGGTTCGTGGCCGTGACGTATGACACGGTAAACGCCTACCGGGTGCGTTACCGTGACGGGGCATCCGAGACCGACGTGTGGATCGACGCGGTGGGCGGCATAGTGAGAGCTGCATCTCCCAACGGTTTCACCATCGGGCGCTCGGCGTTCGAGCTGGCTCACGACAATTTCCGGCGCTCGGGCGGCGCATCGCGCGCTCCGGTGGGCAACATCGTCCGGCGGACGGCCATCGCCGCCGGCGCAAGGTTACCGACGGCGGGGCTGGAAACGATGAGGCTCCTGCTTGACGGAGACACGGTAGTCCTCCGGGCCGGTTCACGGCCCGAAGGCGCAACGCCCGATGGGCCGCCGCCGCAGGGCCGACAGCTCAACACCGAGACGCGCGCAACCCCGCTCGTTCAGTCTGACGATCAGCGGATACAGGCTCACTCGCGCCAGATAGTGGGCCGCACGCGGGATCCGGAAGAGGTGGTACGGCTGCTCAACGAGTGGGTGCACCGCAACCTCGAGAAGCGCGTCACGGCCGGGGTGCCGAACGCGGTGGAGGCGCTGGAGACAAGGGTTGGTGACGCGAGCGAGCACGCTGCCCTCTTCGTGGCCTTCGCGCGGGCGGTGGGGCTGCCCGCGCGAACCGTAGCCGGACTGGTTTATCTTGACGGGGTGTTCTACCACCATGCATGGGCGGAAGTACACCTGCACGACTGGGTGCCGGTCGATCCCACGCTGGGGATCTTCCCGGCGGGCGGGTTCCATGTCCCGTTTGCCGCCGGTGCGCTCGCGCGGCAGGCCGAGCTGCTGCGTGTGATTGGTGCGGCGCGCGTTCAGGTACTCGAAAGCAACCGAGCCAGATGATCCGACTGGAAGGACTGACCAAACGCTACGGCAGTTTCACGGCGGTGGACGGGATAGATCTCCACGTGCCGCGCGGCGATCTGTACGGTTTTCTGGGCCCCAACGGCGCCGGGAAAACCACGACGCTCCGGATGATTGCCGGGATTCTCCGGCCCACGGCGGGACGCATCCGGCTGGGTGACGACGACCTGATCGAGAGCCCCATGGCGGCCAAGGCGCGGCTGGGCTTCATCCCCGACCGGCCGTTCCTGTACGAGAAGCTGACCGGTGCGGAGTTCCTGAAATTCGTAGCGGGGCTGTACGGCCAGGACGGCGACGGCGTGGGCAGGCGGATAGACGAATTGCTCGACATCTTCGAATTGAGTCAGTGGCAGGACGAGCTGATCGAATCGTACAGCCACGGGATGCGGCAGAAACTGATCATTTCGAGCGCGCTGGTACACCGGCCCGAGCTGATCGTGGTGGACGAGCCGATGGTGGGACTGGATCCCAGGGGCGCACGTCTCCTCAAGGACATCTTCCGCCAGTTCGTGCGGCGGGGGGGCACGATCCTCATGAGCACGCACACCCTGGAAGTGGCCGAGGCGATGTGCGACCGGATCGCGATCATCCAGAACGGGAAGATCGTGGCCCGCGGCACCATGGCGGAAGTCCGGGGACAGAGCGAGGCCGGCGATGCGTCGCTGGAAGAGCTGTTCTTGAAGCTCACGGGCGGCACCGTGGCACGCGAGCTGGCCGCCATCCTGGGAGACTGACTCCTGTCGAGCCTCGCCCTGGTAATCACGCCCAAGTGGCGCACCGCGTTCACGCGCGCTCGGCAGGGCCACAAGGAAGGCGGGGCCGGGCGGTTCGTTCTCCTTGCCACCGTTGGCCTCTTCTTCTGGGCGGCGGTGTTCGGGGTGCTGTACCGGGTCCTGAGCTATTTCCAGAGCGTTCCCGAGATCGGAACTCTGATTGCGGGCAAGCTGCTGGGCCTCACCCTGCTGTCGTTCCTTGGCATCCTGCTGCTTTCCAACGTGATCACCGCACTGTCATCGTTCTTCCTGGCACGGGATCTCGATCTGCTGCAATCGTCGCCGGTTGACTGGCTGGATCTCTATCTGGCCAAGCTCGGGGAGACGCTGCTGCACAGTTCGTGGATGGTTGCGCTGATGATGGTGCCCATCTTCGCGGCCTACGCGATCATCTACGGAGCCGGAATCCTCTTCGTGCCGTTCGCGTTGCTGGTGGTGCTGCCGCTGCTGATCATCCCGAGTGCGGTGGGAAGCGCGCTCACGCTGATTCTGGTGAACGTCTTCCCTGCACGCCGCACGCGGGATCTGTTGTCCATCATCACGATAGCGGCGGCGGGCGGTCTGATACTCCTGTTCCGGCTGATCCGGCCCGAGCAGCTGGCGCGTCCCGAAGGGTTCCGGAACCTGCTCGACTTCTTCACGGTACTTCGGGCCCCAACGTCGCCGTTTCTCCCCAGCGAGTGGGCGGCGAGCGCGCTCATGGGAAGTCTCGTCGGCCCCGGCGATGCTTTCGGACTGTTCCTGTTGTGGAGCACAGCGGCGGCGGCCGTGGTGATTGGCGCGGCACTGCATTACCGGCTCTATCCTGTGGGCTTCACCAAGGCTCAGGAGGGCGCCGAGCGGTTCGTAAAGGGGGGTGTGTGGAATGTGTTGCTGGCGCCGCTCAACGCGTTCCTGTCGGTGGCGCGGCGGGAGTTCGTGATCAAGGATCTGAAGCTGTTCTTCAGAGACACCGCGCAGTGGAGCCAGCTCATCCTGCTCGCGGTGCTCGTGGTCATTTATCTCTTCAACATCCGCGCCCTGCCGCTGTTCACCGGCGAGCAGGTGCCGTTCTTTGTGGTGACGCTGGTCTCGTTTCTGAACCTGGGCCTTGCGGGTTTTGTGCTCGCGGCCATCGCGGCCCGGTTCATCTTTCCCGCCATCTCGCTCGAAGGGCGCCAGATGTGGCTGCTCCGGTCAAGCCCGCTCGACCTGAAGGCGCTGATCTGGTCCAAGTACTGGGTGGGGACGCTCCCGCTGCTGGTGCTGGCGCTGATCATCACGATCATGACCAACGTGTTCCTTCAGGCGAGCCCGTTCATCATGGCGGTCAGTGTAGGCACGATCATCCTGCTTACACTCGCGATCAGCGCCCTGGCGCTCGCCTTTGGCACGCTGTATCCGCAGTTCGAGACCGAGAACGCGGCGCAGATCCCCACCTCGTTCGGCGGTCTCGTGTTCATGATGACTACCGTGGGCCTCCTGGGCGTTGTCATCGTCATCGAGGCGGGGCCGGTGTACGCCTATCTTCAGGCGGTGCAGCAGGGCGGCTCGGTCTCGGTAACGCCCGCCATGATCGCGGCTTTCGGAGCGGTGGTGGTGGTGTGCGCCGTGGCCACCATAGTGCCGCTCCGGATAGGCTTGAGGCGCATGGAGGAGTTCGAGTTCTGATGACACTCGACGAGCTCTTCTCACAGGGAGCCATTCATGTGGAGCGCTCCGCCCTCTTCGACCAGACGCCTCCCAGGCTCGACCGTCCTGCCGCACTGCTGGCCGACCGGATAGAAGGGATGCTGCTGGGTCTCGCAATAGGCGACGCACTCGGCAACACCACTGAAGGTCACACCCCGCAGATGCGCACCATGACCCACGGCGAGGTACACGACTACCTCCCCAACCGGCGGGCCCGCGGCCAATCGGTGGGCCTGCCCACCGACGACACGCAACTTGCCTTCTGGACCCTGGAACAGATGCTGGAAGACGGGGGGCTGGATCCCGTAAAGCTGGGGCAGCGATTCTGCCGTGACCGGGAGAAGATCGTGGGGGTCGGCGGCACTGTGTCGGAGTTTCTGGAGAAGCACTGCGTACTGGGCCGCCCGTGGTACGAGTCCGGACCGAGATCGGCGGGCAACGGCGCGCTCATGCGCATCGCTCCCGTGCTGATACCACATCTGAAAAACCCCGGGCCCGACCTGTGGGCGGACGTGACCTGTGCCGCGGCGCTCACGCACAACGATCCCGCTTCCACGGGGGCGTGCCTTGCGCTGGTGGACGTACTCTGGATGTGCCTCGGCATGGACGAACCGCCTGAACCCGTCTGGTGGGTAGATCGGTTCATCGGAACGATGCGGTTCCTGGAGGGGGATACGTCATACGTTCCACGGACGCTGCGGTACGGCTATGAAGGCCCCATATGGGAATTCACCGATGCGCGGGTCCGCGAGGCGATGCAGCAGAAGCTGGCGGTGGCGGACGCGCGCGAGGAGTGGCTCTCCGGACCGTACCTCATGGAGACGTTGCCCACAGTGCTCTACATCCTGTGCCGGCACGGCCACGAGCCCGAGCAGGCCATCATCCGCGCGGTGAACGACACCACCGACAACGACACGATTGCCGCGATCGTGGGAGCGGTGATGGGCGCACTGCACGGCAAGTCGAAGCTGCCCGACCGCTGGTTCGACGGGCTGCTGGGGCGCACGCTGGAGAAGGACGACGGGCGGGTCTTCGAGCTCGCGGCGCAGGCCGTTGAGCGGTGGGTGAACCCGCAATCGCAGTGACGCCTCTCCGTCTGATCGACGAGTTCATGCCAACATGCGATGTCGCGTCCCGCCACGCCACGACGGTGCGGGCGAGCGCGGACAAGGTGATGCGGGCCGTGCGGCGGCTCGACTTCAGCGGATCCGCACTTGCGGGGCTGCTATTCAGACTGCGTGGGATGAGCCGCGCCTCGTTCACCTTCGATGGACTGCTCAGATCGGGGTTCGTGCTACTGGGCGAGCGGCCGGATCAGGAGATACTCCTTGGCATCACCGGCCGGTTCTGGACCCTCAAGGGAGCTTTGCGGAGACTGTCGCCCGAAGAGTTTCGCAGCTTCGCCGAGCCCGGGATGGCTCGCGCAGTGTGGAGCTTTCACGTGGAACCCGGGAACGAAGGTGGCGTTCGGCTGGTCACCGAGACGCGGGTCGCCTGTACGGATGCCGCAAGCCGGAGGAGGTTCCGGATTTACTGGTGGGTGGTGGCGCCATTCAGCGGATGGATTCGCCGGGAGGCGCTCAGGCTGATACGCCGAGACGCCGAGTCAGGCGGAAGCGGCGAGCGGGCGCCCGCAGTCGGAACAGAAGATCGCGTCTGACTCGGGCCGCGGTCCGCATTTGGCACAGGTACGCGCCCGTTTCTTTGCCTGCTGTATCAGCGCCTCGGCCATGTCCGCCGCCTCCCCCTGCACTTCTGTCTTCTCTTTCTCCATGGCCTCAAGCGCCTGCTTCGAATACTTCGCCTTGAGTCGCTCGTAATCCTCATCCGAAAGCTTGCCCGTTGCCTTGTCGAACTCGATCTCCTTCAGGGCCAGCAACGCCTGAATCCTGGGGGATTCCGATTCCTCGAGCGGCACCACTTCGAGGTCGTCTTCGATTGGCCGGGCAACCGGGGGTTTGAAGAGCGGCTCCACTACGAGGGCTATGGCGGCCAGGGCGACCGCGGCCCCCGCTATCAGTTCCAGCACGTCAGGCGTCCAGCCGTTCCAGCTCGGCCCGGAGGCGGGCTTCGTCGTCCTGCGAGAGGCCAGAAGTTTGAGCAGCCGCCGCGACCGGGGCTTCACGCCGATGCCGGATCATCAGCGCCGTGGCGATGATGCCGCCTGTCAGGGTGATGAGGATGCCGGGCACCAGGTAACCCGCCCAGTTGAATCCCTGCTTGAGCGGCGCCATGAGGATGGTCTCGCCGTGCTCGGCGATGAACGCGTCGATTATTTCCTGCCCGGTCTTGTCGTCTTCCACCATGGCGACGACCTGCCGGTGCATGGCCGGTGACGTCTCGCAGGTAAAGTCAGTAGTACGGCAGGTATAGACATCGAGGTTGCACCCGCACGTACACTTGAGCCGGCGCTCAATCGCGATTATGAACGGATCATTCTGATAATCCGTCACGGGATTCCGCGGCCTCCCCGCCATTTCCGGATAGTTCAACTGTCCCAGTTCCGGATCCTGCGACGCCCCCTGCCCCATCGTGGCGGGCAGCAGCGCCGCAAGCCCAACACCAAGGGCCTGACGGCGGGTCAGATTGCGATGCTCATTCATTTGAAGCGCTCCCGGCAAGCGACACCCGGTATCCTTCAACGTCACGCCGCGGCGATTGCGCCGTGGACTGACCACCCGGCCACATCGTGATGATCCCGCCCAGCACCAGTATGCCGCCGCCGATCCAGATCAACGTTACCAGCGGCGTGATGGTGAACCGATAGACCGCCTTCTCCGTGCCTTCGATGGAGCCGGCGAATACGAAGTACAGGTCTTCCCTCAGAGTATAGCGCACCGCCGGTTCGGTGGACGGCTCGAACGACGGCCGGCCGAACGAATCCACGTGCTGCCGTTTCTCGCTGGTCATCACACCCAGTCGCGTGCCGTTCTTCGAGACCTCAACGCTGGCCGCGCTCACGAACCGGTTCATCTGTTCGTACTGGGAGATGCCCAGGTGAGTGAGCGTATAGGTATGCCCGTATGGCGAACGCATCTCTATTGATTCACCGGGCCGCAGCGAAGCTTCCATCTCGCGCTGGAACGCCATCCCGGTGAACCCCACGAAGTAGGTCACGATGGCGAGGTGCACGATGTAGCCGCCGTAGCGCCGGCGGTTCCGGCCTATCAGCCGCGAGAAGGCGAGGGGATAGCCTTCACCGTGCAGCCGGTGGCGGGCGCCCGTACCGCGCACGAACTCCTGGGCGACGGTGCCCACCACGAAGGCGCCGAGCACGAGCGTCATCCCGGCGTAGAAGTCGCTGAAGCCGATGGCCAGAAGGATGGTTGCCGTGGCGAGCCCCGCGCCAACCGGCACCAGGAACTGCCGCTGGAGGTTCCGCGGACTCGCCTTGCGCCATGCTATCAGCGGTCCGATACCGGTGAGCGCAAGGAGGGCGAGCCCGATGGGAATGTTCACCTGGTTGAAGAACGGCGGTCCCACGGTAACCTGCGTGCCGCGCACCAGCTCGGAGATGATGGGGAACAGCGTGCCCCAGAGCACCGAGAACGCCATCCCCACGAGCAGCAGGTTATTGAAGAAGAAGCTGGACTCGCGTGACAGGGCGCTCTCCAGCCGCGCTTCCGTCTCGAGGTATGGGAGCCTGGTCCAGAGCAGAAACGCCACCGACAGCGTGGTAAGGATCAGGAATCCCAGGAAGTAGTAGCCCACGCTGGACTGGGTAAACGAATGGACGCTCGCGATGACGCCGCTTCTCGTGATGAACGTTCCGAAGATGGACAGCAGGAAGCTCAGCGTGATCAGCACCATGTTCCAGCGTTTGAGCATCCCGCGTTTTTCCTGAATCATCACCGAGTGGAGGAACGCGGTCATGGTGAGCCAGGGGAGGAAGCTCGCGTTCTCCACCGGATCCCAGGCCCAGTAGCCGCCCCATCCCAGTTCCACGTACGCCCACCACATCCCGAGCGTGATCCCGATCGAGAGGAACACCCATGAGAGCAGGGTCCATTTCCGGATGGCGTGCAGCCACCCCACGTCCAGCCGCTTCGAGAGCAGGGCGGCAACCGCGAACGCGAACGGGATGGTGATCGAGATGTAGCCCAGATAGAGCATGGGGGGGTGGATGATCATGCCGGGGTTCTGGAGCTGCGGGTTCAGCCCCCGGCCGTCCACCGGTGTAAAGTGCAGCCGCTCGAACGGGTTGGCGGCGAACAGCGTTACCGCTATGAAGAAGAAGAGAACCAGCGACGTAACGCCGGCCACGTACGGCATGAGGTGCCGGTAGCGTGGCGGTGTGGCCCACTGGGCGGCCGCCGAGAAGACCCCCAGCACGAACGCCCAGAAGAGCAGGCTTCCCGCCTGGCCGCCGTAGAGCGCCGCGACCTTGTATGCCAGCGGCAGGTTGCGCGACGTGTACGACGCGACGTAGGCCACGTTGAAGTCGTCCCGCACGAGCGCGGTGACGAGAGATGCGGCAGCCACGGTGAGCAGCGCCGCGGCGGCGTAAACCGCCCGTCGCGAACTGTCCACCAGTTCCGGCGCTGAGCGGCGTCCTCCCACGAACCCGAGCACTGCCGCCCAGGCACTGAGGATGAGCGCTATCCAGAGGGAGAGGGTACCTAGGGTAGTCATGTGAGTCGAATATAGTGTACCGGGCAAGCCGGGGAAAAGTTCGTTTCCTTCATTAACCGCGCGCCCGCAGGAGAATCTTCAAGCGCACCCGATCTTCACGTTCACGCTCTTCGAGCGCCCGTTCCACGTTGCCGATGCGTCTCCGGACCAGAGGCTCGAGCCGCCGCTCAAGAGTGTTGACCTGACGGGAGGTTGCGAGCAGCGCTTCGCTGAGCCGCCGGATGAGCATCTCCTGAGACGCCGCCTCCAGCAGGAGGTCCACTACTCCCTCGAAGCGCCCCGCGGCAACCGCAGTGGCCGGCCCTACGAGCCCCGGTGCCGTGCCGCGCGCGGCCAGGGTTCGCCGTACCGTTCCATGGGTCTTGACCGTTGAGGCGCGGACTCCCCACACCTGCACCGCCTCAACCTCCACGGCGATCGGGCGAAGAGGCCATCCCATGCCCCTGAGCCCGGCCCGACCGTGGACCGCCAGTGCCGGCACGAGCGCTTCATACGCCCGCTGCGTTTCGTCAGCGATGCGCTGCCGGGTGTCGGCTGCGGGGCGCGCTAGCCGGAACAGTTCCGCGATCAACGCCTCCCGCTTGCGCCTGAGCACGCCAGAAGCCTTGCGCACCCGCGCGAGCTGCCGCCGAGCGCGTCCGAGTTCCAGCCGGGTGGCCCCGCCCTTCTCCTTCATGACGCTTCTCTCTCATCCCAGGTCTTCTGATCGATCCGCATGAGATCCTCGCGCGGCAACGTCTCCAGCAGCCGCCAGCCGAGCGCGATCGTCTCCCCTATTGACCGCGGCGCCGCGCCCTGATGCACGAACTCCTGTTCGAACTGCCGGGCAAAGGTGAGCGCTCGGCGGTCGCCCGCGCTAAGCCCCGCGTCTCCCACGATTGCCGCCATCTGTTCCGCCTCTCTCCCCTGCGCATAGATGGCGTATAGCTGATCCGCCCATTTCCGGTGCTCCGGTACCGTCTTGCCGCGACCGATACCCGCGTTCATGAGCCGCGACAGGGACGGCAGCACATCCACCGGAGGAAACACCCCTCGGCGGTGCAGCTCGCGGTTCAGCACCACCTGACCTTCGGTGATGTAGCCCGTGAGATCGGGAATCGGGTGCGTGATGTCGTCATCAGGCATCGTGAGAATCGGGAGCTGTGTCACCGAGCCTTCCCCGCCCCGCACCACCCCGGCGCGCTCGAAGAGGCTCGCGAGATCGGTGTACATGTAACCGGGATAGCCGCGCCGTCCCGGGATCTCCTCCCGCGCGGTGGCAATCTCGCGCAGCGCCTCGCAATAGTTCGTGATATCCGCCATCACCACAAGCACGTGTATGCCGCACTGCCAGGCCAGGTATTCGGCCGTGGTGAGCGCCATGCGCGGTGCCAGCAGGCGTTCGATCGTGGGATCGCTCGTGCGATTGAGATACACCACGCTCCGCTCCCTGGCGGCGCTCCGCTCGAACCGGGTAAGAAAGCTCTCGATCTCCCGCTCGGTGATGCCTATCCCTGTGAACACCACCGCAAACGCCTCACCGCCCGGAGCCCGCGCGTGCTCCACTATCTGAGCGGCAAGCTCGAGCGCCGGGAGTCCGGGACCTGAGAACACCGGGAGCTTCTGGCCCCGCACCAGCGTGTTCATCCCGTCTATGGTGGATATGCCCGTCTCGATTACCGCCGACGGCCGCTCGCGACGCGTGGGGTTCAGGGGCGCGCCCCAGATGGGGAGGCGGGCTTCACCAACTGGAGCGGAGAGACCGTCCAACGGCACCCCGCCTCCGCTCAAAGCCCGCCCCAGCAGCTCACGGCCCACTACAGTAGTTGCGGTCTCGCCCGTCAGCGTGATCTCGGCGCGTGCGGGGGGCAGTCCCAGTGTCTCTTCCAGCACCTGGATAACCGTGATCTCCCGACCCACGTCTATCACCTGACCGCGCCGAGGCGGCTGACCCGGAACGTCGATCAGAACCCATTCGCCCAGCGCGGCACCGGCCGTGTGTTTCACGAAGACGAGCGGCCCCGCCGCCGATTTCGCGCCATGGTACGTGCGGGCTACGCTCATCCCGAACTCTCCGCCGCCAACCCGGAGACCGCCTGCTTCGCGGCTTCCAGAGCCTGTTCGTATTCATCGGGCGCCGCGGAGCGGAGAGTTGACAGGGCTCTGCGGGCGGGAACGAGATCTATCTGCTCGAACGACGTGCCGCGCTCAACCAGTCCCTCCGCTTCACGAAAGACCTGAAGTGCCAGCGCCGCGAGCGCCCGAGTCTTGCTCACGGGCGAGAACGCATCGTTGGGATCGAACGCACTCTGCCCCACCACTACTTCCCTGATGATCCGTGCGGCATCGAGCAACAGACGGTCCCTGTCTTCGAGCGCCTCCGGCCCCACCAGCCCTGCGATCTCCCTGAGCGAGCGCTCCTGCTGGAGCAGGCGCGTGGTCTCCGCCCGGAGATCCGTCCAGTCTTCACCGCCATGCTCGCGGAACCAGTCGCCCGTGGCCTCGTCATAGAGGGAGTAACTCGTCTCCCAGTCCACCGCCGGAAACTGCCGCTGGTGAGCGAGCGAGGCATCCAGCGCCCAGAGTGCCCCCACCACACGGAACGAAGCCTGAGTCACCGGCTCCGAGAAATCGCCGCCCGGAGGCGAGATAGCGCTGATGAAAGTCACCGCTCCGGTACGCTCAGGCCTGCCCGATGCGCGCACCCGCCCAGCGCGTTCGGTGAGCTTGCCCAGCCGGGAAGCGAGATACGTCGGATAACCCTCTTCTCCCGGCATCTCCTGAAGTCTCGCGCCTATCTCGCGCAGAGCTTCCGCCCAGCGCGACAGCGAATCCGCCATCACAGCCACGCGGTATCCCATGTCCCGGTAGTACTCGGCCACGGTCATTCCCAGATAGATCGACGCTTCCCGCGCAGCCACCGGCATGTTGGAGGTGTTCACGATCAGTATGGTGCGGTCCATGATCGAGCGGCCGGTCCCGGGGTCGGCCAGCTCCGGGAACTCGGTGAGCACTTCCGCCATCTCGTTGCCGCGCTCGCCGCAACCTATGTAGATCACGATGTCCGCTTCACCGTACTTGGCGAGTGACTGCTCGATGACCGTCTTGCCGGTGCCGAAACCGCCGGGCACGGCCACCGCGCCGCCCTCAGCTACAGGGAAGAGAAAATCGAACACGCGCTGTCCGGTAACGAACGGCCGGTCACCAGGCAACCGCTCCGCCGCGGGCCTGGGTTCGCGCACCGGCCAGTCGTGATACAACATGAGAGGCGTACCGTCTTCCAGCTGTCCCAAGGGGTCGTCGATGGTGAACTCACCCGAGTTGAGTTCGACAATGATGCCCTGAACGCCCGGGGGGACCAGAATCCGGTGCATGATCCCCTCCCGTTCCTCTAACTCGCCCAGTACGTCCCCACCCTTCACTTCATCGCCGGACGAGCGCGCCGCTGAGAAGTGGAATCGTCTGGTGGAATCGAGCGTCGCCGCATCGGTGCCCGGCGCGATGAAGTTGCCTCCGGCCGCCGCCAGCCTGTCGAGCGGTCGGCCAACGCCATCGAGCACCGAGCCAAGCAGTCCGGGCCCCAACCTCACGGCCAGCGCGCGGCCCGTGGCTTGAACCGGCTCCCCCAGTGCCAGTCCGCTCGTCTCCTCGAAGACCTGGATGATGGCCCGGTCTTCGTCTACGCGAATGATCTCACCCAGCAGGCGACGATGACCCACGCGCACCAGCTCGTACAGCGACGCGCCGCCGAGCGGTGCCGCTTCCGCCAGCGCTCCGGTGACCCGGGTGATGACCGGCCCGCTCATCTGATCTTCACCCGGTATCCGATGGCGCGCCGCAACATCTCCACGATGTATTCGTCCGGCGCGGAGCGTTCGTGCCAGTCGGGAGCCGGTATCGGCACCAGCACCGGCAACGGGCGACGGTTCAGCTGCCTCACGATATCGTCCGGCAGGTCCCGGTGGAGCGCGTCGTCTATGAGGACCACGCCCGTACCTTCGCGATGCGCCCAGTCCAGCAGCGGCACCGACGCCGACGCCCCATCAGAGGCTTCAACCACGGTGAGACCTGTGAGCCAGAACCCCGGTGCGACCGCCGGCCGGCAGAGTACCCGAACGGGATGACTCATGCGACGCTCAGCAGGTCGGCGGTCATGGCACCGGCGGGCATGGCGAGCGCCACACCCCACGCCACGCGCCTCAAGTCGAGCAGCTCCGCTCTGATCCTGAGCGCTACCGCCAGCACGGGTGCCGGACTCAAGGGCTCCGTCCGAGCCACGCGCTCGTGCTCACGGATCAGGCCGGTGAGCGTCAAGGTCTCCAGGTGAACCAGATCGGTGTCCAGCAGCGGCACGAGCGTGCTCCGCCCGAGCGCGCTGATCAGTGCATCACGCGCCGAGCCGTCGCCGCCGGCGCCTGCAACTCGCTCGAACGTTTCTCCTGTAATCTCGCGGCCCCCTTCGATGAACACTTCCTCCGGCTGAATGTCTCCGCCGTGGGCCGCCAGAAGCCGTGCCGTCCAGGCGTTCTCGATATCGATGAGACGGCGCAGCGAGTTCCGCAGATACCGCCCGCCCCGCCGGGCGCCTCTCACGGCGCGAGCGAAGAACACCCGGTTCACGGCGGATTCGAGCCTTAGCAGATCAGGTGGATCGGAAGTCACCCACGGACGGAGTTCCTCCGCATATGGACTGCTCCATGCCGCCAGCGTACCCTGGATTGCCGCCGGTGTCTCCAGCTGCGCGAGCGTGCGCAGCGCCCTGAGTGGCAGGTCCGGCGTGGGTACCAGACCGGCCAGGCGATCGTCCGGCGACGCACCCTGCACCGCCCCCCGCAGCAGCTGTCGCAGGCTGCGCCGGGTCTCGTCTTCGAACACGATGGCGAGCGCGGCTCTGCGGTTACCGGCCCACCTTGCGAGCACAGCCAACCGGTGCGCGGCCGCTCGCTGGGCCGCGCGCTCGATTGTATCGGGACTGATGACACCAGTCTCACCTGTGGCCATCCCTCGGCGGGCGAGCGCGTGGCTCAAGTCCGCGATCGACGTGGATTGGGCCAGAGATTCGAAGTCCTGCCGCCCGAGCAGGTGTAACTGAAGTCCGCGCGCGCGCGCAACCAGATCACTCCAGACCGGGGTCATTGTTCCACCTCGAGACGCGCGAGCACGGCTATCGAAAGATCGGGCTTCATTCGCGAAAGCCTCCCGGGAAGCGTCTGATCCACGGTCACCGATCCGTCGGCGGCCCGCACCACGAATCCGGGCGGTACGCCGGCGTCCGTCTCGGGCGTGACACCGTTGCCGGCGGGGACATGCGGCGCAAGCTCCGGCCGGCACCGAACCACAGCTTCACATCCGTCCAGAAATGCCAGCGCCTGCCGGACGTGCTCCGGCAACGCGGCACGGTACGCATCTGAGCGGGCGGCGTTATCCAGCATTCCAGCCGCCTGCGCAAACACAAGATCGAGCAGCGCATTTCTGGCCTCGAGCACGACGGCCTGTGCCTTGCGGCGCTGGCTCACGGTCTCGGACGCGGCGGCAGCTTCCAGTCTCCGCGTGGTCTCAGCGAGCCTGGCGTTTCGCTTCCGCTCTGCTTCAGCGTCTGCGACCGCGAGAATCTCGTCCGCGCGCCTCTGCGCGGCGTCCAGAATGCCGCGAGCCCTGGCTGCTCCGTCCCGCTCGAGGGTATCGAGCAGATCCTGAAGTGCCACCGGAGATCAGCCCGCTCCGCCGCCCTGAAGGATGATCAGAATGGACACCACGAATCCCAGAATCACCATCGTTTCCGGAATGGCGATCATCAGAATTGCTGTGGTGCTGAGCTCGGGCTTCTCGGACAGTGTAGCCGCCATTGCGGGCCCGATACGAGACTGCGCCCACCCGGTGGCGAGCGCCGGCACCGCAACCGCGACGGCTGCGCTGATTGTGACCCAGAAGATCTCCATCACATACTCCTTTTCATGGTGTTGAGGCCGAAGACCGGCCCCCTGCCTGCCAGCGTCCGAACGGCCGGTAGGGCTGACCGCCCGGGTTGTAAGCCTTGCCGAAGAACTCGACGTAATGCAGACGCAGAACGTGAATCGTGGGACTGAACACCCCCAGTGCGAAGTTCACGAGGTGGAACAGGAGCGCGAACATGAGACCCACCGCCACCGAGCCGATCGCTCCCGCCAGCTTGTTGGCCGCCACCGCCATCATCACCGAGGCGGTCCCCACCGCCATGATACGCGCGTACGACAGCACGTTCCCCAGCGTGGCGAGAAACTCAATGGGTGCTACGATCCCCTCGAGAACGACAAGGATGGGAAACGCCACCAGCAGTGCTATCACGACCGGCGTAAAGAACGAGCCGGGCAGGATGCCGATGGCTGCGAGCAGTGCCAGCAGCACCAGGACCATCATCACCGCGGTAAGCCCCTTCCCCAGCGCGTGACGGGGATGCTTCCGGGCACCAACGGCGCCGAGAATCAAACCGAGCATGATGTGTACGAATCCCAGGGCCGCGGCGAGAATCAGGAACGGAATGACCGCTTCTTCACGGTGCAGCAGCACGGCGTGCATCCCGAACCAGCGCGCGCCCACGTCGCCAAAGGCTTCGCCGTACGCGATTCCGAACACGATCGTGAACGCGGCGCACGCGCCGGCGATCTCCGCAACCGAGCGCCATATCGTGTCCGGCCGCGTGCGCCAGTGCATGAATCCGGCAAGCGCGGCGAGCACGATACCGTAGCCCGCATCTCCCAGGATGATTCCGAAGAACATGGGGAAGAACACACCCACAAACGGTGTGGGGTCGATCGTGCCGTAACGGGGCAGCGGCACCAGCCGCATGATGGCCTCGAACGGGCGGAAGAGCCGCGGGTTGTGCAGCACGACCGGCGCCTCCTCGCCCTTCCAGTCCTCGGTTTCGAGGCGGCGGACCACAATGCTGGGATCGGTGCGCTCGGCCAGCGCCGCTTCGACATCACCGGCGCGGGCCGATGGCACCCAGCCCTCAACCACGAACGCCCCGCTCGTTTCCGCCGCGTGGCTCCGGCCATCGAGCGTCATCAGACGCTCGCGCGCGCCGGCCTGCGCACCGGCGAGCTCCTCACTGTGGGCGCGAGCGAGCCGTTTCCGCTCCGAGCGTATCTCCTCAAATGCCGTGGGCAGCGCCTCGAGACGAGCCCGCATCACCGGTACCGCTTCCGAGAGCGTTCCTCCACCGTATCCCTCAGGCACCGGCATCTCCTGCACTCCGGCTTCGGCCAGCAGCGCATCCACGCGGGGCACCGCACCAACCGGGATCAGCAGCAGCACGGCGACATCCCCGTCAGGAAGCCGGTGCGTCAGGAGCGCAAAGGTGGAACCGATGACTTTCTCGAGCCCGGCACGCAGCCTCGGTATCGTGCCCGTCTCACCCGACCTCATGATCACGTGATAGGCTCTTGTGCCCGGCGTCTTCTCCTCTCCGGAAAGGAGCGATTCGAACGCCGTGAAGAACTGGCGGTACTTGAGAATCAGTGCCCGCTCTTCGGACAGTTCCTGCTCCGCTACGCGCAGGCGCTCGAGCCGCCTTCTCAGCCGTCCCGCAAGCCGAGCCCAGCGTGCGAAGTCCTCCACCGATGGTTCGACTCCGTGTGCGGACTGCTGCAGAGATTCCCCCAGGAGCTGGAACACCACGTCGATGTCTTCCAGCATGCGAAGCAGGAACCGGTGCTCGCGCGACTGGCGGGGGGATTCCGATATACGATCCAGCTCAGGCAGCGCTGGGTGGGCCAGATGCATCACCTCCAGCTCCTGGAGCAGGCGCAGCACGGGGTCGAGCCGTTCCCGGGGCCCGAGAATCCTGAGTTTTGTCATCGGGATTATCACGACTTGATCACCGCGGATACCACGAACGCCGCGGCGTCCCGTATCTGCTCAAGCGGCACTTCCCCGTACCTGCGGACCCGCTCCCGGGCCGCGGCCTCGAGGTCGGCCAAGTCTCTTGCTCTCCGGACTTTTAGCCGCTCTGCGAGGTCGCGCTCGGCCTCCTCGTGTCCGGCCAAGACCGCTGCGAGGCGGCGCGCCGCTTCCGCCTCCGCCTCCCCTACCACGCGGTCGGCTTGCCTCTCGGCTTCACGAATGTGCTCCGCCACCCCTTGCTCAGTCTCGAGCAGGCGTGCAATATCGGCATCGGCGGCTGACGGTTGCCCATCCCGCATGTTCCGGCCCCCCCCTCGGGTTTCTGGAACCGGGTGCAACTTAGGAATGGAGACCTGACCGGCCACTTAACCCATCATTAATGGTTTCTTAAGCTCCGGGGCCCTACTGTGCGCCCCATACCTCCGCCAAGGGAGCAGCCCATGTACTTCCCCTCTTCTCATCCGTGGTCTCCCGATGAGACCCTGGGCCAGCATCTGGTCAAGCGGGGAGTGAACCGCAGGGACTTTCTCACCTTCTGTACCGAGTTCTGCGCTATTCTGGGACTGACCAGCGCTGTGGCCCCCCGAATGGCCAAGGCGCTCCAGCAACAGAAGCGACCGACCGTGTTGTGGATCTCGCTTCAGGAATGCACTGGCTGCGTGGAGAGCGTGCTGCGGAGCTCGGAACCTTCCATCGGCGATCTGCTGCTGGATCTCATTTCTCTCGACTACCAGCACAACATCATGGCCGCTGCAGGCGATCAGGCGGAGGCGGCCCTGCACAAGTCCATGCAGGATAACTACGGCCAGTACGTGCTGGTGGTGACGGGATCGGTGCCGCTGAACGAGAATGGCATCTACACCATGATTGCCGGTCGGACTGCCAAGGAGGTTCTGGAGGAGGCGGCCGCCGGGGCGGCGGCGGTGATAGCGGTGGGCGCCTGCGCGCATTTCGGCAGCGTTCAGGCGGCACGCCCCAACCCCACGGGAGCGGTGGGCGTGGATCGCATTGTCCGCGACAAGGTGGTGGTGAACATCGCCGGGTGCCCGCCCATCTCTGACGTAGTGACCGCCACGATCGTGCACTTCCTCACGTTCGGCCGGATGCCGGCGCTCGACGGAGACGGACGTCCCCTCTTTGCATACGGCTCCCGGATTCACGACCAGTGTCCTCGGCGCGCGCAGTACGACGCCGGCCAGTTCGTGGAATCGTTCGACGACGCGGCCGCGCGGCGCGGCTGGTGCCTCTACAAGGTGGGCTGCAAGGGACCGGCGACGTTCTCTCCCTGCCCCATCTTCCAGTGGAACACACGCACCAGCTGGCCCATCGGTGCCGGCCATCCCTGCATCGGATGCACTGAGCGGAATTTCTGGGACACGATGACGCCGTTCTATGACCGGTTGCCGGCGGTGGCTGGGTTCGGCATAGAGGCCCGGGTGGATCTGATAGGCGCGGCACTGGCGGCGGGAGCCGCGGCCGGTGTGGCCGCACACGCGGTAGCCACCGGAGTGCACCGCGTACGGGAGAAGCGTAAACGCGAACTGCCTGTGATTGACAAGCCGCCGGCTCCGTCCGGCACGGAGGGGCGTCATGGCACCGACTAAAGTCGTCGTCGATCCCATCACCCGGATCGAGGGCCACCTCAGGATCGAGGTCCAGGCAGAAGGCGGACGGATCACCAACGCCTGGGCGGTGGGGACGCAGTTCCGCGGCATCGAGATCATCATGCAGGGCCGCGACCCCCGCGATGCCTGGGCGTTCACCCAGCGCATCTGCGGCGTGTGCACCGTCGTTCACGCGGTCGCTTCGTGCCGCGCGGTTGAAGACGCGCTGAACATCCGCATCCCGCCCAACGCCAACATCATCCGCAACATGGTCCACGGGATGCAGTTCATTCAGGACCATGTGATCCATTTCTACCACCTGCACGCCTTGGACTGGGTGGACGTGGTCAGCGCGTTGAATGCGGATCCCAACGGAAGCGCCCGGATCGCGGCACAGATCTCACCCTGGCCCAACAATTCGGCGACGTACTTCCGTGAGGTGCAGAACCGCCTGAAGACGTTCGTGGCCAGCGGGCAGCTGGGGATCTTCACCAACGGGTACTGGGGCCATCCGGCCTACAAGCTCCCGCCGGAAGTGAATCTGATTGCGGTGGCACACTACCTGGAGGCGCTGGACTGGCAACGCGACGTGATCCGCCTGCAAACCATCTTCGGTGGGAAGAACCCGCACCCCAACTTCCTGGTGGGCGGGATGGCTTCGGCCATCAATCTGGACGAGACCGCCACGATCAACATGGAGCGGCTCACCGACATCCATGACATGATCAAGCGCGCCCGGCGGTTCGTGGAAGAGGTCTACTGGCCGGATCTGCTGGCGATCGCCGGGTTCTACAAGGACTGGGCTGCCATCGGCGGCGGTACCGGCAACTATCTGGCCTGCGGCGAATTCCCGGATCACGATGTACGTGACGTCGATTCACTCTATTTCCCGCGGGGAATCATCCTGGGCAAGAACCTGAATCAGGTCTGGCCTTATGACCATCAGAAGGTGAAGGAGTACATCACCAGTTCCTGGTACGAGTACCCGAACGGCGATGGAGAGGGTCTGCATCCCTGGGAGGGAGAGACCAAGGCGAAGTACACCGGCCCGCCTCCGCCGTGGCCGGCGCTTCAGGATTTCGACAAGTACACCTGGATGAAGGCGCCACGGTACGACGGACGCCCCATGGAGGTGGGGCCGCTTGCCCGCATGCTGGTGGCCTATGCCTCTGGTCACGGCGAAGCACGGGAGCTGATCGGTGAAGCGCTGAACCGGCTCAACGTTCCGGCTTCCATCCTCTTCTCCACACTCGGCAGGACCGCGGCGCGCGGTATCGAGACGGTGCTGCTGGCCCGCCGGATGGAGAGGTGGTACGACGACCTGGTGGGCCGGATCCGCGGCGGCGACGTTGCCACCTTCTCGCGCGAGAACTGGGAACCACGTACGTGGCCCGCGGAAACGCAGGGGTACGGTTACCTGGATGCTCCGCGCGGTGCCCTGGGACACTGGGTGCAGATCCGGAACCGGGCAATCTCCCGGTATCAGTGCGTGGTACCCACCACGTGGAACTGTTCACCGCGCGACGGCGAGGGACAGATGGGCCCGTACGAGGCGGCGTTGACGGACAACCACCCGTTGGTGGATCCGAACCGTCCGCTCGAGATACTGAGGACCGTGCACTCGTTCGACCCCTGCATGGCATGCGGGATTCACGTGCTGGATGCAACCGGCAACGTCGTGACCGAGGTGAAGGCAAAATGACCTCCGAGACCGCCTCCGAGGCCCCGGCACGCCATACCGACACCGCCGAGGGCGTGTACCGGTGGGTGTACCTGTGGCAGTGGCCCATCCGGGCCATGCACTGGGTGGCCGCCATCTGCGTAGTGGTGCTTGTGGTGACCGGCCTGTACATAGGCCGGCCGTATTTCATGACGTCACCCGGCGAGCAGAGCCCGTTCATCATGGGATGGATGCGCTTTGGACATTTCGCCGCCGCGGCGGTGCTGGTGGCCACGGGAATCGTGCGCGTCTACTGGCTCATCGCGGGCAACAAGTACGAGAGTTGGAAGGCGCTCTTCCCCATCAGGCCGCGCGACTGGGTGAACCTGTGGCACGTCACCAGGAAGTATCTGTTCATTCATCCGGAGCGCGGCCCTCATTACCTGGGACACCATCCGCTCCAGCAGTTCAGCTACACCGGCATCTACCTGCTCACCGGGTTCATGGTGGTGACCGGATTCGCCCTGTACGGTCTGCACGACACCGGCGGGATCATCTTCAGGCTGTTTGGTTGGGTGGGGCCGGCCCTTGGCGGATGGCAGTGGGTACGGTTCCTTCACCACGTGGGGACGTGGGCCTACGTGATATTCATCCCGGTACACATCTATCTGGCTCTCAGAGCGGACGTGATGGACCGGGAGGGCAGCATGTCGTCCATCTTCAGCGGTGGGCGCTTCGTGCAGGCCGACGCGCACTATGAAGACGACTGATCTCGTAATCGGTCTGGGTAATCCGATCATGGGCGACGATGGCCTGGGCCTCGCCGCCCTTGATCTTCTCCGGTCCCGGTGGTCCCTGGGCGAGAGGATCACTTTGGTGGACGGCGGCACCTGGGGGATGAACCTGCTGCACCTGATCGAAGAGGCTGGTCGCGTGCTGTTCCTCGACGCCATCAACGCGGACGAGCCGCCCGGTACGCCGGTTGTGCTCACGGGTGACGAACTGCCGCGTTTCTTTGCCCACAAGCTCTCGCCGCATCAGATAGATCTCAAGGAAGTGCTGGCGATGGCCGAGTGGCGGGGAACGCTGCCTGTAGAGATCGTGGCGATGGGGTTGCAGCCTGAGATCATCGAGATGAGCACCGAACTGAGCGATGCTGTGGCGGCAAACCTGCCGCAGCTCGTGGAAACGGCGGCGCGGCAGGTCGAAATGTGGGGGCACCCGGTATCGGAGAAGGCTCCGGCGCATGCATGAAATGAGCATCGCCATGGAAGTCTGCCGCATTGCGGAAGCCAACGTGGGTGCGGACCGGGTGGGGAGTGTCGTCACGGTTACAGTGGAAGTTGGTGACGATGCAGGAGTGGAGCCCGACAGCCTGGAGTTCTGTCTGGAGGCGGTGCTGGCCGCCCCGCCGTTCAGGGGGGCAAAGCCGGTGATCGTGCGGATGCCGGGAGATGTACTGAGACTGAGTTATCTGGAGGTGGACGATGCCGGTCGTGACGATTGACGTCCGTGAACGGGTGATGGCGAAGAACGACGAGCTGGCCGCCGAGGTCAGGCGCCGGCTGGGCGAGCACGGCGTTACCGCGTTCAACCTCGTTTCCTCTCCAGGGGCCGGAAAGACACTCCTGCTCGAACGCACCCTCGAACGGATGGGCAACCAGCTCACGATTGCGGTGGTCACCGGCGACGTGCAGACACAGAACGACGCCGACCGGATCGCCCGGCATACGGATCACCTGGTGCAGGCCGTGGTGACCGGCGGCGCCTGTCATCTGGATGCCCGGCAGGTGCTCACCGCACTCGAAGCAATAGACCTTGAACGCACGGATCTACTGTTCATCGAGAACGTGGGGAATCTGGTGTGCCCGGCCAGCTGGGATCTGGGGGAGGCCGCCAAGGTGGTGGTGTTCTCGGTGACGGAAGGTGAGGACAAACCGGTAAAGTATCCCAGGATGTTCCGGCAGGCGTCCTACGCCGTGCTCAACAAGATCGACCTGTTGCCTCACGTCCCCTTCGATGTGAACCAGGCCGTAGCCTATGCGCATGAGGTCAACCCCAAACTCGAGTTCTTCTTCACCTCGGCGCTTACCGGTGACGGCCTTGACGAGTGGGTGGCTTTCCTGGAAGAACGCGCCCGGAAACCGGCCACGGCATGATCCTCGAGCAGGCGGCCGGTGCGGCGCGGCGCGCGGTAATCGTTCACGTCCGGGGTGTGGTACAGGGCGTGGGCTTCCGGCCGTTCGTGCACCGGCTGGCGGTGCGCCACTCCTTGAGCGGATGGGTGCGCAACGAAGCGGGAGAAGTGCGCATAGCGGTGGAAGGCAATCCTGAAGAGGTGGACGACTTTCTGCTGGCACTCGAGCGTGAAGCGCCGCCCCTCGCGTCCCTGGACTCAGTTCACGTAGAACCCGATTCCGGACAACAGCACGATGGATTCCGGATCGTGGACAGTGACGTCTCTCCGGTGGACCGGCTCCCGGTCTCTCCGGATGTCTCCATGTGCGCCGCCTGCGAACGGGAGCTGCTGGACCCATCCAACCGGCGTTACCGCTACCCGTTCATCACCTGCACCGACTGCGGGCCGCGCTACACGGTGATCGAGTCCATGCCTTACGATCGTGAGCGCACCACGATGCGCGCCTTCACCCAGTGCCGTGATTGCCGTGCCGAGTACGAGGATCCGGCGGATCGCCGCTACCACTCGGAAACGAACTGCTGCCCGATCTGCGGGCCCGGACTGTGGCTGGTGGGTGCGGGACAGCGAAACGGAAACGAGCGGGCCGATCCCGTGGCCTCTGCAGCCCGCCTGCTCAGGACGGGTCTGGTTATCGCGGTGCGCGGTCTTGGAGGTTTCCACCTGGCGGCGGATGCCACCGATGATTCCGCCGTTCGCCGTCTGCGTGCCCGTAAACGGAGGGAGGCCAAACCGCTGGCCGTGATGGTTCGCGATCTCGACGAGGCCCGGAGTATCGCGCACGTGACCGCAGTGGAGGCGCAGCTTCTCACGAGCCGCGAACGACCGATTGTGCTGCTCGAAGCGCGCGCAGATGGCTGTCTTGCACCGTCGGTGGCGCCGGCTCTCGATGCCATTGGCGTCATGCTCCCGTACACCCCGCTTCACCGGCTGCTGCTGGAAGAGGTGGGCCGCCCGCTGGTGATGACCAGCGGCAACCTGAGCGACGAGCCCATCGCCACCGGCAACGAGGAAGCATTCCAGCGGCTTTCTCGCGTGGCAGATGCTTTTCTGCTGCACAACCGCGAGATAGCCGCCCGTTACGACGACTCCGTTGTGAGAGTGGCGGCCGGCGCGCCGCGGTTCATACGTCGGGCCAGGGGGTACGCTCCGCTGCCCATCGCTCTTCCCGTGCCCACGCCGGTTCCGCTGCTGGCCGTGGGCCCGCATCTCAAGAACACCTTCACGCTGGCCCACGACACATCCGCGTACGTGAGCCAGCACATCGGCGATCTGGATCATCTCGAGACCCTGGAGCACTTCGAAACCACGCTCTCCGCCTGGCAGACGCTGTTCCGTATCGAGCCTCAGGTGGCCGTGCGCGACCTGCATCCCGAGTATCTCTCCTCGCGGTTCGCCGCCGGGCTCGGTCTCCCACGGGTGATATCGGTTCAGCATCACCACGCGCACGTCGCCGCGGTGATGGCGGAGCACGGTGTTACGCAGCGCGTGGTCGGTCTTGCCTTTGACGGTACCGGCTACGGCGACGACGGTACCGTGTGGGGGGCGGAAACGCTGGTTGCCGATCTCGGCGGCTATGAGCGCGTGGGCTCGCTCAGGAGTGCTCCGCTCGCCGGCGGCGACCTTGCCGCCCGCCAACCGTGGCGGGTGGCGCTGGGGTACCTCTCGCTGGAACCGGATGCGGCGCCCGCGTTCGCGCGCGCATTCGAAGGGATCGAGGCAGATGAACGCTCGGTGGCTGAACGGCAGATTGCCGCGCGGCTCAACACCCCCATCGCGTCTTCCATGGGCCGGCTCTTCGACGCGGCGGCGGCGGTGCTGGGGTTGCGACGGGTGGCCCGCTACGAGGGGCAGGCCGCCATGGAGCTGGAGGCGCTGGCCGGCAGGAGGCCCGCGTCGCCGCTTCCCTTCCCCGTGCTGGAAGACGGCCAGGGCAGATGGGTCATGGATCCCCTGCCGCTGTTGATTGCGCTGGGTGAAGGCGTGGCCCGGGGTTCCGACCCCGCGATACTGGCTGCACAATTCCATGCGAGTGTCGCGCGCGCGGCGGCGCAGATTTCTCTACGGGCGCTCGAAGGAGCCGGGCTCGATACCGTGGTACTTGGCGGCGGTGTCTTCCAGAACGCCCGACTGCTCACGTCGGTCGTGCGGTCGCTTGAAGACGAGCACGTACGAGTGCTCACCCCGCTACGTCTCAGCGCCAACGACGGCGCCATCAGCTACGGCCAGGCGGCCGTGGCCGCGTGGCAGCTGCATCAGGAGGTGGCATCATGTGTCTAGGAGTTCCGGGCCGAGTGGTGGAGGTACGCGGACCCATTGCCATAGTGGATTTCTGGGGGGTCAAGCGCGAAACCCGGCTGGACGTGGTTGACGAGCCGGTGGCGCCGGGAGACTACATCCTGAATCACGTGGGCTTTGCCATCCGGAAGATCCCGGAGGCGGACATAGCGGAGACGCTCGCGTTGTACGAGATGCTGCTCAAGGAGGCGGAGAACGACATGATGGCAGACGACGTGCGCGGGGAGATCGCGGCCGCCCGAGGGAATGATGGCACACGCTGATACTGCCAACCGCCGACTGCCAACCGCCAACCAGGTCGCCGAGCTCAAGTTCCGCGACCCGGCCAAGGCGCGGCAGCTCGCGGGCGCGCTCGAACGCGTGGTGAGGGAAAGCGGCCGGGAGCGGATGTCGGTGATGCACGTCTGTGGAAGCCACGAGCAGTCCATCGCCAAGTTCGGGCTCCGCACCATACTGCCAAAGGGGCTGGACGTGATCATGGGACCGGGCTGTCCGGTGTGCGTCACGGACTTGCCCGAGGTGGATGAAGCCGTGGTATTGGCGCAGGACGGGCACATCCTTGCCACGTACGGCGACATGCTCAAGGTACCGGGCACCGCCAAGTCTCTGGCCGACGCGCAGACCGATGGCGCGCATATCGAGGTGGTGTACAGTGCGGCACAGGCGGCGGAGCTGGCGCGCGATACCACGAAGGAAGTGGTGTTCTTTGCGAGCGGGTTCGAGACCACTGCCGTGGCCACCGCCGCCGTGGTGCTGGCGGATCCGCCGGCCAACTTCTCTGTATTGTCAGCCCACAAGTACATCCCGCCGGTGATGGAGATCGTGGCTGAGATGCCGGGCGTGCGGGTTGAAGGGTTTCTGGCGGCGGGTCACGCGGCCACGATCACCGGGTCGGCCATCTTCGAGCGGTTTGTGGAACGCCATAGAATGCCGGTGGTGGTGGCGGGGTTCGAGCCGCTGGACATCCTGGCCGGGCTCGTGAAACTTACCGAGCTTGTGCGGGACGGCACGCCGCGGGTGGAGAACATGTTCCCGCGCTGTGTGACGCCTCAGGGCAACCGTAACGCACAGGAACAGCTGTGGCGGGTGTTCCGGGCCACCGGCGGCGTGTGGCGCGGCATCGCCCATGTGCCCAACGGCAACCTGCGTTTGCGCGACGAGTTCGCGCATGTGGATGCGCGCCGCCGGTTCACGATCGACTTGAAACGACTCTGGACCCACGCGCCGTCCACCCTCACCCAGGTCTGCGTGTGCGGCGACATCATGGCCGGCATCACGTCGCCCTCGGCCTGCCCGCTGTTCGGCAAGGAATGCACGCCGGACAACCCGGTGGGCGCCTGCATGGTGAGCAGCGAAGGCACCTGCCGCATCTGGCACCAGTACGGCGGACATCCGGATCTATGAGCGCGCCAACCAAACCCGGCGGCCCGCCCGCCACGCGCGACGAACTGGTCACCATGAAACACGGAGCCGGCGGGCGCGCCATGCGCCGGCTCATCGAGGAAACGCTTGCCGCCGGATTCACCGACATGCAGGTGGATGGCATCGGGCTCGCCGCGATGGACGACGGCGCCGCCCTGCGCGTGGGAGATCAGTGGCTCGTGATCACCACCGACTCGCACGTGATCCATCCGGTGTTCTTCCCGGGCGGTGATATAGGCCGGCTGGCGATTGCCGGCACCGTCAACGACCTGGCGATGATGGGCGCCACCGAGCCGCTCGGCCTCACCAGCGCCATCATAATAGAGGAAGGTTTTCGCCGGACCGAGCTCGAGCGGATACAACAGTCGATGCTTGCCACCTGCCGGGAGGCGGGCGTGCCCATCGTTACCGGCGACACCAAGGTCATGGGCCGAGGCGAGCTGGACGGCATCGTCATCAACACCACCGGCGTGGGGCTCGCTGCGCGCGTGATCCCGGATGCCGGATTGAAGCCGGGCGACCGTATCGTCATCACCGGGACCATAGGCGATCATGGGATTGCGCTAATGGCCAAGCGGCACGAGCTGGGCTTCGATGCCGAGCTCGCATCTGACGTGGCCCCCATCAACGGACTGGTCCGTGCGGCGCTCGCCGCCCGCCCGGACGCGGTCACGGCCATGAAGGATCCCACGCGCGGCGGTGTGGCAAGCGCGTTGCACGAGATGGCGGCCAAGGCGCAGTTGAGCATCGTGGTGGACGAGACCGCGCTCCCCATCACGCCGGTGGTGAGGTCAGCCGCGGAGATGCTGGGGTTGGACCCATTGCACATCGCCAACGAAGGCAAGGCGCTGCTGGGGGTCAAGGAAGAAGCAGTGGACGATGTCCTTGCCGCGCTCAGGGCACACCCTCAGGGCGGTTCGGCCACAGTCATAGGAATCTGCCTTGCCGATCATCCGGGCCGCATCGTGCTGGACACCGGCATTGGCCGGCGGCTCATCACCGAGAGCGAGGGAGAGCCCCTCCCGCGGATCTGCTGACGTGACGTCCACAGATCACATCCTCACCGAGCGCGACGGTGCGGTCGGGATCATCACGATCAACCGGCGGGAGCGCTTCAACGCCATGGACGTGGTGATGGCGCAGGACTTCCGCAAGGCGGGGCTTACCCTCTCACGCGATGCGGAAGTGCGGTGCGTTGTGATCAGAGGCACCGGCGGCGTGTTCTGCTCCGGCGCCGATCTCAAGTACATCCGTGAGGGGGGCGATGAACGGGACTTCGGTTACCTGCAACCGGAGACGGTGGGGCCCGGCAAGGGGTACGGTGAGAGCTTCAAGCAGATTCTCGAGTATCTGCACAGCACCATCTCGGAGATCAAGCGGGCGCCCAAGCCCTTCCTTGCGGCGGTGGACGGGATGGCGGCGGCAGGCGGCTTCGGCATCGCCATGGCCTGCGATCTGGTGTACGCCTCGGAGCGGAGCAGCTTCGAGTGGGCGTATCACAAGACGGGGCTTACGGGGGCGGAGAGTTCCACGTTCTTCCTGCCGCGCCTGATCGGACTCAGGCGGGCCATGGAGATGGTGCTGCTCAACCCGCGCCTCTCGGCCCGGGAGGCCAAGGCCCTGGGCCTCATTACTGAAGTGTTCCCGGATGACACCTTCGATCCGGACGTGATGGAGGTGGCGCAGCGGCTTGCGGCCGGTCCCACCGAGGCGTATGCGGTGGCCAAGAACCTGCTCCAGCAGGCGGCGGGCGTTGATCAGCTGGATTATCATCTGGATCAGGAGCTGCAGCACCTGGCCCGCATTGCCGACCGGCCGGATTTTGCCGAAGGGTTGGCGGCGTTTTTCGGGAAGCGCGCGGCGGAGTTCGGGAAGGGTGGAGCACCGCGGTCCTGATTCGTCACCACTTCCTCCCCCCCTGCCCCCTCTCCACCAGACTTCGAAGAGCGCCATTGACAAGGTGGCGAGCCCGTGGCATTGTACAATAGGACAGCCATGGGGGCGCCGTGGAGATTGTGATTGATACCGC
>CAZTIV010000030.1:30334-32152 GCA_964613905.1 uncultured Gemmatimonadaceae bacterium | reverse complement strand
AGCGAATAATTCGGCGCTTCTCGCGTAATCACCACATCGTGCGGGTGCGATTCGCGGAGGCCTGCGGTGGTGATCTGGAGAAACTCCGTATCGCCTGAGAGCCGTGCAATCGTAGTTACGCCGCAGTAACCCATGCCGCTCCGGATGCCGCCCACCATCTGATAGATCACGTCGGCCACTGGGCCGCGGTACGGCACCCGTCCTTCGATACCTTCCGGCACGAGTTTCTGCGGCGAGAGGTCGCCTTCCTGGAAGTAGCGGTCGGCCGAGCCATCCTGCATGGCGGATAGCGACCCCATGCCGCGTACCATCTTGAAGCGCCTTCCCTCGAGCAGGAAGCTCTCGCCCGGGCTCTCCTCCGTCCCGGCCAGCATCGATCCCATCATCACGCTGGAAGCGCCGGCGGCCAGTGCCTTCACCGCATCACCTGAATACTTGATGCCGCCATCGGCGATGACGGGGACATCGCCCGCTCCACCCACCGAATCCACGATAGCCGTTATCTGGGGAACACCGACTCCCGTCACAACCCGCGTGGTACAGATTGACCCCGGCCCGATACCAACCTTCACCGCATCCACGCCGCGCTCGACGAGCGCCTTCGCTCCTGCTGCCGTGGCTACGTTCCCGGCCACGATCTGGGCGTCCGGGAACGATTCGCGAAGTCTGCTCACCGCATCAAGCACGCCCTTCGAGTGACCGTGAGCGGAATCCACCACCAGCGCGTCCACGCCTGCATCGAGCAGCGCCTTCGCGCGGGCCGCAGTGTCAGGATCCACACCTATGGCGGCGGCCACGCGGAGTCTTCCGTGCTGATCCTTGTTGGCGCCTGGAAACTCCCTCCGCTTGAAGATGTCCTTGACGGTGATCAGGCCACGCAAGATGCCACCTTCATCCACCACCGGGAGCTTCTCGATCCGGTGCCGGCCCAGAATCCGTTCGGCCTCTTCCAGAGTGGTGCCCACTGGAGCCGTGACGAGGTTGTCCTTCGTCATGGCATCCTTGATTGGCCGGTCGAGATTCCTCTCGAACTGAAGGTCGCGATTCGTAATGATCCCCACGAGGCGGCCCGCTCCGTCCACAATCGGAACGCCCGAGATCTTGAACCGCGCCATGAGGGCGGCGGCTTCACGTATGGGGCGGTCGGGGCCGAGCGTGATGGGGTTCAATATCATCCCGCTCTCGGACCGCTTGACCCGATCCACTTCCGCCGCCTGGCGGTCGATCGTCATGTTCTTGTGAATCACACCAATGCCGCCGGCCCGGGCTATCGCCATGGCCATGTCCGCTTCTGTAACTGTATCCATGGCGGCCGCGATGAGCGGGATGTTGAGACCGATGCCGCGCGTGAAGCGGCTCGTGACATCTACATCCTTTGGATGAACACTCGAATGGCGGGGCACCAGCAGGACGTCGTCAAAGGTAAGGCCGTATCCGGCACGAAGGGTGCTCATGGCCGAAGGTATCAGGGCCGCAACCCGGAATCAAGTCGTCTTCTTTTCCTCGTCCTCACGCGCCTCCATGGATTCTCCCAGCTCCTTCAGCGCCGCCTTTCCCGCCGCGGACAATCGATCCATGAGACCGGTGGCGGTCTCGACGGCGCTCATCGTGCCCTTGATTGCCGCAGCCGGCACCCGGGCTGCACGCATGGTGTCTTCCACTTCACCAGCAACCTTCTCGACAATGGAAGCGGGCCTCACGCCCGTGCTGTACTTGCGCTCCAGAAACTCCACGTAATCCAGCACCTGATACAGCCGCTCATCCGGGAGATTCTCGAGGGCGCGGTGGACTCGTTTCAGCAGTAACTCGTTCATGTAA
>CAZTIV010000030.1:18197-30234 GCA_964613905.1 uncultured Gemmatimonadaceae bacterium | reverse complement strand
AACTCCAGCACCGGATTCCCCACGTACTGGGCCTGAGCTGCGTGCAGCCGACCGATTACCATCACCTGCGAAAGCGGCGCCAACCGCTCAAAGACACGTACCTGCTCCGCCGAAAGTATAACGTACACAAATCCAGCTTCCGGCACGGGTCCGCGGGCCAGAGCGTAGCGGCGCCCGGGCGGGATCTCGCGCCTCAACTCGTCTGCCGTCTGGATCGATATGAACTGGAGCGACCACTGAAGCAGGCGACCGGTGTACTCGGTGGGCCGGCTGCGCACCTCCGCCGCAGTTACACCCGCCAGCACACCGTCGGTGCCGGGGCGAAGGTCGCTTTCCAGAACCCACCCCTCCACCTGAACCCTTACCCACTCATCCGAACGCGTCAGAATCCGGGCCGGCGTCTCACCATCGATGCGGCCCAGTGTGTCGCCTCCCGGTGTACGGAGCATCGCGGAGCGCGGCACCACTACCGCGCGGTCCAGGCTCGGGTCGACGGGTTCCGTGCCGGCGAGAGGAAGCGATTCAGCATCGGCCGCCTCGACCACCGGCTCCCTGGTTTCAAGGCGGCTCAGGGAACGGCCCCACATCCAGCCCTGCCGGCGTATGCGTACCCATCCGTCACGACGCTCCATCTCGCGAAGCAGGAAGCCTGCCAGCAGCCGGGCTACGATATCTCCGTTCGGTGCCGCTCGCAGGTTCTCGCCGCCGGTCCGCGTCACGGCAAGGTCGAATCCCCGGCCTCTGTCCGGCGCCACCGACCGCGCCCAGATCCAGCCTTCGAGGGTGACTTCGACCCACCCATCCCGAGCCGTGCCGCCAACTACCTCGGTGCCGGCATTGACGGTGGCGAGGAGCCGGGCCTGGGGGCCGGGTTCCTGGCGGAAGTTCTCGTTGCGGTCTACGCGGTAGCGAACCTGCGCATCGAGATCGGGTACAACGGTCAGTAACACCGCTGCCGCCAGGCAGGCTGGAAGGGTCGTGAAGAGCTGGCTACATTGGTTCATTGACGTCCGTTCGATCATTCTAGGAGAGGCGCGTGAGTATGTCAAAGGCCGGGGCGCTCACGGCGCTTCTGGGAATCTCCCTGTTAACAACCGCCGAGGCCCAGGTGGGGCATCCTCCCGATGCTTCGCCCTACCGTGACCTGCCGGCTCGTTCCTTCCTGTCGGCTACCAGCGCCTTCGTGGGTGGGTCAAGCGGGAAGCTCGGCATCGGCCCGCATATGGGTTGGGCACACGGCGGGCGCGTCGAGTTCCGTATAAGCTCGGCGCTCGATGTGTTTTTCGGGGCGGCCCTGGGTAACCTGGAACGCTGGGTGGTGGATCCCGAGGCTCCCGCCGAGTCCCGATACCTGGGTCAGATCGACCAGTCGGTCTATTTCGTCGATGCGGGGATCACTCTGCTCCTGACGGGCAACAAGTCGTGGCGCGGGTTCGTGCCCTATGCCGGAGGCGCCATGGGAATAGCCTCCGGTGGCTTTGCCGAAGACGCGAGCGGTTTCAAGTTCCATTGGAAATGGACGGTGGGCCCGCATGCCGGCCTGCGGTACCATGTAAGCCCCCGAATAATGTTGCGTGCCGAAACACGGATGCTGTTGTGGCGGCTCTCGTATCCGGCGCGCTTCTACGAGCCGCCCGAAATCGCTCCGTCGGATCCCCCTTTGCTGAACCCGCAGATCGACCGGCTCACCGACTGGACATCTCACCCGGTGCTGATGTTCGGCCTGGGGTACGCGTTCCGACTGTAGCGGGCAGGCCCATCCCCGCGGGGAGTTCCGGGCGGTGACGGATCGCCGCGAGTTCGTGGGCGCCGTTCTGGCCCTGGGCGGCGGAATGCTCGGCGGCACGCTGGGGCGAGGCCAGGTCCGGGTTGAAGCGCATCCTTCTGTCTTCCACGCTCCGCCCGACGCGCGCCGCGTCCTGGTGCGTTTCATCGCGCACGGCGCTGAACAACCCGCGGGCAGACTCCGCGTCTTCGACGCCCGGAATCAGCTCCTGGGCACTGCAGGTATGCTCGGTATCGGCGACGACCTCCGGGGTGAGCTGTGGCTGCCGCTCCCTGCCGAGACGCGCGTGCGGTCCGAGCTGGAAATGCCGGGAACGCAGCGACCCATTACCACGCATCACACACTGCGCGTCCCACCCCGCTGGACCATTCACTGGCTGACTCTGGCGAATCCCGACGGACTGGCCCACTACACCTCACGCCACACCTTGCTGGCTCTCCCCGCGGCGGCGGCGGTTCTGCGTCATGCCGGAGTGAGCGCCAATCCGGTTCGTGCCCTGCCTCCACCGGAAGCGGATCACATGTCACTGCTCGGCATTGGTGCGGAGGCGCGCGCGCTTGCGGTACAGAACGGCGTTCCGTTGGGCCCGGTTGCCGCCTTCGATCGGGATGCCGTGCTCTCTCCGCCCCTGGCAACAGCGCTGGCGGGGTCGGGTATCCGTGTCGTCGTGCGTCGCGGGGACGGCGGTGTGTGGCGATTGCAGGGAAGCGACGGCACCGCGATCCTCATAGCCGAACACGACGCTCCCGACCCTGGCTCGATCGGTTTCGGGACGGGACGCGCCGCTCTGGCCCGCTCGCTGGAGCGGTATCTGGAGGGCGTGGCCACGGCGTCCGCACGCCCTGAGCCACGGACGCTGGTGATCGTGGGCACCGACCCGGGGCTTGCTCTGGCCAGCATTGATGCGCTGGAAGAGTGGCACGGCCACTACGCTTACCCGCGAATTGTGGTTGGCGACGGCGAGGCGCTGGAGCAGTCCCTCACAGCCGCTCCCGCCATCACGCCTCCGCCGCCCAGCCTCCGTGTGCCGGACATGAATGTACAGAGTGCCCGGCTCGCGCCGGCCCGGCCGGCCGGCACGGATCTCTTCATCCCGGTTGCCCGGGCGCTGTCACCGGAAGACCCAACGCTGGGCGGCATCGCAAACGGGATGGCACTCCCTGTTCCAGGCGTCGTTGTCTTCAATCCGTCCCCGTTCTCGCAGAGCGACGTCGTGGCCATCCCCGACGGAACCGAACAGTTGGTAACCAGCGTGCCTTCCACCGGATATGCATGGGTCCCAGCCGGCAGGGGTGGAGGCATCTGGAGTTCTGATGAAGCGGGAGGAGGGGGGCACGAGATTCGCGGCGGCGCCGTCGCAGTCACACTGGACGCATGGAATGGCGCCATAAACTCGGTGAGAACGACACAGGGACGGGAGTGGGTGACATCGGGCGGGGCGTGGAACGCCATATCGGGCACACGATTGGAAGAGACTCGACGCGAGCGGCTGGATGGTGTGGGTGAACGGATCATTGCGCGGCGCGGGCTCGTGACTACCACGGTTACGGTGTACGACAATCTTCCATGGATCGACGTCGTAAACGTGGCCGAGGACGCAGCCAATGCGGTATTTGGCGTGAACATGGCGGTTGACGAGGTGCGCTGGGAGGTGGCCGGCGGCACGGACCGCGGTACGCCTCCCATCGCGCATCTGTCCCATCTTCGCTGGATCTCCCTTGAGGGCGGCGGAGAATCCATTCTGTTGGGCTCGATGCACGCCCCTCACGCCGCAGTATCGGCAGAGGGCCGCTTCACCAGCTTTGCGCCCGTGGGCGCCGTGCGCTACCGCATTGCCGTGCCTCAGCCGGGCAGAGACCCACACGATCCCTGGCGTTTCGGCTGGTCGCTGGAACCGATGGTTGCCGTTCCGACCGCCGGACGGGGAGCGATCCGGGCACCGACGTTCGGTTCCATCTTCTCCGTGGATCATGCGGGCGTGCTCATCGTGGGGGTGGTGTATTCCGGTGTCCGACGGATCATTGTGTACCTGCAGGAAACGCTGGGCGTCAGACGCACGGTCGTCCTTTCCGTGAACCTGCTGAACGTGGTCGCG
Source organism: uncultured Gemmatimonadaceae bacterium (assembly GCA_964613905.1). GTDB lineage: Bacteria > Gemmatimonadota > Gemmatimonadetes > Gemmatimonadales > GWC2-71-9 > CAZTIV01. Next base: position 26,353 of record CAZTIV010000030.1, on the reverse strand, counting down.
GCAAGGCTGGTGGATCTGGCGGGGCGCGATCTGGGCCCGGCCGGGATGCCGGGCGGCAGAAACGTGGAGGTGGAGTTGCGCGGATACGGGTTCGGTGCGGTGCAACTGGAGATCGACGCATAGGGGGTATGGCGAGACGCGTGTATTGCGGTTTGATTAGCGTGTATGATGCAACCTTCAACTCTGGGCGAGCTCAGGCAGACTGAGTGGGCTGATCCCTCCCGCCATCTCCGCACCGTCAAGGACGAGATGCGGCAGAACCTCATCTGTTTGCTGGAATCAGGCGCCGACGTCTTCCCCGGCATAGTTGGCTATGACGACACCGTGGTACCGCAGGTGATCAACGCGGTGCTGGCGCGCCACAATTTCATACTCCTCGGACTCAGGGGACAGGCGAAGAGCCGGATTCTTCGCCAGCTGGTGGGGTTGCTGGATGAGGAGATCCCCATCCTTGCCGGCAGCGAGGTAAACGACAACCCGTTCCACCCCATCTCCAAGTACGGCCGGTTGATGATCCAGGAAATGGGAGACGACACTCCCATCGCATGGATCGGCCGGGAACACCGGTTCGTTGAGAAGCTGGCCACGCCGGACGTGACCATTGCTGACATCATCGGGGATGTTGACCCTATCAAGGCGGCGCGGGGCGGGCACCTGTTGTCTGACGAACTCACCATTCACTACGGTTTGTTACCTCGCAGCAACCGCGGCATCTTTGCGCTGAACGAGTTGCCGGATCTGGCGGGCAAGATCCAGGTGGGGTTGTTCAACATCATGCAGGAGGGCGATGTCCAGATCAAGGGCTATCCCGTGCGCTTGTCGCTGGACGTGCTGCTGGTGTTCTCCGCCAACCCGGAGGATTACACGGCACGTGGCAAGATCATCACTCCGCTCAAGGACCGGATCGGCAGCGAGGTCGTGACGCATTATCCGGCAACGGTCGCATACGGCATGGCCATCACCGGCCAGGAGGCCTGGACGGACCGGAACGGCCGCCGGATCGAGATACCCGAGTTCGTCCGGGAGATCGTGGAGCGGGTGGCGTTTGCGGCCCGCGAAGACAAGCGCATCGATCGCCGGTCAGGTGTGAGCCAGCGGCTTCCCATAAGCGTTCTGGAGAGCGTGATATCCAACGCCGAGCGGCGTTCCATCGTGAATCGCGAACGTGCGGTTGTGCCGCGCGTTTCAGACCTGTACGCCGCCCTGCCGTCAATCACCGGCAAGATCGAACTCGAGTATGAAGGGGAACTGCAGGGCGCTGATACGATCGCCCGCGATCTCGTGCGCCGTGCCTGTCTGGAAGCGTTCGAGGAGCGTGCCGGTGGAGCCGACTGTGACACGATCGTACACTGGTTCGATGAGGGGGGGGCGTTGAAAGTGTCGCCGGAAGAACGATCCGACGTCTGTGTGAAGGGATTCACCGTGGTTCCGGGCCTGGTAGAGCTGGTAGAGCGCGCCGGCCTTGCGCCCAGAAAGAATCCGGGCGCTCTGGTTGCTGCGTGCGAGCTGGTGCTGGAAGCACTGGTGGCCCAGAAGAAGATTTCGCGATCGGATGATTTCGGGTATTCCCGGGTTGTAAGGCGGAGTCCCGGCGGCCCGGGAACCGGGGGTATGGGCGGCGGCAACCCCAACCTCTTCGCGTAGGGACGCATGTCCGCCATCACCATCTCCCGTCAGTACGCGTCCGGTGGTTCCAGTATCGCGCGGCTCGTGGCCGACAAGCTGGGCTGGACCCTGATCGACAACGAGTTCGTGGACCAGGTGGCGGCCAGGGCCGGCATCTCACGCCAGGAGGTGGAGCAGCGTGAGGAACGCGTGCCAACATTGATAGAGCGTTTGGCGCGCGCCCTTGCAGTATCGTCGCCTGAGGTGTTTGTTGCCGCCGGAGAACCACCGGCCGTGGTCGCGCCTGAAGACCGTTTGGTGGAAATAACGGAGCGGGTGATTCAGGAAGCGGCACAGCACGGCGACGTGGTGCTGGTGGGCAGAGGGGCGCAGGCGTATCTGGCAGAACGCGCCAACACGCTGCATGCTTACATCGTGGCTCCGCGCGATGTCCGTGTGCGCGCGGCAGCTGAGCGCCACGGGATCGACATCAAGGAGGCCGAGAAGATGGTGGGCGATACCGATGCCGGCCGGAAACGCTACGTGAAGACCCACTACGGGCGTGACTGGGATGATCCTTCCGCATATCACCTGGCACTCAACAGCGACGTGCTGGGTTATGAAGGCTGTGCGGAGGTGATCGTGGCCGCGGCAGCGGCCAAACTGGGGGTTACCACATGACCGGCCGCGCTGCAACGCTCAGATCAGTGCCCCTGTTTGCGCGGCTGCGCGAGGAGGATCTTACCCGCGTGGCCAACGCCGCCACCGTACGCCGGTATGCCCGCCAGTCAATGATACGGCTTGACCGAGATGGTGGTGACGGACTTTACGTCCTGCTGGGCGGTCAGGTAAAGCTCGTGCTCACGTCCGAGGACGGCCGCGAGATCATCCTCGCCACACGTACCAAAGGCGATTTCTTTGGCGAGATGTCGCTGATAGACGACCAGCCAACGCCATTCGACGCAATCACAATGGCTGATTCCGAATTGCTGATCCTCCGGCGGGAGGATTTTCTCCGCTGTCTTGCCGACATACCGGGCATGTCCCTGGGTCTGCTGCGGGCGCTTTGCGGCCGGCTCCGTCAGGCCGACAGCCGGATTGGCGGATTGGTATTCCTTGATGTGAAGGGACGCGTGGCGAGGCTCCTGCTCGAGCTCACTGAAAACCAACCGACGGGCGTTGTACCGCGCGGCTTCACTCACAACGTGCTGGCGCAGATGATCGGGGCCACGCGTGAAACGGTATCCCGCACGATCAGCGAACTGTCCGAGGCAGGTGCGATCGAAACTGCACGGACCAAGGTGACGATCAAGAATCGGGATATGCTCAAGGCCGCGGCACGGTTTGATGTGCTGCCGTTGATGGAGGCAAAAGTTGAAACCGCGGCGGTGGCGACCGCGGCGCCCCATCGCCGCTCTACCGATTCGTACCAACCTCCGTCATCGCTCCTCTCGTAGCACGCCGGACCGGACCACGGTCAGCAGTACCACGGCTGCTATTACCAAACCGCCCATCAGCAGGGCCGCCTGCGGCCCGAATCGCTCGGCCACGACTCCCGCCTGCAGCGCTCCGATGGGCGCCATCCCCACGAACGCGAACGTATAGACCGACACCACTCGGCCGCGAAGGTGATCGGGTGCCAGCGCCTGGAGCAGAGTGTTGGTGATGGCGCTCGCCACGATCATGCTGACTCCCACGAGTGCCAGGAGGGCCAGGACCACTGCGAACGGTCTTGCGAGGGCGGTCGCCGCCACCGCTGCGCCAAAGCATACGGTTGCCCAGCCGAGCAGGCGGCCGCGGTGGAGCCGGCGGGCGTAAATCGCTATCGCGAGCGCGCCGAGCAGGGCGCCCACGCCAACCGACGACATCATCCAGCCGAATTCGCGGGCGCCGAGCCCCAGAACATCACGGGCAATCACCGGCAGAAGGACCAGCACCGGGATGCCGAAGATGGACAGCACGGCAATGTTGATTACGAGGGTGCGCATCCTGCGATCGGCAAAGACGTAGCGCAGTCCCTCGAGGATGCTCTCCCAGGGTGATATGCGCGGGCCCTCTGGCCGCTGGTATCGTGGCAGATCCATGAGGACCAGAGCCACAATCACGGCTATGAAGCTCAGTCCGTTCAGCAGGAAACAGATAGCAACACCGGCAATGCCTATCAGAATGCCGGCTATGGCCGGTCCCACTATGCGCGAGCCGTTGAACGCCGCGGAGTTGAGTGCTATGGCGTTGGTGAGATCTTCCTTGCCCACGAGATCCACGTAGAACGCCTGGCGGGCGGGGATGTCGAACGCCGCGACCACGCCCATCAGCGTGGCGATCACGACGATCAGCCAGACGGTGATTACGTCGGCGAAGACCAGTGCGGCAAGGGCCAGCCCCAGCACCATGCCGGCGGCCTGGGTTGTGAGTACCATGCGATGTTTGGAGACGCGGTCGGCTACAGTACCGGCGTAGAGTGAGAGAAACAGGACGGGCAGGGTGCCGAGCGCGTCCACCAATCCAACCCAGAAGGCGGAGTCGGTGAGGTCAAGCACCAGCCACGACTGGGCCACCCGCTGCATCCAGACGCCGATGAGCGAAACGACGTATCCGGTGTAGAAGAGACGGAAGTTGCGGTGGCGGAGTGCGCCCAGGCGGACGGGATGCTCGGACATTGCGGCATGAACGCTACTGCCGCAGCTTCCAGTAAGGGAGGGTCATGCGGTTTACCACCTACGGGAAGTACATCCCCCAGCTCGCTGACGCCATCAACCTTCAGGGGTTGCTGGACAAGCTGAGCGATTTCCTGCTCCAGTCGGGGTTTGCTGGCGGGCCCATGTACCATCCGTACTGGGGCGAGTTCGGGGAGAGCGACGACCGGTCCATGGACGCGCTCAAGGAGGCCATTCTCCGGGCGCTCATGGAGTCGGGGGAGCTGACTCCGGAGATGCTCCAGGTACTGCGTGGTGAATCTACCGGCGACCCCGCTACTGACGCCGAGATTCAGCGGCAGCTGGCCGAGATGCTGGACAGGATCGTCCAGCGGCTGATTGACGAGGGGTATCTGGGTGCACAGCAGGTTCCGCAGATGCCGGAGAGCCACCAGTCAGTATTCGGGCCGGGCGGGGAGGCGCACGCGGCGTCACAGCAGGTGCAGTTCAATCTCACGGACAAGGGGATCGATTTCCTGGGGTACCGGGCGCTGCGGAACTTGCTGGGGAGCGTGGGGAAGTCGAGTTTCGGGAGTCATGAGACACCTTACCTGGCTACGGGGGTTGAGGCCGAGGCGGCGTCGAAGGAGTACGAGTTCGGTGACACACTGAATCTGGATGTGCCGGCCACGCTCAAGCGCGCAATTGCGAGATCGGAAAAGGAACTCACGCGGAGACGCGGAGACGCGGAGAAGTTTACGGTAGATCTGGACTATCCCGACCTCATGGTGCATCAGGCGGAGTACCGGTCAAGTTCGGCCACGGTGTTGATGCTGGACTGTTCGCATTCCATGATTCTCTATGGTGAGGACCGTTTCACGCCGGCCAAGAAGGTGGCGCTGGCGTTGACGCATCTGATCCGCACGCAGTTTCCCGGTGACACGTTGCGCGTGGTGCTGTTCCACGATTCGGCGGAGGAGATTCCTCTGTCGCGGCTGGCGCATGCGCAGGTGGGGCCGTATCACACGAACACCGCGGAAGGGTTGAAGCTCGCGCGGCGGCTCCTGCTCGCGCAGAAGAAGGACATGCGGCAGATCATCATGATCACCGACGGCAAGCCGTCGGCGCTCACAATGGCGGATGGACGTGTCTATGTGAACTCGATGGGGCTCGATCCGAAGATTCTGAAGGAGACCTATCGCGAGGTGGTGGCGTGCCGGCGCGCCGGGATCATGATCAACACCTTCATGCTGGCGCGGGAGCGGTTGCTGGTGGAGTTCGTTAAGAAAGTGTGCGAACTGGCCCGGGGGAAGGCGTATTTCACGAATACGATGACGCTGGGGCAGTTCATTCTGATGGATTTCATGAGGAGGAAGACGAAAAGGGTGGGGTAGCCTACCTCCCTGACCGCTTCTTCCTCATCTTCAGCAAAGCCTCCAGCTCCGGAATCTGATCCCGATCCCTTGGCCGGCCGGTTGACCGCTTGGCCTCGAGCAATGCAGGCAAGTCCAGTACCCGGAACACCATGTCGTTGGACCGAGCCTCGATTGATCCCGCAAGCACCTCGAGGTACTCTCCCACTCCTTGTACCCGGTCCATCACATCGATATCCCCGTGATCTGTCACCAATGTCATGACCGGCGCGTTGCGCAGCATGCGCGCATCCATCTCGAAGGGGAACCCGGGATCTGCCCCCCGGAGATACGCGTTCCACTTACGCAACTCAGTTGCCAGCCGCGCGACATTCTCGTCCGTCGGATCGTAGCAGATATCCAGGTCTTCCGTGATACGCGCCGAACCGTGTGCACGTGCTGCCACACCACCGATCACAACGAAGCGAATGTCGGCCTTCAGGAGCCGATCGACCATTCCCATGAGACTCATGGCTCGGCTACCCGGAGCGACTTGACGAACGCCACGTTCTCATCAAGCCGCTTCAACCGCTCCGCGGGCGTCAACCTGAGCGATTCCTCAAGCAAACTGATATCCACCCCGTACTCCCGCGCCCCCTCGATGCCACCCTTACGCCGCTTCCGTGGTCTTCCCCGCGCACGCTCGGCGTACCGGGTGCGCGACAACGACAGCCGAGCCGCCCACACCGAGAGGTACAGTTTGAGATCGACAACCAGACCCACCGGGCTCGCGTCATCCGTAAGCCGTACGATCTCCTCCCCCGGCCACCTGGCAAGCGCCTTCTTCGCCAGCGGATACGCGCGGCCGAGCGGCATACCGGTCTGCTCCCTGAGTTCGCGCGCGAGCCCCAACACCCTGGCCGCCTCAGGCGTGTAGCGGCGCGGGAGCCCGAGCACCGACAGGGCATTCTGCACCCAGCGCGGGGAGGCACCAACCACAACGGCAAACTGACCCAGTGTCATTGGCATAAATATATATAGTTATTATACATAATAACAGGCCGGCCCTTGTGGCGATTGACGCCCGCCCTGACACCCCGCTTCTTTGTCGCGTGACCCAGGACCAGTTCATCACGACCAGCAAGCTGGGACTCGGCTGCTTGATTGCCTTTCTCACACCGTTCGCCCTGGTGGGAGTGTTTTCTCTGGCCGGCGCCATCAGGCAGATAGCCGCCGGTCAGATTGGCGACGCCGCCTTCATGTCCATCTTCGCAATCATGTTCGGGGGCGTGGGGGTAGGCGGCATCTTCTTCGTAATCCGCGCCCACCGGCGTCATCTCGAACACGTGGAACGGCTCAATCAACTGGGAGACGAGCCGTGGCGGATCCGGGACGACTGGGCTTCCGGCGTGCTCACCCACGATTCGAAAGCCACCATGCTGGCGGCGCTCGGCATCGCCGCGTTCTGGAACGTCATCGCCATACCGGGCGGGTTGCTCGCAGCACTCGAAGCGATCCGCACCGACAACCCCGTGCTGTTCATCCCCCTGCTCTTTCCGCTGATCGGTATTGGCCTGATGATCTGGGCGGCGCGTGAGGTGATCGGCTACAGGAAGTTCGGCCGGTCGACCGCAACGCTGAACACCGTACCCGGCGTGATCGGTCGCCGGCTCGCAGGAGAAATCAGGACAGGATCAGGTCTCATGTCGGCACGCCACGTGGATCTTGCCCTGCGCTGCGTGCGGCGCATCACCACCGGGAGCGGCAAGAACCGCTCTACACGCGAGGAGATCCTGTGGGAGGGACCGGTCACCCAGCAGCATGTGCGCCGTGAGGGACACGAGGCATCAGTCCCGTTCGCGTTCACCATTCCCCCTGACGCGCAGCCGAGCGACCTCGAACCATCCTCGGACCACGTGCTCTGGCGGCTCAGCGCAACGGCCAACGTCCCGGGCGTGGACTACCGCGCCTCGTTCGAGGTGCCGGTCTTCCGCACCGCAGAAAGCAACCAGCCGCTGCCGCATGCGGTTTCTCCGGAATCACCGACCGCGGATCCCTCCTCATATACGCAGCCGGCCAACTCTCGTATCACCGTCACCACAACCCGTCGCGGCACGGAGATCTACCTGCCGCCGGCGCGTAACCCGGGTGCGGCGGCCACTATCACCGTTTTCGCACTGATCTTTGGCGGCGTCGCCGTGCTCCTTACCCGTCTCGACGCTCCATCGCTGTTCACCGTGATCTTCGGCCTGGTGAGCATCGCCCTCTTGTGGGCCACCCTGGACGCCTGGCTCGGCACCAGCAGGATCGAAGCGAACCGCGACGGTGTGCGCCGTTCCCGCGGCATCCTGTGGATACGCCGCACCCGCTGGATCGGCGCGCGCGACGTTGCCGAGGTGATCGTGAAGCCGGGCATGACATCCGGCTCCGTGACCTACCAGGACGTGAATCTCAAGACAACGGACGGCAGCGAGATCTCGCTCGCGTCAGCCATCCGCGACAAGCAAGAGGCGGAGTGGCTGGCGTGGGAGATAGGGAAAGCCGTGAGCGGTGCGCAGTGAGC
>CAZTIV010000030.1:0-18097 GCA_964613905.1 uncultured Gemmatimonadaceae bacterium | reverse complement strand
GCGGGCCCGTACACCCCCGGCACCTTGAGCCCCGCCTGCCGCATGAGCACAGTCATCTGGCCCCTATGGTGGATCTCGTGGTGCAGGATGGTTGCGAGCACGATCCCGCGCGGGATCTCCTGACCGTAGAACGGCACCTTGGCCTTGAGCATGTCATCGGTCCAGGCGTCATCAACCGCCTCACCAAGAGTCTTGGCAGCATCCACGTAGTTGGCGTGAAGCTCGGCCGCCCGTGTGGGAGCGGGCTGGCGTTTGGTGGGACCGGCAAACTCGAGCCCGGCATGGGCCGCGATCTCCCGGGGAGACACCACTACATGCCAGGCGAGGTCGCCCAGGGTCCGGTGCCCTTCAGCCACCCGCTGGCTCAGTGAAGCGTCGGTCAGAGTCGCAAACACCCGAGCCGTCTGGGCCGCCTCGTGGGCCCACAGCCTGCTGAAATGCCGCACCGCTGTAAACATTGTTCGCCCTCGCTATGTTTAAGGTCGCCATGTTCGACGACATCTTCGAGACCGTCAACTCCGGTTTCGCCCAGGCCCTGTACGAAGATTATCTCCGGGACCCTAAATCCGTTCCCGAAGAATGGCGCAAGCTGTTCGAGAACGGGATAAAGGGGGAAGAACCGGTCAAGGCGGCAACTGATGGCAGGGAGCGGCCGGAGGCGAAGGACGGGAGCGGCAGCAAGGGGCAGGATGAGGCGGAAGGGGATAGCAAGGCGCCCGGGGAAGCGATCGCCGGCCCGGCGCTGCGGCTGCTCAAGAACATGGAGGCGAGCCTCACGGTCCCCACGGCCACATCCTTCCGTGACATCGACGTTTCCCTTCTCTGGGACATCAGGGCGGCACTGAACCGGGCGCTCAAGGAAAAGAAGATCAAGCTCTCGTTCACCCACCTGATCGGGTGGGCCATCGTCAAGGCCGCGCGCGAGATGCCGGTAATGCTGCACGCTGTGCTCGATGGCAAGGACGGCCCCCGACGGTTCGATCCGGGGGCCGTGAACTTCGGTCTGGCAGTGGACGTCGAGCGCAAGGACGGGAGTCGGGGGCTGATGGTCCCCGTCCTCAAGAAAGCCGACACGCTTTCCTTTGCCGAGTTCCACGAGGAGTACGAGCGGCTGGTGGCCGGCGCCCGCGACGGGAAGCTGCTGCCGGACGCTTACACGGGTGGAACGATCACGCTCACCAACCCCGGCACGATCGGGACCGTGGCCTCGGTGCCGCGGCTCATGAAGGGTCAGGGCTCGATCATCGCTACGGGAGCCATCCGTGAGATAGCCGGACAGCGACTGATGACGATGACCAGCACCTACGACCATCGCATCATCCAGGGCGCGGAGTCAGGCATCTTCTTGCAGCGGGTCGATGCGCTGCTTAATGGAGAGGATGGATTCTACGACGACGTTGCAAAGGAGATGGGAGTCGAGCTCAAACCGGTGGAAATTGCGGAACCGGCTGCGCCGGCCGCGGCCGGGGTGCCGAGTGACCCGGAATTCCTCTTCCACTTCCACGCCGCCACGTCGCTGGTGAGGGCCCACCGCACCGTGGGTTACCTTGCAGCCACACTCGACCCGCTCGGCGCCAGGCCCATCGGTGACCCAGCGCTCGATCCGGGACCACTCGGCCTCACGGACGAGATCCTGCGGCAGATTCCCACCAAGCCGCTGCGCGTTGCGGTAAAGGGCGGGACGCTGGCCGATGCCCTCCCTCAGCTCCGCGACACCTACTGCGGCACCATCGCGTACGAGTTCGAGCACATCGGGAGCCATGAACAGCGCGTCTGGCTCCGTCGTACGGTGGAAGCGGGCGAGCATCGCAAGCCGCTTTCGAAGGACGAGTCGCTGGATCTGCTGGATCAGTTGACCCGGGTGGATGGTTTCGAGCGGTTCCTGCACCGCGCCTATCTGGGACAAAAGCGGTTCGGCATCGAAGGACTCGACATGCTGGTGCCCATGCTCCGGCTGGCGGTCGAACTATCCGCCGAACAGGGCGCCCAGGAGATCGTCATGGGGATGGCGCACCGGGGCCGGCTCAACGTGCTCACCCACATCGTGGGGCGCTCATACGGAACGCTGCTGGCCGAGTTCGAGGGCGGCCGCAAGGTGGAAGAAACCCTCGCCCCCAAAGGCGGCACGGGAGACGTCAAGTACCACCACGGAGCGAGCGGCGACGTCGAAACGAAACAGGGCAACAAGGTGACCGTGCGTCTGCTGCCCAACCCCAGCCACCTGGAGGCGGTGAATCCGGTGGTGGAAGGGTGGACCCGGGCGCGTCAGACGGACCGTTCCAGTGTTGAAGCGAAAGTGCATCCGGAGCGTGTGGTGCCCATCCTGATGCACGGCGATGCGGCATTCGCGGCTCAGGGGGTGGTGGCGGAGACGTTCAACCTGTCACGTCTCCCGGGTTACAGTACCGGCGGAACTCTGCACATCATCACCAACAACCAGGTGGGATTCACCACCAACCCGCGGGAAGGCCGCAGCACCGACTTCGCGAGCGATCTGGCCAAGGGGTTTGACGTCCCGATTGTGCACGTGAATGCGGACGATCCGGAGGCGTGCCTCGCGGCCGTAAAGCTTGCCATGATGTACCGGGCAAGGTTTCCCGGCGACGTGGTTATCAATCTCATCGGCTATCGGCGGCACGGACATAACGAAGGAGACGAGCCACGCTACACGCAGCCGCTCATGTACGAGATGATTGATGATCATCCGCCGGTGCGCGAGCAGTACGCGAAGCGGCTGGTCGAAGCCGGCATGGTCTCTTCCGAGGAGGCCGCGCAGAAGGCCGAGTCGTTCCAGCAGCAACTGACGAAGACCCGGGAGCGCGTACAGGAGGATGCAAAGGAAGCCAACGGCGAGGAGCCGGTCCGCATCACCGAGGAGTCGCACCCCGAGCCTGACACCCGTGTTGCTGCCGACACGCTGCTCAGGATCAATGAGGAGCTGCTGAAGGTTCCGGACGGATTCACGGTGAACAAGAAGCTGGCTCGGGCGCTCGAAAAGCGGCGTGAGATTGCGGACGACGGTTCGCTCGACTGGGCGCACGCAGAAGCGCTGGCGTTCGGCTCACTGCTGGCTGAGGGTGTGCCCGTGCGGCTCACCGGACAGGATACTGAACGCGCTACGTTCAGCCAGCGGCACGCTGTGCTGCACGATGCAGAGACCGGGAAGACGTACGTTCCGCTCAGAGGAATCTCCGACGCGAGGGCGTCATTCGAGATCCACAACTCTCCGCTCTCCGAGTACGCCTGTCTGGGCTTCGAGTACGGATACGCAGTGGCGGAACCGGGAGCCCTGGTGCTGTGGGAGGCGCAGTTCGGCGACTTCGTCAACGGGGCGGAGATCATAATCGACCAGTTCCTGGTTGCCGGGATGTCCAAATGGGGACAGACGTCGCGGCTCGGACTCCTGCTTCCACACGGCTACGAAGGCCAGGGACCGGAGCATTCCAGCGCCCGTATCGAGCGCTTCCTGGCGCTGGGTGCCGAGCGGAACCTCCGCGTGGCCAACTGTTCCACTCCGGCTCAGTACTTTCACATCATCAGGCGCCAGGCCCTCCATTCCGAAATCCGGCCGCTGGTGCTCATGACGCCCAAGAGCCTGCTGCGGCATTCCGACGCCGTATCGTCGCTCGAAGAGCTTGCCGAAGGATCGTTCCGCCCGGTGCTTGATGACACAACACTGAATGGAAGCAGAAGTTCGGTGAAACGACTCGTGTTGTGTTCCGGCAAGGTGTACTACGACCTCATCGGGTCGGATCTGCGCAAGGATGCACAGACGGTCGCGGTGGCCAGGATAGAGCTGCTCTATCCTTTCCCCTTCGATGAGATCCGGGACCTTCTGGGCCACTACGACGCTCTCGACGAGGTGGTATGGGTTCAGGAAGAACCAAGCAACATGGGCGCGCGGAAATGGGTTGTACCGCAACTCCGCGAACTCGCGCCGGACACCGTGAAGCTGCGCTGGGTGGCGCGGCCCGAGCGGTCCAGCCCGGCGGAAGGCTACCCCGCGCAGCACAAGGCTGAACAGGATCGGATAGTTCGCGAAGCGCTGACGTGACGCTCGACCTGCTTCGGTACCTCGTATTCGCCGTATTCGTCTTCAGCGCCGTCGTGGCTTTCGGCTCCTGGGCCGTCACCACTCGGCGCATCAATCCGTTTTCTCGTACCGCGCGTCTCCTGCGCAAGGTGAGCGATCCGCTCCTGGTGCCGATCGAGCGCTGGATCCTGAGCCGTGGAGGTAACCCCCAGAACGCGCCCTGGTGGTTGCTTGGCATCGTCGTAGCGGGTGGTATCGTGCTGATCACGGCGGCGCAGTGGCTTGAAGGATTTCTGCGGCAGATGGACCGGGCCGCGCGCACCGGCCCTCGCGGGCTCATTCGATTCACCGTGGCCATAGCGGGCCAGCTTGTGGTGCTCGCTCTCGTAGTTCGCGTGATAGGCTCCTGGTTCGGGGTGGGCAGATTCAACCGCTGGATGCGGCCCGCCTACATTCTCACCGACTGGATAGTCCGCCCGCTCCAGAGAGTCATCCCGCCTGTTGGAATGATCGACATCACGCCCATCGTGGCCTGGGTGCTCCTGCAGTTCATACTGCTGCCGCTGATTCTGAGACTGATATAGGGCGCCACCTGTCAGACACCGGTCCGCCGGTGCATCTTGTCATGGTATTCCTCACGCGGAGTTGATCATGCAAGTCACTCGCATCACTACCGTTCTGGCTGCAGTTTTCTGCTGCCTTCTGGTACCCGATGTCGCCTTCTCGCAGGTAACAGCGTTCACCAACGTGAACGTCATCCCGATGGACCACGAACGCATACTTCGGGATCAGACGGTAATCGTTCGTGACGGAAGGGTAGTGACGGTGGGCCCGGCGGCCACTACGCCTGTACCGGCAGGCGCGGTGCGCATCGAAGCTCGGGGAAAGTATCTGATCCCGGGACTCGCCGAAATGCATGCGCACATCCCGCCGCCACCGGCTCAGCCCCCTGAAGGGTACGACTGGGACGCCTTCCGGCAGTGGACCGAAGACATGCTCTTTCTCAACATCGCAGCAGGCATCACGACGGTGCGCGGGATGCTGGGACACGCGAGTCATCTGGAACTGAGACAGCGGGTAGAACGCGGCGAGCTGATCGGTCCCCGTATATGGACCTCCGGTCCTTCAGTGAACGGCAACAGTGTGCCCGATCCGGGAGTAGCGCGCCGAGTACCTGCTGAGCAGAAGGCGGCCGGCTTCGACTTCATGAAGATTCACCCGGGTCTGAGCCTGGAATCATTTGATGCTCTGGTGGAGGCCGCAGGAGAGGCGGGAATCGGCTTTGCGGGCCACGTTCCCAACGCAGTGGGCGTGCCGCGCGCACTGGAAGCCGGGTATCTGTCCATTGACCACCTCGACGGTTACGTCGACGAACTTGCCGGCAGGGCCCGCCAGCCGGGCGGCGGCTGGTTCGGGATCAGCTTCGCCAACGACGCAGACGACACCCGCATCACCGAACTTGCGCGGCGCACCCGGGAAGCCGGCGTCTGGAACGTCCCCACGCAGACCTTGATGCTCTGGTACGCCACGGATGAAACGGCAGATGAACTCCTTGCACGGCCCGAGCTACGATACATCCCCTCAGCCATGCGGACGGCCTGGGGCAACTGGAAGCGCAACGCGGAGAACCAGAATATTCCGGCCGCCACCCGCTCCCGGTTCATTGACGTTCGGAACCGGCTGATCAAGGCGTTGCACGATGAAGGCGCTGGTCTGCTGCTGGGATCGGACGCGCCTCAGGTTTTCAACGTCCCGGGGTTCGGCACCCTGCGCGAGCTTCAGGCGCTGGTGGATGCGGGGCTGACCCCGTATGAGGCTCTGCGTACCGGAACCTGGAACGTGGCAGAATTCTTCGGAGTGCTCGACCATGCCGGCACAATTGAAATCGGGAAGCAGTCGGACATGGTGCTGCTGAACGCCAACCCGCTCGAAGACATCGCCAACGTGTGGCAACGCTCAGGTACGATGATCCGCGGCCGTTGGCTGCCCGCAGCGGAGGTCGGGCGGCGCCTCGAGGCGATCGCGGCGCGCTACGCCAATTGAGCCGGCGCCTGCGTTACCGCCCGTAACGAGCGAACACCGATACTCCGCCGTTCTGATCGATCAGCAGGACGTCATAGGGATCGACGCGATCTCCCTGCTCCATCCCCGGAGAACCGATGGGCATGCCGGGCACGGTGAGACCTCTGGCCTGCGGGCGTTCACGCAGCAACCGGTGAATCTCCCGCGCCGGAACGTGGCCTTCCACCACGTATCCTTCCACCACTGCCGTGTGGCATGATGCAAGACGGTCTGTAATGCCGTAGCGTCGCTTGGTGCCGGTCAGGTCTTCGAGGTCATGTTCAACCACTTCGAACCCGTTGGCTCTGGCGTGATCACCCCAGTCACCGCAGCAACCACACCACGGAGTCTTGTACATCACGAGGCGCGGTCGGTCACTCTGACCATCGGGACTTGCGGGAACCGTTACCGAGCCCGAGGCCTCGGCGTACACGGATGGAGGCGGCAACTCTCCTTCGTTACTCGTGCACGCGGCCACAAACACCGTTGCTACCATCACGGCCAGTCGGGCGCCGATCTGCGTTATCGTCATTACGGTTCTCTGCTCCGTTGGATTTCGTCCAGGCGTTCTCCGAGGTCCCTCGGTCTGGTCTCCAGGAGAGTGCCGCGAGGACTCACATAGATCCGGACTTCCCGGGCCCCCGGGATCGCCGTTGGCCGATATGTGAAGACCCATACCCGTGGGCTCCCGGGAAGGTCCTCGGTGCCCTTGAAGGCAAACTGGATGGTACGCTCTCCCATGTTGGGAGCATCCGGCCCGAGCAGTTTGCCCACAGTGGCGCGCGCCCCCACATAGGACGTGAGATACAGGGCTCCCAGCACGAGCCCCAGAACGAACAACCACTTGACGAACCGTCCCACGTAACCTCCTGTTGCCATTCAAGTATCTCACTGCAGCGCTCCAGGCGCAAACTGGATGTACCCGGGTATAAATTTCTCCCTGTGAGGAATTCCGGGTACGACGCAATCATGGTCGTTTCGTTTGGCGGTCCAGAGGGCATGGCGGATGTCATGCCGTTTCTGGAGCGCGTCACCCGTGGCCGCAACACTCCACGCGAGCGGCTGGAAGAGGTCGCCCATCATTACGAGCAGTTCGGCGGAGTGAGCCCCATCAATTCCCAGAACCGGGCCCTTATCGCGGCTCTTGAGCGGGAACTGGACGCACATGCCATCAAGCTTCCCATCTACCTGGGCAACCGGAACTGGCATCCCTTCCTGACCGACACCATTCGGGGGATGCGAGATGACGGAATCCGGCGGGTCCTGGCGTTCGTGACGTCTGCCTTCAGCTGTCACTCAGGGTGCCGTCAATACCGGGAAGACATCGCAAAGGCGTGCGCTGAAGCGGGAACGAACGCGCCGCAGGTGGACAAGCTGCGCCTTTTTCACGATCACCCCGGATTCATCGAACCGATGGCCGATGCGCTTGGTCAAGCGGTGTCGCGGCTGTCGCCTGACCGGCGCGCGGCAGCCCGCGTCATCTTCACGGCACACAGCATCCCGCTCGCGATGGCACGAGCCAGCGCGTACGAGAAGCAGTTGGGTGAGACAGGCAGGTTGGTGGCTGAACGCGCGGGCGTAGGCCGGTTCGAACTCGTTTACCAGAGTCGGAGCGGACCGCCGCACGTTCCATGGCTCGAGCCGGATGTGCTGGATTATCTCAATGCAGCAGCCCGGGAGGGAACACGAGACGTGGTAGCGCTCCCCGTGGGTTTCATCTCGGATCACATGGAAGTCCTGTTCGACCTCGATATCGAGGCCGCTGAAAAGGCGCGCGAGCTGGGGATCGGCTGGCACCGGGTCCCTACCGTTGGCACAGCACCGGATTTCGTGGCGATGATCAGGGAGTTGATTCAGGAACGGATGGAACCGAAGCGGGAGCGGCGGGCGTTGGGACGATTCGGCCCGAGTCCGGATGTGTGCCCCGCAAACTGCTGTGTGGCATGAGCCGGTCCGCGTCGCTGTGCATCGCACTCCTGTTGATGGCGGCCTTCCCCCTGGCCAGCCAGCAGCACTCCTACACACCCCCGCCGGGTGCGTGGGAGCAGAGAGCGCCGACCGCCGTGGGACTGGACTCGGCACTTGTCGCCGGCGCAGTCGAGTTTGCACTCGCGAGCGAGACTCCGTGGTCACGCGATCTGCACGCCCAGATTGCCCGTAACGTTGCCCGCGAACCGTACCCCGCCATCCTGGGACCCATTCTCAACCGCGAAGGACCCAGCGGAGTCATCTTGCGCCACGGATACCTGGTGGCCACATGGGGCGATATAGAGCGGGTTGATATGACCTTCAGCGTAGCCAAGAGCTACCTGTCCGCGGTGGCAGGCGTGGCGTATGACCGCGGGCTCATCCCGGATGTGCATGCCCCCGTGCGCAACCTGGTGGACGACGATGGATTCGACGGCGCGCGTAACAGCCAGATCACCTGGCACCAGCTGCTCAATCAAACCAGCGAATGGGAAGGCGTTCTGTGGGACAAGCCTGACGTGGCCGACAGGCGCCGCGGCCAGGATCGCGAACTGAGTCAGCCCGGCACATTCTGGGAATACAACGACGTGCGCGTCAACCGGCTGGCTCTGGCGCTGCTCCGTGTGTTCCGGCAACCGCTGCCGGAGATCCTGCGCGAGGCGATCATGGACCCTGTCGGAGCATCGGACACCTGGGTCTGGCACGGATACCGGAACGCTCACGTCACAATCGACGGCCGCGAAATGCAGTCGGTGTCCGGCGGCGGACACTGGGGCGGCGGCGTGTGGGCCAGCACGCTGGATCATGCCCGATTCGGCCTGCTGTTCCTGAGGCGCGGGTGGTGGGGCGATCGGGAGATCATATCCGAACGATGGATCGACATGTCCGTTACGCCCACGGAGATTCATCCGATCTACGGCTACATGTGGTGGTTGAACGCCGAGCCCGAGAGACAGTCGTATCGAAGCGCGACGCCACAGAGCTACTTTGCGCGCGGAGCGGGCGGGAACGTCATCTGGGTGTGTCCGGAATACGATATGGTAGTGGTGGTCCGCTGGATGGATACCTCGAAGGTTGACGAGTTCATCGGCAGGGTGATCGACGCGATACAGTAGGGCCCGGGATTCAGGACCCCCTTCCCTTCCGGTCCGTCTCCCCCTAACTTGAGTCCTTACAACCGTAGCACGTGGCGATTTGCGGCCTATTGCAGCCACGTTAAACAAGTCGCTAAAAAGCCCCGGCCTCGGCGCCAGTGCTTTCACGGCGACCGGGGTTTTTGATTGCACATGAATCGAGCCGATCGCGTAGCAAAGCTCAGGGAGGCCATCCGGCACCGGATTCTGGTGCTCGATGGTGCCATGGGCACCATGATCCAGTCGTACGAGCTCACCGAGGTGGACTTCCGGGGCGACCGGCTCAAGGATCATGAGCACGACCTCCAGGGCAACAATGACCTGCTCGTGCTCACCCGGCCGGACGTGATCCGGGACATCCACAAGGCATACTTCGCCGCCGGATGCGATCTGGTCGAGACCAATACCTTCAACGCCCAGCGAATCTCACAGGCCGACTACGGAACGGAACAGCTCTCCCGCGAGATCAACGTTGCCGCGGCCCGGCTGGCACGCGAGGCGGCGGACGAGTTCACTGTCCGGGAGCCGGACAGGCCGCGTTTCGTAATCGGCATCCTCGGCCCCACCAACCGAACGGCCTCGATTTCACCCGATGTAAACGATCCCGGTTTCCGCAACGTGTCGTTCGATGAACTGGTGTCGGTATACAGCGAACAGACAGACGGGCTGCTTGAAGGCGGCGTGGACGGGCTGATGGTGGAAACGGTGTTTGATACTCTGAACGCCAAGGCCGCGCTCTTCGCGGTGCGGGAGACCCTGGACCGGCTGGGGCTTGACGTTCCCGTAATGGTTTCCGGCACAATCACCGACCAGAGCGGGCGTACGCTGTCCGGCCAGACCGTGGAAGCGTTCTGGAACTCGGTGCGCCACGCGGATCTGTTCAGCATAGGGCTCAACTGCGCCCTGGGCGCGAAGGAATTGCGCCCGTATCTGGATGATCTTTCGCGCATTGCCGACATCTCCGTGAGTTGCCACCCCAACGCCGGCCTTCCCAACGCCTTCGGCGGTTACGATGAAACGCCGGAGACGATGGCGGCCATGATAAGGGACTTCGCAGAGAGCGGATTCCTGAACATCGTGGGCGGTTGCTGCGGCACCACTCCGGAGCATATCCGCGCCATAGCGGAGGTTGTCAGGGAATTTGCGCCGCGTGCGATCCCGGAGATGGAACCCATCTGCCGGTTGTCGGGACTCGAGCCGCTCAATATCAGGCACGACACGTTGTTCGTGAATGTGGGTGAACGCACCAACGTCACCGGATCGAGCAGGTTTGCGGACCTGATCAAGGCCGACGACTACGAGGCCGCGGTTTCGATTGCCCGCCAGCAGGTGGAGAACGGCGCACAGATCATTGACGTCAACTTCGACGAAGGGATGCTCGATTCGGAAGCGGCCATGGTACGGTTTCTCCGGCTCATCGCGGCCGAGCCGGACATTGCCCGCGTCCCGGTGATGGTGGATTCATCGAAATGGTCGATCATAGAGGAGGGTCTGAAGAACCTCCAGGGCAAGGGGATCATCAACTCGATATCGCTCAAGGAGGGTGAGGAGACCTTCCTCGGGCACGCTCGCAAGGCACGCCTGTACGGTGCGGCCGTGGTCGTCATGGCATTCGATGAACAGGGCCAGGCCGACACGATCGAGCGCAAGGTGGGGATCTGTACCCGGGCCTGGCGGCTCCTGACTGAGCGGGTGGGGTTTCCGCCGCAGGACATCATCTTCGATCCCAACATCTTTGCCGTGGCCACCGGCATAGAGGAACACAACCGCTACGCCATCAACTACATCGAAGCCTGCCGCGCCATCAAGCAGACGTTGCCCCGGGCGCTCGTCTCGGGCGGCGTGAGCAACCTTTCCTTCTCCTTCCGCGGCAGTCCGGCCGTCCGCGAAGCGATGCACTCTGCGTTCCTGTATCACGCGATTCAGGCCGGGATGGACATGGGGATCGTGAATCCGGGCCAGCTGTCCGTATACGACGACATCCCCGAAGAGCTGCTCGAAGCGGTGGAAGATGTGCTGTTCGACCGCCGGCCCGACGCCACGGAACGCCTGACCTCTCTTGCCGACCGGTATCAGGGGAAGGCGAAAGACCCGAAGGAGGCGGAAGCATGGCGCGCGCTTCCGGTGGGTGAGCGACTCACGCACGCTCTGGTGGAAGGGATCGTCGAGTGCGTTGAGCAGGACACCGAAGAGGCCCGGCAGGAGTTCGCCCGCCCAATTGAAGTGATAGAAGGTCCGCTCATGGCCGGGATGAACGTGGTGGGCGACCTGTTCGGTTCAGGCAAGATGTTCCTGCCGCAGGTGGTGAAGAGCGCGCGCGTGATGAAGAAGGCCGTGGCGTACCTCGTGCCGTTCATCGAAGCCGAGCGCGCGGCGGGAGGCAGGGCGCCGGAGCCGAAGGGCCGGATCGTCATGGCTACGGTCAAGGGCGACGTGCACGACATCGGAAAGAACATCGTGGCGGTGGTGCTGCGCTGCAACAACTACGAAGTGACGGATCTGGGCGTCATGGTGCCCGCGGCCAGGATTCTCGAAACGGCACGGAACGAACGGGCTGACGTAATCGGCCTGTCCGGCCTGATCACTCCGTCGCTCGATGAGATGGTGCACGTGGCGCACGAGATGGAGCGGGAAGGGTTCAGCATTCCGCTTCTGATAGGCGGAGCCACAACCTCACGGGCGCACACCGCCATCAAGATCGCTCCTCAGTACTCGAACGCCGTCATCCACGTGCTGGATGCCTCCAGAGCCGTTGGCGTAGTCAGCAACCTGCTCAGTCTTGAAAGGCGCGACGGGCTGGTTCAGGAAACCAGAGAGGCCTATGAGCAGCTGCGTAAGGCATACGGGGCGCGAGAGGCCGCTCGGGTGGTACTGCCGCTCGCTGAAGCGCGACGACGCAGTATGCCGGTTGGCTGGCGCAGCTACATACCGCCGGTGCCGGTCAAGCCCGGCATCACCACTTTCGACGAATACCCTCTGGATGAATTGATCGATTACATCGACTGGACGCCGTTCTTCCGGACGTGGGAGATGGCGGGGACTTACCCGAAGATTCTGGACGACCGCACTGTTGGCACCGAAGCGCGGAAGCTGTACGACGACGCGCGGGCAATGCTCGAACGGATCGCCGGGGAGAAGTGGCTCACAGCTCGAGGTGTCGTGGGATTGTTCGCCGCTAACGCGGTGGGCGACGACATCGAGTTGTACACCGACGATAGCCGCAGGCAGAGGCTAACCACATTGCATCACCTGAGACAACAGTTCGAGAAGCCTCCGGGGCGGCCCAATCTCTGTCTCAGCGACTTCGTGGCACCAGGGGACAGCGGGCTTGCCGACTTTGTGGGCGCCTTTGCTGTTACCACGGGCATCGGCCTGCCCGCACTGGTAACCAGGTTCGAGGGCGAGCACGACGACTATTCGGCCATCCTCGCCCAGGCGTTGGCGGACCGGCTGGCCGAGGCGTTCGCCGAGAGGCTGCACGAGCTGGTCAGGAAGGAACTGTGGGGGTATGCGGCGGACGAGGCGCTGGGTAATGACGGGTTGATCGCGGAGAAGTATCGCGGCATCCGGCCGGCACCCGGATATCCGGCGTGTCCGGATCATACCGAGAAGCGCATGCTGTTCGAGCTGCTCGACGTGCCGGGGCGGGCCGGTATCACGCTCACCGAGAGCATGGCCATGTGGCCCGCGGCTTCCGTGAGCGGATGGTACTTCGCGCATCCGGACGCGCATTACTTCGGGATAGGAAGGATCGGACGGGACCAGGTCAAAAATTACGCGGAACGCAAGGGGATGTCCGTGGAGGAAGTGGAGCGTTGGTTGTCATCCAGTCTGGCCTATGATCCAATGGCCGCAGGAGCGGTCTCATGAGCAGAACTTTGGCAGAGATGATCGGTGACGGGCGTGTGCACGTGCTGGACGGAGCGATGGGTACCATGCTCTACGGCAAGGGCGTGTTTGTTAACGTTTGCTACGACGAACTGAATCTCAGACAACCGCAACTCGTGAAGGACGTTCACGAGGCCTACCTCCGTGCCGGAGCTGAGGTACTGGAGACCAACACGTTTGGCGCGAACCCGGTGAAGCTTCAGGGATACGGGCTGAGGGACCAGACAGAGGAGATCAACCGGACGGCGGCCGGGTTGGCGCGGGAGGTGGCTGGGGATAGCGCGGCTGTGGCCGGCGCGATGGGTCCTCTTGGAGTGCGGATCGAGCCATACGGCCCGACCGGACGGGAGGAAGCGCAGGCGTTCTTCGAACGGCAGGCGCGGGGGCTGCTTGAGGGTGGGGTAGACGGTTTCATTCTCGAGACGTTCGCCGATCTGGCGGAGATCCACGCCGCGATTCAGGCGGTGCGCGACGTATCCGATCTGCCGATCATCGCCCAGATGACAATAGGGGAAGACGGTCGCACGCCTTACGGTACCGACGTCGAGATGGTCGCACAGCGGCTCACCGAATGGGGCGCCGACGTGATCGGGCTCAATTGCTCGGTGGGGCCGGTGGGAATTCTCGAAGCCATCGAGCGGATGGCCAAGGTCACGCAGACTCCGCTTTCAGCCCAACCAAACGCAGGCCTGCCCAAACTGGTGGGTGACCGCAAGATCTACCTTGCGAGCCCCGAATACATGGCGAGCTATGCGCGGCGCCTGATCGAGGCCGGGGCGAAGTTCGTGGGCGGCTGTTGCGGCACCATGCCGGAGCACATCAAACAGATCGCAGATGCCTTGACCAGCATCCAGCCAAGGCAGAAAGCCGTAATTGTTTCACGGGTGGAGGTAACGGCTCCGGAGGGCATTTCACCAATCCCGCTTGCCGAGCGCTCGGCCTTCGGCGCAAAACTCGCGGCCGGGAAGCTGGTCACGAGTGTGGAAATCGTACCGCCCAAGGGATGGGATTCCGCGCCAATGCTCAAGCAGTGTCAAGCGCTCAAGGCTGCCGGCGTGGACGTCGTGAACGTTCCGGACGGGCCTCGGGCACAGAGCCGGATGGGTGTGTTGCCGTCGGCCATTGTGATTGAACGTGAGGTGGGAATCGAGACGGTCATTCACTACTGCTGCCGCGACCGCAACCTGCTCGGCATGCTGAGCGACCTCCTGGGCGCGGCGGCGGCCGGTCTCCGCAATATCCTCATCATCACCGGTGACCCGCCCAAGATGGGCCCGTATCCCAGTGCCACTGCCGTCTTCGACATCGACTCGATCGGGCTCACGAATCTCGTGTACCGTCTGAATCACGGGCTCGATCCGGGCGGCAACGCCATCGGCGCTCCCACTCGATACGTGATTGGAGTGGGGGCCAACCCCGGCGCGACCGACCTGGAACGCGAGGTCAAACGGTTCTACTGGAAGGTTGACGCCGGAGCCGAGTTCGCCGTGACACAACCGGTTTTTGACGCAGCGCAGCTGGAACGGTTCTTCGAACGCACCCGCGATTTCAGTATTCCCATCGTGGCAGGGATCTGGCCGCTGGTATCGCTCCGCAACGCCGAGTTCCTGGCCAACGAGGTACCCGGCGTCAATGTGCCCGAGGAAGTGCTCAAGCGGATGGCGAAGGCGCAGGAGAAGGGCAAGGATGCGGCAGTGGCGGAGGGAGTGGCCATAGCCCGCGAGATGTTCGAGCGGGTGAAGCCCATGGTGCAGGGCGTGCAGGTGAGCGCGCCGTTCGGGAAGGTGGAGGTGGCGCTGGAGGTGTTCCAGCAGGGCTAATCCTTCTTCACATCCCTTCCCACGATGACGGAGATATTGTCGCTCCCACCGGCATCGAGCGCATCCTCGAGCAGCGCTTCGCACACCTGTTTCGCCGAAGTCATCGTCTTGAGACGCTCGGCGATCCGCTCATCCGGGACATGCTTGGTGAGACCGTCGCTGCACAACAGGTAGACGTCGTTCCAGTTCTGGTCCATTTCAGTGACCACGGGCGCGGTCTGCTGCCCACCAATTGAGCTCGACAGCACACTCGCCCATCGCGTCTGGAATGCCGTGGCGTGATTCAACACGCCCTGGTCCACCAGTTCCTGGGCCATCGTCTGATCGCGTGACACCCGCAGCAGCTCTTCGTTGGCAAACCGGTAGAACCGTGAGTCCCCAACCTGAAGCAGATACGCCCTCGGCCAGACCGCGAGCCACAGCGTGAGCGTCGTGGCCATGCCGCGAAGTTCGCGGTCGCTCTCCGCCTCAGCCACCACGCGTTCGTGCGCCTTCCACGCGGCTTCCTGCAGTGTATCCAGAAATACCTGCATGTCCCCGGTGTCGTGCGTGTGGTAGCATCTCATGCTGACGCCCACGTACTCTGCCACCGCGTGCAGCGCCAGCCGAGCGGCGGCCTCACCCTTGGTGCCCCCTCCCACGCCATCCGCCACCACAGCCAGGAACGCCACCCGTTCCCCCCACGGAGCAAACAAATCGCCGTTCGAGAGGCTGGTTTGAAACACGCGCACCCGCTTCTCGAGCTGACATATGAGGAAGTGATCCTGATTGACCGTTCGAACCTTGCCCGGATGCGTGAGACCATAGACATCGACTTCGTCGTCGCGGGGCTTGCGGGAAACGGCTACCTGGTCGCTCTGTCGCGTGGTAGGCATACCGACCTCCTGGATAACGGACAACATGCAGCCAATTCGCCCGGCCCGCAATTCGATGCCGAATCAGCTAGTCATCGGCAGGGAGAACGGCGGGCCGGTCGGACTTCACCATGGCTATTCCATCAATACCGCCATTCTAACCCCCGGACCCGGCTCCGCCAGATCGGGGGGCGGAAGCTTGCGGTGCTGGCGTCCGGGCGTACCTTGGGGCCGACCACAAGACACCCATTAATGAGGGAGGTTGGGATGCCTTGGCTGAACACGCCGTTGCTGGCTCTGCAGACCGAAATGGAGATGGGCCCATTAGGAATAGTCCTCATCCTCGTCTGGCTCGCGCTGATGGTCCTGTTCATAGCCGCCGGCTGGAAGGTCTTCACCAAGGCCAGACAACCCGGGTGGGCGGTCATTGTGCCCATCTACAACGTCTGGGTCATGCTCAAGATCGTGGGACGGCCGGGCTGGTGGATCGTCCTGATGCTCATTCCTTTGGTGAACTTCATCATAGCCATCATTGTCGCGGTGGACCTCGCGAAGTCGTTCGGTCACGGCGTGGGGTTCGCGCTGGGACTCATCTTCCTGGGACCGATATTCGGGTTGATCCTGGGATTCGGGAGCTCTACGTACCGCGGTCCCGCGGCGGCGGCGCCCGCCCCCGCAATGGCCTGACACGGCCCGCGCGTACGCATGGATTCACGGCTCCGGGTCATCGCTGACGAGTTCGCGACGGCCCGGAGCCGGCTCCACCGTCTCCGGGCGACCGTTCCCGCCGAACGCTGGGGCCAACGGGCTCACCCCGAACGTTGGTCAGTCGCCGAGTGCGTTGCCCACCTGAACCTCACGGCAGAATCCTTCCGGCCCGGCGTGGAAGCCGCTCTGGCAAGGGGCATCGAGCTTGGCCGGACATCTTCCCCACGATACCGGCGTGATCCCATGGGCTGGCTGCTCTGGAAGACAATGGGCCCGCCGGTGCGGTTCAGGATCCCCACCGGCGCGGCCTTCATCCCCGAGTCCAGCGCGCCGGCCGACGAACTCGTCGCCAAGTTTGACAGGCTTCAGGACGAGCAGATGACGTGGGTGGGGCAGGCGGACGGGCTGCCCCTGGGGGAGTTACGGATCAAGAGCCCGTTCGACCCGCGAGGGAAGATGTCGTACAATCTCTACTCGTGTCTCTCCATCCTGCCGCGACACCAGCACAGACATCTGTGGCAGGCGGAACAGGTGGCCTTGTCACTGGGCCTTGAGCCGCCGGATGGCCATGATCCCCAGGGCGGGCCCTGAAGCAAGTACCGCGAACGACCACTGCCACCCCACGATTCCCACCATGATCGGCACCAACTGAATCGTCACCACCGTTAACGCAAATCCGATGGACGTCTGAAGCGTGAGCGCGGTCCCCACGGCGTGCGGCGGCACGGATTCCGTAACCAGCGTGCTGAACTGAGCGCTGTCCATGATTACAGAAACACCCCACGCAGTCGCAATGGCAACGAGCAGCCAGGGAGTATTGAACGCGAACCCGATCAACAGGGCACAGGTCCCGCTTGCGATCAGGGCGCGTGTCACCAGACGTTCCCGGCCTATGCGGTCGCCCAGCAATCCACCCCAGACACAACCCGCACCGCCGGCCGCGATGGCCACGAACGCCGCGAGGCCCGGCTTCTGCAGTCCGCTCGCGAGCAGGTACGCAGCGAGCCAGGTCCAGCAGCTGTACAACTCCAGCATGTGGCCGCAGTAGCTGGCCGTGACCAGGCGCCAGCGACGCTCGCGGACCACGTCACCCACGAGCGACCACGAAAAAGGACGGCGCGCAAAAGCCGCGGGACCATCACGATACACCAGCCATAAAGCCAAGCCGGCAAGAGCCGCCGCGACGGACGTCACCGACACGACCACGCTCATGTCGGCACCCCCCCACGCATCCACCAGATACGGTGCCGCCTTCCCTACAGTGAGCGCGCCCACCACCGTGCCGATGGCAAGCCCGCGGCCCGACACATACCACGTGGCCGCCATCTTCATGGCCGGGGGATATACGCCTGCGAGAAAGAATCCAGTGAAGAACCGCGTGACCAGCCCGACCTCGAACCCGGGTACCCAGAGAAGTGACTGATTGGCCACCGCCGCCAGCAGGGCACACCCAGCGAAGTACGTCCGGCTCGGCAACAGGTCGGCCAGGTTGAGGATGGCGGCGGTGAGCGTGCCGGCCACGAACCCCAGTTGCACTACCGAAGTCAGCCAGCCCGCCTCGCTCGGGCTCAACTCCCAGCGTGCCTGGAGTTCCGGTGCCACCGCGCTCGCGGCAAACCAGACTGACATGCC
>CAZTIV010000029.1:0-32677 GCA_964613905.1 uncultured Gemmatimonadaceae bacterium | reverse complement strand
TTAAGCGATTCTGAAGACTGGATCAGGGAATGGCCATACCGTGACAGGCCATACAGACCTCGGGATTCCGGCGTTTCAGCCGCTCGGCATCGAACGACGGTCCGTGGGGGTTGAACCGCCGGCCGCCGAGCGCTGAGTGGCAGGTGAGACAGTCACGCTCCACATGACACGACACGCAACTCTCCAGGTTCTGGCGCGCGGCCTGACCGTGGCCCGCAATCCAGAACCGCTTGGCGTCGTGATAGCCCGCCAGCAGCGGGCGCTGGGAGCGGAGCCCCGCCTGCTGATGACAGTCCATGCAGAAGCGGGTGGGGTTGTGACAGTCGCTGCAGCTCGTTTCACGCGCGTACGCCGCCGCCGGATGGCGCGCCAGGAACGTGGACGGATGATACGTGCCGACCGTAGCCGCGCCCGGACGATGGCAATCGAGACAGTCCTGCCGCACGTGGCACGCAGCGCACGCGTCCGGCCGGGCGCTGGCCAGGATACCGTGCCGGGCAACGAAGTCCCCTCTGTGCGAATCCGGCAGCCTTCGTTCCGGCACGGCGCCACGGCTTCGCTCGGGGTTCCAGCCATAGAGTTCCCGCGGGAGCGTCGGGTTGGCCGCGTGACATGCAAGACAGCTTTCCTGTGTATGGCAGGTGCGGCACTCAACAGGATTGGACAGGACCGCAGGGCCGTGCTCCTCGAGAAACAGCGGCTCGTAGTGATCGTCCGGCGCCCGCAGGACTGCGGTCAGTGCCAGAGATCTGTCGTCACGCTCCAGCGCCTGAACGGCGCGCTGTTCGGGCGCATCCACATGGCAGTTCATGCAGAAATCGCGCGCGTGACAGGTAGCACAACTCGCGGCAACTCCCGAAGGCGCGGGGTGCCCCGGAGGCCCAACCGCCAATAACCCATGCCCGCTGCGGTCGGCAAATCCCGGATCGAGGTGAGAGGCGGGTATCGAGAAGCCCTTCACGTCTTCGGCAGTGAGCCGCACCGCCCGTGAAAGCGGCAGGTGGCACGTGGCGCATTCACGGTCCGGCGCCGCGTGATGAGGCCGGTCGATACCGTGACAATCCAGACACTGCTGCACCACCGTTAACTGCACCGCCATCCACGGAGATCCGGATTCGATATGACAGTCGGTGCACCGCGCCGCTTCCTTCCCATGCTCCTGCATCTCGCGGGCGTGTTCCAGATGATCGAACCGGAGATTGGTGCGGGATACACGCGGCTCCGTCCACTCCACGGGCTCCTCTATTTCGCCGTCGTGACACGCCGCGCACGACGCCGCATCGGGCCACAGCGGCTCACCGGGCTCGGCAGCGCCCGCATGACAGACGGAACAGGTGGGGAACAATCGTGAGTGTTCCAGATGATCGAAAGACGGCTTTTCGGGCTCCAGGCCGCGATGCGCTCCCGCCCAGGATGGCGCGGGCGGCGCCCACGGCGCCGGAGCCTGTGCGGCCAGCGCAACCGACCCAACGACGACCGCCACGAAGACGCCGCGGATCAAGGACGGCTCCCTTCCGGGATCCGCATGATGGCCGGCGGCAGTGCACCTCTGTCGGCTCCCGCGCCCAGCAGCAGCCGCACTCCACCCTGGATCCTCAACTGATTCCAGTCGAACGCGGCCGCGTCCGGGCGGTCTCTCGTCTCGCCATAGCGCTGCATCACACCAGTAACTTCCAGCCGTGGCGTAACCCGGTACCGCACATCAAGACCCAACACCCACACATCCGCCTCGCTGAACCGGAACTCCAGAGGGCGGATCAGGGAAGCCGCGTTCACGCCAACGGACAAGTCGGACGTTGGCCGCCACGTGACTCCTCCCTCAAGACCGATCGATGACGCTCCCGGACCCTTGTCAACGTGGTAGCCGGCATCCAACACGAACTGTTCAACCGGTTCCCAGACGGCCGACACTCCCATCCGCCAACCGGAATCCTCGACATTCGCCAGCGGAACCACCGCGAAGCTCTCCTCGAACTGGTATGCTTCGCCCCGGATCGTCATTGAGAGACCGTCGATGGGCTGCGCCGTGGCCGTGCCGAAAACGGCTCCGTATGCGACCGGACTGAACGCGCCCCAGATAGTCCACAGCGGGAAATGGGGCCTGTATCGACGGCCGCCCACCTGCGCGGTGACCACACCACTCGGCAGCGTGTATCCCAGGATCGCTTCAACGTTGCCCCACAGACCGTTGGCCATGTCGTAATCGGCGCCGCCCATGATCGCGACTCCGGCAAGCGGTCTCAGGCTCAGGTCGAAGCCCCAACGTTCCGAAACGAAGTAGTCGGAACGCGGATCCACTTCGCGCTGATACTGCAGCCGGCCGCGGAACCCCGTGATGTTCCAGCCTACATCTGCCCCCGCCATCAGATGCCGCTCGCGGGGTTGGTAATCGTCCAACGGGTTCAGGGCGGGGCTCGTGACGGGGAGCGGCACTCCTCTCGCGAGACCCCATCCCCCGTACACTGTACCGGTGAGCTGGCCGCCGAAGGCGCGGACCACACCCTTGCCTCCGTCGAATCCGGAGAACCCGAATCTGGTGGAGTAATGCATCCTTCCGGCCTGGACCGTGAAGCTGCGCTGGGCGTATTCCAGGTAGCCCTCCAGCAGCTCCACGGCCGGGCGCGTTCCGGGCCAAACCTGCGATTCGCCGACGTCCACACCCAGCCGCGCCGCCGACTTGAGACTGAGGCCCGGCAAACCCAATCCCCAGAGCGTGAGATCGGCGGTGGTGGTCCAGGGCCCTCCACGGCGTTCATCTGCCGGACGGAACAGATAGCAGTATCCAAAGTTCTGCGGGCATGTGACCGCAAAACCGTCTGCCGTGACAAACCGGCCCGGCGGCAGCGAGGTCAGGGGAACGCTGTCCAGCTCCACGCCCCGGTAGGCAACCGACTGCACGCGGGAATCGACGCGCAGGCGGTAGCCCTGCGCCGGGAGCGACTCCGTGACAACGGCACCCGCCGCCGCGATGACCAGAACCGCCACGGCGAATCGCTTCACCGTCTTCCGCTCCCACTCACCAGGCGGCGCCGGTGTTCTTCCGGCGTGGCCAGCATGTGGCACGTTGCGCACTCCCGCTCTACGTAATGGTCCGCTGCCTGTTCCTGATGGCAGGTGGAACAGAAACTCCGGTCCGGAAACAGCAGGGCCACCGTCTCAGGGTTGTGGCAGGCGTCGCATTTCACGTGCGCATCCGCAGGGCGTTCGTGGGCCGAGCGTATGGCCTCGGTGAGATGGCAGGTTGCACAGGTGCGTGCCGCGGTGTGGTGGTCGCCGTGGCAGTCGGTACACTGCTTCACGGCATCCGGCGGTCTCAACGTGACCGGGGCTGTGTGGCAATCCACGCAGCGGAGGCCGGCATGCGCGGTGTGCGCGTAGTCCACCGGCCGCTCGCGGGGCGGCTCTTCGGCCACCGCTACCCGAACGCGTACCGAGCGCGGCGGTTCGAGGGTCTGAGCAGCATGACAGACCGAACAGTCGCTCGTTTCCGGGGCCTGATGATGACAGATCTGGCAGCCGCGCGGCGCCTCGAATGTGAGGCGGCCGTGTCCGGTGGCCATTGTATGGCACGTGAGACAGCTCAGGTCGCGGTGGCGATCGTGACTGAAGGTGTCTGCGGGAAGCGGGAAGTTTGCGTGCGAGGCGGAGAAGAGTACGGCGTTGGAACGATCTGGATGGGCCCAGACTGACCTCGGCACCGGGCTGTCGCGCGTGCTTATCGTAATCCCTTCCGGAGGGTGCGCCCACATCGACTGCGGAGACCTGCGCGGGAGAGCGCGCAAGGTATCGAACGGCAGCACCCGCTGGAGCCGCTCGCGAACCTGGCGCGGGGCCTCCGGATTGGCGGCTACGCCGGCATGGCAGCCGGTACAGTCGCTGGGATCTATCAGCGCGGCATGCGGCTGATGGCAGAGGATGCACTGCTCGGCCACCCGCACATGCGAGGGACCTACGTGGAACGGCCGCGCGCGCCAGTCCATGTGACAGTCCGCGCAGGTCTGCGCGGCATCACGGGCCACCACGTCCACGTGCGGATTGTGGCACAGCCCGCAGCTCCCCTTGTGCGGATCCCAGGCTATGTCGTACGTGGCCATCGCTTCGGTCATCTCATGGCAAGAGAAACACTGCTGTTCACGGGGCGTGAACACTTCCGCTACCCGCTCCCGCGGTGCCGGGAAGGGCGCCTCGACGGTGAACTGGTGACAGGTGATGCAGTGCATCGCGGGGAGGTCCGCCATCTTCTCGAGCACGATCATGGTCTGATCGTGACACCCTGATGTGCCGCACGTCTGTTCGGTGGGAACGAACTGGTGCACCTCCTGCCCGTGGCAGGTCACGCACATCACCTCGCTCAGCTCGCGCTCGTCGGATTCCAGGTGGGTTCTGTGGCCAGCCGTAGAGGCAATCCGCTGCCAGACCTCCGGCTGGCCCGTCACGTGACACGATTCGCACACACGGTTGGGGACCGGTGCGTGAGGACCTATCTCCTCGGGACGGTCCAGCACCCAGAGATAGAGCTGGCGCATGCTGGCGAAGATCGATTGCTGGTGACAGTCGTGGCAATTGAGGTCTGAATGCTCGCTCTCGGTGAACCGAACGTACGACGGCCCCATGACGTGGCAGCCGGTGCAGAATTCGTTGGCGTGGTTCACGTAGTCCATGGCCACGTACGACGATGCCGCGCCGGCCAGAACAACCAGCCCCGCGGCCGTGGCAATGGCTATCTTCACTCCGCGCGAGCGGGTGGTTACCCAGTTGATGATCTGCTGGCGCGATCGCCAAATGAAGACGACCGCCACCACCGCCACGACGGCGCCCAGGATGATTCCGCCAATCTGGATCCACTGCGGCACGTGCATGAAGAATCGCACGACGGTGGCAATACCACCGGGCAGCGGGCCCTCGGCGTCCTCCATGGGCGCCTGAAGGAAAGCGGCCCCGGAGATCGGTGCGATAGCTCCGGGGCCTGTAACTGCAAGGAAGTCGAGCAACTCGGTTCTCGGCTCCTCTGCCAGGGGGCCTAGTACAGTGACGAACGATGGGCCTGGATGGGAACCCGGCTGGCGTCCTCGCGGATTTTCACCCCCGGCGGTACGGGGCCGGTCATCTCCAGAGCCGCGCCAGGCGGCACCATAAGGCTGTAGGTATCCATCATGGCTTGGATGGAAGCTATCAGCAGTGCCCGGAGAAGGAAGGGGTTGTGTACCCCGTTACCCCCCGACGGGTGCGCCGAGAAGTTTCGTCCCAGCAACTGGCCGCCCCGGAAGCACGGTCGGGACGACGTTGAAGCCAGCATGGCGTTCCAGAGCGTACCCTTGGCCACTGACACCAGTGAAGTGCTCACATCGAGCTGGGCAGAATCGGCCGCCGATGCAGCGTTCGCAACCAGCTGCGGTAGAAGCCCTCCGTCCGTGGCGTCAATGACGCAGTTGTCGTTCAAATCGGTCCAGATCTGATCGAGCCGGCTGTTCAGATCCTCGATAATGAACTGGTAGGCCGTGCGCGCAACCGCCTCAGTGCCATGACAACCCGCAGTCGCGCAGCTTTGGAAATCACGCTGCTCCAAAGTGCAGGGGCCCGATGTTGGAATGCCCTGGTCGTCAAGACACGGGATGGCCTCGAAGAGATGGCCGGTGCTCTCGAAAACGGTACCTCCTGTGCCGGGATCTATGACCGTCGTACTGGCCACGTGGCAGGTGGCACACAACCTGGGATTGGCGGTACTCCCGTGGCTGCTTGCGATCTGCGTCGTATCGTACACGAACCCTGGCGGAATCCAGCCCGTGCTCTGGCCAATCACCAGGAGCCCCTGCGCTCCGTGCGGGCCCCGGAACGTCCATGGCGTGGCAGTGCGAGAGTGACAGGTCACGCACAGGTTCTCCCGGGAGGGCGTCGAGATCGACGCCCGAAGCTGCCCCTCAAACGGCGACCCGTGGGGATCGTGACACACGGCGCAGGTAATCGCGATGTGGTCTGCGCTCCCCGCCTCGACGAACCGGGGTCGGACCCCGAACGACGTCAGCGCCGCCTTGCCCTCGTGGCAGAACGCGCAATTCGGGTTCCCCGCCGGGCTGGCACGCACGACGGCATGCCCGGACTGCTCCCACTCCGCCGCGAACGGGTGCGGCGCCTCGTCGCTGTGGCAGGCCACGCAACTGGCGCCCGGAGCCGCTGTCACGCCCACCCGGGCCCGCACCGTCTCGTGCGCGCTGACGAGGTCTGGCTCCATTACATGGGCCAGTCCCGGCCCATGGCAGCTCTCGCACTGGACGTCCCGATACGCCTCGTGTTGTACTGCGTTCCACCCCGCGGGACCCACCGCCACGTTGCCCCGCTCGTTTACCGTGTGGCAGGTATAGCAGGACGCCTGTGCGCCGGCCGCATCCTGGAGTGTTGCCCAGGCGTGCGCGTGGCGGGATGTCTTCCAGTCCCGCTGAATCCCCACGTGGCAGTTACCGCAGGTCGTCTGCTGTGTCTCCACCGTGAAATAACCTAGGAACCCGCTCAGTTCATCCGGCGGCGGGTTGAACGGCTCACGGTCGCGGAAGACGATGGTTTCCTTGGTGCAGGCGCCGGCCAGCAACACGGCGAGCAGAACAGCGGAAGGCCCAACCCGAAGACCCCGTGTACGAAGCACGCGCATGGGAACGATTTACCTGGTAAGAGGTTGCCCTAAAGATGGCCAACCGTTTCACCGAGC
Source organism: uncultured Gemmatimonadaceae bacterium (assembly GCA_964613905.1). Taxonomy (GTDB): domain Bacteria; phylum Gemmatimonadota; class Gemmatimonadetes; order Gemmatimonadales; family GWC2-71-9; genus CAZTIV01. The sequence continues at coordinate 25,977 of CAZTIV010000029.1, read as the reverse complement.
GCAATTAAGAAATATTAAAGGATGTGTGAGGGTTTTCCCGGCCGGCAAACGACCGTGTCCGAACGAGTTACGATGCGTACCCGTCGGCCGCATATTCTTCAGCGGGCACCGCTTCATAGCGCGAGCCGCACTTGGCCAGCAGCGTGGTGGCCCGGAACACCCCATCCGGCTGGAGCCGCCCCTCAACCACCACCTCCACGTCGTCGGTGAAGGTGTCCGGTGCCAGGCCCCGGTAAACCACCGGGTAGGTGACGACTCCGTCGGTGATTTCGAAGGTAATGGTCTGCGTACCCACGTCCCGCTCGATCGTGCCGGTCACCACCCGCGCCCCCATCTTGATGCCCAGATCGATGAACGACGGATCGTTGTTGACCCGCGCGGCAAGCTCCGTGGGGGTCAGGAAGTACATCCCCGTCTCCTTGATGCCCGAAGCCATCAGGAAGATAACCGACCCCACGATGAGCGAGGCGCCTAGCAGAAACTTGGCTTGGGGACGCATGCTTCTCATAGAATAACCCCCACGACCACCGGGGGAAAGACCCTTCACCTTACGTTCACTTCCAGCACGCTTTCGGCCCCCTTCTGGCGGACCGTATCCAGGAACGATGTCACCTGGACGTTCTTCTTGAACTGCAGCGCGTACCTGATGGTCTGCTCACCTTCCTCGCCGTGATCCGTCCCCTGATACTTCCAGGATTTGGTCTGCTCGCCCAGCAGCTCTTCCACCACCTCGCGGGCCTTGTTGGGATTGGCCGTCCGAACCGACAGCAGACAGTCAAGCTTGCCCTTGGCGTCACCCTCAACCGCCACAACGTCCGGCGCCGATTCCTTCCGGCGCCGCCACGCACGGTCCACCAGCGCCTCCAACTGTTCGGGCGCCATGGACTTGAGAACCTCATCATCGAGCCGCGCCACAAACTGGCTGGTACGGTTGGCTATGGCCAGCGCCTTGCGCATCCGCTTCTCGGCCAGATCGCCTTCCAGCCGGGCCGGAGTCCGCCCGAAGTCGGACTGAAACAGCGACAGCGTGGTGAGATTGAAGAAGAATGAAAGCACCGCCGCCGCGGCCAGCTCCACGCCCGCCGCCAGCCCCACACCGGTGGCAACGAAGATGTAGACGGCGTCCTTGCTGTCTTCCAGCGTGTTGCGGAACCGCACGGCGGCGACGATTCCGGCCAGACTGAACGCCAGCGCGAGGCTGTGCTTGACCAGCACCACGACTCCGGCAACCACGACCGGCAGCAGAATCAGAGAGTGAACCAGCGACTGCTGGTATCCGCGCTTGTGCCTGGTGATGGTGTACAGCCAGGCCGTGGGCGTTCCCAGCAGCGCCGCCGCGGTCATTGCCACCGCGGTTATGGCCCACATGGGTGCGTCCGGCGGGGGCCCCACCACCGGCTCACGCGCGAATATCTCGGGGTCCATGACCCCCAGGCCAGAGGAACCGATCAGCGCCCTGATCGCTTCCGGAAACGGGAACGGCAGAAGGTTGTACGCCGTCCAACCGATAACGCCTACAATTCCGTACAGAATCAGACAGAGAACGAACGGGCGCCGCGTGATCCACGACGCCATGGGGGTGGTCCAGTCAGCCAAGGTGTAACTCCATGGTATGTAGGCGCTAATATAGACGGCGGAGGCTCACACCGCTATCATCCGAACTTGAACCTTCAACCCCTGAGACCAGTGAACAGACTCCTCGGCACCGCACTCCTGCTGTCTTTCGTATCGGCGCAGCCGCCGACCTCCCTTGCCGCCCAGGAAGACAGATCCGCCGGGTACCCGGCAGACTCGGTCAGGTACGCTCCGAGCCTGATCCCCGACCGCATCATCCTCACCTGGGATGGAGATCCGGCACGCTCTCAGGCCGTGACGTGGCGGAGTACCTTTGACCCACTGAGACAGCAGGTCGGGGCGCAGATCGCCAGAATGGATGCGGGACTCGATTTCCTGCAGGCACCCGCAGTGGTACTGGCCACGTCCACCCCGCTCGAAACGGAGATGGGTCTCGCTTACTATCACACCGCCCGTTTCACCGATCTCGAACCCGCCACGCGGTACGCCTATCGCGTGGGAGACGGCGAACACTGGAGCGAGTGGTTCCAGTTCACCACCGCCTGGGATCAGCCCGAGAGATTCTCCTTCATCTATCTGGGCGATGCACAGAATCTCATCAAGTCCCTCTGGTCAAGGGTGATACGCGCGGCCGTGCGCGCCGCCCCGGACGCGCGCTTCATCATTCACGCCGGCGACCTCGTCGATCTCCCGGAAAGCGATATCGAATGGGGGGAATGGCACGCGGCGGCCAGCTGGATCAACGGCACCATGCCCAGCATACCGGCCGCCGGCAATCACGAGTACGTACTGGTTTCGGAAGAGGAGCTGCACGCCGACGGAGAGGGCGGCAGTTCGGAAGGCGGCGAGGAAGTCTGGCGCCTCTCAAAGTACTGGCACCCCCAGTTCCCTCTGCCACAGCACGGTCCACCCGGACTCGAGGGCACTGTCTACTATCTGGACTACTCGAACGCCCGCTTCATAGTGCTCAATTCGAACGAACGGCATGAAGAACAGGCCGTGTGGCTCGAGCGTGTGCTGGCGGAAAACACCCTGCCGTGGACCATCGTCACGTTTCACCATCCGCTCTTCTCAGCCGCCGGCGGACGCGACTATCCCGAACTGCGCAACATCTGGGGGCCGGTATTCCACCGTTACGCGGTGGACCTCGTACTCCAGGGCCACGACCACGCCTACGCGCGCGGCTCCATGTCGCCCAATCCCGAAAGGGGACCTGATGCGTGGGTGACGCCGGGTGCCACCATGTACGTCGTCTCGGTGAGCGGTCCCAAGCTGTACCGGATGCAGCGGGAAGCCTGGATGACACGCGCCGCCGGGGGTACGCCCATGTATCAGATCATCACGATCGACGGGAACCGCCTGCACTTCGAGACGCGCACCGCGCTTGACGAGGTATATGACGCCTTCGAGCTGCACAAGCAGCGGGGCCGGCACAACCGCATCGTGGACCGCATCCCACGCAACCTGCCGGAGCGGCCGTAGCGCAACTCAGCGCCTCGCCCAGTACAAAGCCGTATCCACCGCACGCCGCCACCCCTCGTACTCGGCCTCGCGCTTCGTGTCGGGACGGAACTCCCGGTAGTTGCGTGTAGCAAGAAAGCTCTCCACGCTCTCCCACACTCCGCTGGCGAGGCCCGCGAGGCCGGCGGCACCGAGCGCCGTCGTCTCCACGATATCGGGCCTCAGCACCGACCGGTATATCGTGTCCGCCTGGAACTCCATCAGCCAGTCGTTTGCAGCGGCCCCCCCATCTACTTTGAGCGACCTGAGCCCCACCCCGGAAGCCTCCTGCATTGCATCCACCACGTCGCGCGTGCTGTAAGCCATGGCTTCCAGCGCCGCACGCACGAGGTGTTGGCGCGTGGTGCCCCGGGTGAGGCCAACGACGGTGCCGCGCGCCTCCGCCTCCCAGTAGGGAGATCCAAGGCCCACCAGCGCGGGTACGAAGTACACACCGCCCGTGTCCGGCACGGACCTCGCCATTGCTTCCGTCTCCGCGGCCTGCCCCACCAGTCCCAGGCCGTCCCGCAGCCACTGCACCGCCGCCCCCGCAATGAACACCGAGCCCTCCAGCGCGTGTGTAGGCTTTCCCTCTTCATCACACGCCACCGTCGTAAGCACCCCCTGCCCTCCTCTGCCGCCTTCCGCCGCTCCCTGCCGCCCGATATTCATGAGGAGAAATGCGCCGGTGCCATACGTACACTTGGCCGATCCCGGATCAACACACCCCTGGCCGAACAACGCAGCCTGCTGGTCGCCGGCAATGCCGGCCACCGTAATACCGGACCCGAACAGGTCAGGAGCAGTCACACCCACCGCACCGCTGGAGCCCACAATCTCCGGCAGGCTGGCCCGGGGTACGCCGAACAGTTTGAGCAGGTCATCGTCCCATCCCATGGTGTCGATATTGTAGAGCAGGGTACGGGAAGCATTGGTATGATCGGTTACGAACGCATTGCCACCGGTGAGACGGTATACCAGCCATGTATCGATGGTGCCGAACACCGCCTTTCCGGCAACCGCACGCTCCCGCAAACCCGGAACGTTCTCCAGCAACCACGCAATCTTGGTAGCTGAGAAGTAGGGATCCCACACGAGACCCGTACGGGACGCCAGCCACTCGTCTCCCAGTTCGGCCTTGAGCTCGCGGCAGCGTTCAGCTGTACGGCGGTCCTGCCAGACGAGCGCCCGATGGAGCGGCCGTCCCGTGGCACGGTCCCATGCAACCACCGTCTCCCGCTGATTGGTGATCCCGATGGCCGCCGGCGCCGAATCCGCCCCCGACAGAGCCTCCCGCGCGGCCACTAGCGTGGCATGCCAGATCTCCTCGGCGTCGTGCTCCACCCAACCAGGCTTCGGGAAATGCTGCGGAAACTCGCGATATCCGCGGCCCACGATCGATCCGTCCTGGCCGAGCAGGATGGCGGTGGAGCCGGTCGTACCCTGGTCCAAGGCAAGAACTGTACGCATCGGTGCATAATGTAACATTGCAACCAAATCGCTCCAGCGCGCGTCTATCCCTGTAACCATTCACGCGGACGTTACATGTCGCGACATTCCGTCTGGCGCACCGTGATGATCACCGGCGTAGTCGCCCTGGCGACCGGCACACCCGCCGCCGCCCAGCACAGCCGTTCCATCCATCCTGAGCCGCCGCGCGAGGTGGGGGCCGCACGCGCCGAAATCCATGCGGCCCGGCCGGACGCCTCCATCGTGCTGGATGGTTCCCTCGACGATCCGGCATGGCGGACCATCGCACCCGCCACGGACTTCCGTCAGTCCCAGCCGGACGAAGGAGCGCCCGCCACCCAGCGCACCGAAGTCCGCTTCCTGTTCGACGACCACGCACTCTACATTGGCGCCCGCATGTACGACGACCTGGGCGCCGAGGGCGTTACCACCCGCCTGGTGCGCCGCGACCGGTACGAAGGGGAAGATCGCCTGGTCATCGTGTTCGACACCTTCCACGATCACCTGGGACGCACGGAATTCAGCGTCAACCCGTCCGGCGTCAAAGGCGACGCCTTCGGCCCGGGGGGTACGTCCCTCGATTCATCCTGGGACCCGGTGTGGCAAGTGGCGACCCGGATCGACTCCCTGGGCTGGACCGCCGAAATCCGCATCCCGTTCAACCAATTGCGGTTTCCGCGCGACTCGATCCAGACATGGGGGCTTCAGATCATTCGCTTCGTGAGCCGCCTGAACGAACGCTCGCACTGGGCGTGGTGGCCCAACAACGAAGTGGGCGGCCCGCCGCGTTACGGCCACCTGCACGACCTCGAGATCACCCGGAGCCCCGGCCGGCTGGAAGTCCTGCCCTATGCAGTGGGACGTTCCTCTCACATACCGCCGCGGAACGCCGACAATCCGTTTCAACGTTCCCACGACCTCGGGTATCGAGTCGGCGCGGACCTCAAGTATCTGCTGACCTCGAACCTGACGCTGAACGCGACCATCAATCCGGACTTTGGTCAGGTCGAAGTGGATCCGGCGGTCGTAAATCTCTCGGCTTTCGAGACGTTCTTCCCCGAGCGCCGGCCGTTCTTCATTGAGGGCCAGGGCATGTTCAGCTTCGGAGGGTTCAACTGCTTCTTCTGCTCGAATGTGTCGTCGCTGTCGCTCTTTTTCAGCCGGCGCATCGGACGCGGGCCGCAGGGCGCTGGGCTCGCGCACAGCGCCGGCGAGTTTGCCCAGGTACCGGAAAACACGGCCATCCTGGGAGCCGCGAAGATCACGGGCCGTACGGCGGGCGCATACACCCTCGGGATTCTGAATGCGGTGACGCGGCGGGAGCGAGCTCTCGTCCAGGCAACGGACGGTTCCCGTTTCCACAAGGAAGTCGAGCCGCTCACCAACTATTTCGTGGCGCGCGTCAAACGCGATCTCATGGGTGGGAACCTGCAGATAGGCGGCATGGCCACCTCAATGATCCGGGATCTCCGCGACCCCGATCTGGCCGCCCAGCTCACGCGCCGGGCCGAAAGCATCGGGCTCGACGCGGACTGGTGGATCGGCCACCGGACGTATCAATTGCTGGCGCGTGTCGCCGTCACCCAGGCGGTGGGCGACTCGGCCGCGATCCTCCGCCTCCAGCGCGCCCCGCAACGGTATTTCCAGCGTCCCGACCGGGACAACACAGGCAACGGCTTCTTCTCGAACGCCTACGATCCGTCGGCCACCGTACTGCGCGGCTACGGCGCGTACGCCCGTTTCGCCAAAACCGGCGGCGACTGGCTCTGGGAGATCCACGGCAACGTGCGGAGCCCCGGCTTCGAGAACAACGACATGGCCTTCCTCACCCGGACCGACCTGCTCTGGATGAACGGAAACGTATTGCGGCAGTGGACCCGGCCCGGCAGCTGGTACCGCAGCCTGGTCTTCATCACGGGCGCCCAGCAGCAGTTCAACTTCGACGGCGACCTGACCGACCGGCAGTTACACGCGTTCTCGCACTGGCAGGCGCGCAACTACTGGAACGTGAGCACCATGTATATCAGGCGTCCCGAAGCCTTCGATGACCAGCTCACGCGGGGCGGTCCCGTGGTCCGCCGCCCGGGCAGCCACTTCTGGGCGCTGAACGCGGGTACCGATTTCCGGAAACCGGTGGCGTTCGAGACCAACCCCAATTATTCGAGAAACGACGAGGGTGCGTACGGCTTCAACACCAACCTCTTCGTGCAGTTGCGCCCCGCATCCAACGTGCAGGTGTCGATCGGTCCCGAGTACAGCCGCTCGTCCTCGAGCGCCCAGTTCGTGACGTCCCGCGAAGACGAAACGGCGGAAGACTTCTACGGCCGGCGCTATGTCTTCGCGGATCTCGTACGGTACACCACCTCCATGAATACGCGGCTCAACGTGACCTTCACGACCAACTTCTCGCTCGAGCTGTTCGCTCAACCGTTCATCGCGAGCGGGCGCTTCTCGAACTTCAAGGAGTTCGACGAGCCACGGAGCACGGCCAAGAGCGTGTATGGCACGGATCGGGGCACTATCACCGCCGAGGGCGAGGGTGCCGGCAGGATCTACACGATCGATCCCGACGGCGCGGGACCGGCGGAGAGTTTTACCATCCAGAATCCGGATTTCACCCTGCGGTCGCTCCGGGGCAACGCCGTTCTCAGGTGGGAGTTCAGGCCGGGATCCACCCTGTTTCTGGTCTGGACCCACGGCCGTGCCGACAATCAGCCCTTCGGCGACGTGCGCCTGGGCCGCGACGCGCGGGCCCTGTTTGCGGGAAGCTCGGACAACATCCTGCTGATTAAACTCAACTACTGGCTGGGATTCTGAGGTAGCGCTCCCGAATCACCTGAACGTGGTGCAGCGCATGCCCGGCCGTGATGTACGCCAGCGCCCGCACCGATACCTCGGCTCCGCTCGCCGACCCTCGCCGGAGCACGTCCTCTGGAGTGAAGCTCTGGAACAGTGATACCGTCGCCCGGCGCACGTGCCGGAACTCGGCCACCAGATCGTCCCATGGCCGCGCGTCGGACGGCGCGTGTTCGGCATAATCGTTCTCGTCGAATCCGGGGAGCGGCGTGGTATCCCGACGCCCGAACCGCAACGCCCGATAGGCGAATACCCGCTCCGCATCGCTCACATGGTTCAGTACCTGCTTGACGCTCCATTTGCCCGGCGCGTAGCGGAACAAGGTCATCGCCTCGGGAATGCTCTCGAAAAACGCGGCGGATTCCTCACCCTCACGGGCCAGGATCTCCAGAATGTCGCCTTCCGGGACCAGTTCGACATAACCGCGGTAGAATGCGGCATACTCGATGGGCTCGGGACGGATCAACGCGCTCGTGGTCATTCGGCAATCCCCCAGATGCTGGACGGAGCCAGTTCCACACTGTTACCGGCGGGGTCACGCACATACAGCGACCGGCCCCCTCCGGGCCAGGCGACCTCCGCCTCTATCGCTACCCCGCCGTCGGCCAGCCGGGCGCGCCACCGCTCGATCTCCGCCTCCGGTACGGCAAAAGCCACGTGACCCGGCCCCACGGCGCCATGCGGAGGAACCCCCTGCCCCAACACCGCGGTCGCATCAGGATGAAAAAGAAGGAATACGGCAGACTCCACCCGAAAGAACACGTGGCGCCCTTCAACCCTGGCAAACGGCTCGAGCTCCAGCACGTCCCGGTAGAATCGCTCGGCGGCATCGAGATCAGCCGCGTACAGACAGGTCTCCAGTACTCGCATCCTATGCCGCCTCCTCCCGCCCTCTGGCCCGCAGCCTCTACGGTACCAGATCCGTCACGTCGTAAATCAACAGCGCCGGATTCGGCGGATTCCTGGCCGCAAACGCGTAGCGGCGCCCCCCGATCTCTCCGAAGGTCGCCGTATGGATACCGTTGGCAACCGGCACGCGGGCCCTGAGCGTGGGCAACAGAGGATCGTCCAACAGATACCAGTAAATCCCGGCGCCGCTCCCGTTCTCCGCGCTGAACATGAGAAGTGAGCCTCCCGCGCTCACCTCCACGTCGCTCACGGTGCCGATGTTCGGAACCACAACCGTATTGGCCAGCGTTGGGGCTCCGCTCTCGTCGAGCTGCCATACCTTGAGCGCGTTCCCCTGCTGCTGCCTCAAACCCCATGTCCCGGTGTAGGCCGCGTTGCCATGCACCCACAGATCGGAGGTGTACCGCTCGGGGACGTTGCCTCCACCCGCCACCACGCTCAGTTCGCTTCCCTCGAAACGCAGCTGATAGAAACCGTGGATCATGTCCGCTGCATAGAGCGAGCCCTGATGCAGCATGACACCCCACACGTACGTTGTGGATTCAGGCTCCACCCGTGACAGTTCTCGTGTGGCGAGGTCCTGGGGTAGCTCGCCCGAAACGTCCAGCGCCACCACTCCGCCGCTGTAGTACGCCGCAAAGAGAACTTCCGCGTCTTCGTCCATCCAGAAGTTGTGGGCTCCCGCGTCCGCAAGCGTGTACCTGCCCACCTGTACCGGCGCCGCAAGGTTCGAGACATCAAGGGCAAAGATGTCCCCCGAAGACGAGACGCCTATCGACCCCGGCCCCTCCTGTCCCAGAAAGAGATACCGCTTCTCGCCGGTGTTCGGGTTGTGGAACCACCAGGCGTTATGAATACGGCCGGTGATGGCTCCACCGGACGGCACGAACCGCGAGATCTCGACCGGCGCCGAGGGGCTGCCTCCCGCGATGCCGTTACCCACGTCGAGAATGATGACGCCCGTGTTCCACGCGCTCACGAACGCGAGCCCATCGCGCAAAAATGTGTCATGAATGCCGTAGTTGGGTGGAATCGGTATGGTGGCAACCAGCGTGGGAGCTATGCTGGCGGTGAAGACCTGCTGCTCTCCCGAAGCCAGCGCCGCCCTGATCCGGTGTGTTCCGCCCAGAACGCCGGGAGTGTACCTCGCGCGTGCGTGACCGCCGGCGTCGGTTTCGGCCTCAACCGCCGTTACGGACCCGTCTCCCTCAACCATCGCCCACGTAACGGCAGATCCGACCTTTGGCTGCCCACCCAAAAGCACCTGAACGACCAACTCATCGGGAAGCTCGGTCTGCGGCACGCCGGACTGGCCGTCACCGGCTACCATGTCCAACGACAGCTCCACAGGCTCGATCACCGTCTTCACGCAACCCGCCGCAGCGGTTGCTGCCAGCAGTGGTGCCAGTAACCGCAGGCCTTTCATCAATGCCCCTCGTGCTCCCCGGTCACATGCTCCACCCCTGATACACCGTAGCGACCCATGCGATGCGGCCGGCCGGCCGCCACCCGTATCGCCGCAGTGAGCGACCAGAGCCGGTTCTTCCCGTAGAAATCCTCGGGGCGGAAGATGCCCCCGTCCACATTGCGCGCATCTCCGAACGAGGCCTCGATCCCGGGTTCCAGCCGCGCCCTTCCGGCGTTGATGATCACGCGGTAGCCGGCGGTGTGCACATCCCAGCGAGTGACGCCGAGTATGGCGTCGTCCACGTGCGGGCGCACCGTCCTGAACGGATCCTCGAGCGTACGCTCCTCCTCCGGCCGGTCGGTCCGTTCGAAGCGGTAATATCCCTGGTGCGCTCCGCGCCGCCACGCCGCCTCGACAAGCCAGGTCGGAAAGACAAACGCCGTTTCGTCCATGCTCACGCGGGCGTACTCGGCCAGCCCATAGACATCGCCGCCGAGTGCCGCGTGCTCGAGTCGCACCGATCCGCTCCAGTGACGGTGCATGGCGCCGGCCCCCGGTTGATGTTCGGGAGAGTTCACCCAGGCACGCGAAACCTGCGCCTCCACACCGTCCATTGGCGTCACCGTGAGCCGCCCCGCGTGCGAATCCCCGAAACGCCCTCCCGGCGAGGGAAAGTCGCCGGGCGATTCCGGTTCATCTCCGTTGAAAACCGAAGCCTCCAGCGTCACCGGTCCAAGCTGAATTCCCGGAATGAACACCAGACGCTCGAGCACCTGTGCCCAGTGATGATTCACCGGGAACCGCAACGCGGGGCGGCTCATGGGATCGTCCGTACCGAACGCCACGAACCCCTTTCCCGCCGACAGCGAGACGCGCGGCCCGCGCGGGCCCGCGAGCCGGCCCACCACCGACGCCATCAACTCGTGCACCACCGTGTGCGGATGCCTCCGGTCCATGTATCCCTCACCGAAGATCCCCATGGTGAGCACACCATCCGGCATCGTAACAGCCTCGAAGTTCAGTGTGGTGTGAAACCGGAGCCCGTGATCCAGCAGCGAAGCGTGAGCCATGATCATCGGCTGCTCCAGCCTGAACTCGGTGAGCGCGGCACCCCCGGGCGAGGGGTCGAGCCGAGTCGCCGCCAGCAACGCTTCCGCGTTGACCTTGAAGCTCGCACCCTGCGCGGCCAGCGGCCGCTGGGCGATCAGGAGAGAACCGGCCGCGAGCATGAGCGTCGACGCATGCCGCGCCGTACGCCTCACGCCGCCAGCTCGCGGGCGAGTTCCGTGTTGGAAGGAGTGCGACGCATCAGATCCAGCAGCTGAGTCATTGCCTGGGTCGCCGGCGCAGATCCCAGTCGGGAACGAATTGCGTGCGAAGCGGCCAGCAGGTCCGGCGGCAGCAGCAGCTCCTCCCGCCGCGTTGCGCTCGCATTCAGATCAATTGCCGGGAAGATCCGGCGGTCGGCCAGCTCGCGGCTCAGCACCAGCTCGCTGTTACCCGTCCCCTTGAACTCCTCGAAGATCACCTGGTCCATCTTGGACCCGGTGTCTATCAGCGCCGTCCCGATGATGGTGAGCGATCCCCCTCCCTGCGAGGGATCCACGCATCGCGCGCTACCGAGGAACTTCTTGGGCTTCTCCAGTGTGGCAGCGTCAAGTCCCCCGGTGAGGGTACGGCCGGTTCCCTTCTCGACCGTGTTGTACGCCCGGGCGAGACGCGTGATGGAGTCCAGGATCAGCACCACATCCTCGCCCTGCTCCACCCTGCGGCGCGCGCGCTCCAGGGTAAGCTCCGCCGCGGCTATGTGCCTCTCGGGAGGAAAATCGAAACTCGAAGCAATCACTTCGCCGAACCCGCACATCTCCATCTCGGTCACTTCCTCGGGCCGCTCATCCACCAGCAGGATGTAAAGAGTGGCCTTCGGGTGGTTCTTCACCACGCCCTCGGCGATTGCCTGGAGTACCATGGTCTTGCCCGCCTTGGCGGGCGCCACGATGAGTGCCCTCTGGCCCTTGCCGAACGGACAGAGCAGATCGATGATGCGCGTTGTGTAGTCCCGCCCCCCGAGTCGGTTCAGCTCGCATTCGAGCACGATGCGTTCTCGAGGATGAACCGCAGTGAGTCGCGCAAACTGCGGTCGCTTCTTCACTGACTCGGGATCCTGCCCGTTGACCGTGGTCACAGCAGCCAGCGCGGGACCCTGGCCGCGACGCCGCGGAGGATCCGCTTCACCGATCACATCGTCTCCGGTACGCAGTCCGTACCGCTGAATCAGTTTGGTTCCTGCGTACACGTCGCCCGGGGACGGCAGATACGCACGTTCCCGACGACGCAGAAAACCGGCACCGTTCGACGCCAGCTCCAGCACGCCGCCGGCATCGGTCCTGCTCATGGCAGCCTCATGAAGTATGCGATTCGTGTGTGTTGGATCATTCGAAGGTTTTCGATATCAGGGATTATACACTCCGTTTGCACGTTCTGCTCCCTAGGTCTCTTCCGGGCCCATCCACTTGGGCACCGAGGGGGCGTTGTAACTGCCGAACCGGTCCAGCAGTTCGCCACCGTTGTCGGAGGTCAGCAGCAGATGACGATGCACTGACCTGAGCAGGCGACTCTCAACCGCGTGATCCAGAAACGCGAGCAACCGGTCATAGTATCCTTTCACGTTGAGCAGCCCGCACGGCTTGCCGTGAATGCCCAACTGGGCCCACGTCAACACCTCGAACAGCTCCTCCAGGGTGCCCAGCCCCCCGGGAAGCGCGATGAATCCATCCGCCAGAGAAGCCATGCGTGCCTTCCGCTCGTGCATCGTCTGGACCACGATCATCTCGCTCGCCAGTGGATGCGCGATCTCGCGCGCCGTGAGTGCCTCCGGGATCACGCCAATGACGCGCCCACCGCCGGCAAGCGCTCCATCTGCCAGATCTCCCATCACCCCCACGCTGCCACCACCGAACACCACGGTGATGTTCCGGCTCGCCAGCTCGGAACCGAGTTCCCGCGCGGCCTCGGTGAAGGAAGGGTCGGATCCGGGACTCGAGCCGGCAAAGACGCATATGCTGTTCACGGGCAGGGACATAGCATACCCCATTGAACCCTGAACGGGGAAGACCCACCGGGCGACGCCTGCCACCGGATTGCACGCACGATTAGGTTCCAGACATGTCTCGCAACGAAGTTCCCGAGGCCCATTCCCGCGTTGACCCTACCGGCGTAAGTCGTTATTATTCAACGATGTGCGCAGGGTGATCCTCACCCAATTCACCGTACGCAGTTTCCGCAACCTCGCGGCGCTCGATCTCGAGTTTCCGGCCGGCGGGGTGGTGATTCTTGGAGAGAACGGGCAGGGGAAAACCAGCCTGCTCGAGGCGATCTACTACCTCGTGCTATTCCGGTCGCTCCGCGGTGCGGCCGACCGGGAGCTGGTGCGATTCGGCGACGCCGGATTCTTCGTGGCCGGGACCACCGGTGCGCGGGTAACCGCGGGATACGAGTTGTCCGGTCGTCGCAAGAAGGTGACGGTGGACGGCGTGGAGGCCGACAGACTGAGCAGCGCTCTGGGTCGCGTGCTCGCCGTTGTGCTTTCCCCGGCCGACCGCTCACTGGTGAGCGGAGCTCCCAGCCAGCGCAGACGCTACCTGGACGTGCTCCTGAGCCTGACCGTCAGCGGGTACCTGGAGAGCCTCTCGGCCATGCGCTCTGCGCTGAAGCAACGCAACTCGGCACTCAGGCGCGGTCAGGCAGACCAGGCACGACTGTTCGACCGGCCATTCGCCGAGGCCGCCCGGTCTGTGACAGGAACCCGGACAGAATGGGTCCGGGAGCACGGCGGGCGATTCAACGAGATCTGTTCCGCTCTGGGGGAGCAGACGGAGGCACGCATGATGTATCATGGGCAGTCCGACCGGGACCTGGAGCAACGTCTCGCCGTCGCACTGCCCCGTGACCTGGAGCGCGGCACCACCACCCTGGGACCGCACCGCGATGAACTCCGACTGACACTGGGCGGCAAGGAAACCCGTCACTTCGGCTCCGGAGGACAGCAACGCTCGGCCGCAATCGCGCTCCGCCTGATCGAAGCCGAAACGATCAGGACCGCAACGGGAAACCCGCCCATCGCGCTCTTCGACGACGTATTCGCCGAACTGGATGGACGCAGGCAGGCAAGGCTGCTGGGGCTCATACAGGAAGCGTTGCCGGGACAGGCCGTGATAACCGCTCCGCGCGACAGCGAGGTCCCGCCGGCGCTGCTGGATCGCCCGCGGTGGCAGATTGCCGAGGGCCGCATTGACTCGCGGTGACCGGGCAGCCTCGCTGGGCGAAGCGCTCGAGAGATACCTCAGGCGCTCCGGGCTGAGCGAGCGGCTGGAACGGTCACGGATCGTGGACGAATGGCCCACGCTGGTGGGCCGGGAGATAGCGCAGGTCACAAAGGCCGAAGGCGTATCCGCCGACGGTATTCTGTGGGTTCGTGTGGCGTCGGCGCCGTGGATGCAGGAACTTCAATTGATGAGCCCCGCCATTCTCGCCCGGCTCGGCGAGGCGGGAAGAACGATACGCAGGATACACTGGCATGTCTGAGAGGCGGCGGCAGGCCTCTCGTACCATTCATGAGGGAACAACACAGGAATGACCGCACCGAAGCAGGTACCGCAGAGTTACGGCGCCGACGCAATCCAGGTACTCAAGGGTCTGGAGGCGGTCCGCAAGCGGCCCGGCATGTATATCGGGTCCACGGCCGCGCGGGGGTTGCACCACCTGGTGTACGAAGTGGTGGACAATTCCATCGACGAGGCGCTGGCAGGTTACTGCGACCGGATCGACACTACAATCCACGCCGACGATTCCGTGACGGTGGTGGACAACGGCCGCGGAATCCCGGTTGACATCCACAAGACCGAGAGGCTTCCGGGACTCGAAGTTGCGATGACCATGCTCCACGCCGGCGGCAAGTTCGACAAGGCCACCTACAAGGTCTCAGGCGGATTGCACGGCGTGGGCGTGTCGGTCGTGAACGCCCTTTCCGAACGACTGGATGTCTGGGTATCGCGTGACGGCCAGGAACATCACATGGCCTTTGCACGAGGCCTCACCACACAGAAGCTCGAGATAACCGGAAAGGCGCGGAAGACCGGCACCAAGGTCACCTTCAAGCCCGACCCACAGATCTTCACCGAGACGCGTTTCGATTACGCCACGGTCGCGAACCGTCTGCGAGAACTGGCGTTCCTCAACAGTGGAATCACCCTCACGATCAGGGACGAACGAGCAACGCCGCCAAAGGAGGAGACCTTCCTCTTCAAGGACGGGTTGAAGCAGTTCGTCGAGTACCTCCGGGGGAACCGCAAGCCGCTGCATCCCAAACCCATTCAGTTCTTCACTACCAGGGACGATGTGGAAGTGGATGTGGCGTTGCAGTACGACGACGGCTACGCCGAGAACACATTCTCGTTCGTGAACAACATCAACACGCACGAAGGCGGCACGCACCTCACAGGATTCAAGGCGGCGCTTACCCGGGTAATCAACGAGGTTGCAAAGAACAAGGGGTTGCTCAAGAAGGAAAACTTCTCGCTGACCGGCGACGACATCCGCGAAGGACTCACCTCGGTCATCCACATCAAGGTGAAGGAGCCACAGTTCGAGGGCCAGACCAAGACCAAACTGGGCAACTCGGAGGTCGAGGGAATCGTCAAGACCGTCGTATACGAACACCTCGGCAACTACCTGATGGAAACGCCGGGCGTGGCGCGTACGATCATCGAAAAAGCGGCCAGCGCGGCCCGCGCGCGTGAGGCGGCCCGGAAGGCCCGGGAGCTGGTACGCCGCAAGAATGCGCTCGAGGGGGGCATACTCCCCGGCAAACTCGCGGACTGCTCACTTACGGACCCTTCAATGTGCGAGCTGTATCTGGTGGAGGGAGACAGCGCCGGCGGATCGGCCAAGCAGGGGCGCGACCGTCAGTTCCAGGCCATCCTGCCGCTGCGCGGGAAGATTCTGAACGTCCAGCGGGCGCGGATCGACAAGATCCTCTCCAACGAGGAGATCCGCGCGATGATCACGGCCATCGGAACCGGAATAGGCGAAGACGAGTTCAAGCTCGACGAGGCCCGCTACCACAAGATCATCATCATGACCGACGCCGACGTGGACGGAGCGCACATCCGCACCCTGCTGCTCACCTTCTTCTACAAGGAGATGCGCCAGCTCATCGAGGCGGGGTACGTCTACATTGCGCAGCCGCCACTCTACCGGGTGGCCAGGGGCAAGGAGGAGTACTACGCCTACGACGAAAAGGAACGCGAGGAATACATCAAGCGGCTTTCGAACGGCCAGGGCAAGGGGAACGTCGTCATCCAGAGGTACAAGGGTCTGGGCGAGATGAATCCGGATCAGCTGTGGAAAACGACCATGGATCCGGCCACCCGTACGATTCTCAAGGTGGAGATGGACGACGCCACGTTTGCGGCCGATCTCTTCGAGAAGCTGATGGGCGACGAAGTCGAGCCCCGCAGACTGTTCATAGAGGAGAATGCGAGGTATGTCCGGAATCTGGATGTCTGATACCGGCCGGCGGCTCCGCGCCCTGCCGCCGGTGCTGTTGTGGATTGCCGCGGGGGGATGCAGCGACCAGCCCACGGCGTACGAACAGATGGCCGGGACCTGGACCGCGCAGAAGTTCCTGGTCCGCACTGTGGGCCAACCGGAGCCCAACAACCTGCTGGAGTTTGGCGGAACCCTTTCCGTGACGCTAAGTCAGGATGGGAGCGCTCATTGGCGCCAGCAGAACTTGATCTACGGCATCAACCTGGACGTCGAGGGCGTCTGGGAAGCGAGCCGGTCCGCAGCCCGGCTTCAATTCGGGGGAGCGGGAGCTATGCTGACCGATATGGACTTCAAGCTGGAGGAAAGAGGCCTGCTCAGGTACGAGGCCACCGTCAGCTCCGACGCGGCGCCTACGGTTCAGGTCACAATAGAACTGATTCGCTGACCGGGCTGAAGGCCCGTCAGTGGATGGGTTGCAGCACCCGCACTACCCGGCCCGACCTGTCCACCACGTACACGGGGCCGTCCCAGGGAAGCTCCCACCGCTCCATTCGGCTGCGCAGGGCGGCGTCGGCGTGCAGGAAGAACGTGTGTGTGAACTGGTCGGCGCCGTCGAGATTCACGACGTACCCCATGTCCCAGAACGATGCCACGCTTACGCGACTCAGCGGATTGGGCACGCCGGGCCCTGAGATGAACCCCGTCATCAGTTCCGGCCCGAACACCGACTCACGCCAATGCGAGTTCCATGTGCCACCCCCGCAGTTCGGTCTGCCGTCACAGTTCTCCACCGGGACCTTGGCGCCGGTGTAACTATCCCCGCCAATTTCGTCAAAAGCCTCGCGCGCGCGCGCACCTGAGAAATGGGTGTCGTTGGATGTGGGCGGTGCGGGATTCTGAAGTAGCCCGAGCGTAGTCCAGCGCGTTCCCGTCATTCCCATCACGTGGGCCATTTCGTGCAGGATCACGTCGGACAGCCGGCCGTCGCTGAACAGCATACCCACATCGGCCGAGTCGAACCGCATGAGCCCCATGATGGGAAGACCGCTGGTACTCCGGACATAGCAGGGTCCGGCCTGACCCAGGATCCCGCCGGGTCCATCGATCGAGTCCACTGTTACCAGGATGAGGAGGTCATCAACCTCCTCGTCTATTGCCGGGGAATTGCTCCCGCAGGTTCCGGCGGCCGCGTTAAGGTGTACGCTGGGCAGATCCCCTATGACCAACTGCTGCCACCGCGCCTGGGCGTCTTCGAAGACCTGCTGGTACGACTCGTTCATGTCCGTGAGATACCGCAGGTCTATGTTGTATTGCGAGGTGACCCCCATCGCCTCGAAGGACACGGACGTGGGTGAGATGTCCGGATCACTGACCGTGGCCGACAACGTATTGAGGCCGGGAGCGTCTCCCAGAATCCACTTGTCGGGCCGGGCGTACCCGTCTTCATCCGTTATCTGCACGGCTCCGTCGAGGCTTCCACTGCCACCCTCCACCGCAAATGTCACCGTGGCGCCCGGGAGCGGCGTATCCCCACCGGCGATACGGATCGTGGGCCGGATGTTGGTGCCGAAACCCACCAACCCCACCTGACCGTCTCCGTCCGCCACTGAGAACTGAGGCGGCACGGCGGTTGCCTCGAACGAACGCGGCGACTGGGGAACGTCGGCGGTGGCCTGCACCTCCTGAGGCCCGAATCCGGGACCAAGCGTCCACAATGTCGCGGCCCTGCCGTTGGAACCCGTAACCGATTCTGTCGGACTCACCGTACCGTCCCCGCTGGCCACTATCCAGGTAACTGTGATGTTCGGTATGGGATTGCCGAACCGATCCGTGACGCGAACCCGCAACGAATCCGCCAGCGGAAAATCCGGCATGCCTGACTGTCCATGGCCGGTTGCAGCCACCATCGAGTCGGGCTCGGCCGCCAATGCGGTGGCGTTGAACCACGCAATCTCCCCATCGATCCGCGCCGACACCGACTGGAATCCGGCCGTTGTCCCGAGCGTCAGGGGGGTGCCGGCTCGGCCTTCGGCGTCGGTAGTCACCATCGAACCTCCCAGCAACCCGTTGCCCGAGACCACGGTAAACTCCACATCGAATCCCACCATCACCTGGTCCCGGCCGTCCTTCACCACCACCGCGAACGGTTCGGGCAGTACCGTGCCGACCTCACCGCTCTGGTCGCTACCGGTGCCGGTGAGTGACTTGGCCACCTGCAGCACCGTTACGTTCACTTCTTCAGAGGCCGCACCCACCGATGCTCGGACCTTGGTCGTGCCGTTGCCGACCGCTGTGATAAGTCCGGTGGCGTCAACGGTGGCTATGGACGGATTGTCCGAGCTCCACGAAGCAGTGGCCGTGGGTACCGGCTCGTTCTTCTCGTCCAGAAGCTGCGCGGTCACCCGTACGGCGGCCGTTAGGGCGTCGAGGGTGACCTGCGAGCGACTCAGGTTCACCTGGACGACGGCGGGTTCGGTGGCGCACGAAGCAACCGCCAACAGAACCGGCAGGAGCGTGAAGGCTGTGCGCTTGAACATGAGGAGTAATCTAGAACGGTTGTCCCGTAACGTCACGCTAGCGCAGATCCTGCGTTCGGAATCTCAGTCCCACCACGCCAGTGCGCCGGTTCACCTCCGCCCCGAGATCGGTGAACTGAGCAGACCTACCCTGAGAATTGCGTACCCGTACGCTGGAATTGGCGAAAAGCGGGTAATACCCGATGTGCATGCGCACCGCACCGACAGGTACCGTGCAACCGCAGTCGATGACCTCGGACGTGCCGGCGTTCACGGTTACGGAAAGCGGCCCGTCGGTCTCGTTGGTGATGAGCGGCGCAAACCAGGCGCGCTCACGTTCCACCGCGGTCAGGGCGACCCGGGTGCGCCGGCCGGTGCGCGAAATCGTACCGCTCAATTCACGCCCGAGCGGCGATGCCTCCGCGGTACGCTGCCGCACAGCCGTCCAGGTGATCGGGTTGGTACCGCCGCGAGGCAACGCCAGGCGCGCCCGCGCCTCGGCCGCCACATGATGCTCCACACCGGCCACAGTCACCACTACCGGCAGTACCAGTTCGTTCTCCACCACGAGCCGCGGACCGGTTACGCTCCAACCGGTATAACCCACGAGCAGCAGCACGACCACGAGTGCCACCCACCGCCCCACACCACGCCGTTCCTTCTTCCGACCCTTCGGCCGCTCGGCGCTCTTCACCAGCTCGGTTTCGGCCGAGGAGAGATCGGCCTTGCCCGCTTTACCCTCAGCCGCTCCCACCTTGAGCGTATCGATCAACATCGAAACCGACTGGAAACGGTCGGCGGGTTTTTTCTGCAGACAGCGCTCGATGACACGCGACAGCCAGCGCGGCACCCGCGCGTTCACGTCGCTGGCAGGCGGGGGCGGCTCAGCCAGATGCTTCCCCACAATCTCCTGCGACGAATCGCCGTCGAAGGGCGGAGCGCCGGTGACCATCTGAAACAGCACCGCCCCGAACGAGTACAGGTCCGTTCGCGCATCGAGGTTGGCTTCGCCCAGCGCCTGCTCGGGACTCATGTAGTGCGGTGTTCCCACCACGTACCCCGCCTGAGTAAGGCCCGCCTCGGCGTCGAGCCGCTTGGCTATCCCGAAATCCACCAGCATGGGCCGGCCGCTCTGACGGTCCAGCATGATGTTGTCGGGCTTGATGTCGCGGTGCACCAGCCCAGCGGCGTGGGCGTGCTGCAGGGCGTCCAGAACGGGAAGCGCAATGCTCACGGCGTGATCGGCCGGCAGCGCACCGCGCGAGCGCAACAGATCCGCCAGCGACTGCCCGTCCACGTAGGGCATGGCGTAGTAGACCAACCCCTCGCCCTCTCCCACGAAGTGAATCGGCAGAATGTTGGAATGCTGCAGCCGAGCTACTGTACGCGTTTCCTGCTTGAACCGTTCGAGCGTGGTGCTCGACCACGTCTCGTCCGGCCGGATCACTTTCACCGCCAGCCGGCGTTCCAGCTCGCGGTCCCACACCTCCCAGACCTCGGCGAAGCCGCCGCGACCCACCATTTCGCGTACCTCATACTGCGACCCCAACGCGCGGGCCAGCCGTTCGTTGGTCATCTGCGAGCGAGCCTCCACATTATTACCGCCGCCCGCTTGGCCTGCATCGGGAGTGTGCGGAGATCCGCCGTCTCTTCAACCGTGTGCCCCCCGGTTCCCATCAGCCCGAGCCCGTCCAGTGACATGGGCACCCAGGGCGCCACGAACGAGATGTCCGCCGCACCCGCGCGCCGTGGATTCACCGCCATCACCGGTCCGAAGCCCAGGTCGCGACTCGCCTGATCCCACATTGCCAGCAGCCGCAGGTTTCCTTCCGTGGGCGCCATGGGCGGATAGGCGTCGTCGAACTCAATCTCTGCGCTGGTGCGCGGGAGATGAGCCGCCACTATCTCGCGCATGCTCTGCTTGGCCCGTTCGAGTTGATCCACACTGATGGCACGCAGGTCACCCCGCACCACCGCGGTCTCGGCAATGACGTTGGTCCTGCCGAACGCTGTGCCCCTGCTCTCCGCCGCGTTCATCGTGGTGGTGGTGCCGCCCACGATCACACCCGGATTGAAGGTGAGCAGAGAATCTCCGGACAATTGGTCATGGAACTGCGACAGGATACGCGCCGCCTCGAAGATTGCGCCACTCCCATACTCCTCGCCGAATATCTGGGATGAATGCGCGGGGCGCCCACGCACGGTGAGCGTCCAGCTGCCGGAACTCCGCCGCGCCACCACCGCGGTGCGGGGATCACCGTCGCCATCCTCGAAGCCCAAGGCGGCATCCACCGCCCGTCCCGCCGCAATCAGCTCGGCCCGGGTCACGTCAAGCGGCCGGCCCGGCGCCTCTTCGTCACCGGTCAGCACCACCGTGAACCGCAGCGAGTCGAGCACGCCCGCTGCGCGAAGGGCTCTGAGGGCCAGCAGTATCACCGCGTTCCCACCCTTCATGTCGGTGACACCGGGGCCGCGCGCCGTGGAATCGTCGAGGCGCTCAAAGCGCTGGAACGGACTGCCTTCCTCGAACACCGTATCCAGATGACCTATCAACAGGAGATGCGGGCCCCGGCCGGAACGCTCGGCAATGAGATGTCCCGCGCGGTTCACCGCATCACCCGGAACCCAGCGCGTGGTAAACCCCAGCGCCTCGAATTCGGGCGCCAGCACCCGCCCCACTTCCCGCACGCCGCGGAAGTTCATGGTACCGCTGTTGATATTCACCGTGCGCTCGATGAGCCGCAGCGCATCGGGGACGCCGGCGTCAACCGCGGCAACCAGCCGCTGTTCAACCTGATCCAGCTGCTGGGCTGCCAGCGGCGCCGACAGGGCAATCAATGCGGCAAGAATCCTGATCATCGTTTCCCTCTGATAAACGTATCACCAACGATAGCACGCGACCGCCAGGGCGACCAGACGAACCACCTTGCCGCGACCTCGCGCCGCGCGGTAGCTTGGGCTTCATGTCCGAGCACCCCTGGTACCGCTCGT
Organism: uncultured Gemmatimonadaceae bacterium; assembly: GCA_964613905.1. Classification (GTDB taxonomy): domain Bacteria; phylum Gemmatimonadota; class Gemmatimonadetes; order Gemmatimonadales; family GWC2-71-9; genus CAZTIV01. The sequence continues at coordinate 4,203 of CAZTIV010000029.1, read as the reverse complement.
ACGATCCCGGCGTGCCCACGGAACCGGACTTCGAAGACCGCACGCTGGTGGAGAACCTTGCCCGCACGGCGGAGAGTTATCCTGACCGCCGGGCACTTGTCTACTTCAATCGCAGCCTCACCTACCGGGAACTGTACGACCACGTTCTCCGACTGGCGTCCGCACTGCGCGCGATGGGTGTGGGTCCGGGGACGCGGGTGGCGGTACAGTCGCCCAACACGCCGCAATTCGTGATTGGCTACTACGCGGCGATGACGGCGGGCGGCGTCGCCGTTCCCACCAATCCCATCTACACGGCGCGCGAGATCGAGCATCAGTGGAACGACAGCGGGTGCGAAGTTGCGATCCTCACCGATTACATCTGGGCCCAGAAGGTCCGCGCCATGCGCGACCGGATTCCGGTGAAGAACTTCATCGTCGCACCAATAGCTGAGTACATGAGGTTCCCGCTTTCGCTGCTCGCACCGCTCAAACTGAAGTGGCAGGATCCGGCGCTCGCGGCACAGGTCAGCCCAGAGCCCGGCGTCCATTTCTTCGGCAAGGCGGTGGCCGCGAGCCCTCCACTCGCGGAGCCCGCCAGGCCCGCCATGGACGACGTGGCGACGCTCCTCTACACCGGCGGCACTACCGGTATCTCCAAGGGCGCCGCGCTCACGCACCGCAACCTGTCGTACAACGCGCAGCAGATCCGGACATGGATATCGGATCTCGAGGATGGCACGGAAGTGATGCTGGGAGCGCTGCCGCTGTTTCATTCGTTCGGGCTCACGGTGGTGATGAACGTGGGGCTCTCCATGGGCGGTGCCGTGGTCCTGTTGCCCAACCCGCGCGACATACCCGCCATAGTGAAGTCCGTCGAGAAACATCGCATCACCCGGTTCTGCGCCGTGCCGGCGCAGTTCAACGCCATCACGCAGCACCCGGACATCGACAAGGTGGATCTCACCAGCATCAAGACCTGCAATTCCGGTGCTGCGCCCCTTCCGGTGGACGTGCTGGAGCGCTTCGAGAGCATGACCGGCAGCCGGATCTCCGAGGGCTTCGGCCTCACCGAGACGTCTCCGGTCACGCACTCCAATCCGCTGAAGGCACGGAAGGTGGGGAGCATCGGCGTGCCACTGCCCGGTACGGAGGCCCGGATCGTTGACGCGGAGACCGGCGAGGGCGGCCTCCCGCCGGGCCAGGTGGGCGAGTTGATCGTAAAGGGACCGCAGGTGATGCAGGGCTACTGGCAGAAACCGGACGCCACGGCGGAGATGATCCGTGACGGCTGGCTCTACACTGGAGATCTGGCCCGCATGGACACAGACGGTTTCTTCTTCATCGAGGGCCGCAAGAAGGACATGATCCTCTGTTCCGGCTTCAACGTCTATCCGGACGAGATCGACCGCGTGCTCATGGCTCACGAGGCGGTACTCGAAGCAGCAACGATAGGCGTGCCGGACGAGAAACGCGGCGAGACGGTCAAGTCGTTCGTGGTGCTCAAGCCCGGAATCCAGGCCTCCGCGGAAGATCTTCTGGCATACTGCCGCGAGGAGCTGGCCGCCTACAAGGTGCCCCGGATGATCGAGTTCCTGTCGGAACTGCCCAAGAGCTCGGTGATGAAGATCCTGAGGCGGGAGTTGAGGGACCGGGAGTTGCAGAAGCGGCAGTAGCCCCCCTACTTTATACTGCAAAGCTCTCTACCCCAACAGGGAGAGGACCGCCCGTGACCGTCCCCATCCACGACGAACGCGACCAGGCCCGCGAAGCGCTGGCCTATATCAGGCAGACCATGGAGTCGGCGTCGGGCTTCACCGCCGTTTCCGGCTGGGGGCTTGCCGGTGTGGGAGTGGTAGGGCTCATCGCCTGGGTTACTGCAGACCGGCTGGGCGACGTGTTGAGCCTCAGTGTCTGGGTACCGGCGGCCACACTGGCCATAGCGCTGGCAATGGTCGCCAACGCGTGGAAGGCAAGTCAGCTCGACGTATCGCTCTGGTCCGGCGCGTTCCGCAAGCTGGCATGGGTCATGGCTCCCGTTCTGATGGCCGGCGCCGTGCTCACTTATGCGCTGGACGGCGCCGGTCAGGCGGCGTTGCTGCCGGGGGCGTGGCTCGTGATCTACGGCGCGGGGGTGACGGCGGGCGGCACGCTTTCTGTGCGGGCCATCCGCGGCATGGGCGTGCTGCTCAGCGTCATGGGAGCGGTGGCGCTTATCTGGCCCGAGTTCGGTCCGGTTCTGCTGCCCATAGGCTTCGGGCTGGTCCACATCGTCTTCGGCATCTACCTGATCCGGCGTCATGGCGGGTAGCGTCGCCGCAGAGGACCTGGATCGTCTGATCCATGAGCGCATCCGCCTGGGCATAGTGTCTGCGCTGGCGGCCAACGATGCGCTCACCTTCGGCGATCTCAAGGGGATTCTCCGCACGAGCGACGGGAATCTCAGCGTTCACGCCCGCAAGCTGGAAGAGGCGGGTTACATCAGGGTGCACAAGGGGTTCGAAGACCGTAAGCCACGGACTGAATACCGCCTGACCGCAAAGGGGCGGCGGGCACTGGAGGGTTACTTGCAGCAGATGGAATCGCTGCTGGGTGCGGCGCGCGAAGCGCTGGGGCGCGGATGAACGGACTGCACGCAGCAATCATCATGGACGGGAACGGCCGCTGGGCCAGGACCCGTGGGAAACCGCGCTGGCGCGGCCACATGGCGGGAGCCGACAGCGTGCGCGAAGTATTGCGCGCCTGCCCGGATCTGGGTATCGGCACGCTCACGCTGTACGCCTTCTCCACCGACAACTGGAAGCGGCCGGCCGCCGAAGTGGGCCGGTTGTTCTGGTTGCTCCGGGAACACAGCCGCAGGGAGCGCGACGAGCTGATCGAAAGCGGCGTGCGGGTAACCGCCATCGGGCGACGTGACCGGATCCCCAGGGGAGCGCTCGGCGAACTGGAAACCACTGAACGGCTCACGGCACACTGCTCGCGGGTCCACCTCCGTCTGGCCATAGACTACGGCGCCAGGGCCGCCATCGCCGAGGCGGCTCGCCGGCTCGCAATCGAACTGCGCGATGGGCTGCGCGATGCGGAGAGCATCGATCGCGATGCGCTGGGCTCGATGATTCAGGGTGACGTTCCGGACGTTGATCTGCTGATTCGCACGGCGGGTGAGCAGAGATTGTCTGACTTCATGTTGTGGGAGACCGCGTACGCGGAGCTCTATTTCACGCCGGTGCTGTGGCCGGATTTCCGGAGGCCCGATCTTGAGAAGGCGGTGGCCGAGTTCCGGCGGCGGGAGCGGAAGTTCGGCGGGTTGGCAGTGGTGAATGGGAGGAAGGTGGAGAGCCCGGAGGCAGTAACGGCGGGACGCTAGGCCTGGAACTCCGCGGCGGCCAGGGCGGTGACGAGCCCCGGCGCGTGATTCAAGACTCCCATCTCCTCCTCAGAGAAGCGCCAGGACTTCCCCGGGTGTCCGGACCGGCACCGGGATTCCGCTGAAATCGTCGGCGTTACGGGTGACAAGGTAGTCGGCCCCGATCCCCAGCGCAGCGGCCGCCTGAACGGCGTCTTCGAAGTCGGCGAGGCCAAGCACCAGCGCCTGCTGAAAGTCCGCATCACCGAGCGGCACCACGCGCACGATACGCAGCAGGTCGGTCACGGCCGTGGCCGCCGTCTGTCGGTCCTTCACTTTCGCCACGATATAGTGGACGGTTGTGATCGTGTGCCCGGCAACGTGGCCTTGGGCCCGGCCCTCCTCGACGGCGGACAGGAGCAGCGCGGCATCGGCGACCCAGGGCCGCCGAGCCAGCACGACGTCGAGGACCACGTTGATGTCCAGAAGGAGCTTCAACGCCCGTATTTCTTGATCAGATGTCGCCGGTAGGTTGCAAGATCCGCTTTACCTGAGCCGACACCCAGCAGCCGGCGAACGGCGGGCGAGAGCCGGGTTTCCAGTTCGCCCGAGCCGGCGGGCAGATTGGACAGGAAGTTGCTCACGAGCCGCGAGACGTTCGTGTCATGCCGCTCGGCGTAGCGTTCTCCCCGTTGAATCGCCTCGGGGTCGAGCGAGAGGTTCTTGCTGCGTTTGCCCATGCTTCCCCCAGCTATGCGCATAGATATATGTCAAATATGCGCATGCCTGGCCGTTCGTCAAGGCAAGGTCAGGGCTCAGGCCATCCTGAGCGCCAGGACCGCGTTCACCCCGCCGAACCCGAACGAATTCGAGATCGC
>CAZTIV010000028.1:30293-34877 GCA_964613905.1 uncultured Gemmatimonadaceae bacterium | reverse complement strand
ATTTCCCTACACGACGCTCTTCCGTTATGCAGATCAAGATCGATTTCCTGTGCCGCGACTCGATTCTGGCGGCACCGCTGGTGCACGATCTGGCGCTGTTCACCGATCTGGCACAGCGGGCGGGGATGACGGGGATCCAGGAGTGGCTCTCGTTCTACTTCAAGAGCCCCATGGCGGCGCCGGGTCTCACGCCCGAGCACGACCTGTTCATCCAGCATACCAAGCTGAAAAATACGCTCCGCTGGCTCATGGGCGAGGAGCAGATCACGCACCTGGGAGTGGAGTACTACGACTACTCGCAAGGGTAACGGTGCTTGACGCGTTCGTCATAGTACTGGGTGTGGGGCTCATAGCGGGCGAGCTGTGGTATTTCCTGGGACCGCGCCGCACGCAGCCGCAACCGCGTTCGCAGTCGGATGTGCAGGACGTCCGGATCGTGGTAAGGGGCGGTTTCGATCCGGACGTGGTGCTGGTGGAAGCCGGACGTCCGGTCCGGCTCCATTTCCATCGCGAGGAGACCGCCGAGTGTTCCGAGCAGGTCGTGTTCGACACGCTCGGCTTCGTGTATCCGCTTCCTCCTTTTCAGACCACGGTGGTCGAGTTCACTCCTCCTGAGCCCGGGGACTATCCGTTCCGCTGCGGCAAGTCGGTAATGCACGGGCGCGTGGTGGCGCAGGTGGGGCGCGACGCGGCACGCGGCAACTTGGGTCGAGGACACGCCAAACATGGCTGACTCACGGATCACGCTTCCCATAGAAGGGATGACGTGCGGCGCGTGCGCCGTCACGGTACAGAAACGCCTGAATGAGCAGGCGGGCGTGAGCGACGCCTCGGTGAACTACGCCACCGCGCGCGCGTCGGTGGTGTTCGACGATGAGCGCGTGGCGGTGGCGGATCTGGTGCGCGCGGTGCGCGAGGTTGGATACGATGCCGCGAAGACCACGGTGGAGTTTGCCATCGAAGGTCTGCACTACGCCGCGGGAACGGCGCGCCTCGAACGCGAGCTGCTGGCGCTGCCCGGAGTGCTGGAAGCGGTTGCCAACCAGGCCACCGAGCGGGTGCGCGTGGCGTACGTACCGGGATTGGTAACCGCACGCGAGCTGGAAGATGCGGTGGGGCGCGCCGGCCTCAAGGTTGCCGAACCCGTCACCGAGCCCGATCCGGTGGAACGGGAGCGGACCGCGCGCCGGCGCGAGGTGAGAAGGCTCGCCTGGAAGTTCGGATTTGCCGCACTCGTTGCGCTGGCCACGATGATCGGGTCCATGCCGCTCATGATGGAAGAAGGGAAGGCGACGTACGACCTGCTGGCCCGGCTGCTGCATCCGCTGGACCGCGTCACCGCGGCGCTCTTCCCTGCGCTGTATGAACTGGCGGAACGGGACCCGCAGCTGCTCAAGCTCGCCATGCTGGTGCTCACGGCGCCCGTACTGCTGTGGAGTGGCAGGCAGTTCTTCCATGGCGCGTTGAGCGGGTTCCGCCACCGCACCGCCGACATGAACACGCTCATCGCGCTCGGTACCGGTGCGGGATTCGTCTACTCGGCCGCGGCAACGGCGTTCCCCCGGTTGTTCACCGGCGCCGGACTCACCGCGGACGTCTACTTCGAAGCGGTCAACGCAATCATTGCGCTCATCCTGTTGGGCCGGCTGCTGGAAGCGCGGGCACGGGATCGTACGTCCGAAGCCATACGCCGGCTGCTGGGCTTGAGACCGAAGACCGCACGGGTGGTGCGGGATGGCGAGGAACGCGAGATCGCAATCGAGGAAGTTGCGGTGGGTGACATGGTGGTGGTGCGCCCCGGGGAAACGATCCCGGTGGACGGCATGGTGCGGGAAGGCAGTTCCAGCGTGAGCGAGGCGATGCTCACCGGCGAGCCGATGCCGGTTGAAAAGAAGCCCGGCGCCACCGTTGCCGGCGGTACCCTGAACGGTGTGGGTGCGCTGGTGTTCGAGGCGCGTGCGGTGGGGAAGGACACGGCCCTCGCGCAGATCGTACGGCTGGTGGAGGAGGCGCAGGCCACCAAGGCGCCGCTCCAGCGCCTGGCCGACCGTGTGGCCGGGATCTTCGTGCCGATCGTGATTGCGGTGGCGATTGCGGCGTTCGTGATCTGGTTCGTGGTGGGGCCTGATCCCAGGGTGCTGCTGGCTACGGTTGCCTTTGTCGCGGTGCTGATCATTGCGTGTCCGTGTGCATTGGGCCTCGCAACGCCTACGGCCATCATGGTGGGAACGGGGAAGGGAGCGGAGCACGGCGTGCTGGTGCGGGGCGGGGAAGCGCTCGAAGTGCTGAACCGCATTGACACCATTGTGTTCGACAAGACAGGCACGATTACGGAGGGCCGGCCCATCGTGACGCACGTGCTGGGTGCCAGGCGGACGGACGGCAGTGTGGTGTCTCCGTCGGAACTCCTGAAGCTCGCCGCTGCGGTGGAGAACCGTTCGGAGCACCCCATAGCCCGTGCGGTGGTGGAATCGGCAAAGGAAAAGGGCCTTGACCTACCGTCGGTGGAACGGTTCGTGGCCATGGAGGGGCGCGGAGCGCGGGGAATAGTGGGGAAATTTCTGGTAGAGGTAATCAGTGTGAAGCACGCGCGGGAACGGAGCCTGGAACTCGGGAGCCTCACGGCCGATGCCGACCGCCACGTCCTGAGCGGCCGCTCCCCGGTACTGGTGGTGGTGAACGACACCGTGCGCGGCCTGATAGTGGTGTCCGATCAGCTCAAGCCCTCGGCCAAGGTCGCCATCAAGCAGCTCAAGGCCATGGGCTACGAGCTGTACCTGTTGAGCGGCGACACGAAGGTGTCGGCGTCGCTGGTGGGGAAGGACGTGGGGATAGACAACGTGATTGCCGAGGTGGCTCCGGCGGACAAGGCGGAACAGATCCGGCGGCTCAGGAGTGGGCGCCGCAAGGTGGCAATGGTGGGCGACGGGATCAACGACGCTCCGGCGCTGGCTGAAGCCGATGTGGGGATAGCGGTGGGGACGGGCACGGACGTGGCGATCGAGGCGTCGGACGTAACACTCATCAGGGACGACCTGCGCGACGTGGTGACGGCCATCGAGCTGTCCGGGCGCACCGTGAAGACGGTGAGGGGCAACCTGTTCTTTGCGTTCTTCTACAACACGCTGGCCATTCCCCTGGCGGCCGGTGTACTGTATCCCTTTACCGGGCTGCTTCTGAGCCCGGTGGTGGCAAGTGCGGCGATGGCCGCTTCGAGTCTCAGCGTGGTGATGAACAGCCTCAGGCTCAGGCGATTCACTCCTACCTTTGGTGCGTGAACGTATGCGGTACTTTCATAGAACGTCGGTTCCGCTTGACACGGTGCTGGAAGAGGCGGACAGATATTTCGGAGGGCGGTTGAACCCGGGCGCGCGCGGGAGTCACGAGCGCACGTACGGCGGGTCGATCGGTAACGTAACGGTTCAGGTGAAGGCGGAAGGCGGACACTACACGCTTGTCACGCTTGGTACGGATCAGGTAGGCGAGAGCGAGCTGGACAAGCTCGCCAAGCGGTTTCTCTCCAAGGTGCACACGCTGACGCATCCGGAGCACGAGGTGCGGGGAGCGTATTGATGCCGTCGCTCACGCTTTCCGTCACCGGCATGACCTGCGGCCACTGCAAGGCGGCCGTGGAGAAGGCTCTGCGCTCGGTACCCGGCACATTCGGCGCCACAGTATTTCTGGAAGCGGGGGAGGCCGAGGTGGATCACGATACGGCTGTTGCCAGGGCCGATCAGTACATCGAGGCGGTGAAGGCTGCCGGCTACGCCGCCACAGTGAAAGCCTGACGTGGCAATCCCGGCGGGTCTTACCCGCGATCAGCTCCACGAGATCTATTACTACCTGAGCCTCACCCGCGCCCTCGAAGAGAAGCTGGTGAACCTCTACCGCCAGGGAAAGGTCATCGGCGGATTGTACCGGTCGCTGGGGCAGGAAGGTGAGAGCGTGGGGAGCGCCTACGCGCTGGAAGACGGCGACATCATGTCGCCGCTCATCCGCAACCTCGGCTCGATGCTTGTGATGGGGGCAGATCCGGTCGAGGTGCTGCGCCAGTACATGGCGAAGGCCACGAGCCCAACGCAGGGCCGCGAGATGAACGTGCATTTCAACGATCTCCGGCTGGGATATCTGGGCCAGATCTCTCATCTGGGCGACATGGTGCCGGTGATGGCGGGAATAGCGCTCTCGTTCAGGATGCGCGGGGAACGGCGGGTGGGGATGGTGTACGTGGGCGACGGTGCCACCAGCACCGGTGCGTTTCACGAAGGAATCAACTTTGCCGCGGTCAAGCGTGTGCCGCTGGTGGTGATAGTTGAGCACAACGGATACGCCTACTCAACACCCACTGCAAAGCAGGCGGCAGTCAGGCGGCTGGCCGACAAGCGCCACGCATACGGGATCCCCGGCACCACGGTTGACGGGAACGACGTGCTGGCGGTGTACGAGGCGACCCGCCGCTACGTGGACGCGGCGCGGGACGGTGCGGGGGTGCATCTGCTGGAGGTGGTAACCTATCGGCGCAAGGGACACGCCGAACACGACGACCAGCGCTACCAGCCGAAGGAAGAGATAGCCGAGTGGGAA
>CAZTIV010000028.1:12777-30193 GCA_964613905.1 uncultured Gemmatimonadaceae bacterium | reverse complement strand
GAGGACATCGGCATCTACGGCGGCGCGTTCAAGGTTACCGAGGGATTCATGGAGCGGTTTGGTGCTGAGCGGGTGATCGACACGCCCATCAGCGAGGCGGCTATCGTTGGTGCCGCGGCCGGCGCGGCCCACATGGGGATGCGACCCATCGCCGAGATGCAGTTCATGGATTTCGTATCCTGCGCGTACGACATGCTCACCAACTACGTGGCGACGGCGCGGTACCGGGCGGGACTTTCCACGCCCATTGTGGTGCGCGGGCCGTCGGGAGGGTACGTGCGTGGGGGGCCGTTTCACTCACAGAACCCCGAGGCTGCGTTCTTTCATACGCCGGGGTTGAAGCTCGTGGCCCCCGCCACCGCGCGTGACGCCAAGGGGTTGATCAAGGCGGCCATCCGGGACGAGGATCCGGTGCTCTACTTCGAGCACAAGTTTCTCTACCGGCGCATCAAGGAAGACCTGCCCGAAGGCGAGGAGATTCTGACACCCATTGGCAAGGCCCGGCTGGCACGAGAGGGCACGGATCTGACGATTGTCTCCTGGTCGGCCATGGTGTGGAAGTCGCTCGAAGCGGCGGAGCAGATCGCAAGAGAAGATGACGCCTCTGTTGAGGTGCTGGATCTCCGCACGTTGCTGCCCATGGATGATGAGGCGATCATGGCGTCGGTGAAGAAGACCAACCGGGTGCTGATAGTGCATGAGGACACCCGCACCGGCGGTCTCGCAGGTGAGATAACGGCCCGCATCAACGAGCACGCCTTCGAGTGGCTGGATGCTCCCGTACGCCGCGTTACGGCTCACGACACGCCGCTCCCGTACGCCCCGCCACTCGAGGATTACGTACTCCCCCAGACGGCGGATATAGTGGACGCCGTCCGCTGGCTGCTACGCTACTGACCGGAGCCGGCGCCGGAGGCTGGATACGGCGGCCGGTCTGGTAAGTACTCCACACCACCACCGTTTCCGGAAGATCCGGCCCATGCCGGGTATCTCGCTCCGGCGGCGGAGTGCAGCTACCGTGGCATCCCGCACCACCTGTACGACATCCCGCCGGCGGATCTTGCGGGGTACGCGGATAAGGACCTGCACCCTTTCGGGGCGGACGCTCACGGTGTCTACGGCCCACCCCCGGGAGCGGCACGCCACCCGGATGACCCGCTCGCAGAACCTTGCGGTTCTGGCTATCTTGAACAGCCTTCGGCCGTTGAGCGCCGAGAGTGTTACGTGGCACCATTTGGTGCGTGGCATCGTGATCCGCATGCGCCAATGATTACACGCCATTGGTCGTTTCACGTACCCATATTGTTGCACGACATGGACGAAAAAACGCCGCCCGCCGGGTGGCTTGCCCCTGGGAGATTGCTCGCATGGCTCGGGTAGACGTCATCATGCCCCAGATGGGGGAATCGATCGCGGAAGGAACGGTCTCGCGCTGGCTCAAGAAAGTCGGTGAGGAGGTCAAGCGCGACGAACCCATCCTCGAGATTTCAACCGACAAGGTGGATGCGGAGATCCCGTCTCCCGCGAGCGGCGTGCTGGCGGAAATCAAGGTGGAGGAGGGAAAGACCGTCGAGGTTCAGACTGTGGTGGCGGTGATCGATACGGACGGAAAGGGGGCGGGGGGGGCACAAGGAACAGAGGAGAAGAAGGAAGAGAAGAAGGAAGAGCCGGAAAAAGCAGAGAAGAAGGAAGTGCCGGAGAAAAAGGAAGAGGCCAGGAAGGAGCCCGAGAAGGAAGAACCGAAGCAGCCGGAACCGAAGAAGGAGGAATCCCGCCCCGCCGCCAAAGAGGAAAAGAAGGACGAGACGGCGGAAGATCGTCTGCGCAGCAGGTCCACGCCGCTGGTCCGCAAGATGGCGGCGGAGCATGACGTAGACATCAGCGACCTCGAGGGAACCGGCTACGCGGGCCGTGTGACCAAGAAGGACCTGCTGGAATACATCGAGTCAGGCACCGCCCGCAAACCCGCCGCGCCCGCCGCTCCGGCTGCGGGGCATGGCAGCGGGGATGCGATCAGCCACCCCAAGGTGGAGGCCTGGGAAGGTGACCGGGTGGAGCCGATGAGCAAGATCAGAAAGCTCACGGCCGACCACATGATCATGTCCCGGCGCACGGCGGCGCACGTCACCAGCTACTACGAGATCGATTTCACGCCCATCGCGAAGCTTCGCGCGGCACGGAAGTCGTCGTACGAGGAGCGCGGTGCTCGACTCACCTACATGGCCTTCATAACCAAGGTCATAGCGGACAATCTTCGCAGGCATCCGGTGCTGAACGCGTCGGTGAGCGGTGACAACATCATCTACCGCAAGCCCATCAACGTCGGCATAGCGGTGGCGCTCGACTGGGGGCTGATCGTTCCGGTAATCAGGAACGTGGACGAGCTTTCGATGCTGGGTATCGCCAGGGCCATGGCTGACCTGGCGGAACGGGCCCGGAGCAAAAAACTCAACCCGGACGAAGTGCAGAAGGGCACGTTCACCATCACCAACCCCGGCGTGTTCGGGTCGTATATCGGCGCGCCGATCATCAACCAGCCGCAGGTGGCAATCCTGGGTGTTGGAGCCATCGAGAAGAGACCCAAGGTGCTGACCCTGGACGACGGGCAGGACGTGATTGCCATCCGTACCATGTCCATGTTCTCACTTTCGTACGATCACCGGATCGTGGACGGCGCCAATGCAGACCGGTTCATGGCGGACGTGAAGAAGGATCTGGAGAACTTCCCTGAAGGGGCGCTGTAGCGTGGCCCGCCGTACGATCGAAGCAGACGGAGAGCGCTGGGCGGTGTATCCGAGCGGGCGTATCACCGTGTACGACCGCGACGAGTTCGGGCTCGTGTTCGAGAAGGGAACCGGCACCGCGCGAGAGCGCAGGGTGGTACGATATGCGCCGTTGGGTGCGCGGAGGCGCGACGCCGCGCTGGCCGGTTTGTCGAACCGGGAGCTGACAGAGCTCTTCCGGACATCGCAGCCAGCCTGGACCAGTCCGGAGACCCGCTACTCGCGGCCGGCGGGATCGGCCAGTGGCTCGGGTTGATCTCCACGTACACTCGACCGCCTCGGACGGCAGGGTTCCGCCGGCGGAGGTGGCGCAGCACGCGCACGAGGCCGGTCTTGCAGCAATAGCGCTGACGGACCACGACACGGTGCAGGGTGTGGCGCCGGCCCGTTCGGCCGGCGAACCGCTGGGTCTTCGCGTGGTGAGTGGGTGCGAGTTCAGCGTACGTGCGAGCTTCGGCGAAATGCACCTGCTCGGCTATTTCCTGCCGGATGATGACCCGGGCCTGGCCGGCTTTCTGGAGACCCAGCGCGCTCAGCGGGCCGGCCGGATGGCCAGGATACTGGCCCGGCTTCGCGACCTGGGCATTGACGTGAGTGAGTCAGACCTCGATAACGATGCCGGTGGCGCCCTGGGGCGCCCCCACGCTGCCCGCGCGTTGGTGGCGCGCGGCGCTGTTGCCGATCTCGATGAGGCATTCCGACGCTACCTTGGCACCGGCAGGCCCGCGTATGTTGCAAAGACTCTGCCCGAACTCGACGAAGTGACTCGCCTGGTTCGTGATCTGGGTGGGGTGTCCTCGGCGGCGCACCTGAAGGACCGGGCGGGCCCGTCGGTGCTCACTCGATTGAAGGAGTTGGGCGTGGACGCCGTCGAAGCCCGGCACCCGTCACACGACGACGCCACGGCCGGACGCATCGAGAAACTCACGAAGGATCTCAATCTGCTGGTTACCGGAGGGTCCGACTGGCATGGAGAGGAAATGGAAGTGATCAACGGACGGCGCGCACCGCTCGGCAGCATGGAGGTTCCGGCGGAGTGGCTCGACGCGGTAGAGCAGCTGCACAACATCAGAACCCGTGCGGGAGCGGCACCCCGATGAGCGGATCTGAACTGATTGCGGTGGGAGCAGAGGCGCCCGACTTCGAACTCGCAGGATCTGACGGCGCCACGTACCGGTTGAGCGAGGTACTGCGGGAATCGCACGTGCTGCTTGCGTTCTATCCGGGGAACAACACCCCCGGCTGAAACCGCCAACTCTCCGCCGTGCGCGATGAGATTGCCCGGTACAAGGCGGCAGAGGTTCAGCCCCTAGGCATCAATCCCGCCGGGGCAGAGAGCCATCGCAAGTACGCCGAGAAGTTCGGTTTCGGGTTCCCACTCCTGTCAGATCCCGAATTCGAAGTGGCGGGGGCTTACGGGGCGGTGAAACCGGAAGGAAAGGGAATCCAGCGGAGCGTGGTGCTGGTGGGGAAGGATGGTATGGTGAAGTTTGCGGCTCGGGGAGCGCCGGGCGCTGAGTTGAGCCTCAAGGGAGTGATACGCAAGACGAGAGGCGAGTGAAAGTGGAGTTCATGTGAGCAACGATCATCTGCATGATGTCATCATTGTGGGAGCCGGGCCCGCCGGGCTCTGTGCCGGCATGTATGCCGGCCGCGGTATGCTGGACGCTCTCGTCATCGAACGGGGGCTGCCGGGCGGCGAGCTGCTCAACACGGAACTGATCGAGGATTATCCGGGTTTCGAGAGCATTCTGGGCCGGGACCTGGCCGAGAAGATGACGGCGCATGCGAAGAAATTCGGCGCGAAGATCGTGACGGACACAGTGGATGCGATCGAACGGCGCGAGGACGGCACCTTCGAGGTCAGTACGCAGCTCGGCAGGATGTATCGCGCTCCCACCGTCATCCTCACGGCCGGGGGTACCCCCAACAAGCTCAACGTGCCGGGTGAGAAGGAATACGCCGGACGCGGAGTGTCGTACTGCGCGGTCTGTGACGGTGCCTTCTTCAAGGGCGAGGTGCTGGCGGTGATCGGTGGCGGCGATGCGGCCGTGGAAGAAGCGGACTACCTCACCCGTTACGCCAGCAAGGTGTACATCGTCCACCGCCGGGACAAACTGAGGGCGTCTGCCATAATCCAGGAGCGCGCGCTCAGGAACCCCAAGATCGAGGTCATCTGGAACAAGGTGGTGGAGGAAGTCGTTGGGGAGCAGAACTCGGTGAAACATCTGGCGCTCAGGGATACGGTGACCGGTGAATCCTCCACCCTCGGCGTTACCGGCGTGTTCATCTTCATAGGGTTCACGCCCAACACCGGATTGATCAAGGGCCACTACGACCATGACCCGTCGGGATACGTGATTACGGACAGCAACATGATGACCTCCATTCCCGGTCTCTTCGCGGCCGGCGACCTCCGCGTCCAGCTCACGCGTCAGATAACGACCGCGGTGGGTGATGCGACCACGGCGGCGATTGCAGTGGAGAAGTATCTCGCCGCCCGGAAGGAAGGAGCGGAGGTTGGCGCGTCCTGAAGTCATCACGCTCACCAACGGGATGTTCGCCCAGAATTGCTACGTCCTGGCGGACAGGGAGCGTGGCGAAGCGGCATTGATAGATCCGGGGGAGGAGTCCGGTGTGTTCCTTGCCCGGCTCGCGCACGAACGCCTGAAGCTCACCGCCATCTGGCTCACCCACGCGCATCTGGACCATATGCTCGGCGTACACGCCGTGAAGGAGGCGAGCGGCGCACCCATCTGGCTGCATCCGGCCGACCGGCCGCTCTACGATCGGGCGCCGGCGCAGGCGGCGATGATGCTCGGGATGGAGCTGCCCCAACCGCCTGTGCCGGACCATGAGTTCGTACCCGGCACATCGGTGTCGCTGGGCGATCTGAGCTTCGAGGTGAGGCACGTGCCGGGACACAGCCCCGGCAGCGTAGCTTTCGTGGGTCACGGCATCGCATTGGTGGGTGATGCATTGTTCCAGGGCTCTATTGGCCGGGTGGACCTCCCGGGGGGTGACGGCGCCACGTTGCTCGCGAGCATCAGGAACCAGCTGCTGACGCTGCCGGATGAAACGATCGTGTATTCCGGTCACGGACCCGAAACGACCATCGGCGCCGAACGGCTGACGAATCCGTTCCTGACGGGAGCCGTGAGGTTAGCGTGAGCGGTAGGTGGAGATATGCATTGCTCGGATGATGAGAGGGATGCCCAATGTGTGCGGGAGGAAGAGTCTTCTCCCCCGGCCCACGGCTCACCGCGTACTGCGCACGATCTCCACTGTCTCCGCTGCGGTTTCCCCGTTCCCGACCGTGTATGGGGCTGCAGGAATCCCTGCTGCAACTGCGGGACGATGTACCCACTGGGGGATTGTTCGGACTGATTCAGGGTCCCGGTGCCATTCCTACCACAACAACCGCGTCCTCTTCCGCCCGTTCGATGCCGTGGGGTACGCCGGCAGGAGCCCAGGCAAGCGTGCCTGCGTCCGCCGTACGAACATCGTCGGCTATCCGGATAGTGACCCGCCCGCTCAGCACCAGATAGAACTTGTCGGCCCCGGCGTGGCTGTGGACCCGCTGGGACTGTCCGGCACGCAGACAGTTGAGCCCCACGAACATGTGGTCTCCGCGTATCACATCGGCTTTCCGCATCGCATCGTCTGAAAACCGGGCCATGGCCCCGAGTTCAATGAACATTCAGCCCTCACTTGGACATTGGACCTTGAACATTCTACATTGGATATTGAATCGGAGGTACGAACTTGCGCATCACCACCTGGGCGGAATACGGCCTGATAGTGACACTTCATCTTGCGCGCCGGGGAGGTGAGGATCCCGTGCCCGCGCGTGAGCTGGCGGAGGCCGAGGCGTTGCCGGCCGACTACGTGGAGCAGATCCTGCTCAAACTCCGGCGGGCCGGGCTCGTGAGCAGCGTGCGGGGCGCACGGGGCGGCTATCTGCTGGCGCGGCCGGCCTCCCAGGTAACGGTCAAGGACGTGGTGGAAGCCGCGGAGCATCGCACCTTTGAGGTGAACTGCGACGTGCATCCCGTGAGCGACGAGCGCTGCCATCGTCACGTGGGTTGTTCCATCAGGCCGCTCTGGCGCGCCCTCCAGCAGCGCATCGACGAACTGCTTGAAAGCGTTACGCTCGAAGACCTCCTGACCAGAGAGCCGGCGGTCGAAGAGCTGGTGACCATCTCCCCCACACGGCGCAGTTAGGGCCGCCGAGTTCCGTGCGGTGACGGCACCGCTCACCCCTGAAGCGCTTCGCCGGTACGCACGGCATCTGGTCCTCCCCGAGTTCGGCGAGGCGGGCCAGCGCCGTCTGGCGGACGCCCGTGTGCTGATCGTGGGTGCCGGCGGGCTCGGGTCGCCCGCGGCGCTGTATCTGGCAGCGGCGGGCGTGGGTACGTTGGGACTCGTCGATGACGACCGGGTGGACGTTACCAACCTTCAGCGTCAGGTACTGCACGGCACCGGGGCGGTGGGACGATCGAAGCTGGAATCCGCTGCGGAACGACTGCACGACCTCAATCCGCTGGTGAAGCTCGAACTCTTCCCGGAACGCCTCACCTCTGCCAACGCCCTCGACATCCTGCGCAATTTCGATGTCATCCTGGACGGGAGCGACAACTTCCCGACGCGCTATCTGGTGAACGATGCTTGCGTGCTGCTGGGCAAGCCCGATGTGTACGGCGCGATCTTCCGGTTCGAAGGACAGGCATCGGTCTTTTTCGTGAAGAACGGGCCGTGCTACCGCTGTCTGTTCCGTGATCCACCGCCCCGCGAACTCGCGCCCTCGTGCGAAGAAGCGGGTGTGATAGGAGTGATCCCCGGGATCATAGGCAGCATACAGGCGCTGGAAGCAGTGAAACTTGTGGCCGGCGTGGGCGAGCCGCTGGTTGGGCGGCTGCTCCTGGTGGATGGGCTGGCCCTCACGTTCCGTGAACTCAGGTTGAGCCGCGATCCCGAATGTCCCGTCTGCGGTCAGAACCCCACGGTGCGCGAGCTGATAGACTACGAGGCGTTCTGCGGCAGCACCCCTCTTGAGGAGAGGACTGTGGATTCGTCAGCCGGTCCGGAGATATCGGTAAATGAACTTGCGAGTCGGCTTGCAGCCGACCCGTCGATCCAGATCGTGGATGTACGCGAACCGTGGGAATGGGAGATCGGGCACCTCGAGGGCGCGCGACACATCCCGCTCAGAGATCTGTTGGGCCGGGTTGGCGAGCTTGATCCGGATCGTCCGGTGGTGACCTGCTGTCACCACGGGATGAGATCGCTTCGGGCCCGCGCGATGCTGCTGGATGCCGGGTTCAGCAACGTGCTGAGCTTGCGAGGGGGAATAGATGCCTGGGCGAACGAAGTTGAGCCCGGGTTGGGGCGATACTGACGAGTGCCGAAGGGGGGATTCGAACCCCCACGGGCTTGCGCCCACTGCGCCCTGAACGCAGCGCGTCTACCAGTTCCACCACTTCGGCATGATCCCCGACGGGGAGGGGAATAATAGACCGGCAGGCGGTGCCGAGCAACCGCTCTCGCGACGTGCACTGCATGCAGTGGCGCTCATCTCCTGCGCCGGAATGTTCCTGCTCGCGGTCCTGCTGGGCTGGATCAGCGGCGTACCGGCGCTCGGTCAATTGAGATTCACCTGGAGCGCCGTGCTGTGGGGCTCACTGGGTACGCTGCCACCGCTCGCCGCGCTCTGGTGGTGCCTGAACACACGCTTTCCTCCATGTGTGCGGCTGGTCCGTGCGGTCAGAGAGAAACTCTTCCCGATCATCGGTCGCCGCAAACCCGCCGACTACGCCATCATCTCGCTCGCGGCAGGCGTCGGCGAAGAGGCGCTCTTCCGTGGTTTTCTCCAGACCGCCCTCGCGGGGTGGCTCGGCCCCGTTCCAGGCGTGGCCATAGCCGGCATCACCTTCGGCCTCTGCCACCCGCTCACGTTCGCATACATCGTTGCCGCTTCTCTGGCGGGTGCGTACCTCGGGATCCTGCTCATCGTGACCGGCAACCTGCTGGCGCCGATGCTTGCGCACGGGATCTATAACTTTGCAGCGTTCCTAGTCGTGAGCGGTGAGCGGTGAGCTCTGAGCAGTGAGCCGTGATGGCAATGATGATCCCGATGTTGCCCGGACGCATTGGAGTCGTTGACGGAGACACCGCTCACCGCTCACTGCCCACCGCTCACGCCGTCCTTGACCCGCCGGAACTCCTTGCCTATCTTGGAGTTAGCTCGTGCCGACCGAACGCAACACCGCCCAGGGCGGTCAGGTGGTGGCCCGGAACCCCAAGGCCCGCCATGACTATCACATACTGGAGACCTGGGAGGCCGGCCTGGTGCTCACGGGCACGGAGATCAAGTCCGTGCGTAACGGCAAGGTGAGTCTGAAGGAGGCGTACGGCGTGGTGTATCGCGGTGAGGTCTGGTTGGAGGGAATGACTATCTCCCCGTACGAATCGTCGGGGTATGTGACGCACGAACCCACCCGGCGTCGCAAGCTCCTGCTGCATCGTCGCGAAATCCGCCGACTGATTGGCGCGGTGGAGCAGAAGGGGCTCACCCTGGTGCCTCTCGATATGCATTTCAGCAGCGGCCGCGCGAAGGTGACCATCGCACTGGGTCGCGGGAAGAAGCTCCACGACAAACGCGAGAGCGCACGTAGCCGCGACGCCGAGCGAGAAGCGGCCCGCGCAATCGGGCGCCGTCGGTGATTTCCCCGCTTCTTCTCGTACTCGCGATGAGCGCGGCCGAAGACATCTTGATGCCTTCTGGGGCCAGCGCTGCTGCCGCATCGCCTGCCTCGATCACCATAGCCACCCAACGCGGCGAGCTCGTCGTTCCCGTGACCACCGAGCGGGGCCACGCGGCGCTTCCGGCGGCGGCGCTGGAGCGGATGCTCCCGGTCACGGCAAGTCTGAACGGGGGCTGGGCCCAAGTGGCGTTTGCCGGGCAGCCGTATCGCTTTCTCCTTGGCGCGCCGGCGTTTCTGGAAGGCGGGCGGCTCGTGCCGCTGGCCGGTGGCGCGTACGTGGTCCGGGATTCCCTGTTCCTGCCGCTACAATGGCTCACCGGCCACATAGCGCAACGGTTCCGCGAGGGCTACAGGTACGATCCACTGGCGGCGCGCTTCGAGGAAGCGGGGATGGCTCCCGTGGTGCGTACGGTTTCGGCACCGCCGGCCCGGACCAATGCCGCCGCAGCGGCACCCGCCCCGGCGAGAGCGCCAAATGCATGGGGGTTGAGAACCGCGCACGCGGTGGTGCTCGATCCCGGGCACGGCGGCACCGATCCCGGTAACCCGGGCCTGTTCCTCCCGCGCGGTATCCAGGAGAAACACATCAACCTCGCCATATCGAACCGGGTGAGACTTGAACTCGAACGCCGCGGAGTCCGCGTGATCATGACGCGGACCACCGACACGCTGATTTCCTTCGAGGATCGTGCTCGAGCCTGCCGGCGGGACTGTGCCCTTTTCGTAAGTATTCACGTGAACAGCCTGCCCCGGCGTCCGGGCTTTGATCGGGTGACCGGAATCGAGACGTACTATCTGGGTGAACCGCAGACCGAGCACGCCAGGCGCGTGGCCGAGATGGAGAACGAGGCCATGCGTTACGAAATCGGATATCAGCCCGGCCAGCTCGACGACCTCGCATTGATACTGCGGTCGCTGGAGACCAACGAATTCCTCCGCGAGTCCGCGTTGCTCGCGGACCTGGTTCAGTCGAAGGCGGCGGCCATTCATCCTGGCCGCAACCGCGGTGTGGCGCAGAACCGGTTTCTCGTGCTGTTGATGGCTCGTCGCCCGGCAATTCTGGTGGAGACCGGATTCTCCACCAATCGTGAGGATGCGGCATTCCTGGCCTCCGCGCAGGGTCAGCAGCGGCTGGCGGTGGCCATAGCCGACGGGATCACCGAGTACCTGAGGCGTTACGAAGACAAGACGAACGCGCAGGCGGCCCGTTGATGGTTCGGCTGGCCGGCGGGCTGATCCTCGCCGGACTTCTGGGGTGCGCCTACTACAACGCTCTCTACAACGCGAACCAGCTGGCCCGCGATGCCGAACGGGCCGAACGGGAAGGCCGGATCGGTGAGGCGCGCTCGCTGTGGGCACGGGCGGCGGTCAAGGCCGAGTCTGTCACGGTGCGGTTTCCCGACAGTCGCTATCGCCCGCAGGCCCTCCTGTTGCAGGGTCGTGCTCTGAGGCAGATCGAAGCCTGCGCCGACGCCATGCGCCCTCTGACGCTGGCCGCCGATTCGAGTCCTGTACCGTCGATCCGGCACGAAGCACGCCTTCTCCTGGGTGCCTGTCTCGTCGCCGAAGGTTCACCCGATCGGGCGCATGTCGTTCTTACCGCGGTAGTGGACAGTGGTCCCGTATCTCTGCTGGATGACGCCCTCTGGTGGCGGGGGCAGGCCTCCCTCGTGGCCGGCGATCACGCCGCCGCCGCCGGTGATCTGGCGGCCACCACCGCCCCTGATGCAGTCTTCCCGCGCGCCGTTGCCCTTGTGGGTCTCGGGGAAGCCGATCTTGCGAAGGACCTTCTCTCCGAACGTGTGGCCGGGAGGTACAGTGAATCGGCCTGGTTTCCGGTGCTAGATTCGCTCGGTGTCGCCGAGCCGGGACTTGCAGCGGAGTTGGTGGACCGGCTGGTATCGCGCCGGGATCTCACCGAAGGCCAGCGGGGACGCCTGTTGCTTGCGGACGCCGCCCGGTGGCGCAGGGTGGGGAACCAGGAACGAGCGGGATTGCGAGCGGGCGCGGCAGCACAGGCGGCAGCCGACTCGATGGAAGGGCACCAGGGGAGAGCGCTCGCCGCGTTGCACAGGTTGCGCCTGGCAGAAGACCCCGCGGTGTTGCCCGCGATACTGGCCGAGCTGAACCTGGCCGTCCGTGCCGGAGGTGAAGCGCTCGCCACGGCGTCACCTGCGCGGACCGTCCTCGAGAACGTGATCGCGGTGCTGCGCCGGAGTCCGACCAACGATCTCGATCTTCTTGAGGCGGCCGAGCAGATGAGAGACCTGCTGGGTGCCGTTCCGATGGCAGCCCACCTGT
Organism: uncultured Gemmatimonadaceae bacterium; assembly: GCA_964613905.1. Taxonomy (GTDB): domain Bacteria; phylum Gemmatimonadota; class Gemmatimonadetes; order Gemmatimonadales; family GWC2-71-9; genus CAZTIV01. Next base: position 18,345 of record CAZTIV010000028.1, on the reverse strand, counting down.
TCCGCGAACTTGCCCGCACCCTCCCGGATTCGCCGCTCGCGCCCAAGGCCTTGCTTGCATACGCGCAGCTCCGGCCGACGGCAGTTGATTCCGTTGTGGCGGTGCTGCGTCGTGACTACTCCGATTCTCCCTACACCATGGTGCTCGACGGACGGGCGGACGCGAGGTATCAGGCGCTGCAGGATTCTCTGCTCAGCGCACAAAGGGAACGGCGGCGGGCCGGGATTCCGCCACGGGATCGGCAATGACGGTTCGATCTCCCATACATGTATTGGGAGCCGACTTCGCGAACCCCATCCTGCTCGCTTCCGGCACGGCAGGATTCGGACGGGAGGTGAGCGGCGTCATCCGGCTCGACCGGCTGGGAGGGATAGTCACGAAGTCCGTCAGCCTGGAGCCACGAGCGGGGAACCCGGCACCGCGAGTGGCAGAGTTTCCCGGCGGGATGCTCAACTCCATCGGTCTTGCCAACCCTGGGGTGGAGCACGTGCAGAAGGTCGAACTGCCGTGGCTCGAACGTAATCTCGGGAGCGCACGTGCCATCGTGAGCGTAGTGGGTTCCACGGTGGAGGATTACGCCCGGGTGGTGGGCCGGCTCACCCAGCACCCGGTGGTGACGGCGTTCGAGCTGAACCTCTCCTGTCCGAACACGGCAAAGGGGGGTGAACACTTTGGGGCGGACGACGCAGTGCTGGCGGACCTGATCCGGCGCTGCCGTGCTGCGGCGACGCGTCCGGTGATAGCCAAGCTTGCTCCTACCCTCCCGGACATTGCGCGGACCGCTTCGGTAGCGCTCGATGCGGGCGCCGATGGACTCACCGTGATAAACACGATTCCCGGAACCCTGTACCGGGACCTTTCGCACACTCCCGCTTACCGCCTTGGTGCCGGTCAGGGCGGCGTGAGCGGTCCCGCGCTGCTTGCCGTGGGCGTGCTGGCCACCGAGCGCGTAAAGCGGGCAACCGGCCTTCCGGTGATCGGCGTGGGTGGAGTGAGCACGCCGGACGACGTGGAGCAGTACCTGGCGGCGGGTGCGGATCTTGTGGCGATCGGCACGGCGGCAATGGCTCATCCCCGCCGTCCCGAACAGTTGGCGGATGCCTGGAGGTTCGGGTGGCGGAAGTAATCGTAGCCCTGGATCAGCCGACCGGCAGGGAGGCTTTGTCTCTGGTGGACCGCCTGCCGGGACTCCGCTGGGTGAAGGTCGGCTCCACCCTCTTTGTCAGGGAGGGTCCCGCCATCGTGACGGAGCTAGTGGGGCGGGGTCTCAGAGTGTTTCTGGATCTCAAGTGGCACGACATACCGCATCAGGTTGCAGGAGCGGTACGGTCGGCTGCGGATCTGGGTGTTTCGCTGGCCACGGTTCATGGGACCGGCGGGCGGGCCATGCTCGAAGCCGCCGCCGAGGCCGCACGGCTGGCGCGCGAGGGGATGGGTGGGATCCGGCTGGTGGCGGTGTCGGTGCTTACTTCGCATGATTCCAGGAGTTACGGGGATGCGGTGGGGCGTGATACGCCGGACCTTGGGGAGGAGGTGGTCCGGCTTGCCAGGATTGCGGTAGCCGCTGGAATGAACGGTATGGTAGCATCTCCTCTGGAGGCCCGGGCGGTAAGGGCGATCGTGGGGGATGATGGGTGGGTGGTTGTGCCGGGTGTTCGGCCGCCCGGGGCCCAGGCCCACGATCAACGGCGGACGGCTACGCCGGAGGAGGTGGTGGCGGCGGGGGCAACGCATATCGTGGTGGGGCGGCCGGTTGCTGGAGCGGATAACCCCTGGGCGGTGTATCAGAAACTATGTCAGTCAGCAGCTTCAGGACGTTGATCGGTGCGGTTGGCGCAGCAGGGCTTGCCCTTGCCGCCGCCGCCACCTTCGTTTGGGCCCAGGATGACGGTCTCGATCGGGCCGTGGCGGAAGCCCGGACGGCCTGGGTCCGGCATGACATGCGGTCCCTGGTCGGGACCAGCGAGTCGGTGCTCCTGAGACTGCCCGGGGCGGGGAGGGCGGGGATGCGGGCCGTCCAGGCCAGCCGGATGCTGGATCGGTACATCGACTCTGCCACCGAGGTGAGCTTCAACCTCCGCGAGGTGAGGCGGGTTGGCGCCGTACACGCCTACGCGGTCTTCCAGAGGGTGTACCTTATCCGAGGCACCCGGGAGACACGGCAGGAAACGGTGTATTTCGGGTTCGAACTGGTGGGGGAAAGATGGAGGGTACAGGAAGTCAGGGTGACGCTGTAGGTGGGGTTGCGGCTCCTCCGGGCCCTTTCTATATTCATCAGTCTGTCACCTAACTTTTTGTGCCGGAGTAGTATCGCTTGAAAGTTCGTTCGAGTGTGAAGCCGATCTGTGAGCACTGCAAGGTGGTCCGCCGCCGCGGTGTCACGTTGATCATCTGCAAGCGCAACCCCAAGCACAAACAGCGGCAGGGCTGAGATGGCGCGTATCGCCGGAGTGGATCTTCCGCGTGAGAAGCGCGTCGAGATCGCGCTGACGTACATCTTTGGTGTCGGCGTGCCCACGGCGCGCCGTATTCTGGAGGAGACGGCCGTGAACCCGGATGCCCGGGTACGCGACCTGTCCGACGCCGAGGTAGCCAGGCTCCGCCAGGCTATCGAGCGAGGCGTGCGGGTTGAGGGCGCGCTCAGGACCGAAGTGGCAATGAACATCAAGCGGCTGATGGATATCGGGAGCTATCGTGGCGGACGGCATCGTCGCGGGCTTCCCGTACGAGGTCAGCGGACGCACACCAACGCGCGGACCAAGAAGGGTCCCCGGCGGGCAATCGCCGGCAAGAAGAAGGCTCTGAAGAAGTAGTATGACTCAGCCAGGTACCCCGAGCGCCAAGCGCTCAAAGCGTGTCATAGAGTCGGAGGGTGTGGCCCACATTACGGCCACGTTCAACAACACCCTCATCACCATCACGGATTCCAAGGGCAACGCCGTTGCCTGGGGTTCGGCCGGCAAGGCGGGCTTCAAGGGTTCCAAGAAGTCCACATCGTTTGCGGCCACCGTGGCGGCTGAGGCCTGCGGCAGGGATGCGGTAAACCTGGGTGTCAGGCGGGTACATGTCCGGGTGCAGGGGCCCGGGGCGGGTCGCGAGTCGGCGGTGCAGGCGTTGTCGTCGGCCGGGCTCACGATTCTCTCCATCAGGGACGTGACGCCAATTCCGCACAACGGTTGCCGGCCTCCCAAGAAGCGGCGGGTCTAGCAAATGTCGCGTTACACCGGACCGGCCTGCAAGCTGTGCCGCCGAGAGGGCACCAAGCTGTTCCTGAAGGGCACGCGCTGTCTCACCGACAAATGCGCCTTTGAGCGCCGGGGCTACGCGCCCGGGCAGCACGGGCAGTCGGCTGGCCGGCGCCGGAAGACCTCGGAATACGCGAGGCAGTTGCGTGAGAAACAGAAGGTCAAGCGGATCTACGGCCTCACCGAGAGTCAGTTCCGCAACACATTCGACCGGGTGCGGTCGGAGCCGGGAGTTACCGGCGCCAACCTGCTGGTGGCTCTGGAGACCAGGCTGGACAACGTTGTCTTCCGGATGGGTTTTGCCCCGAGCCGCAAGGCGGCACGCCAGCTGGTACGCCATCGCCACGTAGAGGTGAACGGCAGGATCGCCGACGTACCGTCGTTCCGTGTGAATCCGCATGATGAAGTCCGGGTAGTGGAAGGAAGCAGGGAGTTGCCGTCGGTGAAGCTGGCGCTGGAGCTGGCCAGCCGCGGGGCTCCCCTGGCCTGGATAGCGGTTGACCCGGACAAGGTCGTCGGAAAAATCACCGAGCTGCCAACGCGCGACGCCATCCCGATCGCCGCTCAGGAACAGCTCATCGTCGAGCTATACTCGAAGTAGGCCATGACTATCGATCTTACAGGTCTCGTTCGTCCCTCGGTCGTCGAGATGACCAAGCGGGACGACAATCCATACGTCGCAGAGTTCCGACTCCAGCCGCTGGAGCGCGGTTACGGTTACACGCTGGGCAATTCGCTCAGGCGGATGTTGCTTTCGTCACTCAGGGGCACCGCCGTATGGGCGTTCCGTCTGGACGGAGTGGTGCACGAACATCAGACGGTGCCCGGTGTTATCGAGGACATTCACCAGATCATTCAGCGCCTGAAGCAGCTTACGCTGGTGCTGGATCCAGCGGTGCCGCAGGTGGTGCTGAAGATTCAGGCCAGTAAGGCCGGTCCCGTTTACGCGCGCGACATCGAGCCCAACTCGGCGGTGGAAGTCGTCCATCCGGAGCACCTGCTGTTCACGCTCCAGGAAGATCGTGAACTGTCGGGGGAGCTGTATGTGAACAAGGGCCGAGGGTATCTCGAAGCGGCCCAGCAGCCGTCGGATCGCTCTCTGCCGGTGGACCTTGTTCGGATCGATGCAATCTACAATCCCGTGAGGCGTGCAAATTTTACGGTGGCCGAAACCCGCGTGGGCCAGCGCACCGACTACGACCGGCTCACGCTTACCGTTGAAACCGACGGCACCATCTCCCCTGAGGATGCCGTTGCGTATGCAGCGGCTCTGCTCCAGGAGCACGTGAAGTCATTCGTGACCTTTGGCGTGGTGCCCGACGCGCCGCCCGAGAACGGTGCGGATGGCGGTCATGGTGACGGGCAGCTCGACAGCGACGGCGGTCAGTTGCGTGACCAGCTTTCCAGGCCCATAGACGACTGCGGGCTCTCGGTCAGGTCCATCAACTCGCTCAAGAACTCCAACGTCAGCAATCTGGGCGATCTGGTCCGTTTCACCGAGGAAGACCTGCTCAAGGTCAAGAACGTGGGTGAGAAGGCGGTTCAGGAGATCGCGGATCTGTTGAGATCTGAAGGTCTGAACTTCGGCATGGTCGTGGAGGAGCGGGAGGGTGCGCTGGTGGTGGTGAACCCGGGCGTGCCGCCATCCACCCGGACGGCCACCGAGCGGGCTGCGGCGGTGGAGGAGTAGGGCAGTGCGGCACCGCGTGAGAGGCAGGCAGCTCAGCCGCACTTCGAGTCACAAGCGGGCCACGCTCAACAACATGGCCACCGCCTTGTTCCGGCACGACCGCATCGAGACAACCGAAGCCAGGGCCAAGGAGCTCCGGCCCTTCGCCGAGAAGCTCATTACGCTGGCGCGGCGGGGGGATCTCCACGCGCGACGCATGGTGGAGCGGCGGATCAAGGATCGGGAAGTTGCGGGACGTTTGTTCAGCGAGATCGGTCCCCGGTTTGCCGGTCGGCCCGGCGGCTATACCCGGATCGTGAAATTGCGCCACCGTCCCGGTGACGGGGCCGAGTTGGCGCGGATCGAGCTGCTGTCGGAGTGACGGGAGAGCGGCGTTACGAGAAACACGAAGGGGACCCGCGGGTCCCCTTTTTTTCAGCCGACGGGCTGGGAGCCCCGGGGCGCCTTGGTGACGCGCCCCGCCTTGATGCAGGCGGTACACACTCTGAGCCGGCGGGTGGCGCCATCTACCAGCGCCCGTACGGGCTGGAGGTTGGGATACCAGCGCCGGTTGGTCTTGTTGTTGGCGTGGCTCACGTTCCGGCCGAAGACCGGTCCCTTGCCACAGACATCACAAACTCTGGCCATGGTTCG
>CAZTIV010000028.1:0-12677 GCA_964613905.1 uncultured Gemmatimonadaceae bacterium | reverse complement strand
ACGATGGTGATCCGGGATGTGAAGCCGGACGAGATCTATAACCTTGCGGCGCAGAGCTTCGTGCCCACCAGCTGGACTCAGCCGGTTCTCACGGGGGAGTTCACCGCGCTGGGTGTCACCCGGCTGCTCGAGGCCGTACGCCTGGCTCATCCAGCCGCGCGGTTCTACCAGGCCAGTTCATCGGAGATGTTCGGGAAGGCGGCGGAGACTCCGCAGAACGAGGGTACGCCGTTCTATCCGCGGTCGCCGTATGGGGTGGCCAAGGTGTACGGCCACTGGATCACGGTGAACTACCGCGAATCGTACGGGCTCTATGCGGTGAGCGGCATCCTGTTCAATCACGAGTCGCCCAGGCGCGGGCTCGAGTTTGTCACACGCAAGGTTTCGCACGGTGTCGCCCGCATCAAGCTGGGTCTAGATAAGGAACTCAGGCTGGGGAATCTGGAGGCACGGCGCGACTGGGGTTACGCCGGCGACTACGTGGACGCCATGTGGCGCATGCTCCAGCAGCCGGAACCGGACGATTACGTGGTGGGTACCGGCGAGACTCATTCGGTGAGCGAGTTCGCCGAGGCGGCGTTCGCGCGGGTGGGTCTCGACTGGCAGCGGTACGTAAGGGTGGATCCGTCGCTGGCGCGTCCGGCGGAAGTGGACTTTCTGCTGGCCGATTCGAGGAAGGCACGTGAACGGCTTGGGTGGGCGCCCATGGTGTCGTTCACGGAGTTGGTGCACATGATGGTGGATGCGGACCTGGAACGGCTCAAGCCTCGGCAGTGAAGGTTCTCGTAACCGGGGCGGACGGGTTCGCGGGGTCATGGCTCACGCGGAGGCTCGCAGAGGACGGCCACGCGGTATTTGCGGCGGTCCGCCCGGGTGGTCCGGTGAGACCGCTACCGGATGGGGTCGTGTCCGTTCCGTTCGCTCTCGAGCGGCAGGATACCGTGCGCGAAGCGCTTTCCGGAGAGTGGGATGCCGTGTGCCACCTGGCCGCCGTTTCGTCAGGAGCGGATGCGCTGAGGGATGTGGCGGGCGCCTGGCTCGTCAACACGGTGGGCACTGCGGTGGTAGCGGAGACGTTGGGTGAACAGCGCGTTTCCGGCGGCGCCGACCCGCTGTTGCTGGTGGTCTCCAGCGCGGAGGTGTACGGACGCGGCAAGGGCGAGCCGCGCCGCGAGACCGACCACGCCGAGCCCTGCTCTCCATACGCCGCCTCCAAGCTTGCCGCCGAGCTGGCGGCGCTCGAGGTGTGGCGGCGCACGGGCTTGAGGGTGGTGATCGCCCGGCCGTTTCCGCACGCGGGCCCGGGACAGGACGAAAGATTCGTGGTGCCGGCATTCGTGCGCCGGCTGAAGGAGGCACGGGCCAGTGGGGCCGGTGAGGTTCGGGTTGGTAATCTCGAACCGGTGCGGGAGTTGCTCTACGTGGGCGACGTCGTGGATGCGTACGCGCGTCTGCTGTTGCGCGGTGTGGCCGGGGAGATCTACAACGTGGGTTCAGGCGTGGGACTGAGCATCCGGGAGTTGTTTGAACGGTTGAGCCAACGATTGGGAGTGGAGGCGGCACCGGTGCCGGATCCGGCGCTGGTGCGTCCGGCAGACATCCCCCATCTCACAGGAGATGGCAGTAAGTTGCACGCGGCCACGGGGTGGCGGCCCACGGTTGGCGTGGACGAACTGCTTGATGAGGTGATCGGTGCCCAAGCGAACTGACATCGAGAGCATACTGCTGATAGGCTCCGGCCCCATTGTGATCGGGCAGGCAGCCGAGTTCGACTATTCAGGCACGCAGGCGGTGAAGGCCCTGAGGGAAGAGGGCTACCGGGTGATCCTGGTGAACTCGAACCCCGCCACGATCATGACGGACCCCGAGATGGCAGACCGTACCTACATCGAGCCGGTGACACCGGAGTGGGTTGCCCGGGTGATCGAACGGGAACGTCCCGACGCACTGCTCCCCACGATGGGCGGGCAGACCGCACTCAACGTGGCCATGGCGCTGTACGAAGACGGCACGCTCGAGCGGTTTGGCGTGGAGTTGATTGGCGCCGATGCGCGGGCCATCCGGATGGCGGAAGACCGCAAGGCGTTTGGCGAGGCGATGGAGCGGATCGGGCTTGCGGTGCCGCGCGGCGTGGTAGTGAAGTCAATGGATGAGGCCATGGCTGCGGTGGAGCAGACCGGCTACCCGGCCATCATCAGGCCGTCATTCACGTTGGGTGGCACGGGCGGCGGCATAGGCTACAACCGGGAAGAATACGAGCGGTTGATTGCGCGGGCGCTCGAGCTCTCGCCGGTGCATTCGGCGCTGGTCGAGCAGTCGGTGCTGGGGTGGAAGGAGTTCGAACTCGAAGTAATGCGTGACGGGCAGGACAATGTGGTGATTGTCTGCTCGATAGAGAATTTCGATCCCATGGGAGTGCATACCGGCGATTCGATCACGGTGGCGCCCGCCATGACGCTCACCGATCGGGAGTATCAGGTGATGCGGAACTCGGCCATTGCGATCATCAGGGAGATCGGTGTTGCGGCCGGCGGTTGCAACATCCAGTTCGCGGTGAATCCTGAGACCGGCGAGCAGTTGGTGATCGAGATGAACCCGCGGGTATCGCGGTCGTCGGCGCTGGCCTCCAAGGCCACGGGTTTCCCCATAGCCCGGATAGGCGCCAAGCTCGCCGTGGGTTTCACGCTGGATGAACTCCCGAACGACATCACGAAGACCACGCCGGCATCGTTCGAGCCGGTGCTCGACTACGTGGTGGTCAAGTGTCCGCGGTTTGCCTTCGAGAAGTTCCCCAACGCCGATCCCACACTCACCACGCAGATGAAGTCGGTGGGCGAGTCCATGGCCATAGGGCGCACCTTCAAGGAGGCGTTCCAGAAGGGTTTGCGCGCGCTGGAGATTGACCGTCCCGGGTTCACCGCCGGGCGTACTCCCGACGACGATCGCCTTCCCTCCGAGGCGCCTGAAGACCTGCTCACCGCACTCGGCACCCCCACGCCTGAACGAGTATTCCAGATCAAGCGTGCGCTGGCGGCGGACATACCCGTGGCTGACATCGCGGCCCGGACGCGCATCGACCCATGGTTCCTGTCACAGCTCCGGGAGCTGGTTGAGGCCGAGCGCGTGTATGCCGCCGCGACGGACCCGGATGCGGACTTCATCAGGCGGATGAAGCGGATGGGATTCTCCGACCGGCAACTGTCGGATCTCAGGGGCGAGCGCGAGGCGGATGTGCGGGCCCGGCGGTGGGCGCTGGGTATTCATCCGAGCTACAAGATGGTGGACACCTGTGCGGGCGAGTTTCCATCCCGTACCCCGTATCTCTACTCGTCGTACGACGAGGAGAGCGAATCGGAACCGCTGGGCGAGGAAGGCATCGTGATCCTGGGGAGCGGTCCCAACCGGATCGGGCAGGGCGTGGAGTTCGATTACTGCTGTGTGCGTGCGGGTCTGGGGTTCCGGGATCTCGGGTTCAAAACAATCATGATCAACTCGAATCCGGAGACGGTGTCGACGGACTTCGACATGTCGGACAAGCTGTATTTCGAGCCGCTCACTCTGGAAGACGTACTCGAGATTGTGCGGCTGGAACAGCCGCGGGGCGTGGTGGTGCAGCTGGGCGGGCAGACGCCGCTCAAGCTGGCCAAGGGTCTCGAGGCAGCGGGTGTCCCCATTCTGGGGACGAGCCCCGAGGCAATAGACCTGGCGGAAGACCGTCGCCGGTTCGAGGCGCTCGCTCGGGAGTTGGGAGTGGCCCAGCCGCCCAGCGGAACCGCCGTGTCGATAGACGAAGCCCTGGCCGTGGCGGGCAGAATAGGGTACCCGGTTCTGGTCAGGCCTTCGTATGTACTGGGCGGCCGGGCCATGGAGATCGTGTACGATGACACCGCGCTCACCCGCTACTTTGCCACGGCGGTACGCGCCTCTCCCGAGCATCCGGTGCTGATCGATTCGTTCCTCGAAGACGCGTTCGAGGCGGATGTGGACGCGCTGGCCGACGGGGAGCGCTGTGTCATCGGCGGTGTCATGCAGCACATCGAGGATGCCGGGATTCACTCCGGAGATTCCGCATGCGTGCTCCCGCCGTATCTGATCGCGGACGACGCGGTGGAGACCATGCGCGAGTACACCCGTGCGTTTGCCGGCGCACTTGGCGTGGTGGGACTGATAAACGCGCAGTACGCGGTGAAGAACGGTGTTGTGTACGTGCTGGAGGTGAACCCGCGCGGCTCGCGCACCGTCCCGTTCGTGAGCAAGGCCACCGGGGTGCCCATGGTGAAGCTCGCGGCGGCGGTGATGGTTGGTCACAGGCTCGACGAAGCCGGCGTCCCCGACGAGATACCCATACCCTATGTGGCCGTCAAGGAAGCAGTCTTCCCGTTCAGCAAGCTCTCCAATGTGGATACGCTGCTCGGGCCCGAGATGAAGTCCACCGGCGAGGTGATGGGTATTGCCGACAGCTTCGGGATGGCGTTTGCCAAGGCGCAGATCAGCGCCGATGGCGCGCTGCCGCTTGAAGGAACGGTGATGGTTACGGTGAACGACCAGGACAAGCCCACGGTGCTGCCCATAGCGCGCCGGTTCCATGAGATGGGATTCCGGATCATCACAACTTCGGGTACCGGGAAGTACCTGAGCGCTCGTGGTGTGCCCAACACAGTGGTGCAGAAGGTCCACGAGGGCCGTCCCCACGCGGCCGATCTCATCGTGTCCGGAGAGATCCAGCTTCTCATCAACACGCCGCTCGGCAAGCTGACGCAGCGAGACGACTACCTGATCCGGCGCGAGGCACTGCAGCACCGTGTGCCGTACACCACCACGATGTCCGCCGCGAGCGCTGCATGTGATGCGATCCTGGCGCTCAGGAGCAGGGCCGGAACCGTACGGTCACTTCAGGAGTGGCATGCGCTGGTGTGGGGGAGCGAAGCCCGCTTCCGGTGGCCGCTGCTGGAAGCCGCGTCATGACCGACTGGTTCGCCCACGAGAGCAGCTACGTAGACGACGGTGCGGTCATCGGACCGGGCACGAAGATCTGGCATTTCTGCCACGTGATGCCGGGTGCCGTGATCGGCGAGCGGGTGACTCTCGGACAGAATGTGGTGGTCATGCCGGGCACCCGTATCGGCAACGGGGTGAAGATTCAGAATAACGTGTCGATCTACGAAGGGGTCGAACTGGAAGACGACGTCTTCTGCGGTCCATCGTGCGTGTTCACCAACGTGAGCATCCCTCGAGCCCACGTGTCGCGGAAGGACGAGTACCAGCGGACTCTGGTAAAGCGGGGGGCCACCATCGGGGCCAATGCCACGGTGGTCTGCGGCATCACGGTAGGGGAGTATGCCTTTATCGGGGCCGGCGCAGTGGTGGCCGCGGACGTACCGGCTTACGGACTGATGCTCGGGGTGCCCGCGCGGCGGGTGGGTTGGATGTGCGCATGCGGTGAGCGGTTGAACGTCACCGGCGGGTCTGCCAGGTGCGCCCGATGCGGCACGTCATATGCTGAATCCGAAGGCCGGATCGGGCCGATTGATTCCCCGGGTGGGGGCGGCTAAGTTTGCAAGTTTCAATCAGTTGGAGCGTTCGGTGACGGTCCCGCTGCTGGACCTCCGTGCCCAGTTCGAGAGCATTCGCGAAGCAGTGATGCCCGCCCTCGGTGCGGTGATAGAGTCGCAACGCTTCGTCATGGGTGAAGCGGTGGGCGAACTTGAGCGGAGTATTGCTTCGCTCTGCCACGTGAAGCACGCAGTGGCCTGCGCCAGCGGAACGGATGCGCTGCTCCTGCCGCTCAAGGCGATGCGTCTCGAACCGGGCAGCGAAGTGATCACGAGCCCGTTCACGTTCTTCGCCACGGCCGGTGCGATCATGAACGCGGGCGGGCGTCCCGTGTTTGTGGACATCGATCCTGACACGTTTCTGCTGGACGCAGACCAGGTCGAAGCGGCGGTGACGCGGCGCACGCGGGCCATAGTTCCGGTGCACCTCTTCGGTCAGATGGCTCCCATGGAGCGGATTCTGGACCTGGCGGCGCAGCATGGTCTGGCGGTGATCGAAGACGCCGCCCAGGCAATTGGCGCAAAGCGACGGGTGGATGGTACGTGGCGTTCTGCGGGAGAACTGGGAACGGTCGGTGCGTTTTCGTTCTTCCCGAGCAAGAATCTTGGAGGGTGGGGTGATGGTGGCATGATGACCACTCAGGACGATCGCCTGGCCGAGAGGCTGCGGAAGCTCAGGACTCACGGTGGTGCGAAGCAGTATTACCATGAGGAGGTGGGCACGAACAGCCGGCTGGACACGCTGCAGGCTGCGGTGTTGCTGGCGAAGCTCCCTCATCTGGACCGCTGGAACGCGGCCCGGAGGGAGCATGCGGCCTTCTATGACGGGGCGTTTGCGGGAACCGAAGGTGTCGCGGCACCGTCGGTCGATCCAGACAACGAACATGTTTATCACCAGTACACGATCAGGTCGTTGCAGCGCGATTCGTTGGCGGAGTTTCTGCGCGGGAAGGGCATCGGGTGCGCGGTCTATTACCCGGTGCCGCTGCATCTCCAGCCGTGCTTCGCATCGCTCGGGTATCGTGAGGGCAGCTTCCCGGAGTCCGAGCGTGCCGCCGGAGAGGTACTGTCGCTGCCGGTGTATCCGGAACTCACGGAGTGGCAGCGGGAGGCGGTGGTGACGGCGGTGAGGGACTTCACGGCATGAGCCGGGTGCGTCTGGCGGTTATCGGAGCGGGCCCGTGGGGCCGGAACCATGTGCGGGTGGCGGCGTCGCTCCCTTCGGCTGAACTCACCGCGGTGTGCGACATCGACGCCGGCCGCAGGGAGCAGGTTCGCTCGCGGTATCCCGGGGTGCTGGTGACTCAACGGGCTGAAGAAGCCATGGCGCAGGCCGACGCGGTGGTGGTGGCCACGCCGGCGGCGACGCACGCCACGCTGGCCGAGGCCGCCATACGTCGAGGCCTTCCGGTGCTGGTGGAGAAACCGTTTGCGCTCTCGGTGGCGGATGGCGAGCGGGTGGCGGAGCTGGGCGAGGACCGGGGTGTGCCCGTGATGGTGGGACATCTGCTGCTCTTCCATCCGGCCATCGAGCGGCTGAGCGCAATGCTCAAAGCGGGTGAGCTTGGCACGCCGTTCTATCTGTACAGCCAGCGGGTAAACCTGGGCCAGGTGCGGCCGGACGAGAGCGCGCTGTGGAGTTTCGGGCCGCACGATATTTCAGTGGCTCTTCACCTGCTCGGCGAGAAGCCGGCCTGGGTGTCGGCGCACGGCAAGAGCTATCTCCAGCCCGGTATCGAGGACGTGGTCTTTCTGGTCATGGAGTTCGAGTCCGGGGTGATGGCGCACGTACAGCTTTCGTGGCTGGATCCTCACAAAGAGCGGCGGCTCACGGTTGTGGGATCGCAGCGGATGGTGGTGTTCGACGACATGCAGCCGCGCGAGAAGCTCAAGGTCTACGACAAGGGTGTGAGCCGGCCGCCGGAGTACGGGTCGTACGGAGAGAGCCTGGCGCTCAGAGAGGGCGACATCTTTCTGCCGCGTATACCGACAGTCGAACCTCTGGCGGCGGAACTGGCGCATTTCGTGGATGTGGTGCGCGGGTCGGTCGCCCCGAAATCGGATGCCAGGGACGGAGTGGAGGTGCTTCGTGTGCTTGAGGCGGCACAACGGTCAATGGATGCCCGTGGCGCCGTGCAGGCATTGACCTCAACGCGGGCCGGAGGGCCCGGGAAAGTGCACGCACGAGGGTGACCGCTGAACAGGATATTCTGAAGAAGGCCGAGGATCGTACCGCCGTATTCGGAGTCGTGGGACTCGGCTATGTAGGGCTTCCGCTGGCGGTGGAGGTGGCCCAGGCGGGATACGGGGTGGTTGGCTTCGACGTCAAGGCAGACGTGGTGGAGACGATCAACGCCGGGCGCTCACACGTACAGGACGTGCCGTCGGACCGGCTCGAGCCGCTGGTGCGCGAGGGACGCATCACCGCTACCACGGATCTGACGAAGCTCGGGGAAGTGGACGTGATCTCCATTTGCGTCCCCACGCCGTTGTCCAAGACCAAGGATCCTGACGTCTCGTACGTCATGGCCGCGGCGGATGCCACGGCTCGGTCGGTACGCGCCGGGCAGGTGGTGATACTCGAGAGCACCACGTACCCGGGCACCACTCGCGAACTGCTGCAGCCGCGGATCGAGGCCGGCGGGCTCAGGATCGGGCAGGATGTTTTCCTGGCGTTCAGTCCCGAGCGGGTGGACCCGGGCAATCCCACGTGGCACACCCGGAACACTCCCAAGGTGATGGGCGGGCTTACGCCGGCGTGCAACCGGGTGGTGCTGGCGCTGTACGAGCCGGTGTTTGACCGGCTCGTTCCGGTTTCGTCGCCGGAGGCGGCAGAACTGGTGAAACTCCTGGAGAATACTTTCCGGAGTGTGAACATCGGACTTGCCAACGAGATGGCCATCGTGTGCGAAAAGCTCGGCGTGGACGTCTGGGAGGTCATCGACGCAGCGGCAACAAAACCGTTCGGGTTCATGAAGTTCACTCCGGGCCCGGGGCTGGGCGGGCACTGCATACCCATCGATCCCCACTACCTCGCCTGGAAGATGCGCGGCCTCAACTACAAGACGCGGTTCATCGAGGTGGCCGGTGAAGTGAACTCGGAGATGCCGCATTTCTGGGTGCGCAAGGTGACGGAAACGCTGAACCGGGATGCCAAGGCGGTGCGGGGGTCGAAGGTGCTGGTGATCGGGGTGGCGTACAAGCCGGACATAGACGACGTGAGGGAGAGCCCGGCGCTGGACATCATCCACCTGCTCCAGCAGCAGGGTGCCGAGGTGAGCTACCACGATCCGTACGTTCCGGAGATCCGGGAAGATCACGCTACGCTCTCTTCCGTCCCGCTCACCGCGGAATCACTGGCGGGGGCGGACTGCGTCGTGATAGCCACCGATCACAAGAGCCTGGACTACGGACTCATAAGACAACGGGCAGTTCACGTGGTGGATACGCGCAACGCCCTGAGGAGGCTGAACAAGTGAAAGTTGCGGTAATCGGAACCGGGTATGTCGGGCTGGTGGTGGGTGCATGTCTGGCTGAAACCGGCAACGACGTAATGTGCGCGGACGTCGATGCCGACAAGATCGCGCGTCTCAGGCAGAACAAGCTGCCCATCTACGAACCGGGACTGGAGCCCCTGGTGGTGCGGAATCAGCAGGAAGGGAGGCTCACGTTCACCACGGACGTGGGTGCAGCCGTCGAGGCATCGGACGTCGTCTGCATTGCGGTTGGTACGCCGCCGGACGAGGACGGTTCGGCCGACCTCCAGCACGTGCTGGAGGTGGCGCGCACCATCGGCGAACACATGAACCGGCCCAAGGTGGTGATCACCAAGAGCACGGTGCCCGTCGGTACCGCCGGTCGGGTCCGGGAAACGATCGCCGGGGTGACAAAGGAGAAGTTCCACGTCTGCTCCAATCCGGAGTTCCTGAAAGAGGGAGCCGCCGTTGACGATTTCATGAAGCCGGACCGGGTGGTGGTGGGTGTGGATTCACAGGAGGCGGCCGAGGTGCTCACGGAGCTGTACGCGCCGTTCGTCCGCACGGGCAATCCGCTGCTGTTCATGGATATTCCATCGGCCGAGATGACGAAGTACGCAGCCAACGCAATGCTGGCCACCCGGATTTCGTTCATGAACCAGATTGCCGAGTTGTGCGAGCGTGTTGGGGCGGACGTGACACTGGTGCGGAAGGGGATCGGCAGCGACGCGCGCATCGGCCAGGCGTTTCTTTTCCCGGGCCCCGGGTACGGCGGGTCGTGTTTTCCCAAGGATGTGAAGGCCCTGCTGCGGACCGGTGACGAGCACGGCGTATCGCTGGATGTTATCAAGGCCGTGGAAGATGTGAACGCCCGCCAGAAGCGGCGGCTGTTCCAGAAGGTATCCGGTGTGCTTGACGGAAAACTGAAGGGAGCCACCGTTGCGGTATGGGGTCTCGCGTTCAAGGCTGAGACAGACGACATGAGAGAGAGCCCCGCCATAGATCTGATCCAGGATCTGCTCGGGGCGGGAGCCGCGGTGAAGGCTCACGACCCCCAGGCCGAACGCCACGCTCGTCTGCTGTTCGGCGACAGGGTGGCCTACGGCGAACGGGCGTACGACGTACTGCCCGGCGCCGATGTGCTGGTCATTGTCACCGAGTGGCTGGAGTTCCGTAATCCGGACTTCCGCCGGATCAAGGAGTTGATGAAACATCCGAACATCGTTGACGGCAGGAATCTCTACGACCCGGTGCGGATGCGTTCGCTGGGATTCCGCTACGTGGGGATAGGGCGGGGCGAGGTGATGGCGTGAGAATACTGGTCACCGGAGCCGCGGGTTTCCTCGGTTCGCACCTCACCGACCGATTGCTGGCGGACGGCCATGAGGTGATGGGGATGGATACGCTCCTCACCGGTAACGCTGCCAACCTCGCACACCTGGAGAAACACACGAAGTTCCGGTTCGTCAGGCACGATGTGAGCACGTACATGCGGGTGGACGGTCCGGTGGACGGGATTTTCCACTTTGCGTCGCCGGCGAGCCCCATAGACTACCTCCAGCTGCCCATCCAGACGCTCAAGGTGGGTTCGCTGGGCACCCACAATTCACTGGGTCTTGCCCTGGCAAAGGGAGCGCGGTTCCTGCTTGCCAGCACATCGGAGGTGTATGGCGATCCGCAGGTACATCCGCAACCGGAGAGCTACTGGGGGCATGTGAACCCCATAGGACCGCGCGGGGTTTATGACGAAGCCAAGCGGTTTGCGGAGGCTATGACCATGGCCTATCACAGGTACCACGGTCTGGATACGCGTATAGTTCGCATCTTCAATACTTATGGCCCGCGTATGCGCCCCAACGACGGCCGCGTAGTGTCGAACTTCATTGTGCAGGCCCTTTCCGGGAAGCCGCTCACGGTGTACGGCGACGGTTCGCAAACGCGCTCGTTCTGTTACGTGGACGATCTGATCGAGGGAATCGTCCGCTTGTTCGAGCGAGGAGGGGCGGAACCGGTCAACATCGGTAATCCGGGCGAGTTCACCGTATCGGAACTGGCCGACCTGGTACTGAAGCTCACCGGTGCGCCGGGTCCCGTAGTGCGTGAGCCGTTGCCAACCGACGATCCGCGCCAGCGCCGTCCGGATATCTCTCGTGCCCGGGAGGAACTGGGTTGGGAGCCGAGAGTGCCCCTGGAAGAGGGATTGCTGACGACCATCGAGTATTTCCGCGGGGAAATTGCGAAGTGAGCAGAGAGGCCCTGGATCTTACCACCGCGCACCTGATGGACAACGCCAGAGAGCGATTCGGGCTGCATGACTACTTCGGGGCCATACATATCCTCGAGGAGTTGATCGCGGGCGGCAAGGCGTTTGCGGACGCACATCAGTTGCTCGGCGTTTGTTACCAACTGGTGGGTCAGCCGGCACGGTCGATGGCGGCGCTGGACGAAGCGCTCCGGCTGAACCCCCGTTATGCGGAGGCTCTGGTCCACCGGGCGATCGTACTGAATGAACTTGGTCGGAGCGAAGAAGCAGACGAGGCCTTCCGGATGGCGTCACAGGCAAATGCGGGTGAGCAGGACGGCCTGCCTCAGCACCACGCCGCCAAGCTCGCCAACCTGCACGCCGAGGTGGGCGAAGCCTATGCGAGCGTAGGCGCGCTCAAGCGCGCCATAGACGAATATCAAAAGGCGCTGCAGTTGGGGCCAAGGTTTCAGGATCTGCGGTACCGGCTGGGGCGGCTGCTTCTGGATTCAGGTCGTGCTCTTGAAGCGCAGGAAGCCTTTGCCGAGGTGCTCTCGGCCAGGCCCGGATCGGCGGAAACCAAGGCGGCACTCGGGCTCGCGGCGTACCTGTCGGGGGATGCAGGGAGCGCGCGGCGGGTCTGGCGGGAGGCGGCGTCAGAGCACCCGGAGGATGCGAGGCTCCGCGCTTATCTCTCGATGCTCGACCGGGCAGTGGATGATTCGTAGGGTTGAAGTTGTGTTGGCGGCGGTCGTGCTCGGGGGCTGCACGGGGACTGCGGCAGACCACGAGCGGCTGGGGGACCGTGCGTACGTTTCCGGGAGCTACGGGGACGCGCTGGTGGAGTACCGGTTGGCGTTGAGGCAGGGTACATCCACGCGGCTCAGGAGCAAGGCCGCCGCTTCAGCGCTGGGCGCGCGCGATTACCGTGCGGCGGTGGAAGAGTATGCGGCGCTGGCAGGGGAGTCCCGGGACCGGGTGCCGGAGGCGGCTGACGGCCTTCTCCGGACGGCCAGGGCCGCGGCGGCCGACAACGATATCGAACCGCTGAACGCGGCTATCGCGGAGCTGGCCGGACTCGAAGTGCTTGGCCTTGCGGCCGGACTGGGGCCGCGCCTCGCCGCTGCGCTGGGCGATGCGCCGTCCACCATGGACGCACTGGCGGTCCTTCCCCTTGCCGCTGCTTATTCGCCGGATGCCCGGCAGCAGGATTCCCTCATGTACGTTTACGGATCGGCGCTCGTTCGAGCCGGCAGGTGCGAGGACGCGTTGGCTGTCTTTGAGAGCCTGCTCCGACGCCAGCGTGCGCCGTCGGTTCTGGGCGGAGCCAGTCGAGGGGCTGCGGGATGCGCCCTCAGGTTCGGGCGCCGCGCCCTCGAAGCGGGTCAGCCGGGCAATGCGGAACCA
>CAZTIV010000027.1:31043-35112 GCA_964613905.1 uncultured Gemmatimonadaceae bacterium | reverse complement strand
ACCGGGCCGACGCCCACCGCGCAACCGGCGCCAGCGCTGCGCAGGGAGGCGCCGACCGTCACCGGCGAGCCGCTGCTCCCGCCCGCGGTCGCAATGCTTGCGGGGCTGATGCCCTTGAGAAGCACGGGAGTGGACCGGTTTCTCTCTGCGCAACCGGAGTCCGACGGTCGGGGTGTACTGATAGGGATTCTCGACAGCGGGATCGATGCCGGAGTTCCCGGGCTCGAACAGACCACGACCGGAGCGCCGAAGCTGCTCGATCTCCGGGACTTTTCGGGCGAAGGCCATGTAAGGCTGAGCCGGCTTCCGGCACCGGTGGACGACCGGGTGGAAGTGGAAGGCATCGTAGTGGCCGGAATGGGACGGCTGACCAGGCTTGCCGGGCCACCGTACTACGGCGGCGTGTTCCGGGAGCGTCCGCTCGGCGAGCCGCCCGCATCGGACGTCGACGGAGATGGAACCGACGAAGGTCTTTTCCCCATCGTGGTAGCTCGGGCAAGTGACGGCTGGTTCCTGATGACCGACACCGACAGCGACGGATCTCTGGCCAACGAACGGCCTGTCAGGGACTATTCGGTTGCGAGGGAAACGTTCGCCTGGGGTCCGCTGACGATCGCGGCCAACTTCGGTGAGGTAGACGGCGCGCCGCGGCTTGATCTCTTCTTCGACAACTCGGGACACGGAACGCACGTTGCCGGTATCGCTGCGGGGCACGACATGTTCGGCGTGGCAGGGTTTGACGGAGTGGCCCCGGGTGTGCAGCTCCTGGGGCTCAAGATCTCCAACAATGCCCGTGGTGGCATCTCCGTTACGGGAAGCATGGTGCGGGCAATGGAGTACGCGGCCGATTACGCTGCCCAGCGTTCGATGCCATTGGTGCTGAATCTGAGCTTTGGTGTGGGGAACGAGGAGGTTGGCGCGGCTGCGATAGACTCGATTATCGACGATTTCGCTCAGCGACGTCCCGACGTTCTGTTTGTGATCAGCGCGGGCAACGACGGTCCCGGACTGTCCACAGTAGGGTTTCCCGGTTCCGCGGATTTCGCGCTTACCGCCTGTGCGTTGTTCCCGGGTGTGTATGCCAGCCCTCCAATGCCGGGACAGCCCCCTCCAGTGGATGTGCTCGGGTGGTGGAGCAGCCGCGGGGGAGAATCGCAGAAGCCGGACCTCTGTACGCCGGGAGTGGCGTTTTCGAACGTGCCTCCCTGGCACACAGGACACGAAGTCTCGGGTGGAACCAGCATGTCGGCGCCTCAGGCAAGCGGACTGGCGGCGTTGCTGCAGTCTGCCCTCCTGCGGGAGGCGCGTCCTCCCGCACGCGCCGCGGAACTCAAACGGGCCTTGATGGCTACGGCGCGGCCGGTTGCCGGTGCCTCGACGATTGACCAGGGGACGGGGGTCCCGGACGCCGTGGAGGCTCTCCGATGGTTGCGGGCATCGCATCAGGCGGGCCGGTACCGGATTCGAGCCCTGCCGGATGGCGGCAACACGTCGCGCGCCTCGGGTGCATACCGGCGCTCCGGTCTGTCTGGCGCGGGCGACACGCTCCAACGGTTCGAAATACAACCGGTCGGAGGACAACCGGCTGCGGTGGTGCTTCTGCGGTCAGATGCTGCGTGGCTGAGAGCGCCAAGCAGCGTCGATTTCCGTGGAGGTCCGGCCGTCGTTACTCTGAGGTATGACGCCCGGCAAATCAGGGAGCCCGGTGTGTACGTCGGTACCGTGTGGGGCCGCGCAGCGGGCGACACGATAGCCGGAGCCGTGTTCGGGCTCACCAACACCGTTGTTGTCCCCAGGCCGCTCGACGAGCCCTTCAGCGACCGGCGCACGGTTGGTCGAGGAGCGGTGGCTCGATACTTCTTCACGGTGCCTGAAAGGGCGGGTGGGCTCACGGTGACGTTTTCAGTAGAGAATGCGTGGGATGCGGCGACTCTCTATCTGTTCGAACCGAACGGTCAGCCGCACCGTGGTACCGCAAGCATCGGCGTCGGCGGCGAAGACCCGGAGACGGCGCAGATTGAGATTGCTGCAGAAGACATCGTCCCCGGGGTTTACGAGGCTGTTGTTGTGGCTCCACCACTGACCGACGTCCATTACCGTCTCTCCGCTCGCCTCCCGCCGGTGGCGGTTGGGGTTGGCGTCGGATCCGAAATTGCAGTTGTAAACCGGACCGCTTCGCGGCGTGACGTAACCGTGCGGGCCAGTTTCGCAGGAGCTGAGCGGCGGATGCAGGCTGGGGGAGACACGGATGCCCCGGTCCTGATCCCCGTACAGGTGCCGTTTTGGGCAGCCGAAATGGTAGTAGATGTTGAAATGGACCGGATCCTCTGGCCGCGCTTCACTGACTTCGGGGTCAGTGTATTCGACGCAGAGGGACGGATGTTGGGGAATAATCCACTGAACTACGCTTTCGGAAGGTTGACGCTTTCGCTCCCGCAGGCTGCCTACGAGCGCCTGGATGTCGAGTTGTTCCCGGGATTCGCACGCGAAGATGGCGATCACAGTTGGCGTGCGGAGGTGCGCATCGTTTTTGTGCCGGACTCCGCCGTCGCGGCCGCGATTCCCGAGGAGGTCAGGACGATGTCATTGTCCGGATTTGCGGCGCGGCCCGTGACATTCGATGACCCGCGGCAACTGCCGGTTCCCGCCGGGTTCCGGTCCCGGATCGCGGTCCGTGCCTCTCACGAAGGATCTGCCTCATTGAGACACGTTCCCGGACCCACAGCACCATGACCGTGCGATCCATACGAATCGCGTCGGGGCAGGGGTTCTGGGGTGACTGGCTGGAAGCGCCGGGGAGGCAGGTGCGCGGCGGTCCCATCGACTACCTCATGATGGATTACCTGGCCGAAGTAACCATGTCCATCATGCAGAAACAGCGCTCGCGTGATCCGAGCCGAGGCTACGCGACAGACTTCGTACCGCTGATGAGCGACCTGCTTCCTGATCTCGTCAAACGGAACGTGCGTGTTACGGCCAATGCCGGGGGCGTGAACCCAGGGGGCTGCGCGGAAGCGGTACTCGACGCGGCGCGCGAGCAGGGCCTCGGCGACAAGGTCAGAGTGGGGGTGGTTTCGGGAGACGACATTCTCGAGCGACTGGATGAGATGTTGGCCAGGGGGCATCACCTGGCCAACATGGACACTGGCGAACCGCTCGCTGCGGTTCGTGACAGGGTTCTCTCGGCCAACGTGTACCTGGGTGCGGCTCCGGTCGTCGAAGCGCTCGGCAAGGGAGCGCAGATCGTCATCACCGGCCGCGTGACAGACACGGGACTGACTCTGGCTCCAATGATTCATGAGTTCGGTTGGCGGCCCGATGCGTGGGATCTGCTCGCCGCGGGAACCGTGGCCGGCCACATTATCGAATGCGGCGCTCAGTGCTCGGGCGGGAACTGTCTCCTCGATTGGGAGCGGATTCCCCGGCTCGAAGACCCCGGATACCCGATTATCGAGGCTCAGCCGGACGGAACCTTCGCAGTCCTCAAGCACCCCGGCTCGGGAGGTCGCATATCCGTGGCCACGGTGACCGAGCAATTGGTCTATGAGATGGGTGACCCCCGGCATTACATCACTCCGGACGTAGTCGCGGACTTCACGACGATCCGTCTGAAACCGGCGGGCCGTGACCGTGTGGCCGTATCCGGAGTCCGCGGCGGTCCTGCGCCGGAACAGCTCAAGGTGTCGATCGCATATTTCTACGGATACAAGGCGGTGGGAACATTGGTCTACGCCTGGCCGGATGCCTACCCGAAGGCTCGACGGGCTGACCGTATTCTCAGGGCTCGCCTGAAGGATCTGGGTCTCGAGTTTGAAGAGGTGTTGACCGAGTTCGTAGGGGTGGACGCTACGCATGGCAGGTTGGCGGGGCCGCCCCATCCGGAGATCCCGGAGGTCCAGTTACGAATCGGAGTCCGGGCAAGGGGACGGGCACCGGTAGAACGATTCACGCGCGAGATCGCACCACTGATTCTGAACGGTCCTCCATCGGTTACCGGATTCGCCGGTGGCCGACCCAAGGTGGAAGAGATCGTTGCATTCTGGCCAGCGCTCATACCGCGGTCCGAGGT
>CAZTIV010000027.1:3626-30943 GCA_964613905.1 uncultured Gemmatimonadaceae bacterium | reverse complement strand
ACCCGAGTTCTACGAGATATTGAAGAAGGAAGTCACTGCCACTCGGGTGGCTCGCCATTTCAGAGGAATGATCAAGGGGCGTGTGGAGCGGTTCGAATTGCCCAACCTGCATGCGTTGAACTTCCTGCTGCATGGGGCGCTCGGAGGCGGCGGCACTCTGTCGCTCAAGACGGACGCGCAGGGGAAGGTTTTCTCGACCGCGCTGCTCCGCATGGAGATTCGGGTTCCCCGAGGTCTGCGTGTCGGCTGACGTCCTGCTGTCGGATCTCAAGGATGGCGTGCTCACCCTTACGCTGAACCGGCCTGCGAAGCGTAATGCCATGGATTCGGTAACGATTGAGGATCTCCACAGCGAACTGGATCGAGCGGAACTCGATGCAGGAGTGAGAATCGTGTGCCTTCGCGGCGCCGGAAAGGACTTCTGTGCCGGCGCCGACCTGTCCGAGCTGCTTGCTTCCGCCGACCGTTCGGCCGAAGAGAATGCACGGAGCGCTCTCAGGCTGGGCGAGGTGTTCCTCAAGTTGCGTGGCCTGCCGAGGCCTGTGGTGGCAGTGGTGCAGGGAAGGGCCCTGGCAGGTGGTTGCGGGCTGGCTACCGCATGCGACATCGTTCTTGCCCACGCGGAGGCCGAGTTCGGTTATCCGGAGATCCGGCGCGGATTCGTGCCGGCCATGGTCATGGCCATGCTCGTACGGTGCACTGGCGAGAAGGTGGCGTTCGATCTTGTAGCCACCGGACGGGTCATGCGCGCCGCTGAGGCCCGTGAAGCTGGAATCGTGTCGCGAGTGCTGCCGGCAGATGGGTTTGAAGGCGCCGTTCAGGATGTGCTAATCGGGCTGGCGTCGGCGTCGGCGACTGCCCTCGCGCTGACTAAGCGCCAGCTATACGAGCTGGACGAGCGTACGTTCGCTGAGGGAATCCGGCTGGGTGCGCAGGTCAACGCGCTCTCGAGGAGTACGCCTGATTTCCGGGCCGCGGTCGAACAGTTCCTCCGGAAGGTGTAGGCAGGGTCGGCAGGTCCGCGTTATGAAGTACCTCCCCGCATAAAAACGGTTAGGCATCCGGATGGTTGGGCCTGCATGGTTGAGGCACGATGCAGGTCGCCACTCCCACACTCGACGACGCCCGCGCGGTATTGAAGGAGGTCTGGGGCTATCCGGACTTCCGGTTCCCGCAGCGCAGGGCTGTCCTGGCTGCGCTCCGTGGGCGCGACTGCCTTGCGCTGCTTCCCACCGGAGGTGGGAAGTCACTCTGTTTCCAGGTGCCCGCTCTGCTGCAAAACGGAATGACGCTGGTCGTTTCCCCCTTGATATCCCTGATGCAGGACCAGGTGGCCGCGTTGCGTTCCCGCGGTGTGGCCGCCGCATATCTCAGCAGTACCCAGAAACCGGAAATGCAATTGGCGGTACGTGAGGCGGTGTTGGGGGGAAGAATCAAGCTGCTGTACATCGCGCCGGAGCGCATGGAGCGGATGTCCGCAGTAACCCGGCTCAAGTGCGTTCGGCTGGCGGTGGATGAGGCGCACTGCATAAGCGAATGGGGTCACGACTTCCGTCCTCACTACCGCGCCCTGGGGCGACACCGCGAGGCGCTTGGCAGCCCTCCAACAACCGCCGTCACCGCCACCGCTACGCCTGCCACGCGCGAGGACATTGTAAGGGTACTTGGTCTCACCGATCCCGTGCGCATCCTTCAGTCATTCGATCGGCCCAATCTCTGGTTCGGTGTCCGGAAGTTCGCGAACGACGTGGAGCGCGCGCGCCACGCGGCCCGCATGCTGGCAGCTGCGGGAGGTACGGCAGTGGTATACGTACCCACCCGGAACCGGGCCGACGGTGTCGCCATGGCGCTCCGTCGTTGGGGGTTCGCGGCGGCGCCGTACCACGCGGCCCTTCCAGCGGCCGCGCGCCGCGGCCTGCTTGTCCGGTTCCTTGATGGCCGGGTCCGGGTGATGGTGGCTACCAACGCGTTCGGCATGGGGATCGACAAGCCTGACGTGCGGTTGGTATTGCACCTCGGAGTCCCGTCCCGTCCGGAGGCGTATTACCAGGAAGCCGGCCGGGCCGGCCGGGATGGCAAGCCGGCCCGCTGTGAATTGCTGTGGCTCCCGCGCGACCTGTTGCTCACCGCGCGCTTGGGAGGGCGGGGGCCCGGTGGTGCCCCAGGGGTGGAGACCATGCGCCGTTACGTCATGGGGCGCGTATGCCGCAGAAAGCATCTGTTGGCGTACCTGGGAGAGCGCCTTGAGAGGTGCGCGGGATGCGACCGTTGCCGACTTCCCCCAGCCTGTCCCGCTCCGTAGCTTACGGGCATGCGCCGCACCATCGTAATCGCATGTACCCTGTTCCTTTCCGGAACAGGGGTGCTTCCGGCCCAGAACGGCCCCGTGTACCGGGTGCCCGTCACGGGCACTATCGAGTTGGGTCTGGCTCCGTTTGTCGCGCGCGCTCTGGCGGAGGCCCGGGATGCGGGCGCACAGGCGGTGATCCTGGACCTCGACACGCCCGGCGGGCGGGTGGATGCCGCGCAGCGAATCGTCAAGGCCATTATCGAGAGTGATGTTCCGGTTTACGCATACGTAAATACACATGCGTGGAGTGCGGGCGCGATGATCGCCCTCGCGGCGGACTCTATCTTCATGGTGCCGGGGTCATCCATCGGTGCGGCTACGCCCGTTGGCGGGACCGGTGAGAAAGCCCCCGAGAAGATCGTAAGCGCCATGCGGGCCGAGTTCCGTGCCCTGGCGGAACGCCGGGGCATCGATCCCCGGATTGCCATGGCCATGGTCGATGAAGAGATCGCGGTTGAGGGGATCAGTGAGCAGGGCAGCCTGCTTACGCTGACTGCCTCGGAAGCGGTGGATATCGGATTCTCGACGGCAGTGGTGGAGCACTGGAGCGACCTCATGATCCGGTTGGATCTCGCGCGCGCCGAGGTGGTACACCCGGGTCCCAACTGGGCCGAAGCGATTGTCCGCTTCCTGTCGCATCCGCTGGTGGCGCCCATTCTGCTCTCACTCGGCGTACTGGGGCTCATGATCGAGATCAAGACCCCGTCGTTCGGTATTGCCGGAGCCGTGGGTCTCATCTCGCTCGGCGCGTTCTTCGGAAGTCATCTGTTGATCGGGCTCGCGGGCTATGAGGTGCTGATCCTTCTCGGTGTGGGGATGGTGGCGCTTGCCATAGAGGTATTCGTCGTGCCCGGGTTCGGGCTTGCCGGCGTAGTGGCCATAATGTCGATCGGTGCGGCCATCTTCATGTCGCTCATCGGGAGTCTGCCTACCTGGAACGATATTGCACGGGCGGGCGGCATCATGATGATGTCAACTCTCATCATAGTTGCCACCACCTACTCGCTGGTGCGTCGGCTCCCGAGCAGCGACCGATGGAGAGGTATACTGTTGCGCATGGGAGTCGATCGTGCGGGGGGGTACATTTCGGCGCCACACCGGCCGGAACTGGTGGGTCAGGAAGGCGTTGCACTGACGGACCTGAGGCCCACGGGAGTCATGGCCCTGGGCACAGAACGCCTCGACGTGGTATGCGAGGCGGGGTTTGTGGAACGGGGAACGCGCCTCAGAATCATAAGGTCGGAAGGCTACCGCCACGTCGTCCTGCCGGTGGACGGCTGATACGAGTCTAAGGAGACCAACTCATGGACGTATTCGCAGACCTCGGACCCTGGGTCATCATCGGCATTGTAGTAGCCGTATTCTTCTTCATCACGATTTTCCTGAGCTTCGTACCGATAGGGCTCTGGATAAAGTCCCTGGCGGCCGGCGTGTACGTCGGGCTCATCAACCTGGTGGGCATGCGGCTCCGGGGAGTCAATCCATCGGCGGTGGTCCTGCCGCTCATCAGCGCGCGCAAGGCGGGCCTGGACCTGAGCACGGATCCGCTGGAAGCGCATTTCCTCGCTGGCGGTAACGTTGACCGCGTGGTCCGGGCGCTGATCTCGGCAGACAAGGCCGGGATCGAGCTGCCCTTCAACCGGGCTGCGGCTATCGACCTCGCCGGACGTGATGTGCTGGAAGCGGTACAGGTCTCGGTGAACCCCAAGGTCATTCAGACGCCCAAGGTGGCGGCCATGGCCAAGGACGGCATTCAGCTGATAGCGCTGGCGCGCGTCACGGTCCGGGCCAACATCAACCGGCTGGTGGGTGGTGCAGGTGAAGAGACGATTCTCGCGCGAGTGGGTGAAGGAATTGTTTCCACCATCGGCTCAGCGGCGTCGCACAAGGCGGTGCTCGAGAACCCTGACAACATCTCGAAGACTGTGCTGGGCAAGGGACTGGACAGCGGCACCGCGTACGAGATCCTGTCGATCGATATCGCCGACGTGGACGTGGGCAAGAACATCGGCGCCGAGCTTCAGACCGACCAAGCCGAAGCCGACAAGCGGATCGCTCAGGCCAAGGCCGAGGAGCGGCGCGCCATGGCGGTGGCGCATGAGCAGGAGATGAAGGCCCGGGTGCAGGAGATGAGGGCACGGGTGGTCGAGGCTGAGGCGCAGGTGCCGCTGGCAATGGCCGAGGCTTTCCGGGCCGGGAACATGGGCATCATGGACTACGTGCGCTACCGGAACGTAGAGAGTGATACGGAGATGCGGAACAGTATCGCCCGTGGAGGTGGTGACCGGCCGGAGAAGCAGGGTAATTAAGTGAACGGCGGCCTGATAGAGCTGCTCATCATCCTGGCCATCATCCTCTTCGGCCTGTTCGGGAAGAAGAAACGTCCGCCGATCGAAGAGGAGGAAATGGAGGGCATGCCGCCCCCACGCCAGCCGGAGCCCGGGCGGGCTGGGCGCCAGGCTCCTCAGCGACGGGCACCACGATCACGGGTGCCGCAGCCAACCACGCAGCAGCGAGCGGAACCGCCACGGCGTCCCGTACCGGCTCCCGAGCCTCGTCCCGAGCCGATACCCACGATCGGACCGGATCTGGGGAGCCTCGCGGAGGAGCTCGATCGCCTGCTGAGGCACAGAGCCGAGCCGGAGCCGCTGCCGGAACCCATCTACGAACGGCCGATCATTTCGCTGGAGGAAACCGAGATAGACGATGAAGAGCGTCACCGGATTTTCCACGAGCGGCTGGCGGAGACGCACGCTCCGCCACGGGTAATCCGTCGTCGCGGTCCTGGGCTCACCCTTGATCTGGACAGGGATCAGATCCGGCAGGCCATCGTGTGGCGCGAGGTGCTCGGCCCGCCCGTCGGACTGCGCTGACGGGCAACCAACGGACATTCGTACCTTATATTCGAACGCATGATTGAACTCCCCTATCTCACCGAGGAGCACGGGCAGGTCCGTGCCATGGTCCGCGAGTTCGCCGAACGCGAGATCAAACCCATAGCGCGCGACATCGACCGCGAGCAGCGGTTTCCCTGGGCGACCGTGAAGCAGATGGGAGAACTCGGCCTGCTCGGTGCTCCGTGGCCTGAGGAGCTTGGCGGAGCCGGGCTCGACTATCTCTCGTACATCATCATCATCGAGGAACTGGCCCGCGTGGACGCGAGCCACGCGATTACCGTCTCAGCCCACACCACCCTCGGCACATCGCCAATAGTTCATTTCGGCAATGATGAGCAGCGCAAGACGTATGTTCCGCTGCTCGCTTCCGGTCGGGTTCTGGGTGGTTTCGGTCTGACGGAGACCGGTGCGGGTTCGGACGCCGGCGGTACCCAGACCGTGGCAGAGGAGAAGTCGGATCACTACGTGCTGCGGGGGTCGAAGATCTTCATCACCCATGCGGGAGTGGGTGAGATCTTCGTGGTTACGGCCCGGACTGATCCGAAGCCGAAGAAGCGCAATCAGGGGATCACGTCGTTCATCGTCACCAAGGACACGGTGGAACTCGAGGAGGCGAAGCAGGCCGGCATCGGACACGCACCGGACCTGCCCAGGACGCCCGGCGTCAAGGCAGGCAAGAAGGAAGAAAAGATGGGCTGGCGCGCGTCCGACACTCGCGAACTGCTGTTCGAGGACGCCCGGGTGCCGAAGGAGAATGTGCTGGGTGAGGTGGGGCAGGGATTCGTGAATTTTCTCAAGACTCTGGACTCGGGGCGGATCGGTATCGGAGCACTTTCGCTGGGAATTGCCCAGGGGGCTCTGGAGGAAAGCCTCGCGTATACCAGTGATCGCAAGCAATTCGAGCGACCCATAGCTTCGTTCCAGGGTGTGCATTTCCAGCTGTCCGACATGGCAACCGGGATCCAGGCCGCCCGCCATCTGGTCTATCACGCGGCCTGGCTTTATCAGCAGGGCCGGCCTCACAAGAAAGAGGCGGCCATGGCCAAACTGTACGCTTCCGAACTGGCCATGCGGGCCACCACGGTGGCGGTCCAGCTTCACGGCGGGTACGGCTATACCGCGGACTATCCGGTGGAGCGGATGATGCGGGACGCCAAGGTCTGCGAGATTGGGGAAGGGACCAGCGAGATACAACGGATCGTTATCGCGCGCGAACTGCTGGGCGACCTGATCGAGTGAAATCCTATTGACGTAAGTAACCGTATGTCATATACTTACGTGGTGATTGACTCCATGTCTTCAATTTACACTTCCTGGGAACTGGCGGCTGTGCCCGTGGCACTCCATGGCCTGCCGGTCCGCGTTGCGGGGTCGTCCGCTGTGCGTGCCGGTGTGCATCAGGAGCGCTCCGGGGCCGGTTTGTCCGTCCCGAATACCGAGGCTATCGTTGAAACGCGAGATATTGATATCCGGGAGCGCCCGCGAAACGCGAGTAGCGATCCTGGAAGACGACCGTCTGGTCGAGCTGCTGGTGGACCGTCCCGAGCTCAGGCGGACGGTCGGCAACATATATCGGGGTAAGGTCGAGGCGGTGCTGCCCGGGATCCAGGCAGCGTTTGTCGACATAGGGTTGGACAAGAGCGCTTTTCTGCACGCTTCCGACCTGGTTGAACCCGATGAAGACGATGAGGATGATGACGACGACGCGCCGGCCAACGGTCACGGCGGTCGTGGTTCCCGCAGGTCCTTACCCAACATCCAGGATCACGTCAAGCGGGGCGAGACCAAGCTCGTCCAAGTGACCAAGGAGCCCATCAGTACCAAGGGCTCACGGGTCACCACCCAGATATCCCTGCCGGGGCGGTATCTGGTGTACCTCCCGGACGGTTCCAAGGTGGGTGTCAGCCGGAAGATCGAGTCTCGCGAAGAACGGGCTCGGCTGCGCCAGACCGTGAGCAAGCTTCTGCCGAAGGATTCGGGGGGAGTGATAGTCCGAACGGTTGCGGAAGACGCCACGGAAGACGAACTCAAGCGCGAGATGAAGTCCTTGCTGGGCGTGTGGAAGAAGATCAAGCGCAAGGCCAACTTCGTTCGGGCGCCTGCGTTGGTGCAGCGGGAAGCGTCGCTCACGAGCGGAATCATTCGCGACCTGTTCAGTGAGAGCGTGGATCAGCTGTGGGTGGACTCGAAGGAACTGCACGTGGAGATCAGTCAGTACCTGGAACAGTTCGATCCCGAGCTGCTGCAGCGGGTGAAGCTGTATCAGGATCGCACGCCACTCTTCGACAAGTTCGAGATCGAGCAGGAGATTGCAGCACTTTCCCGCCGCCGGGTGGATCTGCCCACGGGAGGTTACGTCATCATAGAACCCACCGAGGCGCTGGTCTCGATTGACGTGAACACCGGGCGGTACACGGGCAAGAAGGACGCCGAGAAGACAATTCTCAGGACCAACACCGAGGCGGCGCGGGAGATAGCGCGGCAACTGAGGCTCCGGGACATCGGTGGCATCATAGTGATCGACTTCATCGACATGGACTCGAAGGGCAACCGGGACCGGGTGCTTCACGAGCTCAGGACCCATCTTGGGCGTGATCGGGCCAGGACCCGGGCCTTCCAGGTGTCCGAACTGGGGTTGGTCGAGATGACCCGGCAGCGGGTGCGGCCGTCACTGTGGCAGTCCATGACCACCTCCTGTCCCTCCTGCAACGGCACCGGCCGGGTCTTCAAACCGGAGGTTGTGGTGGCCCGGCTCGAGCGGACGCTCAAGCGGGTGGCCCACGACTCGAAGGAGCGGCAGCTCACGGTCCGCCTGCACCCGGAGGTGGCGCTCTTCCTGCTGGAGCAGGAGCCCAATTTCCTGAAGGAACTCAGGAAAGCCACGAAGATGGATTTGGAGATCAGGGACGACCCGGTGATCCAGGTGGACGAGTTCCGCCTGGTGTCGCAGCCGGCAGGGAGGGATGTGACGGAGAAATACGCGATGGCGTAGACAGAGAAAAGGGAACAGGGAAAAGGGAAAAGCAGGGCGGAGGACCCGGCGGTCCGAGGGCCGCGACACAGCAGTACCTTTCCCCTTTCCCTTTTCCCTTTTCCCTGATTATCTTAATCCTCTATGTCTTACGCGATTTTCAAGGCCGCCGGCCAGCAGTTCCGGGCCGAGAAGGGCCTCAAGCTCAAGGTACCCACGCTACCGGGCGAGCCCGGGAGCAAGGTGACGTTTGAAGAGGTTTTGCTGTCGTCGAGCGGCGACAAGGTCAAGACGGGTGCCCCCGTGGTAAAGGGGGCCAAGGTGACGGCAGAGATTGTCAAGCAGGGCCGAGGTGAGAAGCTCACGGTGTTCAAGTTCAAGCGGCGGAAGAACTACCGGCGCAAGACGGGGCACCGACAGGGGTATACGGAGATCGAAATCACGGACGTGAAGGGTTAGCGGTATGGCTCACAAGAAAGGCGTCGGTTCCAGCCGTAACGGCCGGGATTCCAATCCGCAGTATCTGGGCGTCAAGCTGTTTGGCGGTCAGTTCGCGCGGGCGGGTAACATCATCGTGCGGCAGCGCGGAACGAGGTTCCATCCCGGAAAGAACGTGCGTCGGGCCACCGACGACACGCTGTTCGCGGTGGCGGACGGGGTGGTGAAGTTCGAGCACAAGGACAAGAAGCGGCTCAAGGTGAGCGTGTATCCGGTGGGGGCCACAGCCAGCGCAAGCTGAAGTGAGCTGGCGTGAACACAGGAATAAGGGCGACCGGCGCAGGCATCGGTCGCCCTTCTCATTACAGCCGATCCAAGTGACGTGCCCCGGATGCTACCTGAGGCGAAGTCCGTTCTCGTCGTTGTAGGAAGCTTCTCCGATCATTGCTGATTCCTCTTCGAAGATGGTCACCGACACGGCCTCACTCAGGCTCGGGAAGAACTGCCACCCCCGCAGGTAGTAGTTGATGCGCTCAGGTTCCTGGTCACATGTGGGTGTCCCGAACGGATTCGGGAAGCCCAGGGTGAAGTCCCGAGCGCCGTGGCAGACCCTTCTGCCCGGATTGCCGGCGCTCATCTGGAACCAACTCGGAGTACTGGCGTTGTAGTGGTGCGCAATCCAGTAGACTCCCGGGTCAAGGGTGACGGGACCTCCCTCGATTGCTGTCTCGTACGTACCCGCGCTCCCTATCGTGAACGGGTTGCTCTGGGCAATGAATGCTGCCGGGAGATTGCCGCTGTCCGTGTAGAGAGCAAGACGGGCAGATCCCGCTGCATCTCTCGCAAGCATCCCCAGGTGGGTCACCTCGGTCTGCTCGGTCAGCGTTATACCGGTTGCCAGAACCGAGTCGGCACTCCAGCTGACAGTCGAGGCCAACGGTTCTGTCTCACCCACCGTTATCGACGGCACCACAGTTACGAAGGAGGTATCCGCAGCTCCGCCAAGCGCCTGGGATACGATGCGTGCTTCTCCCTCCGCCAGCCCGGTCACCAGTCCGGACTGGTTGACCGTCGCGATAGCCGGATCGAGGGAATACCGGATTATCGCAGCCCCGGGGAGCGGATCGGAGAATCCGTCAAATGCTTCCGCCGAGATCTCCACCGTAGAGCCGACGCGCACCGAGGTAGCGGATGGGGTAGCCACGACTGAACCATCGTAGTGTCCGCGGAAGACGCCCAGGCCCTGGATGGCTACACCAATCCAGATATCACCGTCAGCAGTACCCCACCCGGATCGCAAGGGGTTATCGACCACTCCTCCCGCACGCTTCCACGAAACGCCGTCGTAATGGTACAGGCGGCTGCCACCCAGGGCGTACACGTTGTCGGGGCCGGTCCCCCACACCCATGCGAACTCGACCGTCGGGTCCAGCTGCTGCACCATGTCGTACGCCGTGCCGTTCCAGTGCAGCACCCAGCCGCCATCGCCGACTATCCAGACATCTGAACTGCTGGATCCCCATACCGCCCACAGCATCGTCGCCACACCTTCAGTGTTTGTCGTACCGGTCCATGTCTCACCGTCATAGCGGCGCACTGTTCCACTACTGCCCACTGCCCAGATGTCATTCGCCGACGATCCCCAGATGCCGCCCAGGAAAACACCCGGAGCGTTGACCGTTGACCAGTCTCCTTCCCGTCGCCGATGGATCCCGTTGAAGTCACCGACAATGTAGATATCGTCCGGAGCAGGACCCCAGATATCACGTATGAGTCCCGCTGCCGGGTTCTCCAAGGGAGTCCAGGACGTACCGTTGAAGTGCTGCAACCGGCCGGCGAAACCCCCATCGCGCCCAGTCACGTAGATATCGTTCTCACCGAAACCCCAGGTGTTCCATGTGAATCCGAAGCCGGTGGCGTTGCGGTCAACGCTCCAGGATGTGCCGTCCCATGCGAGGATCGTGTCGGCCGTGAGAAACGCCGTCGAGGCAATTACCCGGTCTGGGTGTGCGCCCCAGATGCCGTACACGGAGCCACCGGTCACCGGTGTCGGCACCGCCGCGAACACGTTCGGTACCGACGCCGGCGTCACCGATACCGTGAGTACCGCATGGCCCACACCAAGTTCTTCGGTCTCGGCGCGCACCACGACCTGCCCGTTGCGGACGGCACTGGCAACGCCGCTCGCCGGGTCTATCGTGGCTACGTGCGGATTCAGCGTGCTCCACGCGGCGGTCAGCGGGTAGTCTGCGATCGGCTGGCCCACCTCATCCAGCGCCTGGAGATCGAAGGTTACCGTGTTGCCGATTCCGGATACGCCCGCTCCGCCCGGCAGCACCCGGATCGAGGCAGGGATCTGCACCGTAATCGACGCGTCTCCAACCACGCCGGCCGCAGAGGCGCTTATCGTGACGGCTCCCTGACCCTGGGCCGTCACCAGACCTGCGTCAGATACCTGAGCTATCGTTT
The DNA here is from genome assembly GCA_964613905.1 of uncultured Gemmatimonadaceae bacterium. Classification (GTDB taxonomy): domain Bacteria; phylum Gemmatimonadota; class Gemmatimonadetes; order Gemmatimonadales; family GWC2-71-9; genus CAZTIV01. The sequence continues at coordinate 19,818 of CAZTIV010000027.1, read as the reverse complement.
CGTCACTCGTGGTCCAGGTGAAGGTTATTCCGGTAACGGCGGTTCCTCCCGAATCGTGGGCGGTAGCGGTCAGCTGTACCGAGGCCCCAACGCCGGCAAGCGTTGCCTCAGGAGGACTGATGGTGACCGCGGTCGGTACCTGTGCAACGGTAACTGTGGCATGACCGTTCACGCCATCGGTGCTTGCCGTTATCTGTACCGCGCCGTTCCTGACCGCGGTCACGACACCGGTGGCGGGGTCCACAACGGCGATCGTGGTGTCGGCGCTGGACCAGGTGAACGTCTTGCCCGGGATCTCGTCATCGGTTGCGTTCCGGGCAACCGCATGGAGCTGCTGCGTCGCACCGATCGATGTCAGCGTTGCCGGCTGCTCAACCGTAATGGTGGTCACCGTGCCCGAGGCACAGGCAGAACCGGTATTGTTTGGCCGGTTTACGACGACAAGAGCCAACTCGTAGTGTCCCGTCGAGCCGGCGTTTCCCGCCACGCGCAACTCGTGACGACCGTCCACCGGAAGGCGCAGGTGCACTTCCGCGTCCTGTCCAGCGGCGGCCGTGTCTGCCGCCAACACCGTAAGCGTATCGGCCGATCTGATCTGCAGGATGGGGATGAGGTTCGAGGGAGGAGTGAGCCCTGCGATCCTGACCTGCGCATGCACCGAGTCCGCCTGGCACGACACTATGCCGAACCAGTCGACGTCGTCGGCCGGAGCGATGTTGATCTGCTGCCTCGTTCCGCTCGCATCCTGACCGAACCCCAGAGAGTCTGCGCCAAGTTGCGTTGGTATCTGGTCACCGAGGATTTCGAAGGACACGGGATCGGTAGGACGGCTCTCCACCGAGAGGTCCGCGCGCGTGGCCCGCACCTGGGCGTACCACGTCCCGGTGTCACTTACCGCAATGGTAGCGGTGGGCGGTTGCACGTCCACCCACGGTTTCCCCGTCGCATCAGAATTCTTGCTCCACCGAGCCTGGTACCCTTCAGCATTCGGTACCTGGGAGAATCCAAGTGTGACCTGCATTGCGGACGTGGGGCTTGGCGGGGTAACCGTGCCGGGCCGGAACGAGGTACCCTCGACCGTTACACCTGTGTTGGAGCCTGCCGCAACCACGACGCCTGTTCGCACTGCGTAGTGATCGATAAGGTCTCCAACCATGCCTTCGACGAAGACCGTATAGGTTCCAACCGGAAGGTTACTGATTGTGCCGGTCCAGCCGTTGCCCGATGGTGTGAGATCCTGTGTCCGTATTGTCGATCCGCTCTGCACTCGAACCCGTACACCGCTGAACGCCTGTCCCTGACCGGCAAGGGCCTGGTACGCTGGATACGTAGCGGCCTGAGCAGTTGCCGCAAACGTGGCAGCGGGCTCCTCGCGCGGCGCCAGGCGCCCATACGGCGCCGGATCCAATATTTCAGCAGGAGACGGTTCGCGGCCCGCATCAAGCGCAGAACTGCCCGCATCCTGATCACCGTGCTGGGGTAACCAGACCACGACAGGCGTGATGGAGCCCGTCGTGGGCGGGCGCGATGGATCATCACATGCGATGATCAGCAACGCGACGGCCCCGGCGAGGAGCGGGACGAGGCGACCAAGCCTGCTCAGCACGCGGAGTTCACAGGTCAGGGCGGGTTGGGTACGGTGATTGTTATGCCACCGATGGGATCAGGAGGTGGATCCTTCGTACCTCCCGCAAGAAGGACTGCAGCGGCTGCTGCGCCACCCCCGCCAATCACGGCGATTATCCAGGGGAAGCCACCTCGTCGCTGTGCAGGGCGCGCCGCCGGAGCACCGGGTGCGGGAGCCGCGGCTGCCGTTCTGAGCACGATACCGACTCGTTCCGAAACGTTCGGTCGGATGGTGAACTCTTGCTCGCGGCTCAGATCGTTTGGGCCGGTCACGGTTGCGAGATATCTGCCCATCGGGCCCCGGAAGGTGAACGGAATCTGCCCTCCCGCAGCGAGTTCCGGCCAATGCCATGCCTCGAGTGGGGTCACACGCGCCTGCGCTCCGCCCACATCGGCCGTGATTGTCACGGAGCCGTAGAGATGGTTCTCCCTGCGCGCCATGTCTGTCAAGGACAGAACCTGGCGCTGCGCAGCATTGCGTCGGGCGGCCTCGAGCAGCGCCATGGCTTGGGATGCCGGGGCTGCGGTCGTACCTTCCTTCCACACCCCCGCGAGACGGCCCTGGGCATCTATCAACGGAGCTCCCGGTGTGCCCACGAAATCGCTCAGCCCGAGCGTGCCACGCGGACGATCCTGCCACTCGGTCATCCGCACACGTCCCTCAGCCGGGGTTCGGCAGTCGGCCATTCTGATGCCCCAGAGATACTGCCCGTCAGTTACGCTTGAAGTGAGAAGGAGCGAATCCACCCTCACCACCGGTACCTGCAGCACCACGAGATCCTGTGCAGCGTCGTAGGCCGCAACTCTGATCTCCTCCTGCCCGGGGCGGCCTTCCACCGCTATGGTCCCTGCTCCCCGTACGGCACTGTAACTGGTCAGGAGCAGCCCGTCCCTGCTGAGGAACGCCCCGGCGGCACACACGGGTTCCGATTCGTACCTTCGCACCGACAGTGCCGCGACGTGCCGGAAGGCGCGTTGCCGCACTTCGTCGGGCAGGACATCGGTTGCCACGCCTGACGGACTCAGGGAGAACGCGAGTACCGTGGTGACTCCGGGCAACACGTCGCGCGTGACCCGGACGGGAGCATATCCCTGCGCGCCCACCTGCAGCTCGTAGCTGCCGGGAGCGAGTGTCACGGTCTGTCCGGCTGCAACCAGGCCGATGCCCGGCACCAGAACATTCACCGGGACCGGCATCGCCCGCGGGTCGATTCGAAGACGGCCCTGCCGTTCGGTGGAACGGCGCACGGCCCAGACCCATGAAGTTCCCGTGACCTCGTCTCCCGGTCCGGGAACACCCACGGCCGCTCGGGCGGTGCGGAAGGCGGCGACCACTTCTGACAGGTATTCGACCGTGTCGGCCCTCACGCCGGGGCTCAAACGCGTGGCCCAACGTGCCCAGAGACCGGCCAGGTTTTCCTGGCCCTCCTCGATGAGAATCTGGGCCAGAAGCTGAACGCCGCGTTCCCAGTCGGCATCAGGGGCGCCGAGAGCAGGGTTGATTGCCGCCCTGAGAAGATCAAGCGCCTGTTCCGGCTGGAAACTCTCATACGCCTGAACACCGGCGCGCAGCAGGGCAGGGCGGGAATCCTGCGCCACTGCGCTGCTCGCTGCCATGGCCATCGACGCCACGAGGATGACGGTACGAGCCTTCATGGACGTGGCTCCAGTCCTATCTGCATGGTGATCGTTTCACCGGCACCGACCGTCAATGTGTGTGCAGGGATACGTAAGCCGCCTCGACCAGAGAAAGGCAGCAGAAACCGGGCCATCGCGACAACGTGCCTTGAGTGTGTTCACCCTTCATGTCTCTTCGGTCAACTCGAAAACGATCGGCGTTGGGCCGAGTACCTCGATCCTCACGACCGAACGTGGCTCGCGGGTATCCACGTGCATCAGCATTGCCTGCGGACCCCCAAGGGCCTGCACCCGGAATGCCGTAAACGAACCGGCCGGTACAACCACTCCCTCGACGGAATCAATGCTCAGGGTGACAGGGCGGGTAGAGGCGTCGGCCGCGTTGAACACCGTGATCTCCAACTGGGCACCGGTGGTAAGGGGCAGGGTCGGGAGCAAGGGCTGGATCAGATTGATGTCAAGCGTCCCTGGAGCAAAGACGGTATCGATTTCAAGTACTGTCGGTGCGCCCCCCGCCCCGGGGAACTGTGCTCGGCCGTATACCCTCTCCGGCGTGAACGTCAGGGAGGTTCGTGCTTCCTGTGCTCCGGCGTGACCCGCCTGCTCGAGCGAGAGCATGGAAAGACTTGACCACAGGAAGCGGGCCCTCGTGGTCTGACGCAGCCCCACAACCGGTAGCTCGGTGTTCTCCTCGTATGTGACGGTGTCTTCGGAAACCGTGAGGATTGTTCTCATCGACCCCACTTCGCTGCCCTGAACGAGTATCCGGTACAACCGGCTCCGTTCCGGCAGCTGTTCGGGGTCAGGCACCACACGAGCGGCGATCCCGCCCGCCCGGTCCGTGGCCTGCAAGGGGTGCGGCTCCTGCGCCGCTACCTGGGCGAAGCCGGTCACCGCCGTTAGGGTAGCCAGAAACAGAGCGCGCATTCAGGGTGCCCTCTGTGTCTCGGTGCGTGCCCGGAACATCATCCCCAGGCGCCGTGCCAGAGGTCCCGGGTGCCCATCTCCGACCGGTTTGCCGTCTACCTGAACGACCGGCATGACCTCGAGTGTGGTGCCGGCCAGAAAGACCTCGTCAACCAAGGCCAGCTCGTTCTCGAATACCGGTGTTTCACGGGCGGGGATGCCGGCGTCCGCGCACATCTGCAGAATCACGCCTCTGGAGATGCTGGGCAGGATGTAGTTGGAACGAGGCGCCGTTCGCACTTCGCCGCTCAGCACAGCGAACAGGCTGCTGGCCGTAGCTTCAAGTGCTACACCGTCCCGCACGAAGACCGCCTCCAGCGCACCGGCGCGGCGAGCGCGCTCGTTCGCGAGGCAATTGGCTACCAGGTTCACCGTCTTGATGTCGCACCGCGCCCAGCGCGTGTCCGGTACGGTTATCACCGAAACCCCTCTGGCTGGATCACCCTTGGGCACGAACGGTTTGGCTTCTGCATAGACGGTGGGTGCTACCGGTGGATCAGGAAAGGCGTGTATGCGCGGTGCCGCTCCGCGGGTCACCTGCATGTAGACAACCGCCTCCCCGGCAGCCAGCCTGTTCATGTCAATGAGTCGGTCGAATACCGGTCTGAGCGCCTGCACATTGGCGCCATTGATCTCCAGTGCCGCAAGCCCGGCGGCAAGCCTCGCCATGTGCGCGTCCAGCTCGAACAGGTTTCCACCGTAGCTGCGCACCACTTCGTATACCCCGTCGGCGAAAAGGAAACCGCGGTCATCGGGTGAGATGCGAGCTTCCTCTTTGGGCACATACGAGCCGTTGAAGTACACTACGTGGGGCATTGGGGCGCCTACATCCAGTATCTGCGTCCGCGTGTGAACGGCGTCCGCCACGGAGGGTTGGTGGCAACGAATTCGCGATAGCGGTCGCGAAGGCGGCGGTAACGCGCATCGCTGCTACGGAGACGCTGGTGAGGCAACGTGATCAGATACCGCTCCACCTTCCAGAGGTTGCGTTCCGAGAAGCGCCAGTCGTACCCGCCCAGCACTCGCAGATCGGCAAGCGCCCAGGCCGTGATTCGACCGGTGAGATTTATGTAAGGCTCAAAATAACTCATTGCCAGATGCCGCGGGGTGCGGAAGACCGCTCGTCGCCCGAAAAGCCCCTCGTCACGGGAAGCTCCCACCGCACCCCAGCGACCACGATGGCGAAACGCGAACACCACGTGGTCCAGCCGGTCGCTCGATTCGAGGTCGAGGATGAGCGGGGGATGGCCGTGACGTTCCAGTACGGTCGCGGCAGCCAGAGCCCCTTCGAGACAGTGCGCCTCCTTCTGGCGCACCACCATTCTGAAGGAGCGGACGGTCTGACCGTCCCGTTCATGGTTGTAACGGAGGCTCCTGAGCCAGCGCTGGACCGCCGCGGGCGTCCTGAGCCTTGCGATGAGACGGCGTTCGGCCGGCGTCAAGGCTGTGGCGCTCAGCCTCCCCGTCCTCCTGCCACGACTCCCCATCCCAACGCGAGCCATCCGGCTATCAGCGCCAATCCACCGAGCGGGGTTACTGCTACCAACCAGCGCGCCCCGGTGCCAACCAGCAGGTAAAGACTGCCCGAGAAGACGATGATTCCGGAAACAAAAAGCCATCCGGCTGCACTGACGGCTGTCACAGGCCAGCGGCCAGCGGCCCAAGCCACCGCGAAGAGCGCCAGGGCGTGGTACATATGGTAGCGGACACCGGTCTCGAAGACCTGAAGGAGATCGGGCTCGACGCGCGACTTGAGGGCGTGTGCTCCGAACGCTCCGAGCATCACCGCCAGCGCGCCAAATCCGGCGCCGAGCACTGCGAACGTTCGTTCAGCTGAGTTCATCATCCCCTCCACCACCAAACTACCAATGTGATTACAAACGCGGCTACCAGGTTAAGTCTGATGCCGGCGCGGACCATGTCGGCCGGTGCCACCGCTCCGGACCCGAACACGATCGCATTGGGCGGTGTTGCCACCGGGAGCATGAAGGCCATGGACGCGGCAAGTGCGGCGGCCATCATAAGGGGAACAGCGGGGAGGCCGAGCCCGGCGGCGACCCCAACCATCAGCGGCATGCCGATAGCCGCCGTGGCCGTATTGCTCGTGAGCTCGGTCAGGAAGATGAACAGAATGCCGGTTGCCAGTATCACCAGCCAGAGAGGCAGCCCGCGCAACACCTCCAGCTGTGCCCCGATCCATGCCGACAATCCGCTGCTTTCGAATGCGCCGGCCAGAGCCAGTCCGCCGCCGAACAGCAGCAACACGCCCCAGGGGACCTTGCGAGCGGACTCCCAGTCCAGAGCCACCGGGAATCGGGCACGCGGGATGGGGACGGCAAAAAGCAGAATGGCCGCGGCAATCGCGATGCCGGCATCGGTGAGCCAGGGCAGGAGATCCGTAAGCCCCGGAATGCGAACCTCGCCAAGGGTCTTGGGTGTACGGAAGATCCACGCCGCTGCAGTTGTGGCAAAGACGGTGAGTACCCATCGCTCGCCGGTACTCAGCGGGCCGAACGAGCCCTTCTCGGCATTGAGTTGGCTTTCGAGACCGGCAACCGGGCCGGCAACACCGAATGTCCGCACAAGGATGAGCCAACAGGCCGCCAGCATGGGAATGGTGGCAGTAAGCCCGATGGCCATCCAGCTCGCGAACGTGACTTCGAAGCCGGCAAGTTCACGCGCCGCAGCCGCAAAGAGCGCATTGGGAGGAGAGCCGATCAGCGTGGCGACTCCGCCGATCGAGGCACCGTAGGCCACCGCCAACATGAGCGCCGTGGAGAAGCCTGTCTTGCTACTGCCGGCCACCGCAGCGGCAATCGGCAGCATCATCACTGCCGTGGCAGTATTCGAGATCCACATGCTGGCGAACGCAGCAGCGATCAGGAACGCGAGGATGACACGACGGGCATCCGTTCCCACCGCGCCAACCACTCCCAGTGCAAATCGCCGGTGCAGCCCCCAGCGTTCCAGCGTTGCCGCGAGGAAGAATCCGCCAAGGAAGAGAAAGATCACCGGGTCGGCGTAGGAGCGAGCCACCGAGTCGATCTCGCGCACACCAGACAGGGGAAGAACCACCAGCGGCAGCAGGGATGTTGCCTCGAGCGGCTGGGCGCTCGTCATCCACCATGAAGCCATCCACACCGCAAGTCCCAGCACACGCCAGGCAGGTTCCTCGAGACCCCCCGGAGCCGGGAGGATGACCGTCAGGACCAGCGCCAACGGGCCCGCTGCCAGCGCGACCCGCTTGATCACCGCTGCGGAACGACCTTGAGGGGAGTGGTGCGCGTAATCCGGTTCTTCAGCTCATCGTCAAGGGGCAGTGCCAGAAACTGATCGAGATTGTGCCGGAGATCCCTCACACCGGGACTGGGCCAGTCGGTACCCCAGATCACCCGGTCGCCGATCTCCGGCAGCCGAGGGAAGTATTCGAGAAGCCTGGCCGGCGGTATGCCCGACACCTCCAGATACACGTTACGATGACGCCGGAGTACGAAGAACGCCTCGTCCATCCACAGGGGCCGCCCACCATGCGCCATGATGATGGTCAGGTCGGGGAAATCAACGGCAACGTCATCCAGCTCCATGGGATGCGCGTATTTGTTGCGCGCTCCGGGGAAGATGCTGGTGCCAGTGTGTACGGTCACCGGCATGCCGCGTTCTTCGCATCTGCGGTAGATCCGCCCGAGCGCCTCAAGTCCCATGGTGTACGCGTTCGCCGGAAAGAGCTGGTGTGAAGGATGGATCTTGAGGCACCGGATGCCCATGGCCAGAAGTTCTTCGACCTGACCCTCGGGATCCTTCGTGAATCGCGGATGTACTCCGCCAAAGGGAATCATCCGGTCCGGAGCGGCACTCGCGTAACGGGCTGCAAACTCGTTCGTCTCGTCGGTGAAGCCCATCACGTCCGGACTGGGATAGTTGATCAGTCCCACCCGCCAGATGCCGCTCCTGTCCAGGATCTCAAGCAGCACCCGAGGATCGTCCATGAGAGCCATGAGCCGCTCCCAGTGATCTTCCTTCCCGTGGCGCATCGCTTTTTGTACCGCGGGCTTGAGCATGCGCCACGGCTGGATGTGGATATGCAGGTCGGTGACGCCCGGGAACTGTTGCGTCATCGGCCCTTGAAGTCGGCCTGCCGCTTCTCCAGAAACGCCTTTACGCCTTCAGCCATGTCTTCTGAAGAGAACGCGAGCGCAAAGAGTGCCCGCTCGTGTCTCAGCCCTTCATCCAGGGAGGTACGGACACTCGCACGCGCGGCTTCCTTGATGAGCCTCAGGGCCACGGGACTCTTCTGGGCGATCGTCCCGGCCAGTTCACGCACGCGATCCATCAGTTTGTCTGCGGGGACCACCTCGTCCGCCAGACCGATTCTGAGGGCCTCGTCGGCCGCTATCCGCTCACCCGTGTACATGAGCTTGTAGGCCGTGCCGAGTCCCACGAGCCGCGGCAGCCGTTGGGTTCCCCCGGCTCCGGGCAACAGACCCAGGTTCACCTCAGGTTGCCCGAACTGAGCCTTGTCCGATGCGATCCGGATATCGCATGCCATCGCAAGCTCGCAGCCTCCGCCCAGACAGAACCCGTTGATTGCGGCGATGACCGGCTTCGGAAACGAATCCACGACGTTGAAAATGGACCGTGCGGCCATCACGTCGAACTGCTCCACCGGCGCGCGACCATCGAACTCCGAAATATCGGCCCCGGCAACGAACGCCTTGTCACCGGCTCCCGTGATTACGACTACACGGATATCCGGGTCCATCTCGATTTCATCCAGCGCGTCCGCCAGCTCCGTGCGCGTAGGGATGTTCAGTGCGTTGTACTTGTCCGGTCGGTTGATCGTGAGCGTCGCGACCCGGCCGGCAACAGTCTTCAGGACGTTGGAGTCTGCCATTCGTAGAATCCCTTTCCGCTCTTCTTGCCCAGGTGTCCCGCCTTGACCATGTCGACCAGGATGGCGGGAGGTTGGTAGTGTGGGGAGCCCAGCTCCCGGTGCAGGTATTCGGCTATGGCCAGGCGTACATCGAGCCCCACGAGGTCCGTCACCTTGAGCGGTCCCATGGGGTGTCCATACCCCAGCTCCATTGCCTTGTCGATATCTTCGGCGCTCGCCACACCCTGTTCCACCATGCGCATGGCCTCAAGACCCAGAACCACGCCAAGCCGCGACGACGCGAATCCCGGGGTATCGCGGACCACTACGGGTTCCTTACCCATCTCCCGCGCAAGCTGCACAACGCGCTCAACATGCGCGGGATCCGCCCGCTCGTGCCGCACGACCTCAACGAGTTTCATGATGTGAACCGGGTTGAAGAAGTGCATGCCGATCACTCGGCCGGCGGGTGGAGCGGCGTCGGCAATCTTCGTTACCGACAGGGACGACGTATTGGTGGCGAGCGTTACGTCCACGCCTACGAGTCCAGCCAGCTCACCGAACAGCTTCTGCTTGAGTTCGAGATCTTCTACCACCGCTTCTATAACAAAGTCGGCGTTTCCAACCGTCTCTTCCAGGCTGGTGGCTATGGACAGCCTGTCGAGAGCCGCCTGAGCAGCATCGGGAGTCAGCTTTCCACGCTGTACCGCGCCGTCAAGGTTCTTTCGAATCCGGTTCAGCGCGGGCTCCAGCGTTTCAGGCCGCGCATCGGTCAGTACCGTGCGGTAGCCCGCAAGAGCGGCAACCTGGGCTATACCGTGGCCCATGGTGCCGGCACCGATGACGGCAATCGCTTTCATCCCACAACCCTCCACGCGATGTCCGGCATGTTGGTGCAGATGCCGTCCACCCGCCACTCGATCAGCGTGCGCATCCGGTCCGGGTCGTCAACTGTCCAGGCGTAGACCGATATCCCCGCTGCGTGCGCCCTGTCCAGGAGGGCGCGGTCGACCATTTCCACTTGCTGCCAGAGCACCCGCGCTCCCGCTGCCAGAACCGGTCCCACCGGATCTATGGGATAGGATGACGACAGCACACCCATGGACAGGTCGGGTCGCTGAGCGCCCAGCCGTCGGATTATCCTGTGGTCGAAGCTGTGTACGTGGCAGCGATCCGGCGCCGGGCTCGCGTCGATCGTGGCGAAGATGGTTTCGTCTCGGCTGGGCGGGAGTGTCTTGACCTCGATGAATGCTTCCGTTTGGCCTTCGAGAACCTCCAGTGCATCTTCGAGAGTTGGAATGGTCTCACCATTGGGCAAGCGGTGCGCAAGTACCGGCTCCGCAGGAAGACCGGCGATGGGCTTCCCGCCGAGGTCAGTATCATGAAATACGATCAGTTTCCCATCGGCGGTGGCGTGAACGTCGAGTTCCACCCCGTTGGCGCCCTGCCTGACGGCAAGTCGGAATGCCTCGAGTGAATTCTCATGCGCGTACGCAGAGGCTCCCCGGTGAGCTATGATCAATTGCAAATCAGCGTCCGCGGAACAAGGGGTCGCGCTTTTCCAAAAAAGCGGCGAGCCCTTCGCGGGCGTCGTCGCTCTCGAAGCATGCCAGCTGGTTGGCGGTCTCCATATCCAGCATCTCGCCAAGGCTTCTGTCTCCGCTCTGATAGATGGCCTGCTTGGCGAGCGCCAGTGCCTTGGGGGGCTTGGTCGCGAGTCGGGAGGCAAGCGCCCATGTCTCTTTTGCCAGGCTGTCGTGCGGCACAACACGATTGAACAACCCCAAACGCTCGGCTTCTTCGGCCTGAATCATGTCGGCGCCAAAGATCAGCTCCAGTGCCCTGGCGGGGCCAACAAGCCGGGGCAGGAAGTACGTCCCACCCCAATCCGGGTGCAGGCCAATCCGGTTGAACGTCTGGCCGATTGTCGCCCTGTCGGAGGCAATACGGATGTCGCATGAGAGTGCGAGATTGGCTCCACCGCCCGCGGCAGGACCGTTGACGCTCGCAATGACCGGCTTGGGAGTCTCCCGGATTACCGTAACGACCTCGCGACCGGCCTCGACCAGCCCGCGGAAACCGTCTGTGTCACGCTTTGCCGTGAGCTCCTTCATGTAGCCGATGTCGGCCCCGGCACAGAACGCCCGGCCCGCGCCAGTCACCACCAGAACCCGTACTTCGGTGTCGTTCGCGAGTTCGCGGACGGCCGCGGCAATCTCCTGCCGCATGCGGCCCGCGAATGCATTCAATTTATCCGGCCGGTTGAGGGTCAGAGTTCCCACACCCTCCCGCAGTTCAGTCAGAACGAATTCGTATTTCACACGCGCTCCACAATCATCGCTATACCCTGTCCCACGCCTATGCACATGGTCACCAATCCGTACCGACCGTCCGTGCGATGCAATCCATGGATGAGGGTGGTGAGCAGCTTGGCCCCCGTGCAACCCAGCGGATGGCCCAGTGCTATGCCACCACCGTAGATATTGACCCTGGCTGGGTCCAGTTCGAGGTCGCGGATGCAGGCAATTGCCTGGGCGGCAAAGGCCTCATTCAGTTCTATCAGATCGAGGTCTGACGCTGCGAGTCCGGAACGCGCGAGCGCCTTCCGCGTGGCGGGTACCGGCCCCAGTCCCATTACGCTCGGGTCCACTCCGGCCACCGCTGTAGTAACGATACGAGCGAGCGGCTCCGCACCATCGACTGCGCCCGGACGAGCGATCACAAGTGCAGCGGCGCCGTCGTTGATTCCACTTGATGAGCCTGCGGTTACCGTTCCGTCCTTGGAGAAGGCAGGCTTGAGCCTGGCGAGGTCTTCCGGGGTCACGTCGGGACGAGGGTGTTCGTCCCTGTCGAATGAACGCCCGTCCCTGAGAGTTACCGCAACAATCTCGTCCTGAAAGATTCCCTCGGTGAGCGCGCGGGCTGCACGTTGCTGGCTCTCCAACGCAAAGGCGTCCTGCTCGTCACGGGTGATGCCGTACTGGCGGGCTACCTTCTCTGCCGTTTCACCAAGTGAAATGGTCCATTCCGCCGGTAACTTCGAATTGACGAAACGCCATCCTACCGTGGTGTCCGCAATCTCGGGGGGGCGTCGGTCCCAGGCAGTGCCCCGCTTGAGCATCGCATACGGAGCGCGGGTCATGCTTTCCACACCGCCTGCGGCGAAGGCGTCGCCTTCACCCGCCTTGATGGCCTGCGCGGCACTGGCTGCGGCCTGAAGCCCTGAGCCGCAAAGCCGGTTCACGGTCTGGCCGGGAACCTCGACCGGCAATCCGGCCAGTAGCACCGCCATGCGCGCCACGTTGCGGTTGTCTTCGCCCGCCTGATTTGCGCAGCCCAGGATAACATCGTCCAATCGTGCCGGATCCAGGTGAGCGCCTTCTACGGCTGCCTTGAGCGCGACGGCGGCCAGATCGTCCGGTCGTACCTCGGCCAGTGCTCCGCCGTGACGACCTGTGGGAGTGCGGACGGCGGAATACACCAGCGCGTCGGTCACTTCAGTCCGATCCACACCGTCTTTGTCTCCAGGAATCCCTCGAGCGCTTCACGGCCCAGGTCACGGCCGAATCCGCTCTGTTTGTACCCTCCGAACGGAGCCGCCGAGTCGTAGAAGTTGTAGGTGTTCACCCACACCGTACCCGCCCGGATGGCGCGTGCTACCGTGTGGGCTTTCTGGATGTCCCTGGTCCAGACCCCGGCGGCCAGACCGTACATGGTCTGGTTGGCCAGGCGGATGCCGTCTTCCACGTCGTCGAAGGTCACTACCGCCAGTACCGGCCCGAAGATCTCTTCGTCCACGATCTTCATTCCGGGCTTGCCGCCATCGAATACGGTTGCCTCGACGTAGTACCCCTTGCCGTTGACCTTGGCGGGGTTGCCGCCGGCCACGAGGGTTGCTTCCTGCTTGCCAGCGGCGATGTACTCGAGCACCGTCTCCTGCTGTTTGCGGGAGACGACTGCTCCGAGCCGCGTTTTGGGATCGAATGGATCGCCGGGCACAAGCGTCTTCGTGCGCTCGACCAGTTGCTCCACCACCTGGTCGTGCACCGAACGCTCCACCAGCAGGCGCGATCCGGCCGCGCAAACCTCGCCCTTGCCATAGAAGATGCCGTTCTGCGCGCCGCGGACGGCGGCCTTGAGGTCGGCGTCGGCGAAGACGATGTTGGGACTCTTGCCCCCGAGTTCCAGCGTGAGCCGCTTCACGGTTCCAGCCGCATCGCGCATGATCTGTTGCCCCACGGGAGTCGATCCCGTAAACGAGATCTTGTCCACGCCGGGGTGCCGCACCAGGGCCGCGCCGGCGGTGGAACCGCCGCCTGGGATCACGTTGAACGCGCCCGGCGGCAGACCGGCCTCCTGGAAGAGATGAGCCATCCTGAGAGCGGTAAGAGGGGTTTCCGTTGCCGGCTTGAGGATTACAGTACAGCCGGCCGCCAGGGCGGGAGCGAACTTCCAGCTCGCGATATTGAGCGGGAAGTTCCACGGCACTATGGCGCCCACGACGCCCACCGGTTCCTTCAACGTATAGGTGAAGACCGGTCCATCAACGGGCAGCGTGTCACCCACGATCTTGTCCGCCCAGCCGGCATAGTAGCGCAGCGTTTCGATCGTTTTGCTGACGTCAAGCTTCGATTCCCAGAGCGGCTTGCCGTTGTGCAGGGTTTCGAGCTTCGACATCTCATCAAGGTCCCGTTCGAGGAGGTCCGCCGCCTTCGAGAGGAGCGCTCCCCGCTGGCGCGGGGAGATCTTTCGCCATGCATCTCCTTCGAAGCAGGCCCGCGCCGCCTCTACCGCCGCCTCAACGTCTGTCTGATCAGCCGCCGCCACCTCGGCGAGCACTTCCTCGGTGGCCGGATTCTCCACCGGGAAGCGCTTACCTGATGCCGCGGGGCGCCACTCATTGTTGATGAACAGGTCTGTATGCACGACGTACCTCTATTGGCCGCTGAAGCTGGCCTTGCGCTTGCCAACGTACGCCGCGAGGCCCTCCTTGGCGTCCTTGCTCTGGAAGAGCTGCTGCTGCAGCTCCCGCTCGATGGCAAGCCCGCTCTCGAAGGGCACTTCGGCGCCGGACTGAACCGACCGCTTGATCAGGCCCACCGCCTTGGCTGCCTTGGCGGGTGGAACGAATTGACGGGCGTACTTCACCACTTCATCCCAAAACGATTCCTTCGGGAGGATCTCGTTGACGATTCCCATCTCCTTCGCTTCTTCGAACTCGAAGAGCCTCCCGGAGATCATGAGGTCAATTGCCCGGGTCTTGCCGACGAGCCGCGCCAACCGCTGGGTGCCGCCCGTGCCGGGCAGCACGCCCAGGTTGATCTCGGGCAAACCGATCTTGCCGGCTCCCTTTGCCGCCACACGCAGGTCCGCCGCCATCGCGATCTCCAGGCCGCCACCAACCGTATGTCCATTGAGTGCAGCGATCACGAGCTTGGGGGTGTGCTCGAGGCGGTTCAGGGTCTCGTTGGCGTGCAGGCAGAAGAAGTACTTGAACCGCGGGGTCACCGAGTTCAGCATCTCGATATTGGCGCCTGCGGAGAAGAACTTCTCTCCCTTGCCGCGCATCACGATCACGTGCGCATCGTCATCCATGCGCGCGTCGAGGATGGCAGCATCCAGCTGGCGCATCATCTCGTACGTGTAGGTGTTGGCGGGCGGGTCGTTCAGCTCGATGATCGCAAGCCCGTCCTCGGAGCGGTACTCTACCAGCCGGGCGTCAGTGGCAGTCGACGTCATGATTCAGTCACCCTCTCTCGATGAAGTTGTCGCGGGGTCAAGAAACGCCGGCACGTCCAGTTTGGCGTGCGACTCACCCCATTTTATTGCCTCGAAATAGGAATTGCAGCTCCGACAGTGATGTGATGCTACCATGAGCGACGTTCCGAAATCGGAGCACTTGACGGTGTCATGTGCGCCGCAGAATGGACATCGTGTCGGGGACGCCGTCATCAGTTCAGCTTGAACACGGCGTTCTTGGTGCCGCGCAGATGGTACAGCAGTTCGTCGTCCGGTCCGCCGTCGCCGCTCCGGCGAGTGCCGGCACTCCAGCCCCTGGCTTGCGGAAGCGTCACATCGGCAATCGACACCTGATACTGCCCGGCGAGCCGGCCAATGTCCTCCCTCAGGGCGTGAAAGAGATCGGCGTTCGTGGCAGATTTGACACCGACCGATACGAGAGCAGCGTCCTCCGGTTCCTCAACGGGCCCGAGCCACTCGGCCGCCGCCGCAAGCGCTTCGTTCGCGCACCGGCCGATTTCGGCGCGGGAGTCGTCACGCGCGGCGAGGGTACGGAACCACCCCTGACCGTGGTGGATATGGTACCGCTCCTCGTCCACGATCTTGTCAACGCTCATACGCACCGGCAGGAACGTGGAGCCGGTCATGGAGTGCAGTACTCTGGTAACGGTCATGTCCACGACGTAGTTCATGGCCACGAATCCGGTCCAGTCCGTAATGGGCTGGTCGAGATACCGGATTGTGGCAAACGCCTTGGCCGGCCGGGCTTCCACCAACTGATCGGGATCGTCGCCCCACTGTGCCTTGAGGATCCCGTGCAGCAACCGTACGTGGCCCAGTTCTCCCTGACCCAGAGAACAGCTTGCTACGGCAGCTTCCAGCTCAGGGGTACCGAAGGTCCATTCGCCATAGTGGTAGCCCAGAAGCAGCTTGGTGTCCGCACAGGCGAGCAACAATCGACGCAGACCGTCGGAGCTCCCCGGCGGCAGATCCTCTTCGGTTTCGAAAATCGTGGCGGCGGTATCGGTCATCCGTTCAATTACCCCACACCGGGAGCTTGCCGTGTGGCGTGATGGGGATTACCGCCTGCCTCGGTACCACGCACATCTCCACCCACCGTTCTTCGTCGTAGACGGTCCAGGCATACACCCTGGCCAGCTCATCGTCGGCGGCGTTCACGCTGCCCACATGCTTGAGCTCCTCATCATGCGCCTTGCGCGCAAAAACTTCGTACACTTGCCGATTCTGCATCAAATTCGCATCTCCGTTGTAATCACCGCTCACCGCTCACCGCTCACCGCTCAAACCACCCCGTACATCGCCAGAACCTTGCGTCCCCGCTCGCTGATTCGC
>CAZTIV010000027.1:0-3526 GCA_964613905.1 uncultured Gemmatimonadaceae bacterium | reverse complement strand
CGCTCAAACCACCCCGTACATCGCCAGAACCTTGCGTCCCCGCTCGCTGATTCGCGCCTTGCTCCACGGCGGGCTCCATGTCACCTCGATCTTCACGTCCCGCACTCCCGGCACGGCGCCTACCGCGGTCTCGATGTCCTCCGGAATCATGTCCACGGCGGGGCAGCCAACCGAGGTAAACGTCAACGCGATCCGGGCAGTCCCGTCCTCCGCGGTTACGTCATAGACCATTCCGAGATCCACTATGCTGATCGGGTACTCGGGATCGGTTACCGAACCCAGCGCTTCCCAGATCCGGTTCTCAATTGAGGACATGCCTGGCAAACGCCCCCTGGATCATCTCCACGTAACGCTGGTTCATCGGACCCCGGGCCTTCCAGCGGTCGAACACCTGATCCCAGGTCAGCGGCTCGTCGAACAGCCAGCGTTTGGCTTCCGGATCGTACTGACAGGGGAAGGGGTAGTCCATCACGTATTCCTGCTTCTCTGCGTCGTAATGTGCGGGCACCTTGATACCAATGCCTTCACACAACGGAACCGTGGCCGACATCCACGTCTGTCGCAGTTGGTCGTTGGTCTTGCCCTTGAGCCGGTAGATCAGCTGGCCGCTGTGCCGTTTCCGGTCATCCGGCAGGCCAAACCATTCCAGCGTCATGGGGAACATCCAGTCCACCGCGCGCTGCAGAGCCTCGCGGGCCTCGCCACCCGCCTTGGCCAGGCGCTTCATCCAGGATTCGCCGTGCCGGAGGTGGAGCACCTCTTCCCGATCCACCTTCACCAGCGCCCGCTTGAGCGGTCCGTAGCTCGTGTGCTCGTGCACGTCCGAGAGAAGGGTTATGCCGGCGCGGTCAAAGAATCCGTTGGCCACCACCATCTCTGCCCAGTTGTCGAGCGGTTGATCGAAGCCGTAGGGATGCTTGAACTCGTGCGGGGGCCGGCCGTAGATGAGGTAGTGCTTGTCTACTCCAAGGTCTTCCATTATCCGGTACGCGATGTTGGCGTGGCCGAGTTCATCGTGGACTATCGCGGTCACCGCGATGCGGCTGTTGATGGTTGGGGCGTCGCGCGAGGCCAAATAGTACGCAGGAGCGCTCAACAGCTCGGTATCGCCCTGGACGGTGAGCTGGGTGAGCAGAGATTTCTTGTAGCCCGGCGTCATGTCCTCCTCCGACTCCACCATGAACCCCTGATTGATGCGGTCTATCAGGGCCTGTTCTGCGGGGTCGCGGACGGTCGGCGCGGTCTGCATCCGGTGTCTCCTCTTCAAGGTGCTTCGCCGCGCACATGGGCGCGGGAGATGTCGGTTCGGAAGCTAGGGCAGGTTACGGGGCAACGGTAGTGGGTGCCGAGCATTTAACTTCTTGCGATGCTTGCGTCTAATAGACCGTGACGGCGCCGGAACGGGGTCCTGAGCCGAGCGATGTGGACCTCATCGCTGCCTGGCGTGAGGGGAGCGAGGCGGCTGCCACGGAACTGGTCCGCCGCCACGCTGCCGCGGTTGCGCGCTTTCTGTCCGCCGCCGGGGCCGGCGATAACGTGGATGACCTGGTGCAGGAGGCGTTCTTCAGAGCCTTCAGGAACCTGGACGGTTTTCGTGGAGGTGCGAGCTTCAGGACCTGGGTAATGACCATTGCTTCGAATGCGCTCAAGGACGAGCGACGGCGTGCGAAACGTCGGTTGGTGGTGCCCATAGGTGATCGCGAGTTCCGTGATCAATCCGGGGGGCCGGCCGAGCAACTGGATGCAGCTGACGCGGAGTCGCGCGTCGCTGCCGCTGTGCAAGAACTGCCACGGCTTCAGAGAGATGTGTTTCTGCTAAGGGCGCAGCAGGGACTCGGCTACGCCGAGATTGCCGAGGCGCTGGGAACTACGGCGGGTGCCGCGCGGGTTCATTATCATCACGCCGTGAGGCGATTGAAGCAGGCACTGGAGTAATGGGCATGACAAGAGAGCCGTTGGACGAACAGGAGATCGAACGGATCGCCCGCGGCCTGGGGCGTGAAGCCGCCGAGCAGATCGATGCGGAGCGTGTGGCGGCGGCTGTGGTACAGCGTCTCCGGGCGGAGCCCGCTGTCGTCAAGCGGGTCTGGGGTCGGTGGGTGGCGTCAGCGGCGGCGACCGTGGCGGTTGTTCTGGGTGGTACCTTCGCCGTCATGAATTTCAGGGGTGGGGAAGACCCTGAGCTGATCGTATCCGTATCGGAGTTCTACGAGCCGCTCTCCGGGCCGGAGTGGCAGGACGTGCTGGACTCGCTGTTGATCGAGGTGCCGGTCTATGAATACGCGGCCGGTGGTATGGAACTCCTGGATGAAGAGGAATTGAGAAGACTACTGCAACTGATGGAGGGATGATGGCTCGGCTCTGGCCGGTGGGGATGGTGCTGGCGCTTCTAGCGGGCGCGCCGGCTGATGCGCAGGTGAGGCAGCAGCCACGTGGCGAACAGGGGCGCGAAGTTCTGCGGCAGCAGGTCCGGGACCGTTTCATGGAGAACTACCGCCAACATGCGGCGCTGACCGAGGATCAGTACCAGCGCTTCCGGGCTGTGGCCGAGCGTCACTGGGAGGAACGGACGGGTCTCGACGTGCGGGAGCGGCAGATCTGGCGGGGGTTGGAAGCTCAGGTGCGGCCTGGCAGGGCTGCGGACGCCGATTCAGTAACGCGCCTGCTGGAAGGTTTGCTCGAGATCGAGGAAAGGCGGGCTGCCTTGAGGCGTGAGGAGCACCGGGAGTATGGTGCGTTTCTCAATCCGGTTCAGCGTGCCCAGTACATGTTGGCGACGACCCGATTCGAGAGGCAGATAGAGGCGCTTATCCGGCAGCGAATGGAGCAGGGACGGCCGCGGATGCGCCGGCAGCCGCGCTGACCCATCCCGCCGCCGGGCGAGCAGCTATATTCCGCTTCGCTCGCCCGAGTGGTGGAATGGCAGACACGCGGGACTCAAAATCCCGTGCCGGCAACGGCGTGTGGGTTCGACTCCCACCTCGGGCATCCCTCCACGACATGCGGACTTACCACCCATCCGGCTCTCGCACGTCTAACCCATGACCCACCCTGTCACCGCGACTCGGTGACAGCGGCGGAACAGCGAAGGATGCTGGCCGCAATGCAAGGCCGCAGCGATTCGCTTGCTCTACGGGGATCGGGTCCCGGCTGATGTCTGATCACCAGCTCATACACAGACGAAGCGACACGCCCGAGAAGCTAGACGGTGGCCTTCTCTCTTGCATCTCACCGCAAGCCACCAGCTAGTCATTTACACAAATATCTGCACACTACTCCCCCATTCGAAGCTTCGAATGCCACGCGCCGTATAGCCGTATAAAGGAAAGGGGCCTCAGCACTTGGCTGAGGCCCGTTCCCGTCAGTCGATGATGCTGTTACGGGCGCGGAGGCCTGCCCCCAGGGGGCGTCGGACGCTCTACCGGCTGCCCGCCCGTCGGCACGCCTGCAGGCGCACCCATCGGAGCGGCAAATACCGCCGACAGGAACTGCAAATCCAGCGCGCCCGGATGCGAGGCCCGTGCCC
>CAZTIV010000026.1:0-35693 GCA_964613905.1 uncultured Gemmatimonadaceae bacterium | reverse complement strand
ATTGCCGCGCCACCAGCCAGTTGCCGGTCGTGCTCTCGAAGCTGGCCGAGGTGAAAGGGTTCAGGGTACTGAACGTCGCCGCGCCCTGGCCCGAGACCAGCGGCCGGCCCGCAAAGTCGTACGTGGTGAAGAACACCTGCCCCACCGCCGCCTGGTTGGCATCCTGGCTGTAGCGCAGGTTCCCGGCCTGGTCGTACTTGTGCTGGACGGTGCCGGCGTCCGGGCTGGTGCGGGCCGTCTGCAAGCCCCGGGTGTTCCAGGTGTAGGTGGTGACGAGGTTCCTGGGATCGGTCGTCTGGAGCCTCTGGCCCAGCACGTTGTAGGCGAACGTGGTGGTCGTGGCTTCGCTCGCCCCGTACCCCAGGATGGTCCGGACGGTGTTGCCGAAGACGTCGGTGAAGTTCCGGGTCCGTTTGCCCATCTCGTCCCGGACCTCGGTGAACGCGTGTTTGGGGGTCACGTCCACGCCGTAGGTGGTGCGCACCGTGTCGATGGGGGATGTCCCGCTGAACTCCGGCGCGATCCGGCGCACCCGGCCCAGGGCATCCGGCGTGTACGTGGTCTCCACGTACGGCTTGGCGTTCGAGACGCTCAGGTACGTGTTGTAGAAAGCCGTGGCGTTGCTGGCGAAGTTCGCGTCGTAGCCCGCGGAGGTGCGGCTGTAGGGCTTCCAGCCACGCCAGGGCCGGCCCAGGGCGTCGTACTGGCTGGCCGTGACGTGGTAGGTGCTGCTGGTGCCTTCCCGCACCACGGTCTGAATGGACCGGCCCAGGCCGTCCAGATACTCCGTGGAGACCACCCGGACGGTGGCCGTGAGGAAGGTGGAATCCACCACGGCGTTGGGGGTGCCGGGCTGGAACGTCCAGTTGTTGCCGGCGGTGCGGGAATAGACGTACCCGACTGCCTGCACCACCGCATTGCCGTGGTTGAGTATCCGGCGGAGCCGGCCGTAGGTGTCGTACTCGAACGACCGGGTGGTCCCCCCCTGGCCGGGTGCGTTACGATGATGGCTACAGCACCACCCGAACGACGTTGCTCACCGGTCCTTCACCGACCTCGCTGAAACCGTTCACCCGGTACTCCAGCTCGACCCCGGTCTCCTGCTCGTTCAACCGGATGCCGGTATCGGGCGAGCTGCCGGCCTCGGTCCAGTCCCCGCCCAACCGCCGGCGCCGCTGGATCCGGTAGGCGGATACCGGCCCGCCGTCCATCGGCGCCTCCCAGCCGAGCGCCACCCAGTTCTCACCCTCCTCCAGCACCTCCAGGTGCAGGACCTGACCGGGCACGCCGTGCCCGTTGCGGTTGGGGCTCTTGGGCCCACTCCAGCCAAGGCTTTCGAGCCGCCCGGGCTCTCCGCCGGCCGTGTACTCGGCGTACCGCAGATTCCCCTTCATCAACCGCGTCAACTTCTGTAAAACCCTGTGCTTCCGTGCGGTACCCTCCATCGCCATGGCCCGGTGGTATCGGATCACCTCCCGTTCGGATTCGTACTCGGCCACAAGCTGCTGAATCTCCGGCACCGGCACGATCGGCGCCGGGAATGCCTCCGGATTACCCAGCAGGCCGCGGCACAGATCCTCGGCCAGGCGCACGATCTCCGCCTCTCGCTTGGGAAACCGCATACACATGCCTCCCCTCGTTTCACGCACACAGGCGTGGTCCGTGGTTTGCCAATGTGCAGCCGGCTGCGCGCGCCATACCGCTGCTACCGATTGTCTTGCTGGTTGTGTTCCGGAAAGCGGAACGAGGGCGGGTAGGGCCCCTACTATTTCAATACGAGAGTTACCCGGAAAAAGTTTCAGCTCACCCGGGGCGTTTCACCCCGGCTACGTGGCCGGGCATGCGTGCCGCGTGGCATTTCACGTTTGCCATGCCTCATGTCACGCGTGCCGCGTCGCATAGTCGATCGGCTTTGCGGCTGGGCACGCTTACTTTGTGGCGCGGCACGCCGACTTCGTGGCGCGGCACGATGACTATGTGGCAGGGCACGCCTGCTCCGGGGCGGAGCACATCGACTTCGCGGCAGAGCACATCGACAATGCCGCACGGCACCCTGACTTCGGGACATTGGCGGTCGACTTGGCGGCACGGCACATCGACCATGAGGCATTGCGGGCCGGCCCTACGCCGATGCAGGCCTGCCTGGTGGTCTTTCCAGCCTCACCCCACCCTGAACAACTCCACCCCCCGCTCATACCGCCGCTCAATTCGTGCCCGCAACCGTCCATGCTCCTGTCGCTTGAGCGCCGGGTCCTTCTCGAGGAGAGCGCGCGCCTCCCGCCGCGCAATGCGGATCAGCTCGTCGTCTTTTGAAAAATCCACGTACCGTAGCGCAATCCCGCCTGACTGCCGAGCCCCCGCCAGTTCCCCCATCCCCCGCTCCTTCAAATCCAGATCCGCGATCTTGAACCCGTCGCTGGTCCGGGCGAACTGCCTCAAACGGTCCATCGCCACCGGCACATCGCACAAGAGAATGCAGTGGCTCTCTTCACTCCCCCTTCCTACGCGCCCGCGCAACTGGTGCAGCTGCGCCAGGCCGAACCGATCCGGATGCTCGATCACCATCACCGTAGCATTCGGCACATCTATCCCCACCTCGATCACCGTGGTGGCCACCAGCACCTGCGCGTCTCCGTCGCGGAACCGTCGCATCTCGTAATCCCGCTCCTCAGGCTTCATCCGGCCGTGCACCAACCCCACGGTGGCGGGCGCCAGCGCCTTGGCCAGCTCCTTTGCCATCTTCGTCGCCGCCTTGAGATCGGTCTGCTCCGACTCATCAATCACCGGGTACACGATGTACGCCTGTCCCCCGGCCGCACATCGCTCCCGCAGAAAGTCGTACACTTTCGCCCGGTCCCGACTGGTACGCACACCGGTCTTCACGGGCGCTCGGCCCGCAGGCTTCTCCTTGAGAGTAGAAATGTCCAGATCGCCGTACAGCGTGAGCGCGAGCGTCCGCGGGATGGGCGTGGCCGAGAGCAACAGCACGTCCGGCCACTTCCCTTTGGAAATCAGCGCCGAGCGCTGCTCCACGCCAAAACGATGCTGCTCGTCTATCACCACCAGACCAAGCTTCCGGAACTCCGTGTGCTCCTGGATGAGGGCGTGGGTACCCACCACAACCTGCGCCTCCCCACCCGCAATCCGTTCCCTCACCGACTTCTTCTCCCCCGCCGAAAGCCGGCCAATCAACAGATCAGGAACCATACCGAGCGGCGCCAGCAGCTGCTGTAACGTGCGCGCATGCTGCTCGGCCAGCAGTTCCGTGGGCGCCATCAGCACCGCCTGATATCCGTTCTCCACGCACAGCAGCATCGCAAACAACGCCACGACCGTTTTCCCTGACCCCACGTCGCCCATCAGCAGCCGGTGCATCCGGGTATCCGACGTCATGTCCGCCGCTATTTCGCGGATGGCCCGCTTCTGCCCTGCCGTGAGCGCAAAAGGCAAGGCTTCCTTGAGCTGTGTGGTAAGCTCCTTCTTCAACTCGAAGCGGGCTCCCCGCGGCGCATGCCTGGCCAGATCACGCGCCCGAGCCACCACGAGCTGAAGATCGAACAGCTCGTCGAATGCCAACCGCTGCCGCCCCTCCTCCCAACCGTTCCCGGCGGCAGGAGGACGGTGCACGACCCGGAGGGCGTCGGTCAGTGGCAGGACGCCGGCCTTTTTCACCACCGATGCCGGCACCAGATCCTCTACCGACTCCAGCGTCGCGTCGAGATTCTCATGTATCACTCGTCGGATCAGACGATGGCCGAGTCCCTCAGTTGCCGGATATACCGGAAGCACCAACCCTGTCGCCGATCCCGCTGCCTCTGCCGCCTCTGTCGCCTCCTGGAGAACGATCTGTTCCTTCGGCACCATCTGCCGCCCGTGATAGAACTTGACCGTCCCCGTGACCAGCAGCAGTTGTCCAACATCTACCGTGCGATCCAGAAACGCCTGCCCGGGCCACGCGCACTCGATCAGCCCCGTGTCATCCCGAATGATCGCCCGGAACACCCGGAGCCGCCGCCTTGTGGGAATGATGCCCTTGGAGACCACCCGTCCAACCAGCGTCACATCCCCTTCCCCAACCCGAACCTTCGCGATGGGCGTGACCGTGGTGGCGTCTATGTAACGATGGGGCGTGTGATACAGCAGATCCTCGGCCGTACGGATTCCCAGACGGGCAAACGCCTGAGCCCGGTGCGGACCCACGCCCTTGAGGAACTGGACCGGCGTATCAGGTTTCGGTGCCATTGCCGCCCGGTACTGATCTTTCAATCCGCCAGGAGACGCTCAGCAAATCCCTTCGCATCGAACACCTCCAGATCATCCAACCCCTCACCTACCCCGATGAACCGGATGGGGATACCCAGTTCCCGCCGGATCGCCGCCGCCGCGCCACCTTTGGCCGTGCCATCCAGCTTGGTGATAATGAGGCCCGTAACCGGAACGTGCGCCAGAAACTTCTTCCCCTGCTCGATCGCGTTCTGCCCCACCGTCCCGTCCAGCACCAGAAACGTCTCGTGCGGGGCGCCCGGCCGTTTCCTGCCAACAACCCGGACCATCTTCTCCAGTTCTGTCATCAGATCATGCTGCGTGTGCAACCGGCCGGCGGTGTCCACCAGCACCACGTCAATCCCCCGCGACTCGGCCGCCGCAATAGCGTCGAACGCCACCGCCGCCGGATCGCTCTTCGACTGCGCCGTGACACAAGGCACTCCCAGACGCTCGGCCCACACCGCCAGCTGCTCTGTAGCGCCCGCGCGGTACGTATCTGCCGCGGCGAGCAGCACGCTCTTCCCCTCACCCTTCAACCTGTGCGCGAGCTTGGCCGTCTGTGTGGTCTTCCCCACACCGTTCACGCCCAGCATCACTATTACCGCAGGACCACCTCCGGTATCCAGTTTCAATCGCCCGGGATCGCCTCCATCCGACAGTTGAACCGCGATCTCCTTTGCCAGCCAATCCCGCACCTGGGCTTCTGTCTTCATCACCCCGCGCAGCATCTGATCTTCCAGATGCTCTACCAGCGTGAACGCGGCGGGCCCGAAGTCCGCCTCCAGCAGGATGCGCTCAATTTCGTCCAGCGTATCCCGGTCCAGTCCCTTCACCAGAACCGTGACGTCGGTGAGCGCTATCTGCCTGATCCTCCGCCAGAGTCCGCCCTTCACGGCAACCCTCGCCTGATTCGTATGGCCCACTCACCCACCAATGCCGCAATTATCGCAGCGTACAGCCACCAGGATTCGCGCGCGGTCTTCGGGACACGCGCCACCTCCGCTGCATCCCGGCCGGTGAACGATTGTACCAGCCGGGGCGGGAGTTCTGGAGAGAACGTCTCGACGGCCAGAACACCGTCCGCGCGGGGTTCAACCTGCGTACGCCAACGGTATACACCCGGCGGCAATGCCAATCGCGCTTCGATGCCGCCGCCGAACCGCAGCACCGATTGGAATGTGGAATCAGGACCGGTCACCTCCAGAACGAGCGTGTCCGGCGGCGCATCACCGGTGAACGTGAACGTGACCGGCACTCCCCGCGAAACCACTTCCGTGGCGGTGACCGGCGCCACCCTGCGCAGCGCGTCGGAAGTGAGCAACCAATCGACTCCCGCCGCGATCAGTGCCCGGTACGCCTCGCGCGACAGGCCACCCCTCAGCGACCATGGCCAGAGATCCGTACCGGCCGTCACCAGCATACGAAAGCCGGCCGAGTCTGACCCCACTACGACCGGCCGCTCAGCTCCCCGCCGTCCGAGCCGGACCGTCAGCGCGGTCCAACCGGTCTCTCCGGGATTGAACGAAACGAGGCCGGTGAGCGGCGGCAGCGAGTCCCAGGGGATTCCGGTGAGCCTTGCGGCGATTGGGGAAGCGCCGAGCGAAGCGGGGTACCATTCGCCCGTCGTCCGCTCACTCTCTCCGTGACCAGCCCACCACCACCGCGCGGACCGCGCCGGGAAGTCGACGTCGCCCACACCAATCACCAGCGCTGCCTGTGATCGCGCGCGTTCAACCGTGGCGACACCAACCGTCTCCTGTGTGACCATGTCCACCCAGCGCCCCGGACCAACCTGGGCAAACGCCCTGACTGGCGCCCGGGTGATCTGTCTCAGTTCTCGCACGAGAAACCGCGCCTCCCAACCGGCGGGCCGAGCGACGAGCACAATCGCGGGTTCCGCCGCCACGGTCACCAACGCCAGGCGCGTATCGTCTCCCGGCTCCCGATCTCCGCCGGCCTCGACTCGCACTTCCAGCACGTGCGTGCCCGGAGCGAGTGCCGCTGGCACGCTGATCGCGCGCCGTCCCTGCCCGGGCGCCGGAGGCAGCGCAATTCTCCTCCGCGCCAACGAACGGCCGGCGGAGGTGACCTCCAGCCACGCGCTGTCGCCGATCGCACCCCACGCGCCGACCTCGGCTGTGACGATCAGCGAATCCCCGCGCGAGATGTATCGCTCCACGTCGAGGCCCAGTATGGCGGCGTTGGGAACTGTATCGCGGGGGAGAACTATGGCGGCAGACAGAGCGGCGGCAGACGCGGCAGCGTGATCGTCCAGCTCCCCGTCCGTCACCAGATACACCGGTCCTCCGCGCCCGGCGGCAACCCGCAGCGCCTCTTCCAGCCGACTGGCACCGAAGGAGGGATGCAGCGTATCGAACGGTGCGACGCGATCGCCAAACCGGAAGATCGTGCCTCGCTCCCCGGCCAGCACGCGCGCGGTATCGAGCGCCTGGGCCCAGCGTCCACCCGCCACATCCATGCTGAGCGACGCATCGAGCAGAACCGTGGGCGCTGCGTCAGGTGCGCGGACCATGCGCACAGGATCGATCAGCAGAAGAACGATTGCGGTAACGCCGGCAGCACGAAGGAGGGAAAGGAGCACCCCGATTGAGCCAAGTCTCTCACGGCCCAGATAAACGACCAGGGTGACCGTGAGCGCGACGGCGAAAACAAGGAACGCAGGGAGCACAGCGGATTATACCCAAAGACAGGGGCGGCGCCCTGCATCCAATCAATCCACAGCCACCGGCCCCAACGCTTCCGGCACCCGCGCGAACACCCGGTCGAAATACGCCCGCACTTCCTCGAACTCGCCCTGCCGCGCCCGCGGCACCGGCTCGCCGTCGCCCAGGTCGGCCGCGCGCGGGTTGATGTGCCGGCCATTCTTGATGAACTCGTAGTGCACGTGCGGCGCCGTGGCGAGCCCCGTCATCCCCACGTCGCCTATGTATTGCCCCTGCGTTATCCGCACACCAGGGCGGATGCCGGGAGCCAGGCGGGAGAGATGAGCGTAGCGGGTCTCGATTCCGCGCACGTGACGGATGGCCACCATGGTACCGTACCCGCCGTCGCGACCCGCGTGAATCACCACACCATCTCCCGTGGCCTCGACCCGCGTGCCGGTGGGCGCTGCGTAGTCTACCCCGAGGTGCGGACGGTGAACCCTGAGGATGGGATGGAACCGCCGGTTGGTGAACCCGGACGAGATACGGCGAAACTGCACCGGATACATCTTGAAAGCTCGCCGAAGCGAACGCCCCCCTTCATCGTAGTACGCGTTGCGTCCCTGCGCGTCGGTCAGCACGTACGCGTAGTTGGGCCGCCCCCGCGTATCGAGTGACGCCGCCAGCACCCGGCCATACCGTACTTCACCCAGCGATGAAAGCAGGCGTTCGTAAACGATGTCGAACCGGTCGCCTGGATGCAGGTCTCTCGTGAAGTCCACCTGCCACGCGTACACGCCGTCTGCCAGATCCCAGATGAACTGACTGCGCGCGGCTGCGGGCAGAATGTCCGCCGGAACCAACTTGTGAACGGCATCGTTCAGCGACGTGCGGATCACTCCCACCACGCGCTCGACCGCAACGTCCCAGTGAATCGCTTCCGTTTCGGCCGCCCAGCCGTTCTCTCCCCACTCCAGCCGTACCATCCGGTCGTGCGCGGCACGCACCCGTATCCGGTCAGGACGAGGTTCGCCGAGCGGGTACCTGAACCCGAACGCCTGACCGGGCCTCACGCGACGAGGATTCAGTTCCAGGAGCCGGACCACTTCCAGCAGTTCCGCACCCATGATGCCGTGACGCGCGAACACCTGAGAGAGCGTCTCGTTGCGTCCGACCGCGTCAACCCGCTCCTCGAAAGCGTCTGTGACCACGATGGGCTCCGCCACCGGAAGCGACGGCGTGGACGAGGCTCTGCCAACCGCCCACGACCCGGCTCCCAGCACCAGAGCGCCGAGCAGGATGGTCCGTCCGTGAATGCGCATCAGTCCATCTGCCGCCGGATGAAGGTTGGAATTTCCATTTCGTTCACATCACCCGGTTCGGGCGCTGGCGCGGAAGGCCGCGGAGTCGGCTGAGACGGACGCACCTGCGGCGCCGAAGGTCGGGCGCTGGGTGTGGACGGCCGCTGCGGGAACTGCAGGACTCCAGCCGATGGACGCCCGAACGGTCCCTCCTGCTGCTGCGCCGGCCTGTCGAATCCGGTGGCGATCACCGTTACCCTGAGTTCACCCGCCATGGAGGGATCGTGCACCGCCCCGAAGATGATCTCGGCCTGGTCGCCCGACGCGTCGTGTACGATCTCGCTGATCTGGTTCACCTCACCCAGCGTCATGTCTTCGCCGCCGGTGATGTTAACCAGCACGCCGGTGGATCCGTTGATGGAGATCTCGTCCAGCAGCGGGCTCGATATGGCCTGCTGCGCCGCTTCCAGTGCGCGGTCCTCGCCGCGACCCACGCCCGTGCCCATCAGCGCCGACCCGCCGTTCTGCATCACCGTACGCACATCCGCAAAGTCCACATTCACGAGCCCGGTGACGCTGATCAGAGTGGAGATGCCCTGAGTTGCGTGCAGCAGGACCTCGTCCGCCTTCTTCAACGCCTCCTGGAACGGAACATTCTTCCCAACGACCGCGAGCAGACGTTCGTTGGGCACCACGATCATGGTGTCTACGTGCTTGCGCATCTCGGCTATGCCGATCTCCGCCTGCCGCATGCGCTTGCGGCCCTCGAACATGAACGGCTTGGTGATGATGCCCACGGTAAGTGCGCCCACATCGCGCGCAAGCTGGGCTATGATGGGACCCGCGCCGGTTCCGGTACCGCCACCCATACCGCAGGTGACGAACACCAGGTCCGCCCCCTCGAGCACGCGCAGCACGTCGTCGCGGTTCTCCTCGATGGCCTGTCGGCCAATCTCAGGTCTGGCACCAGCACCGAGCCCCCGGGTGAGCTTCTTCCCGATCTGGACCTTGATGTCGGCGTTGTTGTTGAGCAGAGCCTGGGAATCAGTGTTCACCGAGATGAACTCGACCCCCGAGAGCTGCTCGTGGATCATGCGGTTCACGGCGTTCCCGCCGCCGCCACCCACGCCCACCACCTTCATCCGGGCGTTCTGCGCAGTCGTTTCTTCTAGTTCGAAGACCATAGGCGCCTCTGGTGCCCTCTCAGAAGAAGTCCTGAAGCCAACGCTTGACCGGACCAACCCATCTTTCCAGCGCCGGGTGCCCCTCGCCCGTACCGGCGCGATCGCGGGCCGCCCACATCGCAAGTCCCACCGGCACCGCATAGCGCGGCGCCTGAACGCTGTCTACCAGTCCCGACAAACCGCGCTCCGGCACGCCTGTGCGCACCGGCATGGCAAGCACTTCGCGGGTAAGCTCGACCGCACCCGCCAGCTGCGCCCCGCCACCAGTCAATATCGCACCGGCGGGAAGCCTGCCGCCGAATCCAGCCCGATCCACCTCCTGCTGCACCAGGCCGAGAGTCTCATCCATACGCTGATGGATGATGTGCGCGAGCAGCTCGCGCTTGGCCCTTCTTACTCCCTGGCCCGGCGTGCTGGGAAGCTGGATCATTTCGTCCGGATCCACCAGCGGAGTGTACGCCACGCCCACCCGCTCCTTCAACCTCTCCGCATCCGCCTGGGTTACACCCAACCCCTGCACGATGTCGCTCGTCACGTGCATCCCGGCAAACCTGAGCGAAGCGAAATGCCGGATCTTGCCATCCTGAAAGATGGCCACATTGGTGGAGCCACCACCCAGCTCCAGGAGCAGACAACCCAGCTCCCGTTCTTCCTCAGCCAGCACCGCCAGCGATACTGCCAGCGGCTCCAGCACCATGCCCCCAACCCGGTATCCGGCCCGCTCCACCGCGCGCCTCAGGTTCTGCGCGGCGGTACCCTGCACCGACACCAGATACATCTCCACTTCCAGGCGCAGGCCGGTCATCCCTACCGGATCGCTGATACCACCCTGGGTATCGACCTTGTACTCCTGCGGGATGTGGTGCAGAAGCTCACGGTCTGCCCCAAGGCTCACCGCCCTGGCCACTTCGTCCACCCGCGCCACGTCCTGGCGCGTGATCTCGCGGCCGGTGACCGACGCGAGCCCGGTGGAAGTGCGGGTTTCCACATGTTCGCCGGCAATCCCGCAATACAGAAACGGAGTCCTGACGCCGGCCATCCGTTCCGCGTCGCGCAGTGCCTCCTGGATCCCGCGCGCCGTTTCCTCGATGTCGCGGACGATGCTGCGCCTGACTCCCGTAGAGCGCGAGACTCCCACACCCAGAATCTTCGCCCCCGGCGTACGTTGCTCTCCGGCGGCATCCGCGACCACCGCACAGGTCTTGGTACTACCCAGGTCCAGACCCGCTACGATTCGCTCACGCGTCACGAACGCGCCCGCCGCGCAACCACCCAACCCCGGAACCGCGCGTCCAGTTCATCGTAAACACGCTCGGTGGCCGCGAGATGGCGGCGCACCGCCGTCACCGCCCGAAGTTCTTCGCCTGAGGGCACCCCGTCGAGAAGCACCCTGTCCCGTCCCAACTCCAGTATCACCGCGCCTCCGCCGCCGTGGCGGGCGAGCTCGACTTCCTGATAGAGCGCCGCATCCGTATCCCGGACCGCGCACAACGTCTGCACCAGAAGTGTGTCCGACCGCTCCACCAGCGGCAGATCGAGGCCGGTGGTGGCCGGATCGTACGGTAACACCTGCCCATCACAGTCGAGCGCCGCCATCCCACGCTCGGTGGAAACGAAAGCAGCCGGGTACCTCTCGACTATCGTCACGCGCAACGTTCCCGGCAGCCGCCGCTCCGCCCTCACCGCCACCACACCCGTCAGTCTCTCCACACGGTGCAACGGCTCTCGCAGGGAGTCGAACAGGTTCTGCTCATCTGCGAGCGCCAGCGCGTCGAGCACCCGCTCCGGCGCCATGAACCTGAGCCCCACCAGTTCGATCTGCCGCACCACGAAGAACGGCACCTGCCTCAGCAGCAACGGTCCGCCGAGAGTCGCCACGACGGCGAGCACCACCACCGCCAGCAATACCCGGCCCGGCTTCGTCACGCCGGCGCTCCCTGACGCAGCCTGGCCAGAAGCTCCGGACCCACGCGGGTTACGTCTCCCGCACCCAGCGTGATCACCACGTCGCCCGATCTCAGGAGGGTCGCGAGACTCTGCAACAAGTCCCCCCTGTCGGGCACCCACATTACCTCAGTGCCGGCCGCGGCAACGGCATCAGCCACCAACCGGCCCGTTACTCCCGGGATGGGCTTCTCCCGCGCCGCGTAGATCTCCGTCACTACCACCAGATCAGCCCGTGCGAGTTCCACACCGGCAGCCTCACCCAACGCCTGCGTGCGCGAGTACAGGTGCGGCTGGAACACCGCAATGAGCCGACCTCCCACGTACCGCTGGCGTGCCGCGGCAAGAGTGGCGGCCACCTCCGTGGGGTGGTGAGCGTAATCGTCCACCACCGTGATACCACCCGCCTCGCCGACCAACTCGAACCGCCGGCCCACCCCGCCGAACTCCGCAATCGCATTGGCCGCCCGTTCGAGATCCCCCCCGTGCCACGCTACCACGGCCAGTGCAAACGCTGCGTTCTTCACGTTGTGCAGCCCGGGCACCGTGAGTGCGAACGCCACGCTACGTCCGTCCGGCAGAGCGAGTTGCGCTCTCGTCACATCAACTTCCAGCACAACGCCGGTTACGCGCGCATCCGCGTGCTCCGCCAGCCCGACCTTCCAGACGTTCCCGCGCAACCCGCGAGCAACCCGCATTGCGCCATCGTCATCGGCGCCAAGCATAACGCATTCCGCGCGCCCGGCGAAGGTCGCGAAGGCCGACTCCAGCACCTCGAGCGACCCATAGCACTCGAGGTGATCCGCCTCCACATTCGTCACCACCGCCACCTGCGGATCCAGCGACAGGAACGCCCGGTCGTATTCGTCGGCCTCGACCACGAACAGGTCGCCGCCGCCGAGCCGCGCGTTGCCCCCCCACCGGGCCACTCGACCACCCGTGAGTCCCGTGGGATCTGAACCGGCCGCCACAAGAGCGTCGGTGGTCATCGCGGCGGTTGTCGTCTTTCCGTGCGTACCCGCAATGGCAATCAGTCTTCCGCCCGCGACCGCCTTCTGTAACGCATCGGCGCGCCGCACCACGGGAATGCCGACCTCACGCGCGGCACGCAACTCCGCATGATCGGCGGGCACCGCCGCCGTATGAACCACCGCACGCGTTCCCGCTACGTGCGATGAACTATGCCCTTCGTGTATCACCGCGCCCGCGCGGACCGCGTCGGCCGCACCTGCGGGATCGAGGTCGCATCCGGTTACCGCTACCCCCCGACGCCTGGCTATGAGTGCCAGTGCACTCATCCCCGCGCCGGCTATCCCCATGAAGTGGATGGGTCGGGGATCGTCCGGGGCGAAAAGATGCATTGGTTGGACAGCTAATATAAGGTAAAATCGATAGTTACGAAAGAGTTACACTACCGCAAATCGGGCGGGCGCTGCGGTCAGGGAACCAGTTCGAGCAGCTTTTCCGCGATCTCCCGGGCCGCGGCAGGCCTTCCCCGCTCACGGGCCGCCCGGCTCATTCGTTCAAGCCTGTCGCGATCCGAGAGGAGTTCCCTTACGATCGCCGCCAGGCGTTCCGGGGCGAGTTCCCTCTCCGGCAACATCACCGCCGAGCCCGCCCCAGCAAGCGCAACTGCGTTCTTCGTCTGGTGATCCGCTGCTGCCGACGGGAGCGGAACGAGCACGCTCGGCAGCCCCCAGGCAAGAAGTTCCGCCGTGCTCATCGCACCCGAGCGGGCCACCACGAGATCCGCCACCGCATAAGCTTCTGCGATCGGATCCCAGAACGGGCGCACCAGTACCACGCCGGGCCGTTGATACTCGCGATACCGCTCATAATGGGCCGGGCCGGTACTCCACAGGACGGTTACCCCCGCCAGCGCCCCGCCCCTCAACCCCTGAGCTACCGCTTCGTTGAGCGCCAGCGCTCCCTGGCTGCCTCCCATGACCAGCACGACCTGCGCGTTTTCGTCAACGCCGAGTGCGCGTCGACCCTCCTTTCGCAACACCACAGTATCTGGCAGCACGATCGGGTTCCCCAGGGTGAAGACCATGGTGTCCGGTCCCGGATGCAGCAGTTCCTCGGCCTCCGGAAACCCCAGGTGAATCTGCTTTGCCCGCCCGGCAAGGCGGCGCGTGGTAATGCCCGGGTACGCGTTCTGTTCCTGAAGGGCCAATGGAATGCCCCGCCTGTGAGCTGCAGACAGGATGGGACCGGAAACGTATCCGCCGGTGCCGACGGCCAGTACCGGGCGCTCGGCATCCAGCACAGCCCGGCATCGCGCCATCAACGTCGGCAGAAGGAAAGGCCACCGGAAATTGCGCCACCATTGCCGACGATAGATCGGTTCAGCTGGAACGAGATGAAATCGGAACGGCCGGGTGGGCAGAATATCCGCTTCCACGCCTCGCCGGGCGCCCACGAGCACCGGATCGATCGAGGAACGCGCTTCTCTGAGTGCCTGTGCCAGCGCCAGGGCCGGCATCAGGTGGCCGCCGGTGCCGCCGCCGGCAATGAGTACGTTCACCGACCCGCCCGCATCCGCTGATGCGCCACGTTGATCAGCACTCCGGTTGCGAACAGTGAAACTACAAGGTTGGATCGGCCATACGAGAGAAACGGCAGCGGCAGCCCGGTGGTAGGTATCAGCCCCAGCGTTACCGCAATGTGGAGAATGGCCGTGAGGCCGATCATGGCCGTGAGTCCGGTGGCGAGCAACATACCGAACGTGTCCGGGCAGGTGCGGGCAACCCTGAACCCGACGCCAATGAACAGGGCGAACAACGTCACTATGGCCACCACGCCCACGAGCCCCCACTCTTCCCCGATCGTACTGAAGATGAAGTCGGAATATGCATAGGGCAGGTATCCGAGCTTCTGCAGTCCCTCGCCAAAGCCCACGCCGAACAGCCGCCCCGCGCCCATACCGATCAGCGACTGGCTCACCTGCCAACCGGACTCCTGCACGTCTCCACCGGACGAGAGGAACGAGACGAGCCGTGACAGCCGGTACTGCACCGTCGTGAGCTCACGCCAGATGAGCGGCGTACCTACGAGCAGGAGGAGCAGGAAATGCCCTATCCTGGCCCCCGCGGTGAAGAGAACGATCCCGGCGAGCAGCGCTATCAGGAGGGCGCTGGAAAGGTTGGGCTGAAACAGAATGAGCATCGCAACGAAGCCGACGACGATCAGAAACGGCAATACGCCCCGTTTGAACTCGCGCACCGTTTCGCCCTTCTTGACCGCCAGCATCGCGCACCACGCCACGACCGCGAACTTGGCAAACTCGGATGGCTGAACGCTGACGGAACCGAGAATGAGCCACCGCCTGGCACCGTTGATCTCGGGTGCGAACTGACGCAGACCGGGCGTGTACGGAATCAGCAGCGCCAGTACGGAGATACCCAGCAGTGGCCACGCGACTCGCTGCCACAGGTGATAGTCGATCCGGGCCGCAGAAAGAAGGATGATGCCGCCGGCGGCGGCGCCCACGAGCTGCCGTACGGCAAACGCCGAGCCGGGCTGACCTTGCTGTACCGCGAGGATGCTGGAGGCGCCGTAAATTGCCGCCACACCGAACACCACCAGTACGGCGGCCACGGTGCCGAGCAGCCTCCCTTCCCAGGCCGCCGCGTTCACAGCGACTCGACCAGCTGACGGAAAGCGATTCCCCGATGCTCGAAGTTCTCGTACAGGTCGAAGCTTGAGCACGCGGGTGAGAGCAGCACCGTGTCACCCACCTCAGCCATGGCCCACGCCGCCACCACTCCGCGCCTCAGGTCGGCCACCTCTTCCACACGGAAGCGGGCGCCCAACTCGTCAGCTATGATACGGGACGACTCGCCATATGCCACGATAGCTCTTGTGCGACCCTGGAGCAGGGGGATGAGCTGCGTGAACGGCTCACCCTTGTGTCGCCCTCCCAGAATCAGTACCACCTGTCCCTCGACCGCCCTGAGTGCCACCATCGTCGATGCCATATTGGTGGCCTTGGAGTCGTTGATCCAGTTGACACCCTGATGCAACCGCACCGGCTCCAGGCGATGCGGAAGTGGTTTGGCGGTTTCAAGCGCCAATGAGATCGCGTCGGCCGCCACTCCCGTGGCGTGCACGGCCAGAGCCGCGGCGAGCGCGTTTTCCACGTTATGCGCGCCGATAAGCGGGAAACGATTCCGCTCGATCAACGGTTCGCCACCAAGCATCAGCTGCCGGCTGCCGGCGTCATACCATGCGTCCGCGTTTCCGTTCATCCGGAAGTGTACGTGTCGACCCGCGGCATCACGGGCCAGCTCAAGCACGGCCTCATCGTCACCGTTCAACACCCATACCGAATCACTCGATGCATTACGAAACATCCTCTTCTTGTCGCCGTAGTACTCCTCCATCGAACTGTATCGGTCCAGATGATCGGCAGAGAGGTTGGTCAGCACACCCACCACCGGGTTCACCGATGGCCAGTCGTGCAACTGGAACGAAGAGGCCTCCACGGCAATCCAGTCGAACGCCGAAGAATCCAGGGCGAGATCTATGAGCGGACGCCCGATGTTTCCGGCCGCCTCCGCCCGGAAGCCGGCAACCGATAGCAGGTGTGCGACCAACGCGGTCGTTGTGCTCTTGCCGTTGGTTCCCGTGACGACGATGAGCCTGGTATTGGAGAGCGCCCGCTGGGCAACCTCGAGCTCCGCCAGGACCGGTACACCGGCTCCGCGCGCGGCTTCCACCGGTGGGGCCGAGGGAGGTAAGCCGGGCGAAACGATCACTGCGCCGGCACGCCTGATCCGTTCGATATCGTGGCGCCCGCAGTCTACCGAGTGACCGAGCGCTGCCATGCGCTCAGCGGCCGCACGGGTCTTCGCGTTGTGCGCCGAGTCCGAGATATAGGCCTTGACATCATGAGCCGCGAGCCACCGGCCGACGGCCTCCCCGGTCCGCGCCATGCCGAGCACGGCCACTTCACCGTCCCGCCACGACCCCGGTATCACCGGATCTTCAGCGTCGCCAGCGCGAAGAGCGCACACAGGATACCCAAGATGTAGAAACGGGTTACCACCTTGGATTCCGCCCAGCCGATCTTCTCGAAATGGTGATGCAACGGTGCCATCCGGAATACCCGGTTCTGCTCTGCGTACTCACGCCCTTTCCTGCGCTTCCGCCACTTGAATACCGACGTCTGAATGATGACCGACGCGGTTTCGGCCACGAACACACCGCCCACGAGGAGAAGCAGGAACTCTGACTTCAGAAGTATCGCGACCGTTCCCAGCGCTCCACCTATCGCCAGACTCCCGGTATCACCCATGAACACCTGCGCAGGATGGGCATTGTACCAGAGAAAGCCCAGTGCGGCCCCGGCGAGGCTCACACAGAACACGGTGAGCTCACCTGATCCCCTCAGGTAGTACACGTTGAGGAACTCTGACCAGTCCACCCTGCCGAACACATAGGCAAAGACCGCAAACGCGGCGGCGGCGATGATCGTAAGACCTGTGGCCAGCCCGTCCAGACCGTCCGTCAGGTTCACCGCATTGCTGAAGCCGGTGGCAATGAACGTTACCCACACGATGTAAAGCAGCGGCGGGAGCACCACCAGCACATACTTGAAGAATGGAAGCGTCGTGGCGGTTGCCGGCAGATTTCCCGCGAGCGGCCAGCCAATCAGATAGAAGCCGAGAGCGAGACCGAATGTGACCTGCCCGACGAGCTTCCAGCGAGCCACAAGACCACGGGGCTTCTGCTGCACCACCTTGAGATAGTCGTCAAGAAAACCGATCGCACCCATCCAGAGGGTGGCTATGACGGCAACCCATACGTAGCGATTGTCCAGCCGCCCGAACAGGAGCGTGGGCATGACGGCGCAGAACACGATGATCAATCCCCCCATCGTAGGGGTGCCGCGCTTGATCTGATGTGTGGCCGGCCCGTCTGCCCTTACGATCTGTCCAACTCCGCTCGCACTCAGCCGGGCTATGATGCCGGGAGCTACCAGCAACGTGAGCAGTACCGCCGTAGCGGCCGCCGCCCCCGCCCGGAACGAGATGTAGTTGAACAGATTGAATATCTGGAACTCGCCTGCCAGCGGCGTCAGGAGGTGGTAGAGCACGTGTCCTCACGGGTAGCAAGCAGTTGCGGCAGAGCGCGCTCAAGCCTGATGCCGCGCGATGCCTTGAGAAGGATCAGTGCATTGTGGGGTATCCGCGCAGCCAGGAGATCTCCGAGGGTCTCTGCATCATCAGAAGTCACCAGACGGCCTGCCATCTCCCGATCCAGCGACTCGAACGCAGGCACAAACTCCCCAACCGCACCGATCAGGGCCGGGTGCTCAGCCATTACCTCCCGGGCCATTCGTTCGTGCTCGCTGCGGGATATGGCGCCGAGTTCCAGCATGGAACCCACTACTACCACCAGTGGTCGGTCACCCCTGATGGCCCGCGCGGCTGCTAACGCCGCGGTGAGTGAGGCCGGGTTCGAGTTGTAGGCGTCGTGGATGATGACCCGATCGCCGGAGGCGATCATCTCGCATCTCCCTCCCGGGACCTGGGCCCGGCTCAGCGCCTCGGCCACCGCGCCAAGATCAAGCGACAGCAGGTCGGCAAGAGCCAGTGCGATCGTTGCGTTCTCCGCCTGGTGCTTTCCCACCAACGAGAGCCTGATCGTATGGCCGCGGAACACGATTTCCGCCCGACCCGACGGGTCCAGGCTCCAGCTGTCAGGACGGACGTCGGCCGTGGACTCGAGCCCCGCCGTTACCACCCGGCCCGCCACTTCACGCGCCCGTTCCGCCAACGCGGGCGGATTGAGCCCAACCACCGCGGTAGGCACTCCTTCGAGCAGCGAGACTTTCTCTTCCAGTACTCCCTCCAGAGAACCGAATCCCTCCACGTGGCCTGCCGCGACGTTAGTCACCACACCCATCGTCGGAGCGATGATCGTCCGCAACCGTGCGAGTTCTCCCCGTTCGCTGGCGCCGGCCTCCAGCACCAGAGCCTCAACGCCTTCCGGTGCCGACAGGATGGTGAGTGGGACTCCTATCTCGTTGTTCAGATTGCCGGTTGTGGCGTGTATGGTCCATTTCGTCTTCAGGGCCTCCGCCACCAGCGCGCGTGTGGAAGTTTTCCCGTTGGTGCCGGTTATGGCTACAACCGGGCCCGATATGTCCCTCCGGCGGAACCGGGCGAGAGCGCCCAGTGCAGCCAGCGTACCGTCAACCTCGAACAGAAACAGCCCGGGCACCGGTGGCGTTCCCCGCAGCACCACTGCCCCGGCCGCTCCCGCAGTCTTCGCCGCGTCAAGGTAATCGTGGCCGTCGAAACGTTCGCCTCTCAACGCCACGAACAGGTCGCCCGGCCGCAGCGTACGCGTGTCGGTGGTTATGGCGCGGAACGATACCTCACCCGGCGACTGTGTTCCCAGCACCCGGGCTACCGACTCACCCGTCCAACGGCTCACGCCGCCTGCCCCAGCGCCGAAAGGACTATCGAGCGTTCGTCGAAGGGCTGCTTTTCAGTGCCAACGATCTGGTAGGTCTCGTGTCCCTTGCCCGCCAGCAACAGGCAGTCTCCCGGACGCAGCAGGGCCAACGCCTGTTCGATGGCCTCACGGCGGTCGGTTATTCTGAGATGGTGCGCACCGCTCATACCGGCCTCGATGTCATCCAGGATGCTTTCGGGATCCTCGGAACGGGGATTGTCGGATGTAATGACCACCAGGTCCGCACGCGCAGCGGCTATGCGTCCCATTACTGCGCGTTTTCCACGGTCCCGGTTACCCCCGCAGCCGAAGAGAATGATCAGCCGACCCGAGGTCAGCGGCCGAAGCGTGCTGAGGACTCGCTCATACGCGTCCGGGGTATGCGCATAGTCCCTGAGCACCAGGTAGCCGTCGGATGCCAGTCGCTCCATGCGCCCCGGTATCTGTGGCGCATTCCGGAGGCCCTCTGCGATCTCACGTGGCCCTGTACCCAGAGACCAGGCGGCCGCGGCGGCCGCCAGCGCGTTGCTCACATTGAACTCGCCTAGCAGAGGTAGTTCCACCTCTGTGTCGATGTCGCCGAACCTGATGACCAGCCTGCTCCCTTCGGCACCGGGGATGACGCTCATGCCCAGAACGTCGGAGTCCGGGTTCAGGCCGAACCGTATCCGCCTGACGTGCGGCCGAACCGGCAGTGCCCGCCACGCCGGGTCATCCTGATTCACCACCTCAGCGCCTCCCGGCGTGATCTGTTCCGAGAGGAGCATCTTCGCCGCCCGGTACCCTTCAAGATCTCCATGATAATCCAGGTGCTCGTGAGTGAGGTTGGTGTAGACGCCGGTCGCAAACGAGAGGCCCGCAACACGGCGCTGATGCAGTGCGTGCGAGGACGTCTCCATTGCCACATGCGTCACTCCCCGCCGAACGAGTTCGGCCAGTACCGCCTGAAGCTCCACCGGCCCCGGTGTGGTGAGGTTCGAAACGTCCGGTACCGCGCGACCCTCGCCGTCCAACGCGCCCAGGGTTCCTAGCGATGCGGCTGTTGCCTCACGGTTCAGCAGGTGACGGATCAAGGCCACCGTAGTGGACTTCCCGTT
This sequence comes from uncultured Gemmatimonadaceae bacterium, assembly GCA_964613905.1. Taxonomy (GTDB): domain Bacteria; phylum Gemmatimonadota; class Gemmatimonadetes; order Gemmatimonadales; family GWC2-71-9; genus CAZTIV01. The sequence continues at coordinate 15,771 of CAZTIV010000026.1, read as the reverse complement.
GGTGCCGGTCACACCCACGAGCACCAGGCGGTCTCCGGGTCTGCCGTACCATTCGGCCGCGGCGACCGCGGTAGCCGCACGTCCGTCGCGGACGACCAACAGGGGCAGTCCGGTGTCCCGGGGACTGCTCACCAGAGCCGCGGCGGCACCGCGCGACATCGCGTCATCCAGGAAGCGGTGACCGTCGGTTCCCGTTCCCTCCACGGCGCAGAACAGAGCGCCAGCCGTAACGCGGCGGGAATCGTCCGTGACCCCAGTAACGTCCCGGGAAACATCTGGTGCCGAAACGAGCAGCCCTTCCCGGTCGAGCGCACGGGCGATCTGCTCGAGTCTCACCAACTCTCCCCTTCGGCAACCAGCGTGACCACAGTGCCTGCTGGAACAGGCTCACCCACGGCCGGCACCACCCGGAGAACACGGCCACGTCCTTCGGTCCTCGCATTGAGGCCGCTCTTGTGCAGGTGCCGCACCGCCTCTCTCAGCGGAAGACCAACCACCTCCGGGACCAGTCGCGGTGGCGGCGGCTCGGCGGGTGCGGTATTGGGCCAGGCCACTACGTACGGTACGCTGCCCGCCTCGACGGGCGCCGGCTGAGGGGCCGGGCTCGCGTTCCCGTTACCGGCCAGTCGCCGTCGGTCGATTGCGCCTGTATGCGCCGCCAATACCTGTTCCAGCACCCGACGCGTCACCGGCGCCGCGGTAAGACTGGCATATGTACCGCGGGGATCGTCAAGCTTCACCACCGTCACAAGTTGTGGGTCATCGGCCGGGAACAGTGCGGCAAAGACCGCCACGTAGGAGCCCGGAATGTATCCGCCAGGTCCCGCCACGCGGGCGGTTCCTGTCTTGCCGGCTACTTCGTAGGTGACGAGCGCGGCGGATGATCCGGTACCGGTTGGTGCAACGGCACCGCGCAGCATCTCCCTGAGCCGGTCGGCGATCTCCTCGCTCACCACCCGGCGCACCGGCTCGGGCCGATGTTCGAAGGAGACCTTCCCGTCATGGCGCCGGACGCGCCTGACGAGAGCAGGTCTCAGCATCACTCCGCGGTTCGCAATGGCCGCATAGGCCTGTGCCAGCTGAAGCGGTGTTACCGCCAACTCGTATCCCATCGCAAGGCTGGCTGCGCTGGTGGCGCTCCACTGGTGCGGCGGTGGCAGCAGCCCGCGCGACTCCACCGGCAGTTCGATACCTGTGGGCGAACCGAATCCGAAATCTCTGAGAGTGATGTACTGTTCTTCCGGCAACAGGCGAGACGCAAACTTGGCCGCCCCGATGTTGCTCGATACCCGGATGGCCCTGTCCAGATTCATCCAGGCTACCGGATGCTCATCCTGGATCGTGCGGTGAGGCAACACCCATCGGCCGTCTTCTCCCCACACACTGTCGGTCGGGTTCACCCGACCGGCAGCGAGCAGCGCCGCCGCTGCAAAGATCTTTGCGGTGGACCCCGGTTCGAAAACAGAGGTGAACGCGCTGGCAGGCTGAGAACCATCGGCCCGGCGCGAGGCCACGGCCAAGACTTCTCCGGTCGTCGGATCCATCACCACTACGTCACCGCCGGCGGCTCGGAACTGTGCTATCGCATCGACCAAGGCACGCCCCACGATCTCCTGTACGCCGACATCCAGCGTGAGTTCGACGTCGTAACCGGGAACCGGGAATGCGTCGAGCCGGGACGGAGACTCGTATCGCCTGCCTTGACGGTCGCGCAGCACAACGGCCCGGCCGGGAATCCCGGTCAGCACCGAGTCCAGTACCCGCTCCAGGCCGGATGCAGGTCGACCGTCATCGGCCGGCCGGCCTAGCACCGGTCGCGCAAAATCGGGGTCAGGATGGAACCTCTCCAGTCCGCGGGTCAGGTGCACACCGCGTATCCCGCGCAGCGGGTGCACCTGCGACGAAGTGAAGGGACCGTGGAAATAGGCCCAGGTGCGGCGCAGCGCGCGGTCGGCCTCACGGGGGGACAGGCCCAACTGGCGCCGAATCCGCTGCATATCTTCTTCCGGATGGCGCAGCTCCCTTGGAGCTATGCCCACATGATAGGTCTCATGAGTGAGCGCCAGAGGAGTTCCCGTGCGATCGAATACGGTCCCACGACGCGCCGGAAGTGCGACGGTTTCGGTACGTGTCGCACGGGCCTGTTCCGCGTAGGCTGCACCCCTCACAATCTGTATCTGAACTGCGCGTGCGATGACCGCCACGATCCCGATGGCGAACGCCAACTGTATCGCTGCGAGGCGCGCTCCCGAACGCATCCTGCTCACGGTATCTCCGGTGAGGGCACCTGCAGGATTACAATTTGTGTGTCCGCAGGCAAGCGGAGCCCCAGTCGTTCGGCCCGAGGGATGAGACGCGCCCGGCTCGATGCCTCACGAATGCGGCGTTCGAGCGTCGCCCTGTCGGCCTCCCTCGCCGACCTTTCGTTCCTCAGACCGCCGAGCTCCCCCGCAAGCAGATGCGCCGAAGTCTGGCGCGCTACCACCCAGCCGAGAACAGCCAGCGCGAAGACCAGCCAGAACATGAGCCAGTAACGCCCCTTAGTCACTGTTTCCCCGTTCGAACAGTCGCAACCTTGCGCTCCTCGCCCTCGGGTTGGCCTCGATCTCTTCGGGTGAAGGCTTCAGGGCCTTCGTAAACGGCAGCCGGCCCAGCGGCCGGCCGCGGCAGCCGCACACCGGCAGCCCGGGTGGACACACGCAGGCCCGGCTCCACTCGCGGAAGGCGTGCTTCACGATACGGTCCTCCCCCGAATGATACGCAATCACGGCCAGGATGCCGCCCTCCACCAGACCGTCGCGCAGACCCGGCAGCGCCCGCGCGAGTTCCTCGAGTTCGTCGTTTACAGCTATCCGCACCGCCTGGAAGAGACGCGCAAAGTCGGGCGGCCCGCTTCTCGGGCCCAAGGCACGCCGGATGGCAGCCACGAGGTCGTCCGCAGTTGTGAGCGGCCGTGCCTCTCTGCGTTCGACGATTACCCGCGCGAGTCTGCGCGATTTCGGTTCGTCTCCGAAACGGTGGAACAGGTCGGCCAGATCCCGTTCCGGCCAGGTGTTGATTACATCGGCAGCCGTCGATCCTTCCCCCAGCGTCATCCGCATGTCCAGCGGGACTCCTGAACGAAACGAGAACCCGCGCTGGTCGCGGTCCAGTTGGTGGGAGGAGACGCCCAGATCCAGAAGGATGAAATCGGGCTGGAAGTCCTGTACCGCTGCGATCACCCGCGGCGACCCGAAACTCCCCTGAACCCACCGAACCGGCAGGGCACCGAGCTTCTCGCGTGCGGCGGCAAGAGCCTCCGCATCCCGATCCACGGCCAGGATTTCCCGACCCGTTACGGCGAGCACCGCCGTGTGACCGCCTCCGCCGCAGGTGGCATCCACTATCCTGCACCGTCCCTCCGCGAGACGTGCGATCCGCTCGGCGAGCACCGGTTCATGATACACTGTGGTCACCATCGAAAAGGAAAACGGCCCCGCCTGAAACACAAGCGGAGCCGTTGACTTTGACCATCCAGGCCGACGGGGCTGACGGGACTCGAACCCGCGGCCTCCGGTGTGACAGACCGGCACTCTAACCAGCTGAGCTACAGCCCCCAGTCGAGCGCCGCAATCTAGACGGCCGGGCCCTCGAATTCAACCAATGCCGCGGCCGGTTTACCGGCAGAAGGCCTCCCGGTAGGCCGGGAGCTGACCTTCGACCCTCCGGACCGTTTCCAGGAGTTGATCGGCCGTCTGGGGACTGACGCTTCGTCCGATCTCCAGCGCCTGGCGGGCTTCGGTAACCACGGCCGAGAACTCTCTCACCATGGCGCAGGTCTGCGCTTCGCGCACCCTGGCATCCAGCGCAAAGATCTGGAAGAAGTTCGACAGCCCCAGGAAGAAATGCACCGGTGCCTCGAGTCTTCGACCAACGTCATACTCGCGCGCCTGCCTCAGGAACCGCGATGCCATCGGCAGTTCCATTCTCTGGTTCACCAGGCGTACACTGACCTGATAGTACTGGAGGGCCACGTTGGTCCACATGGCGGAATCCCCGGCTGTCGCGGGTGTTCCGGTAAGCCGCAGCACTGTCTGGTACAGGGTGTCGCCCCGCAGTATCTGTTCCCGGTTGATGGGCACAGTGGAGTCTATCACGAGCCCCGCCGTGTCCCAGCTCAACTGCGCCGCTGAAAACGCAGCACCCACCTGGGTTGAATCCAGCTGCAGGATGCGCCGGTACACCGTTACGGCAGAATCGCGTTGGGCCGCGACCGTGAGTGCCATTGCCTGCGCCTGAAGGGCACGCACCGAATTGGGGAAAGCGTGCACTGCACGCCGAGCCCATCTCAGTGCCCGGACGGTCGCGCCTCCCTCCTGTGCAGCACCGAATGCCTTGAAATAGAACGCTGAATCACCCGCCAGACTTTCGTCCAGCTGGTACTGTGACTCCATGGATTCGAGCGCACAGTCCCAGTGGCCCAGTTCGAGACAGGCCCGCTCCTGATACCGCAACAGGCTCATCTCGGTGGGGCTGGCGGCCAGCGCCGGCTCCAGCAATTCGAGCGCCGTCGCGTTCTCACCGAGGGCCAGGTTCAAGGCCACCAGGGCCACGCGGAGCCGCATGTCAGCGGGGTCCGCCCGTAGCTGTTGCATGAACGCGTTCACGGCTCGTGCCGTATCACCAGGGGCGCCGCGGTCCTGGTAGCGCCGGGCCAGCATCGACCACGCACTCGTATTCATCGTGTCGCCACGGGTGGCCAGTTCGAGCGCCCAGATCAGACTGTCCGCAGGTGCCCGGGTGGCTTCGAAGATCAGAGCGACGCACATGGCCGCCGAAGGATGCGTCGGGTTGATCTGCAGGGCACGATCGGCCCGGTCCCTGGCGCCCCGCAGGTCACCACGTCCCCGCCGCTGAACGCACTCGCGGGCGAAATCCGCGACCCGCAGCTGCTCCTCGATGTGATCGATCGCTGTGCGGGCGATCTCCTGCGGAGTGGCACCCGACGGAGATGTGGATGTGACCCAACCCGACAGGCCGGTTCGCCCTTCGTCCACGATCCGGATCTGGAGCCTAAGGCTGTCACCATCCCGGTGAAGCCAACTGAAACTGTATCCCCCGGCCTGCATTGCGCGTACGAGCTGGACTGCATGTTCCTGTGCCAGCACCGGCACGCAATCGAATCCCGACCCCTGAAGCGTCTGGCAGATCTCGTCCGTTGTGATGATACGGAACCGGCTGCGCATACGATTCTCGGCCCGATCGCGCAGCGCTTCCCCGATGCGTCCCGCAAACGCCGTATCGCCCGGTTCGCCGGGGAAAGGACTGAAGAAGATAACGCGGTCAAGGCTCCGCGAACCCTGCGCCGCCAGCCCGGATGGAACCACCAGGCCACCGAACACGGCCAGCATCAGGAAGACGCGACCCACCACGGGTATCAGTTCACGCACGCTCATAATCCTCCGGCAAGTTCAACCCGCAGATGCAACCGGCTCATGGGCGAAGAGGGATTCGAACCCCCGACATCCTGCGTGTAAGGCAGGCGCTCTGAACCGCTGAGCTATTCGCCCCTGGATGCCGCTAGAGCGCCAGGCCCAGCGGGAACAGAACGCAATAGCCAACTACCAGCAGGATCGGGGCCAGAACGATCGACCCACCCGCCAACAAAACGTACCCGGCAACGAGCGAAGCGACAGCGCCATTGAGGAACGCAACGTTGACGGCCCTGAATCGAAGCCGGCCTGACAATCCTTCCATATCAGACATAGACACCCACCCTAACGGGAGGTTCCATCCCCGTCAAGCACATCGGGAATCACCCAGCCCTCGTCCAGGGCTTCCCTGCGGGCACGGTCCCGCCGGCGTCTCAAACTCCAAAGTGCAATCAGCAGGGCGGCCGCCAGCCCCCAGAATACGGTGAGTGACGAAAGCAGCAGCAGCCACCCGTAGCGCCTTTTGAGGTCCCGCCGCCACAACAGCTCGAACTGGTCGAGCGACAGGAGGTGCACCTCTCGCAACGCAGCATCCATTTCCCCGTGAGTCCTGAGGGCTGACATGAGCGGCCCAAGCCCCCGCTCACCACCCAACCGGTTCAGCAGTATCACGGCCGTGGTCGCAAGTGCGTATGACGTTTCTGCGGCCTGTGGTCCGGCCCTGAGCCCCCGCTCAAGGTCGCGTAACGCAGGCGCCCCACCCGTGAGCACGGCCCAGTTGACGGTCAGCCCCTTGAGCCTGCCCCACTCGCCGGAAGCCCACGATGCGTAACCCTCATCAAGCCACAACGGCGGATGCGAAACGGTCCGGCGCAGCGCCAGGTGCGCCAGTTCATGACGGAGTGTCTGTCGCGGATCGCCCCTGAGCTTGAGTACTATTGTGCTCGAGGCGGGAAACGCGGCGCCAACGCTCCAGCGCGGAAGCCGGCCTGATGTCACCGAGTCAAATGTTGCGTCGTCAGGTGCAAGGATCACTCGCAGGGGCGCAGGGTCGAGCGGGGGCAGGCCGGGCCAGTCAACGGAAGATTCGGCCAACGAACCCAGGTGCATGGCCATTGCATGGTGCCCGGGCCAGTACACCACCGTTACATCTCCAACCTGAATGACCTCCGGCTCGGTCGGAACGGTCGCACCGAGCAGGGCGGCAAGGATCAGGAACGCGACGGCTCCCCTCCCCCAGCGACAAGGTCGAGCATCTCCTTGCAGCGCTTGCCCCATGGATTGAACTTGTTGGCCTTGAAGCCCTCTTCCCAGGTCTGGTTGGCGGCCTCGGGATTACCGGAGAACCAGAGGGCCCTCCCCAATTCGAAGTATGCTTCTATCAGGTTGGGACCGAGCACCAGCGTCTTGCGGAAGAAGGCCTCCGCATCTTCGTACATCTCCCGCTCCAGATACACCAGCCCCAGATAGAAGTGCGCGTACAACGTGGCCTTCTTGTCATTGTCCAGACGAATGGCCTTCGAAAGATGTTCGATCGCTTCGCCAAAGATCTGCTTCTTCAGGCAGATGTACCCCACGTTGATACGTGCCAGTGCGTTCGCCGGTTCCTTGATGAGAACCTTCTGGAAGGTGGCCAGCGCGTCGTCGTAGTCACCGTGATGCATCTGTGCCCATCCCAGCAGCGATTCGGCATTGATATCGCCGGGCGACAGCGTGAGCGCTTTCTCGAGCGCCTGGATTGCTCCCGGGTAGTCTCCCAACGAGATAAGGCTCCAGCCCTTTTCGATGAAGGTGGATGCACCTATGTGATCCGCGTGCACCACGGGTACGGTACCCGTGAACTGCGGTGTCTGGTCCCCGGCGTGTTCCTGCGCGACCTGCTTGTATGCGTCCACCAGAACGCGGATGTCTTCCTTCAGTTCCGTGAGATCGACGATGGCCTGATCAACCGTCTTGAACAGTCCGATGATTTCGCGTTTCACATTTTCGCGCTGCTCGGCGGTGGATACCTCAGCCAGCCGATGCTGAATGGCCGTGTAAGTGGTCCTCAGACCTCCGATCAGTTCAGCCATGCTGCGCCCCCTCGAACACTTCGTCTAGCTGGATCCTCTCGGCGGACGAAAGAAGTTTGCCGACCGCAAGGATCACTATCGTGCGATCGCCAAGCGTAAACAGGCCGTTTATGTACTCGGCGGCGAGCCCACGCACGATGCGGGGCGGCGGCGTGATCGCTTCAGCCGGAATCCGGAGAATCTCCAGAACCTGATCCACCACCACTCCGAGCTTTCCCCCATCCCACTCCAGCATCATGATCCGTATTTCATCCCGCGTCTCGGCCGGCAAACCAAGACGTTTGCGCAGATCCATGAGTGGGACCACACCATCGGCGTATCGAATCGTTCCCTCGAGGAATTCCGGAGAGTCAGGCAACGGGGTCGGAACCTGGTAACGCAGAATCCGCTCCACCTGGAAGATGTCAAGCGCGAAGTGGTAGGCTCCGGCGCGGAACAGCACCAATTGGACATCATCGCCTGTGTTCATCACACCCTCTCCGCCGTTCCGGATCGCAGCGTCTCCGCCAGCGCCGGGATATCAAGCACCGGAACGCGCAGGTCTCCAATGGGTATCAGCCCGGCCACCCACGAACGGGCCCGACGATCTTCCACCGGCATCAGCGACCCCCGCACTACATCGTCCGCGCCATCCACCTCCAGCGCGAACCTGATTCCCTTCGACTCGAGCAGCACCGCCGATGAGGCCGGTTGGTCAGGCGGCATCGATTCCGATACGAGCGCCCCCAGATGAACCAGGGATACAAGACGCTCCCGTATCGACACTACCCCCCGCATCGCCGGATGAGCCGCAGGCGCAGGCAATGGCCGCGACAACTGTACGATCTCCAGTACTTCGGAGACGGGTACGGCATAGCGCCTGTCCGCGGAACGCACCAGCAGGAAGGCGCTCACTGCGCTCCCTGTCGCGCGACCGCTTCAGCAATGGCACCTGCCATCTCGCCAAGAGGCACGACGCGCTCGACCCCGCCGGCATGAACTGCGGCCTGCGGCATCCCGAAGATCACCGCCGAGCTCTGGTCCTGTGCCAGGCCGGCACCGCCGGCGTCGCGGATCACACGGAGCCCTTCAGCACCATCGCGCCCCATCCCGGTCATCACCACGCCCACTGCACGCGGGCCGAACACGCGTGCGACGGACTTGAACAGGGGATCGGCCGCCGGTCGCACGCCCCACACCGGAGCTTCCCGGTCCAAGGTGAGCACCGGTTCCCCATGTCCATGATCCACCCGCATATGATAATCTCCGGGGGCCACGTACGCCGTGTCGGCCAGAAAGGGCATGCCGTCTTCCGCTTCTCTCACGCGCATCACGCTTCCCTGGTCGAGTCGCTCCGCCAGACTGCGCGTGAACTTCGGGGGCATGTGTTGAACGATCAGCGCACCCGCACCGTGGCCAACGCCAAGCCGGGGGACGACCTCAGCCAACGCCCGTGGCCCCCCGGTGCTTGCCGCCATGGCCACCGCCAGGGTGGCCCGCGCGCTGGCTGCATCCGGTGTCGCCGACCTCGCGGGAGGTTCCGACCTGCCGACGAGCATCGGAACCCGGTTCAGTTCCGCCGCCGCCGCCGCCGCCAGCGCGGCCAGGAGGGCCGGCGCGATGGCGTCCACCGACCGGCGTGACGGCGACGTGGGTTTGGCTACCACTTCCACGGCTCCGAGCTCGAGAGCACGGATCGCGGCGGCGGTACCGGGCGCCCCATACGCGCTCACCACGACGATGGGCCGCGGCGCCTCGCTCATTATGTAGCCGATCGCCCCCAGACCATCGAGCACCGGCATCTCGATGTCCATGGTAACAATGTCCGGCTCCAGCCGGTGTACCTTTGCAACTGCGTCCATGCCGTCGCGCGCCGTGCCCACAACCCGGAACCCGGGAGACGCCGCGATGATGTCCGACAGCACCTGTCTCATCAGCGCGCTGTCATCAGCTACCAGCACCGTAAGCCGGCCGTCAGAGCGTTTCGGGATCATGGCCCACAGACCTCACGGTCACGGTACCTGACTCTACATCGAACCATACCGACCGCCCGACCTCTCCTCCCACCAATTCCCCCTTTATCCTGATGCCGGCCGCCGCGAGAGCGGAGCGGCACGCCACCACGTTTCGCTGCCCCATGTGCATCGTGCCCGCAGGAGTCAGAGTGGCAAACATGCTGGCACCGCCAACCAGACGTGCGGCGAGCAGCCCGGAGTCAGCCCCGGAACGGGTCATCTCGTCGAGCAGCAGGGGCACCGCGGTCTCCGCAAACCTGGCCGCATTGGAGCGGTCCCGGGCGAGCGATATCGATGGCAGGACCACGTGGACCATCCCGCCCACGCGCGCCCGCGGATCGTACAGCGCGACCGCAACGCAGCTCCCGAGTCCCAGAGCCGCAAGCGTCCCGCTTCCCACCGCCACCCCGAACTGACCGAGCCCAAGGACCTTCATTTCCGGCGGTAGATCCTTTCGCGCACATCGTCGAGCTCGAGCCGGCTACGCGCCGCGCCAAAGATCGTTTCGACCTTGCCCAGCACCAGCAGACCCCCCCCAGTGAGGGCATCGGCAAAAACGTTGAACAGTCTCTCCTGCGCAGGCCGCTCGAAGTAGATGACCACGTTGCGACACAATATGAGATCGTACGGCGGGTCAGGGGGGGGATCGCGTAACAGGTCGTGCCTCCGGTAACGCACGATGGCACGGGCCTCCGCAGAAATCGAACGCTCCCTGTCACCTGAGAAATACCTTTCAGCCAGATTGCCGGGTAACTCATCGAATGCCTGCTGACCGTACCGTCCCCCTTTCGCCCGCTCGAGACTTGCCACATCAATATCCGTGGCATCGATACGCAGAAGCACTCTTCCATCGACCTGACGGGACCGGGCAATCTCGAGGAGCACGAGCGCCAGTGTGTATGGTTCTTCCCCCGAAGCGCATCCCGCCGACCAGCAGCGCAACGCGCCTGCGCGACGATCCCAGAGCTCGGGGAGGTAGCGCTGAGACAGAACGTCCCAGGTTTCCCTGTTGCGGTAGAGCTTGGTGACATTGATGGTGAGCGTATCCAGCAGGCGGTCGTATTCCGCTGCGTCTGATTCCAGTACCCGCCCATACTCCTCAAAGGTGTGAACTCCGCACGCACGCATGCGTACGGCAAGGCGGCGCCTGAGGCAGCTCTCCTTGTATGCATCGCACGTGAAGCCCCGTGCCCGGGCAATCTGGCCAACGAGCTTCGCGAGGGCGGGATCGCCCAATGCCTCCCTCACGCGAGTGCACTCAGTGTCTCGAGATTTGTCCTCGCCAGTTCGTGCGTGGGATTGAGTTCCAGAGCCCTGGCCCACATCTGCGCCGCCTCGCCACGATCTGTCTGTTTGTAGGCAATGTTTCCCAGCTTGAAATACACATCATCCCCAAGCTGCGGCTTGAGCTTCACGGCCCTGTGATAGGCCGCGAAGGCCTCGTCGTGCCGGCCCGCACGGTACAGCAGATCACCGAGATTCTTGGACAGCTGGGGAACGGAGGGCTCATCCGCCAGCGCCGCTCTGAGGGTCGACTCGGCTCTCGCGTCTTCCCCAACCAACTCGAGCAAAGCGGCCAGATTATTGCGCAGTACGACATCCCGGGGATAGTGCTCCAAACCCTCGTTCAGCACCTGCTCGGCTTCATCGAAGTTGTCCTGCACCGCGGTACAGAGCGAGTAGGCCCAGTACCATACCGGTGCCAGGGGCCGGTCGCCGGCAAGCTCCTTCGCGCGCAACAACCGTCCCTCAGCCACCTGGTATTCCCCTCTCTGCAGTGCGACCACGCCCCATCCGGTCATTATCCGGGCGTCGTGACGCGCCCGGGAGGACGCCTCGGCATACGCCGCTTCAGCCTCGTCGAACTGGCCAGCCTGCTCGAAGGCAAGAGCAATGTTGTGCAGCACGCCCGGGCGGCCGCCCAGCCGCTCCGCCGCCTCGCGGAAGAGTTCTGCCGCCTCCTGCCAACGGGCCTGCCTCAACGCGACGAGTCCCAGGTAGAACTGCGCATCCCCGTCCGCCGGCCTCAGATCTGCCACCCGACGAAACTCACGTGAGGCTTCGTCCAGCATACCCGTGCGGTAGAACGCCACGCCCAGATTGCGATGCTCCTCTACGCGGGCGTCTCCCACCTCAACCGGTTTGGTGGTGTGACTCCTGCCCGCTCTGTGCGCAAACCCCGCAGAAAGCAATCCGTACAACGCCTTGCCGACCTCGAACTCGCCCAGACCGGAATCCTCGACCAACTGGGTGGCGTCCCGGCGACCATCAAGCAACGGTACGATTACACCCTGTTCGCTGGTCAACTGCACTTCTGACGCCTTGAGGCGGTCTGTGTCCACTGTGAATATCAGATCGAAGGAGGGGACCTTCTTCTCAATCAGACTCCATTCGTCGACTCGACGGGCTCCCTCGAGCAACAACGATTCCGGATTGATCAACACTAGGAACTCTTCCTGGGCCGGCCGCACATCCGCCTCGAAGTTGAAAGTTCCCTGAGTCCAGGTGAACAGGAAATAGACGGCTTCCTCGATCTGGATGCGCATGTAGCGCTCGAGATCTTCCCTTTCGATGGCACCCTGCTCTACCAGAATCTCTCCCAACCGCTTGTCCCGCTGCTGCGACTGCTGCTCAACGGCAGCTGCCAGAGCATCCGCCGTAATCCGTCCGTGCTTGACGAGGATGTCTCCCAGACGGTCACGACGATTGACGATGGACGCGTACTGGATGCGGCCGCGATCGAAGTAGATGTACCCGAAGTTGTTCCGGTCGGCGATAGACAGGCAGCCGGTCTTCTGCCCTAGCGCAAGCAGCTGGAGCACGTCGGGCAGTGATGCTTCCTTGAGACTGCCCTTGATGGCCATCAGCCGACGTCCTCCATCACGCGCTGGGCTACGTCGGGCCAGCGCCAGATGACCTTCTCCTGGCTACGGATCCCGCTCGACGGTGAAACTACTATCCCGCTGGTCCGCATTCTTCCGGTGGAGCGCCGGGGCTTCCCCTCCGTACCTTCCAGCACCTCACGCGCTTGGGCGGCTGAGGGGACTGTACCCTGCGCCTCGGCAGCTTCGATTACCCGCTGGACCAGCGCCACCACGGACCGGAGTGAGTGCGCGGGGCGGTCCGCCAGGTACGCCGCAAGATCCGGATCCGAAAAGCCCACTCGCTCGCCAAGCTCCCGCGTAACCACTTCGAGTCGAAGCGCCCGATCGGGCTCGGTTATCTCTACCACCAACCCACCTTCGAGGCGTGATATGAGCCGGTCATCCAGACCTTCCACCTCCCGGGACGGCTGGCTCACGGTGAATACCAGTTGCCGTTGACTATCCACGAAACTGTTGAACAGGTGAAAGAGTTCTTCCTGCGTGCGCTCTTTCCCCGCCAGCAACTGGGCATCGTCCAGCAGGAAGGCGGTGGCCCTCCGGTAACGCGACCTCCATGCATCCAGGCGGTCGCGCTCAAGCGCCTGCACAAGTTCATCGACGAAGTCCTGAGCCGAAAGGCATGCCACCAGCGCGTCGGGCGCCGTCGAAAGTGCGTGCCCCACCGCGTGCAACAGGTGCGTCTTGCCCACTCCAGTGGGCCCCACTATGACGAGCGGGTTGTACAGCACACCGGGATTCTCGGCGACAGCCCGTGCCGAGTTCAGTGCCACCTTGTTGGCATCCGAGACTATGAATCCCTCAAATGCCCATGCCGCCGAAGGCCCCGGCGGCGGTGCCAACCCTTCCTGGGCGCGCTGGACCAGGGCTTCGGCGTCCGCCACGCGGTCCGGATCGCGGAATACCGGGTCTCCCGCCTGCGACAGATCCACACTGCTCATCAGCTGTTCAAGTTCCTTCAATCGTTCGACGTCCGTCTCGAAAGATTTGATGACCTCATCCGAGCCGAGCGCGGTCTCCTGTTCAAGCACCCTGGTAAGACGACCGATTCGGTACCCCTGACCCTCCCAGAAGACCGCCGACTCACGCACACGCAGGCGCCAGGCTTCAACCGATCGTTCCAGCGCGGATCCAACACTGTGCAGGAACTGGGAGAACTCGTCCTGGCTCGGCTGCGGCGCCGGCGTCTCCGCCGGCTTCCCGGGCTGGACTCCCTCACCGAGCAGCAGACTGCGGGCACTCTCCCCTGTCAGCGGCCCCTCGCTGACAGCCTGGAAGGCGATGAGGCGATTCAGCAGTCCCAGGAGCTCACGCACATTCCTCGATTCGAACTCCGCTGCCACTGCCAGCACATCGCCGCCCAGCGCCATGCCGCGCTCTTCCGCCTTGCGATTCAGAATTGCCAGACGGGTCTCGTACTCCGGCGGCCCGATGTCCACAACCAGCCCTCCCGCAAACCGGGAGATCAGCCGCTCGTCGAGATGCTCGATCTCCGTGGGAGAGCGGTCGCTGGTGAGCACGACCTGACGGCCCAGTGACAGGAACTCGGTTATGAATCTCAGCAACTCCGCCTGCGTCTCACGCCGGTTTGTGAGAAACTGGACGTCGTCGAGGAGCACGATGTCAACTCCGGTGAAGCGGTTACGGAAAGCTTCACCCTGTCCGGCAGCGACCGCCGCATGAAACGCCTCGATGAACTCCTCGAGCGTGACATACTCCACTGTGATGCTGGAATTCAGGGCGCGCGCCGCATGCCCTATGGCCATCACCAGATGCGTCTTGCCGAGGCCCGTATCGCTGTAGATGAAAAGCGGGTTGTACGCCGTAGCCGGCGTCTCGGCCACAGTCCTGGCCGCCGTTACGGCCAGGCGGTTGCCGCCTCCGGTGACGAAGGTGTCAAAAGTGAATCGTGGATTGAGATCCAGGCTCACTTGACCGATTCCTCGGTGAGCTTCCGCAACACCCGCTCTGATATGGCTTTCAGGGTCTCGAATACACCGGTTCCGCTCACGGCCGCCGCCGGGATGCTGGGCACACCTCGGAAGTTGAGCGAATCGTCCAGATCTTCCACCGTCAGGATCAGCTCCCGCGGCAGATCCTGCTTGTTGTACTGAAGCACCAGGGGCACCGTGCGCACATCTATGCCCTGCTCCAGCAGATTTGACTGAAGGTTCTGGAGACTCTCCAGGTTTTCATCGTGCTGCCGGGCCTGGCTATCGGCAACGAACACGACTCCGTCTGCGCCCTGGAGGACCAGCTTGCGCGTGGCGTTGTAATACACCTGCCCGGGAACAGTGTACAGCTGGAACCGGGTGCTGAATCCGGATATCTGGCCGAGCTCGATCGGGAGAAAATCGAAGAAGAGCGTTCGATCGGTGTGGGTGGCCAGTGAAACCATCTTGCCACGACGGTCGTCCGGCACTCGACCGTATATGTACTGCAGATTGGTCGTCTTGCCGGACCTGCCCGGCCCGTAGTAGACGATCTTGCAGGTGATTTCGCGCGTCGTGAAATTGACCAGGGACATTTCTATTGCCGGAACAGAGTCGCCAGACTCTCGTTGAGATCCCGCTCGAAATCCGCCGCCAGCACCGCCTTCGCCGGCTCCGGGACCGGCGCGGCGGCGGCCAGTTCGGCCACGAGCTCCTCGAAGAATAACTGTACTACGCCCATAAGGGCGTCCTGACCATATATCACGAGCGCCAGGTACGGACCGCGTGGCAGCATGAAGGCTCCCATGAAAATGCCGTGCCGCTCCCCCTGGTGGTTGAGCCTCCGGAACGGAGTGCCTTCCACCATGCGGCTGATCTCTCCAGTTGAGGCGGCAATTCCCGCCCCCAGCGCCGCGGCCGCCATCACATCGACCGCCCGCGTAAATCCATGCTGCGCCAGCACCTGCCCCGACGGCGTAATGAGCAGAGTGAGTCGCGCTCCCGATTCGGCGACGAACCGCTCGAGCGGGCCTACTACCCAAGGCTCGACGGCGCGCATGCCGCTCACCGTACTCGCTCCACCGCCCGTAGCATCTCGAGCCTGGCCAGACCCACGTTCACTCCGGCATCGGCCACCGTAATGAGCAGCATGTCGTGTGGCGCCGGTACGGCAAGCACGACACCATCCGCCGCCTGAAGGTGCAGGAAATTCAACGTTCCGGCACCGCCTGCCTCGGCAGCCCGCTGGAATCGTTTGACCAGCGACGCTGAAAGGGCGGCCAAGGCGTTGCCTTTGACACCTTCCATCAGCGCTTCGGCTACGGCCAGGCCATCGTCCGCGGAAACCAGCAGAGCGCCTCGGACCCCCGGCACGCGAGTCACCGCATCCAGCAGGGTCGCGAGCCGTGTGGTCATCACTCCCCCCGTTCGAGCCAGGCGCGCGCGGCAGCCCGGGCCCGCTCGGCGAGCCTCGCCAGGCG
>CAZTIV010000025.1:2623-36894 GCA_964613905.1 uncultured Gemmatimonadaceae bacterium | reverse complement strand
ACGTCGCGCAGCCGCCCGCGGCCTCGCGAATCCTCAAGCAGCACGCCCACCGCATCATGGCGCACCCCGATGGCGGCGCCGTCACGCAACGGACTCAGGAGCCAGGCCCGGAGCAGGCGCGTGCCCATTGGCGTTACCGTACGGTCGAGCACCTCGAGCACCGTCACGCCGCGGTCACCGACCCGGATGGGCTCGACCAATTCGAGATTGCGGCGCGTCATCTCGTCGAGCGGCATGGTGTCGCCGCTCCGGCGCACGAGCGGACGCGCAAGCTGAGGCAGGCCCTGAGGCTGAAGTTCGGCCAGGTACTGGAGGGCCGCTCCCGCGGCGGACAGGGCGGGCCGGTCGGCGTCGGTGATACCAAGCCCGTCGAGCGAGGCCATCCCGAAGCGCCGCGTGATCTCGTCGGCTGCGAACGCATGATCGAACTCGAGTGCCGGCCGTTCGGTGCGGGTGATACCCTGCGGCAGGGTGAATCCGTGGGTTCCTTCGGGTATCACGACCTCTCTGGGGTCGAACCTTGCAAGCACATCGGCCAACAGAGCCGCGTTTGCCGTTTCGAGCACGAACTCGCCGGTGGATACATCCACGGCGGCGATCCCGGCGGGATCTCCCGGCGCCACGGCGGCGAGGAAGTTGTTGGCGGTGCCGTCCACCAGACCGCCGTCCACGATGGCGCCCGGTGTTACCGTCTCCACCACCTCGCGACGCACCACTCCCCTGGCGAGCCTGGGATCTTCCACCTGCTCGCAGATGGCTACGCGATGACCGCGTTCAACGAGCTTCCTGATGTAGTCGCCGGCGGCCTTGACGGGTACGCCCGCCAGCGGCACGTCGGCCGCCGCTCCGCTGTTGCGCGTGGTGAGCGTCAACCCGAGCTCGCGGGCGGCGAGACGCGCGTCGTCGAAGAACATTTCGTAGAACTCGCCCATCCGGAAGAACAGGATGGACTGCGTGTGGCGTGCTTTTATCTCGCGATACTGTTGCATCAGGGGCGTCTCAATGCCGCCTTTGCCCGAGCGGCTCACCGCTCCTCCACCACGAACGGCTGGCCCCCGAACCGCCCGCGCAACTCCTGCTGGAGGCGTTGTGCCTCCGCGCGGGTGGGGAATCTCCCCACCCGGACCTTCAGGAAACCGTCGGTGTCGCGGAAGACGTGTGCCTGGTAGCCGGCCTGGACCATCGAGCGCATGAGTTCATCGGCCTGCGCCGCCTGGCGTACCGCCGCCACCTGGACGCTGAACACGACCGCGCCGGCGGGGGGAGCGGGACGGGGCTCGGGAGCGGCCGCCACGCGGTCGCAACGCTGGAGATAGAACCCGACCCGGTTGGCCAGTTCGACGTCTTCCCCGGCATCCTGCGCGGCCTGACGGAGCAACCGGCAGGCGTCGGCCGCGTTGCCCTGATCAAGACGTATGCGGCCGGCCCAGAACGCCGCATGGGGCCGCACGTTGCTCAGCGGGTAGTCGCTCAGGATACGGTCCATGGAGCGCTGCGCGGTGGCGACGTCTCCGCCGGCGTAAGCCAGTTGGCCGAGCCGGAGCAGGGAGCGATCCGCCCAGCCTGACTGCGAGTACTCGACGCTCACCCGCCGGAAGTAGAACACCGCGCTGTCGGCGTCTTCAGCTACGGCTCCCGCTACGTAGAGCGCTTCGGCAAAAGCCGTATCGCGCGGAGACAGAGAGGCGAGTCGCTGGCGCACGATGGTGCGCGCGGAATCGCCGCGCCCTTCGGTCACCAGTCTCAGAGCCAGCCCGAGCGTCGCATCCTGTGGAGCCTGCGCGGGCAGGGCCCCGGACCAGACAGCCAGCGCCCCCGCCAGCATGAGAATAGAGCGGTTCATGCTGCCGCCCGGTTATGAATACCTGTGAGAAGCATCGAGAGCAGAATCCCCCGTTCGTCGCTTGCCGTAGTGGATTTGAGTTGCCGGTCGGCGTCCAACGCGGCAGCCAGTGCGCGATCCAGATCCGCCGCGGTCCAGCCGGCTGCCGCTTCCGCCCAGCGTTTCGGTTCCGAACCCCAGTCGCGCAGATTGGCCGGCCGGACACGTTTGATGGAACCGGCCAGCATCTGGGTGACCCGGGAGCGAGGTGTGCCGTCGTCCATGAAAGCACGGGCGAGCCGCACCCCCAGCAATGCGGTGCCGAGTGTCATTATCATGCGTACCCCGTTCACGCCCCCCTGAGCCAGTACAGGTTCCAGTAGATCCGCCGCGCGCGCGAGGTCACGGGCCAGTACGGCGTCAATCCAGTCGTGCAGGGTCTCTCCGCGGCGCACACCCACCATCGCGACCACGTCATCCACGCGGATTGGCTGGTCGGCGGCGGCAGCGGCGCCAAGCTTGTCGAGTTCCAGACTCAGAATGGCGAGGTCGCCTCCTGCTACGGCTATGAGGTGGTCGGCGGCGTCGTCGTCGATGGCAAGGTTTCTGGTCCTGGCGCGTTTGATGAGCCAGCTCCGGACCTTTTCGCCCGTAAGCGGGCCGGCTGTGACGTGGACTGCGGTCCGCACCACTCGGGCATCCGGCTTCTCGCCGGCTCCGTGAACCAGAACCAGAACCGTGGTGGGCGACGGCCGATCAAGATAGGCGAACAGGGTGTCCCACACCTTCGCGTTCCGCCGCCACTGCTCGAGGCCGCGGACCACAACCACGCGACGCTCCGCCAGCATCGGTGGGGTCTCCACGAGCGCATGCAGGCTCTCGCCATCCAGATCACCGGCCTGGCGTACATCGAGGTTGAAATCGCGCACGTCCTGGGTGAGCGCCTGGTCCAGGATTGCGGTGATAAGGTCCTGCTTGAGGGGCTCCTCGTCGCCCGTCAGGTAGTAAACGGGCTTGAGCTCGCCCCGTTTCACGGAGCGATATGCTGCTTCGAACGACTGGGCCGCCATGTCAGGCGGAAGTTACCGTTCAGCCGGAGGCTTAGAAAGTACGGACCAGGACGGCGTAAGGGGCGCCCGAACTGGTGAAGCGGGGCTCCTCTTCGGCCGACCTCTGGAGCGTGAAGATGGCGGCGTCAAAGTCCATGGCTTCGGGCTCCGCCGCTTCTGCGGCCGCCAGAGGCTGAGGAGCGGCCGACTCAGCTACCGCAACCGGCGGGCGGCTGACGTATACATCGTATGCCAGCACGCCGAGCGCGGCGGCGAAAAGCAGACCGGCCGCGAGCCCGGCGTTCGCCGGGAAGGCCGCCGCGGACCGCGCGCGGACCCGTTCCGTTTCAAGCCGGGACTGGAGCCTGGGCCGGAACCAGGGGGAGGGGTCCACCCCGGACTCCTGACGCATCAGTTCGATGCTGCCATTGAGAATGGAGTTGAATCTGGAGCACCGCGGGCACCGGCGAAGGTGGCGCTCGCAAAGCCGCGCCGTGCGCCAATCAAGGGCGCCGTCGCGGTAGTCGGAATACAGGTTGTGGAACTCGGAACAGGTCATCAGCCGGGCTTTATGGGACCGACCATGATACCGAGGGGGCGGGAGAAGGTTCCCCCGCCCCCGGCGATCTACTCCACGTACGGACCGATGACTTCGGCGAACCGATGCCTGGCCCGATTGAGCCGGCTCTTCACGGTTCCCAGGTTGCACTCGGTGATCTCGGCGATCTCCTCGTAGGTCTTACCCTCGAGTTCGCGGAGCACAAAGACCACCCGATGATGCTCGGGAAGCTGCTTCACCGTCCAGTCCACCAACTCCCGGAGATGCCGCTTGCGGAACAGGTCGTCCGGACGGTGGTTATGGTCCTCGAACTGGAGCGGCCGGTCGTCCGACTCCCAGTTCTTCTTGATGGTCTGGAAGAGAACCAGCGGATTACGGCTCCGGTTGCGAAGCTCGTTCTTGGCCAGGTTCGAGGCGATCGTATAGATCCAGGTGGAAAACTTCTTGGTCTGGTCGAACCGGTGCAGGTGCCGGTGCACCCGGATGAAGACCTCCTGTACCAGGTCTTCCGCCCGCTCCCGGTCGCCGATGGTGCGGTACACGAAAGCCAGGAGCCGGCGCTGATAGCGCTCGACCAGTTCGTCGAACGCCATCTGCTCGCCCGCGAGATAGGCCACGACAACGGCCGTATCGTCACCGTCTCTGAAGGACGGCGCTTCGCGGCGAACCTTGAGGACTGTGCCAGTCTCGGTAGCCATCATGGACGTACCTCCCGACCAACCAGTATGGCAACAAGCATACCGACCAGTTCTGCCGCAGTGTCAGTACAATAAGATATTGTCATATAATGAGTTACACAATATCAAATTCTTTTGTCCCATTTCCAGCGCAACAATCGTGTCCCCCATGGAGGACACGCCCTTCCAGGCTAGAGACCGAGGCGAAACCCCGCCACGTAGAGCAGCGCGGCGATGGATTTGCCGTCCTGGATCTCTCCATCCCTGATCATCTCCAGAACGGATTTGAGCGGCCGCGGTTCCACCTGGATCAATTCGTCCGCCTCGTGGCGGGCGGTGCCGGGCCGGATCCCGGTGGCCAGAAACAGGTGGATCCGTTCATCGGTGAATCCGGGCGTGGTGTAGATCGTGGTCAGGTGCTCGATCCGTTCGGCCGTGGCCCCGGTCTCTTCTTCCAGCTCGCGCCGCGCGCACGACTCGGGCTCTTCCCCCGGCTCCAGCACCCCCGCTGGGATCTCCCAGAGCATACCGGAGGCGGCGTACCGGTATTGCCTGAGCAGCAGCACGACCGGGTCGTCAGAGCCGGGTTCCGACAGCAGGGGAACCACCGCTGCCGCTCCCGGGTGGCGGATCAGCTCGAGGTCGAGTTCAGTGCCGTTGGGTGTCCGGATGGTCTCGACATCGACCTTGAGCAGACGCCCGGCATACGCCCGCCGGGTGGCCAGACGTTCGCCGCCCGCGTGGGGCATGAGTAACTCCCTTCTGCAAGAGAATGGATGCGCGAGGTGCGCAAATGGTTACAGGTGGAGCTACATCGTTCCGAACAGACGGTCGCCCGCGTCGCCGAGCCCCGGGAGTATGAATCCCGACTGGTTCAACTCGCGGTCCAGAGCGGCGGTGTAGACCTTCACTTCCGGGTGTGCGTCGAGCATGCGTTTCACGCCTTCCGGCGCCGCTACGAGGCACAGGAACCGGGTCTGGCGTGCGCCCGCATCCTTGAGTGCCGTTACCGCCTGCACCGCCGAGCCTCCGGTGGCGAGCATGGGATCGAGCACGAAGAAGATGCGGTCTTCCTCACTGCCGGGGATCTTGAAGTAGTAGTCCACGGGTTCAAGCGTATCGTGATTCCGGTATAGCCCGATGTGTCCCACCCGCGCGTTGGGGATGAGCTGGGCGATCCCGTCAACCATGCCGAGTCCCGCGCGCAGTATGGGAACAAGTGCCAGCTTCTTGCCGGCCACCTGTTTGCCGGTGGTGCTTTCGAGCGGGGTCTCCACCTGTACGTCCTCGAGGGGCAGGTCCTTGGTGGCTTCGTACGCCATGAGCATGGCGATCTCGTTCACCAATGCCTTGAAGTCGCGCGTGGCGGTTCGCTTGTCGCGCAGGATGGTGATCTTGTGCTGGATCAGCGGGTGATCGACGATCGTGAGATTGGGGAACATCGCATCGCTCGTGTCTTGGAGTGCGAACTTAAGGTGTCCCCGCGGCGCCCCGTTTGGAAGGGACCGCTCGAGTGCTCAACCCGGGACGAGAAGTATTCCCACTACGCCGCCGAACCCGTCCGGCAGCGTCGGTACGCCGTCGGGCACGGTCCAGCGGGTGCCGTCAACCACCAGGGAATAGCGGTACGTACCCGGTGGAAGCTGAAGGGTCTTGACCCATTGGCCGCCGTCCCGCGTGAGTGGTTCCGGTGTCCAACCGTTCCACTCTCCAGCTATGGCCAGGGTCGATGCGTTGCGGAAGGTGACGGAGATACGGACGTTCCCGTTTGCCCCGCGCAAAGCACGCACCGCTACCGGAGCGCGGCGCTCCGGGGGGCGCACCCGCAGGCCCACCGAGACGTAGCGGCCGTGGCTGAACCCGGTCAGATCACGGGGATAGGAACCGCCCAGTGCTTCCAGGGTGCTCCACGGCGCGAGCGGCGCTTCAAGGCGCGCCTGCCACCACGCTCGGTGGGCAAGGTCACCCGCCCGGACACCCACGATTGCATGGAGAGATATGCTATGCGCGCGGATGCCCGCCCCGGCGGTGCCGTCCAGGAACGTGATGCCGCCTTCGGCCACGGTGCCCGAGCTGCCGAGTTCGATGACGGCGGGACCGGCGTCGTACTGCAAGCGCATCTGCGCGGTTCCCGCCGCCATCCGCACCCGATCCACGTTCCACACGAGGCCTCCGGTGGCGGAAGCGGTGAGTGTAACGGGGCCGGTCCAGCTGAGCAGCGGGCCGGCGGTGGCAGTTCCGGTCCACAGGTCGGGAAGCCGGTTGGCCGACGCCGTGGCCAGGATTCCCGAGTGCGTGTGCGCGCCGAGGGCGCGGACCGCCACCGCCTGTCCGGCCAGGAGCCAGGCGCCGTCGCCGGTCGTGAAACGCGAGTGCGTGGCTTCGATGATGGCCGCCGCGGTGTGTGATCGCGATCGCAGCCCAAGCGACACCATTCCAACCGTGCCGGAGACGGTGTCCGCGTACGTGAGATGGCCTCCACCCACGTATCCGTAAGGCTGCTGTGCGACGTTGGGAGTGGCGGAAAGTGTCGCTGCGGCTATGAACGAAAAGGCCGCCCGGGTCACGGGCGATCAGGTCTCCCGGGCTGAACTGGGAGATTGGTTGGGGGACCGCGCCCCGGAGTCCCGGGTGGCGGACCCGCACCCGGCGGCACGGGCAGGCCACCACCCTCGAGTATCCGCCGGGCCACTTCCGACATGGGAATGCCCCGAGCCAGCAGGGCGGAAGCCACTGACGGGAGTTCGAGCACATCGGCAGGAGATCTTCCCGCCTGGAACGCACGGGAGACCGCATCCGCAGCATCGGCCCGGTCGATCCCGCGTGCCGCCAGAGATGAAGCCACGGTGAGCCCGGTGGCGGCGGCATCGTGCGATGGCGCCGCTTCGAGCACCGCGCGCACGTCGTCCGCCGTGAGACCACGGCCCAGCGCCTCCGCAGCGGCGGCTACGAGGCGGCCGGGGGGATCCGTCAGTCCGGCTCCCCGGAGCGCGTCTCGTCCCTGAACCAGGCCCGAGGCCACCTGCTGCACCACGGCAAGCACCCGGTCCGGTGGTACTCGCTTGGCCAGTCCTTCCAGCGCCTTGTCGATCAGGGGATCTGCGGGAAGTCCCTGTCGCGTGGCATCAGCCACCAGTTCCTGGACGAGGTTCGTGAACTCGGGATCGACTCCGCGCGCGGAGAGTTCACCGCGTACGTCGCGGACCTGCGCATCGAGCGAACCGGCAATCACGAATCCGGCCAGGACCAGCGATGAGAGCAGCTTGTTCATGAGCGTACTACTCCTCTCGGGCTCACCACGAGGACGCTGTTGGTCTGGCCGAACCCGTCGTCGACCTGCGCGTGAGCCCCGGGATCCGGGATCCATACGCCGCCGTCCACTACGAAACCGTACTGATGCTCGCCCACTGTTAGCGGAACGGTTACCGCCCAGACGTCCGAACCCGGAACCTGAATGAGCGGAATCCCCGGAGCGTCCCAGCCGTTGAAGGAACCGGCGAGAGCCACTTCCCTCGCCCCGGGGGCCCTGAGCTCGAACCTCACGAGCACCGTCTGCCCGGGCGTTTCTTCGACGACGGCCACGCGGGCCTCCGGCGTCACGGGAACTTCAGGGCGTGCGAGCAGGAACGCCAGTATCACAGCCGCAGCCGCGAGCGCCGCCAGGGCCGGCCGGAAGCGTACCGACTGGGGCTCGATGAACCAGCGCAGGTACGCCTTCCGGCGGGCCGGCGCGCGCAGGGCAAGCACCCGTTGCATCACTGCACGATCCAGCTCCGGCCCCGGCGTAGCCAGACCGCCGGCATACTCGCGCACGGCGTTACCGAACCGATCAGCGCGCTCTTGCTCCTCAGCCGAAAGCTGCTGAGCCGAATCGCCATCCAGGTACCGATGTACCGCCGTGTTGAAAGCCCCGCGTTCCGTCACAGTCCCGCATCCTCCATATGTGCTTCTAGGTACTCGCGCAACGTTTCCCGTGCGCGGTAGACCCGCATCTTCAGAGCGTCCACGCCAACTCCGGTAAGCTCGCTGATCTCCTCATAAGGCCGTTCTTCCACATGCTTGAGCACGAATGCCTCTCGCTGCTCAGTAGTAAGCTGTCCCAACGCCCGGTTGATCAGATCCCGGATTTCGTTCCGCTCGACCGCCTTGTCAGACCGCTCAGCGGCCGGCGGATCCTGTCCTTCCAGCTGGGCCTCCCGCCGCCAGCGTCCCCGAACCGTATGACACCGGTTCGTAAGGATGCGGAAGAACCATGCCTTGAATCGATCCGGCTCGCGGCACTTGGCAAGTGCGTCGAAGGCCCTTATGAAGGCCTCCTGGAGCGCATCCGCAGCCAGGTCCGTGTCACCGGTGAGCGACGTGGCGTACCTCGCAAATTCCCGCCGGTACCGCTCGATCAGGATTGCGTAGCGCCCCACCTCGCCCTCGAGCACCTGACGGATGAGGTCGCCGTCGCTCGCTTCCCGACCCTCGTTCAAGAGACTCCCTGCCCCCGGGTCTGGTAACGGGCCACCACCTGCAGAGCCGTCTTCATTCCCGATCGGATCGCTCCCTCGATGCCGGGTCCGTGATACGCCGAGCCTGCAAGGACCAGGGTACCCAGGGGTTCGAGGGCGGCCTCCACCCGGGTCACCGTGCCGTCGTAGGCCGTGGAGTAATCTGGCAATCCGGCCGGCCAGCGCGACACCCAGGCGGCAGCTGGCGCCTCGGTGGCCCCCAGAACAGACGTAATCACTCCTCCGGCTCGTGTGATCCAGTCTGCGGTCGAGAGTTCGTTCAGTTCATCGGCCACAGGACGGAAAAAGACGCGCAGGAGGGCGTGGCCGGAAGGGGCACGGCCCGGAAACTTGGTGCTGCTGTACGTACAGGCCCTGAGCCCCGACTCGTCACCTGCGGACACGACGAAACCGGTTGCGTCGAGCGGATCCTGGATGGCGGCTCGGCGATAGGCAAGCGAGATCGTGAGGCTCGAACGGGCGCGGAGGCCCCGGAGCAGAGCCCCCGCGTCAGGGAGGAGCGGTGCCACCAGCCGCGCCGCTACGGGTGCCGGGACGGCAAGGATCACCGCGTCAGCCCGGATGCTTTCTCCCGCCTCAACCCGCCACGTTGTTCCATCTCGCGCCAGTCCGGTTACCGGACATCCTGTCGAGATCCGTACCGAGGGATCGAACAGTTCGCGGGCCCTGGTAACCATGGCCTCCATCCCGGGTCGCAGTGTGGCGAGCCCGCGTGCAGTGCTGCCTGGTGACGTTCGGATGCCCAGCAGGGCCGCGGCCTTACCTGCCTCGAGCCGGTCGAGCGCCCCGTTCAGCAGCGCGTACGAGGGAAGGTCGGCCTGCGGGAGGACTTCGTGGGCAAGCCCGAGGCGCTCGATGAAAGCGGCCACGGTCCGGGAAGCCGCCAGATACCCCTCGGCTCCTTCCTCGACCGTGAAACCGCGCTCCGATGTCGTGCGGATCTGGCCGCCAAGCCGGTGGGAGGCCTCGAGCAGGGTTACGTCTGCCCTGCCGGCGAGTTGGATGGCGGCGGAGAGGCCGGAGAGGCCGCCGCCTATGACCGCCACCCTCATCTCGTCCCCGCCGCCCTCACCATCTCCACCACCGCTCTTACCCTGGCCGGGTCAGTTCCCGGCAACACGCCGTGTCCCAGATTGAAGATGTGGCCGGGCCGACCGCCGGACTGCTCCAGGGCCCGCGCCACCTGTCGGCTGAGTTCCGGGAGCGGCGCGAACAGGGCGGTGGGGTCCAGGTTGCCCTGTACGGCGCGATCGGAGACCCGGGCCCAGGCCTGATCCAGCGGGATGCGCCAATCCACGCCGATCACGTCACCTCCCGCCTCGGCCATCAGCTCTAGCAGCGTCGCCGTGCCCGTGCCGAAGTGGATAACCGGAGCACCCGCCCCACGTGCGAGTTCGATGGCGGTACGGCTGTGAGGCAACACGAACTGCCGGTAGTCGTCCGGCGAAAGAGCGCCCACCCAACTGTCGAACAACTGTACGGCGTGCGCTCCGGCCTCAACCTGTGCCTTCAGATAGACGCCCACCAGTCTCGCAAACCGGTCGAGCAGGGTGTGCCATGCCTCCGGCTCGTTGTACATGAGCCGTTTGGTCTCGACGAAGTTCCGCGTGGACCCGCCTTCTATGGCGTAGCTCGCGAGCGTGAAGGGTGCGCCCGCAAAACCGAGTACGGCCTTGTCGTTGCCCAGTTCGGCACGCACGAGTCTGAGCGTCTCCAGTACGTAGCCCAGGTCGCGTTCCGGATACACCTCCGGTAGCGATTCCACCGCCTCGCGGGACCGGATGGGTCGAGCGATCACCGGGCCTTCGCCCTTCTCGAAGGTGAGCCCCAGCCCGAGCGGGAGAAACGGCAGCAGGATGTCGGCAAAGACTATGGCCGCGTCCACGTCGTGCGCCCGGACAGGCTGAAGAGTTACTTCGCAGGCAAGGTTGGGTTTCCGGCAGATCTCGAGGATGCCATGGCGCTCGCGGATGGCCCGGTACTCGGGCATGTAACGCCCGGCCTGTCGCATGAACCAGACGGGGGTGCGTGGAGTTGGGGCCTTCCGGCAGGCGGCCAGCAGCAGCTCAGCCGACAAGGACCCGCCCGTCCTCGACTTTCACACGGTATGTCTTGACGGCGACCCGTACCGGGCCGTCAACCGGTTTCCCGGTGGCGATCTCGAACTGGCCTCCATGCCACGGGCAGTGGAGGATGCAGGTGGCGGGGTCAACCCGGCCTTCACTGAGTGAGGCGCGACCGTGCGTGCACCGGTCGCTGACGGCGTGGAAGGTTCCGTTCACGTTGAAGAGCGCTATCGCGTCGCTCCCCACGTATACCCGCTTGCTGTTGCCGGGCGGCAGATCGACCACCGCCGCTACGGGCGTGAATCCGTCAACGGTTGGCCCGGCCGCCTGCGCCGTCGCCACCGGGGCGCCGCCCAGCGCGTCGAGCGCATCCCAGATGGACATCTGGATGCAGGTGTACACCGGGATGTCCTGCTGGGTGTAAGCCGACGCCACACTGGAGCGCAGTTCCATCACGAGGTCCAGGAACTCGGCCGGATCGTCGCCCTCGAAAGCCACCACGAACTCCTGATCGTCGAGTCCGAAGGAGTAAATGGTGTTGAGCCGGATAGACGGGTACTTCCTGCCCACGCGCACGTGTTCGTCCATGGCTTCCTGACGCTTCTCGTGCGGCAGCTGGTACCATGGACGTGTCTTGATGAATGGATAGACGTAGAGATACTTGTTGTCTGCGGGACGCACGATGTCGCGCAGGTCGTGTTCGGGATCGTCCGGAAACTCGTAGATGGACTTGCGCGTCATCCCCAGGTAGCTCTGGGAGATGGACAGGTAGCCGCCGAGCCTGGTCGAGAACACGGCGGTCTGGAGGCGCTGGAGGGTTTCCAGGTCTTCAGCGGCCTGCCAGAGCATGAGGTCGCTGTCGCCCCGTGTGCCCACTGTACTGTACGTGCGGAGCAGCAGCTTGGCGTGGAACCGCTTCAGCGTTTCCACGAATTCCTTCTTGTGCTCGATCTGGCGTTCGGTGTCGAACCGTCGCCAGACCGGATCGAGCCTCATGAAGAGAAATCGCACGACTTGTCGCCGTTCGCGCGCAGTCATGAACCCTCCTCGAAGAGCTGCAGCAGCGCCGCCACGAGCCCGTCTTCGGTTGATGGTTCGGCCACCGCACTTATCGTGAGCCCCCACTCCCGGGCGGCGTCGGCCGTCACCGGGCCCAGGCACACGATCCTGGCGCGCGGGGGAACGGCGCCGGCCGCGAGGAATCCTTCGACAGCGGAGCCGCTGGTAAAAGTAATCGCGTCGACTCCATCGGGGAGAGAGCGTCCGCGCGAGTGTGAAGTTTCGTAGGCCACCACTTCGTCCACGATGGCACCGCGGCGGGAAAGGCCGTCGGGAAGCACGCGGCGGGCGCGGGAGCCTCGCACGAACAGGATACGGCGGTCGCGCACTTCGCCCATGGCTTCGAGCAGGGCCTCTGCACGGTGGACCGCAGGCACGACGAGCGGGGTAACCCCGTGGGCTTCGAGTGCGCGTGCCGTGGCCGGACCCACAACCGCCACCGCGGGACCTTCGAGCCGGTCGGTCCTTTCGAAGACCGCGCGCACGGCGTTACGGCTGGTGAATACGATCCAGTCGTACTCGGCCAGCCTTGAGAGTGCGGCGTCGAGTTCGGCCGGATCCGCGAGCCGGATCTCGATGGCGGGCACCATGACAGGCTCGGCGCCCAGGGCGCGGAGTCGGTCGGCCAGCCGAGCGGCATCCTCAGGGGCGCGCGTGATGACTATTCTGCGGCCGGCCAGAGGGCCCGCTTGCGGTGCTTCCGGCGAGGTCATAGATAGAACTTACACCTTACGAATGTCGCCACAGTTCCTGAGTCCCGGGGCGGTGATCCGCCGGATGCTGATGGTCGCCACGATCACGTTCACCGTGGCGGGGTTTGCATTCGGTCGGGATCCGCGCTGGTTCGTGGCCGCAGGAGCGTGCGGTGTACTGTGGACGGTCTGGGACATCGTGTGGGGGAGGCTTCTCGCTCCGTTGGGCGATTGGATGGCACATGGATTGGTGGGTGGAGTGGGGCAGGCGGGAGCCGATCTCAGGCCCACGCTGGATGACACGGTGCGGTTGCTCGAGAGCCATCTGGCCAGTCAGGCGGCTCGGCCGGTGCAGATCCGGGCGGCCATCCGGCTGGAGGAGATATACCGGACGGCTTACAGGGATCCGGATCGGGCGCGCGACGTGATAGGAGTGGTGCGGAAGAGGTTTCCGGATGCGCCCGAACTGGAGAGATTCGAGAAGTAAGAGGCGGTTGGCAGTTGGCGGTTGGCAGTGTTTCTCCACTGCCAACCGCCAACCGTCTACTTCCAACTGCTAGAAGCCGATCGTCATTCCCGCCAATGCCCGACGGCCGATCACCGAGCCGCCGAACATCTGGTAACGCTCCTGATTCAGCACGTTGGTCACGATGCCGTGGACCCGGAAATTGGGGCCGATCCGATATCCCGCATTTACGTTGATCATCGTGGTGGGACGCACCCAACCGCTGTAGATACCCGCCTCCCAATCGAACGAGTAGGGAATGATGTTAGCGGTCGCGCCCGCGTCGATTCCCTGATGCCCGGTGTAACGCATACCCAGGTTGTAGCGGGTCCTGGGCGTGTTGGGGATCAGGTCCTGTCCGAACTGTTGTTCCTCGGTGGTGAACCGGAAGAGCGTGAATCCGCCATCGACCCGGAGTTCAGGTGTAAGAGCGTAGCCGATTCCCAGCTCGGCGCCGTACTCGTTCACCTTGCCCGCGTTGGCGTACGAAACCACGATCGAGGTTCCTCCGCCGACGCGAGTCATGCCGAAGGCGGCGATGGGCTGGCCGGCCGCGATCAGCTGGTCGCGCACCGCCTGCTCCAGCGCTCCACGAAAGGCCGCCGGGACCTCTTGCGGAGCGGTCCATGGGCCGTACGTGGGATTCACCCCCGGCATCAGGTCCGTTACGAAGTCGGAGATCTGGCTCCAGTAGCCGTCGAGGGTTACGAACGCGCGGTTGCCGAACTGGCCCTTGTATCCCAGCTCGAAGCTGGTGATGCGCTCCACGTCCAGGTTGGAGTTGCCCAGAGCCAGAACCGGCACGGCGTTGGAAGTGGTGAACAGCTCGCCCACCGGCACCCCGGCAAGGGCGGGACCCAGAGGCGACGCCCGGAGACCCATCTCCAGCGGCAGCAGGTTGGCCGGTGCTCCCGCCGGTACCCGGAGGAAGAACTCCGAGTAGTTGGGCAGCTGGAAAGCGCGGTTCACGGTGAACCGGACCGACTGGTCGGGCGTCACCGAGTAGACAAGGGCTCCCTTGGGCGAAAACTGCCCGTCGAAGAGGTCACCGTTGTCGTACCGCACCGCACCAACCGCTCTGAGCTGAGGTGTGAGCCTGAACTCCACCTGTCCGTAACTGGAGTAGTACCAGTCGCTCCGGTCGTCATCGGCCGGCATCATCAGGGTGCCTTGTGTGTTGACGTTGTACTGCCTCACGGAGGCACCGACTACCACCCGGCCCTGATCGTTCATGAAAGGCGTGTTGTACTGGCCTTCGACGTGATAGATGGCCGACTTCTCTTCGAGTGGGAGTCCCGACTGGAGCGAGAACTGAGGCTCCAGAGAATTCCGGCCGGAGTACCACGCCATCACGTTGTAGCGTTCGGCCGCCCAGGCGGCACGGGCCCAGGGCCTGATCGCGTCAAGTACCTGTACGCGGCCGATGCCGGTCACGAACACCTCGTTCTGCACGTTGGCAAGACCGCCCTCGAGCGTGGCCACGGTGCCGTCGTCCAGGTAGTAGTCGAACCGGAGGGAGCCGTACAGGTTGGAAAGCCGGTCGCGTTCGCCGTCGGACCCGCTGAGGGGACGCTGCTCGACTGCGATGCAGTTGAACGCGCCGCCGCAGCTGGCGGGCGCGGTGTTCACCGTAATCCCGGCACGCTGGTATTCCTCCACGATGTCCTGGGCCGCGGTGCGCGAGCGGGACCACGAATCGCTGCGGTAGAAGCCAAGGTTGTAGCGGTACCCGAACCGGCCGTCGGCCAGCACACCGGCCTGGCGCAGGTCGCCGCGCAGGGTTTCGAGTTCTCCGCCCGAAATGCTGACGCGGGTTCCGGCCAGCTCGCGAGCGGTGGGGGTGATGATGTTGAGCACTCCCGAGAACGCGTTGGCGCCGTAGAGGGCCGAGCCGGGCCCGCGCACCATCTCAATGGTACCCGCATCTTCGAGCGACTGACTCAGCGCCGGCCACTCCTGGGCGCCGAGAAACGCCAGGGCCAGGTCGCGTCCGTCCTGGAGCACCAGTATGCGGCGGTTGAGCGACGAGTTGAACCCGCGGGAGTTCAGATTGAAGTCGTTGACGCCGCTCTGAACCACGGTGACGCCGGGCACGTTGGCCAGCGCGAGCGGAACCTGACCGGTGAGCGATATGCTCCGCATGGTGGCCTCGTCCACGGTCGCCACGGCCGCGGGTGCTTCTACCACCCGTTCGGGCGCACGCGACGCACCGGTTACCACCAGTTCACCGAGCGCGATCGCGTGGATGGCCATGCGGGCGTCGGCCGTTACCGTGCCTGCGGCCCGGGCATCGACCGTGAGCGTGAGGGGAGCAAACCCCACCGTCCGGAACTCGAGGGTTCGCGACCCTTCAGGAACCCGGAACAGGGTATATCGGCCGTCCGTCGTGGTCGTGGCGGTAAGTCCGGTTCCGCGGACTGTAACGGTCACGCCTCGTATGGGCGAGCCGTCGTCGGCACGCACGACGGTGCCCTGAACCGTTCCCACCGCCTGTGCTTCGGCCGGCTGCGCCGCGACCACAAAAGCCCACGCGACTACAGCCGCAACAAACGTCAATTGCCTTGGCATGGAACACCCTCTCCTTTAAGCATGGGGACAGGCGCCGCGACCGGCGGCGCAGTGCCTAAAATGCAATGGGGGCCGCCTTTGCGCGAGGGGGGCGGCCGGGTATAATACCGGGCCCCCGGGCCAGGTAGCTCAGTTGGTAGAGCACGTGACTGAAAATCACGGTGTCGGCGGTTCGATTCCGCCCCTGGCCATTCCGCTGCACCGTGGCCGCGCTTGACGTTCCGCTCCCGATGCTTCACCCTGATGTCATGAACACGCATCCCGCCCATTCCCTGCCGGCACCTGTGACCCCGCCAGCGCCGGTCGCTGAGTCCGAGCGTTCGCGCGGCCTGGCCCTTGCTCTGTGCATACCACTCGGCGTGTTCGGCGCGCATCGGTACTACACGGGCAAGGTCGGCACGGGGCTCCTGATGCTCTTCACCGCGGGCGGGGCGGGTGTGTGGTGGCTTTACGATCTGATCAAGATTGCCGCGGGCGAGTTCCGCGATTCCGACGGGCGCAAGCTCAGGAGATGGGTGCTGGAAGACTCCTCCGGAACCGGCAGGCCGGGGGTCGACTCCGACGAGATCCGGCGACTTGCCGAGCAGGTGGATCAGTTGGGCCACGATGTCACGGAACTGGCCGAACGGCTGGATTTCACGGAGCGCATGCTGGCGCGTTCCCGCGAACGGGACCGCCTCCCCGAGCGGTAGTCGTCCTGACCTGGAGGTACGATGCTCGTTGCGATCACCACTCTCGCCCTTCTGAGCGCGCCCGCGGTGGCGGCGGCGTCGGCAGAGCCATATCTGGCGGTCCGCACCGGGCTCAAGTGTTCACAGTGCCATGCCAACGTGACCGGAGGCGGCAACCGCACAACCTTCGGGAGCGTCTTTGCCCAGACCGTGCTCCCGGCCCGACGGGGAACGTTCGTGGACAAGTCGGTCACAGACTTCCTGAATGTGGGATTCGATTTCCGGGTGGAAGGTACGGGTACGTTCAGGACTTCGTCGCCGCGCACCGCCATGGGAATACAGGCGGCTCAGGTCTACCTTGAAGCCCAGTTCCTGAACAACCGGCTGGTTCTGTATGTTGACGAACGGGTGGGGCCCGACCGCGCAGAGGCCCGCGAGGCCTTTGCGATGGTGCGGCGACTGCCACTGGAAGGGTATGCGAAGGCCGGGAAGTTCCTGCCGCCTTTCGGCACCCGGATACAGGACGATGCCGAGTTCATCCGGTCGCGGACGGCGTTCAACTTCGGCACGCCGGATCAGGGGATCGAATTGGGAATCGAACCGGGCCCGATCACTGCATCCGTGGCTCTGACAAACGGCACATTCGGCGAACCCCCTGCGGATTCCGATAAGATGGTGACCGGCAGTGCGGCTGTGGTGTTCCGGCAGTTTCGCTTTGGAGCGTCGGCTTCGCACAACCGCGGAAGGGACACGTTCGCCGCTTTCGGGGGAGTCGGTTCGGGAAGGTTGGCGCTGCTGGGCGAGGTGGGTGAGATTCGCGACGCCGGACGGACCCAGCGGGTTGCATGGGCCGAAGCCAACTGGTTGGCGCGTGATGGGCTCAACGCCAGGATCACCTACGGACTGCACGACCCGGATACGGAAGGTCCGGAGCCGCTGGCGCACCGAATGCGTTTCGGCCTGGAGGTCTTTCCGGTTCAGTTCGTTCGTCTGTCGGCGTTCTACGTTTTGCTGAAAGACGACCTTTCTGCCCCAGCAGATCTGGACCGGATGACCGTGCAGCTGCACATCCATTTCTGAAAAGGTTCGAGGAATACTCAAAGATGAGTGGCGATATACAGATCCCCATTCCCGTGAACGAGCCGGTACTCAGCTATGCACCGGGCACCCCGGAGCGCGCGGTACTCAAGGCCAGGCTCGCTGCGCAGGCATCCGAGCAGGTGGAGATCCCTCTGGTCATCGGCGGCAGAGAGGTCCGTACGAAAAAGACCATGAAGGTGGTGATGCCGCACCGACACGGGCACGTACTGGCCACCTGTCACATGGCGGGCCCGGCGGAGATCGGGCAGGCTATCGAAGCCGCCCGCGCGGCGCACCGGGAATGGGCGAGCTGGGGGTGGGAAGATCGGGCGAGCGTATTTCTGAAAGCGGCCGACCTGCTGGCCGGCCCGTGGCGTGACACGCTGAACGCCGCAACCATGCTGAACCAGAGCAAGACGGCACACCAGGCCGAGATCGACAGCGCCTGCGAGTTGACCGACTTTCTGCGCTTCAACACCCACTTTGCCGAACGTCTCTACGAGGATCAGCCTCTTTCATCTCCCGGTGTGTGGAATCGCATGGACTACCGGCCGCTGGAAGGCTTCGTGTATGCGGTGACCCCGTTCAACTTCACCGCCATAGCCGGAAACCTGCCGGGCGCGCCCGCGCTCATGGGCAACACGGTGATCTGGAAGCCATCCGCAGCATCTCTGCTCAGCAGTTGGTACGTGCAGCGGCTGTTCGAGGCGGCCGGGATGCCGCCAGGCGTCATCAACTTCATTCCCGGAGAGCCGGTCGAGACCACACGGATCGCACTGGACCATCCGGAATTCGCAGGTCTCCACTTCACGGGATCCACCAACGTGTTCCGCGGCATGTGGCGCGCGGTGGGAGAGAACCTGCCCCGGTACCGTTCGTATCCGCGTCTGGTGGGAGAGACCGGGGGCAAGGACTTCATCGTAGCGCATGCGAGCGCCGATGTGGAGGCGCTCAGGACCGCAATGGTGCGCGGCGCCTTCGAGTACCAGGGACAGAAATGCAGCGCCGCTTCACGAGCCTACATACCGGACACGCTCTGGCGCTTGATGAAGGACGATTTCCTCGCGGAAGTCGATTCGTTGGCGATGGGAGACGTTTCGGACTTCCGGAACTTCATGGGGGCTGTGATCAACCGGCAGGCCTTCGATTCCATTTCGGAATACATCGCGGCCGCCCGCTCGTCGCGAGACGCGGAGATTCCGGCCGGAGGTCAGACAGATGATGCAGAGGGATACTTCATCCGCCCCACGGTAATACTTGCGAAGCGTCCCGACTACCAGACCATGTGCGAGGAGATCTTCGGCCCGGTGCTGAGCATCTACGTCTACCCCGAGGGGGAATGGGAGGAGACGCTGGCCCTGGTGGACCGTACTTCACCCTATGGGCTCACCGGTGCAGTGTTCGCCGCCGATCGGGATGTGCTGCGCCGGGCCAGCGAGGCGCTGCGGTTTGCGGCTGGAAACTTCTACATCAACGACAAGCCCACCGGGGCCGTGGTGGCGCAGCAACCCTTTGGCGGTTCACGGGCGAGCGGGACCAACGACAAGGCTGGATCGGGGCTCAACCTCATGCGTTGGGTCTCCGCTCGCGTCATCAAGGAGACTTTCCAGCCGGATACCGATTACCGGTATCCGTTCATGGACGGCGCCTGAGTCTCAACCGCCGCTACGCACCTCGAAGCCGTCGATGTGCAGGTCCAGGTTGTGGTTCACGCGCATGCCGGCGATGCCCGCCACGTCCACCTCTGACGCCGCCGCGCTGTGGACCTCCGTACCATTCACCCTGAATGACGCCCGGCCGTCACTCACCACGACCGCCATTTCGTTGGTCTGGCGGCCGCGCTCGTCCTGTTTCAGGATGGCATCGTGGGGAGCCCACCGACCCGCCACGTCCGATACCTGGGCGCCATCCCGGCGACGGATCAGGAACTGACCGTCGCCCCTGATCAGGAAATAGGTGTATCGCTGGCCGTCGCCCTGCAGATCGCGACCGCCGATGAACAGACCGTAAGCCTCGGGATGCTGCGGTGCGCGGGTCTGCGTGAAGGTGGCACTCACGCGGTGGGGTCCGTCCACGGCATCGGCTTCACGGTACAGGATGACGGCAGGGCCCACGGTTATGTGCAGCCCGTCCCCCATGGGGCGGAAGTGCACGTTGTCCAGCGGCTGATTTCGATCCGTGCGTGCCGACCAACCGGCCGGCAGTTCGCCGCCACGGACACCGTGGTCATGATGGTGATCCTGGGCGGCGAGTGGCAGGGCCACGAACGACGCCACGATGGTTGTCAGCAGTGTACGCATGGGTACTCCTCTCCTCGAGTATCGAACGATCCAGATCTAAACTTGACACAGAGCGCGTGTGGCCGCCACCATTGAACCGTGCGGGACGGGAATACTGGCGATATCCGGCTTCCGCGGCGTTCGGCCGCCGTTCTGGTTATCTGGCTTGCCAGCTCCGCCTGCGAGCCCGAGAACCTGACCGCCGCCCGGGAGCAGATAAATCGCGGCGGCGAGCGCTTCGCCGAATTTGTCTTTCCGGTCTCTCAGGAAAAGCTTACCATCGATTCGCTGCTGGGTGAAGGCCGCGACACGGTCATCCAGGGGCTCGTGGCGGCCACCATAGATCCGCAGAGTCTCCTCCTTCCGCCGCTTGACACGTTCCTCGTGTCGGCCGAGGTGCCGCCCGGCGCTGTGGATTTTGGCGACATCGAGTCCGCGGTCAGAGGCATCACGTTCAACACCGCGTGGACCCGTCTCACAATGACCAATCAGTCGGATCGCGCGTTCACCGCGGATGATCTGATGGTTGGAGTAGTAAGGCTGACCGCGCAGGGAGAGGTGCCCCGGGAGAACGGCACGGTTGTGTACGAGACGGACGGTGAGGGGAATCCGCTGGTGGTTGTGATCGAGGATCCTGAAGGAAGCGGTTCGGTCACTTTCGAACCCGCCCAGACGAGAATCTTCGACCGTAACGCAGCGCCACTCGTGGATCGCATCGTGCATCTGGTGCTCGACGGAGATCGCGCGGGGATCGTGGCGTCGGGTTCCGGAAGCCTGGAAGGCGTGCTGCCTCCCAATCTCCTGGTTGATTTTCTCTCCGTGCAAGTTGACATGACGGTGAGCTTTGACGTCACTCTCCCGGACACCGGCGTGGTGTTCAGTTTGAACGGTACGTTCAGCGGGCTGGGTTTGAGCGGACGCGACAGCTCCGAGGTACTGGCGCGCGCCGTTGGCTCCGGCGTCACCGCCGTCCTCATGAACGCAATGCCGTTCGGCATGGAGCTGGAGATCGCGATCTTTCCGGCCGACACGGGAGACACGGATGTGTTCACGCTTCCCGATCACGTGCTTCTGTCGGTGGTTGGCATCGAGGCGCCGGCGGTGGATGGGAACGGTCTCTCACTCGCCTCGCGTTCAGACTCTGCTACGGTGGCGTTGGACGGCCCACAACTCGAGGTGCTGCTCGCGGAGACGGTGACCACCACAGCGAGGATCCGATTGCTTCCGGCAGTCGGTGCCGGTGGACGTGGCGCAGTACGTGCCGCCGACGAACTCCAGGCAGACGTACAGGCCCGACTCAGGATCCGGTCCGGTGGAGGAGGGAGTCCATGAGTGCCCCCCTCCGGCGGGTCCTTGCCCTCACCGGGCTTGGCGGCGGTATGCTCGCGGCCGATCTGCCGGCCCAGGCAGTGCCTGACGAATCGCAGGCGGCGCGGGTGGAGCCCGCGTACCGGCGTTCGCCGAGTTTCAGGATTGACCCGTTCAGACACGTGATCGTTCCGCACTGGGGGATCGTATTCTCAGGCGGCGCGCGGCTGGAAAACAGCGCGTTCAATCTCTCCGATCTTGGTGCGCTCAAGCTGATCGGCGACCAGGACACGCTGCACACCACGGATCTCCTGGACGCGATGGGCCTGGTGCCGGCGGGGTCGGGACTGGGCGGTGGAGCGTTGGGCGAGACCGGTGTCTATCTGGGTGGGCCGATAGGCAGCCGAATCCAGGTGGGGCTCTCGGTGCAGGGTCGCGGCTACGGCGCGGGTCTGCTGGACGACAACGCGGTGGCGCTGCTTCGTGATGGAAATGGAGCCCGTGAGGAGTTCACGCTGGGACGCTCACGCGGTGCCGCGCTGGCCACGCTCGAAGGCGGCCTGCACCTGCTGTACCGGCTGGGCCCGATAGGAACGGAGGACGGTGCGCGCATGACTGTGGGAACCGGAGTCCGTCTGGTGCGTCCGATGTTCTACGGCTACGCGCATTCGACCGTGTCCAACGGCGGCAGGATTCTGCTCTCGGGTGACAGTATCGCCGCCCATTTCGGAGTGGAGGCCGGGCACACCCCCATCGAAAATGCTTCGGAGGCGTTCAGCGGGCGGGGTTCCGGTATTGCGACGGACTTCCTGGTGCGCTGGGTGTGGCCCACCAACGGTTTTGCGGTTGAGCTGATGGTGGCGAACGTCGGACGCGTGACGGTAGAGCGGGTAGAGCGGAAGTCCGTGAGCGTGGACGTAGCCACCACGCGATTCGACTCGCTCGAGGCGGTAATCGATACGCTGACTTTCGAGGTACGCGATACGATCCCTTCAGTCACAGTGAGTCTGCCTCGTATGGTTCGCCTGATGGCAAGCGCGTGGGCCAATCGGATCCTTCAGGTAGATCTGGCCGCGACGCTGCCCGCCGGCGGTTCGTTTGCCGATCTCGATGACCCGGAGGTGTCCTCCGACTGGGGGATGCCCCTTGCGGTGGACCTGAACACGACCTGGCGTTTCGTTCGGACCATGCCGATTCGCCTGGGTGTCACGCTGGGTGGATACCAGCGGTTCGGTTACAGCGCAGGGTTCGGCATCGAGGGACGTGTACTCTACTTCCAGGCGGCCGGCGAGTCGCTGGGTGGGTTGTTCAGGAATGCCCGGGGAGCGGGAGGCCGGCTCGAAATGGGGTTCTTCTTCTAGGGGAGCTTCGCTGCGGCACAATCACGCGTCTTCCGGTTATTATTCTCCTGTGAAAACACCAAAGATCTTCTTCACGATTGCCGCGGCCGCCGTGTTCACGGGGCTGTCGCCGCGGCCCGCCGCAACGCAGGCCGTGGAACGCGCGCCGGAGCCCGGCGAGAGGTTCTTTGCCGGCCTGCGCCAGCTCAGCTTCGGGGGCGAGAACGCCGAAGCCTATTTCTCACCCGACGGCCGGCGCCTGATCTTCCAGCGCACCGGGCCGGATGGTGGGTGCGACCAGCAGTACATCATGAACATCGACGGCACCGGGATGCACCGGGTATCCAACGGGCTGGGTCGCACCACGTGCGGATACTTCTACGCCGGCGGCGAGCGCATCCTCTATTCAAGCACCTTCCACGTGAGCGAGAGCTGCCCGCCGCCGCCGGATAGGTCAGAGGGATATGCGTGGCCGCTGCTGCCGTTCGACATCTATTCCGCCCGGGCGGACGGCAGCGATCTGAGAAAGCTCACGGACACGCCGTACTACGACGCCGAGGCCACGCTCTCGCCGGACGGAGAGACAGTAGTGTTCACGTCCACGCGCGACGGCGACATCGATATCTATACCATGCGGATTGACGGATCCGACGTGCGGCGGCTCACGACTACGCCGGGTTACGACGGCGGGCCGTTCTTCTCGCCAGACGGCAGCATGATCGTGTATCGCGCGTGGCATCCTGAGACGGAAGAGGAGCTGGCTGAGTTCCGCCATCTGCTGTCCAAAGGACTGGTCCGACCGAGTCGGATGGAGATCTGGGTCATGGATGCCGCCGGTTCCAACCAGCGTCAGGTTACCAATCTGGGTGGCGCCAACTTCGCGCCCTTTTTCCATCCGGACGGCAGGCGCATCATCTTTTCGTCCAACCATCACGACCCCCGCCGGCGGATCTTCGACATGTTCATGGTCAACCTGGACGGCACCGGACTGACCCGGGTGACGTACCACGGCGATTTCGATGGGTTCCCCATGTTCTCGCCTGACGGGAAGCAGCTCCTGTTCGCCTCCAATCGCTACGGATCCCGTCCGGGTGAAACGAACCTATTCATCGCGGACTGGATGGAGACGAATGAGCGGTAACGGGGGGACAGGCGAGAAGCCCGCGGCGCAGGAACGCACCAGATCGCAGTCGGCAAAGGACTGGGTCAAGTCGCTCCTCATTGCGCTGGCCATCTTCTTCGTGCTGCGTGCGGTGCTCATAGAGGCGTTCCGGATACCTTCGGGCAGCATGGAGAACACGCTGCTCAGGGGCGATTTCCTCTTCGTGAACAAGGCGCTCTACGGAGCCGAGATTCCGCTGGTGGGCGCGCGATTGCCTGCGTTCCGTGAGCCCGGGCGTTCGGACCTCGTGATCTTCAGATCGGTGGAGGAACCACCGCGTCTCACGGTGGTCAAGCGCATCGTGGGTTTGCCGGGTGATACCATAGGGATGGTGGACAACGTGCTCTACGTGAATGGCGTTCCGGCAGACGAGCCGTACGTCATACGTACCGATCCGTTCACCGATCACGAAGACCCCAAGATGCGATCCTGGCAGGTGAGATACCTGGTGGATCGCGACCCCCGCACGTACCGCCCGACCCTCAAGAACTGGGGTCCTCTTGCCGTGCCGCCCGATTCGTTCATGGTGTTGGGCGACAATCGCGACAATTCCTATGACGGCAGGTACTACGGATTCCTCGGACGTGACCGCATTAAGGGGCGTCCGCTCATCGTGTATTACAGCTTCGACCCGAGCGGAGTCCTGCCGCTGCCGTTCCTTACCAACATCAGGTGGGGCCGGATCTTTTCGTTGCCCGATTGAGTTGGCGGCCCGCGGTTGGCGGTGATTCCGCACCGCCAACCGCCAACTTCCAACCGCCAACTACTTGAACCGGCAGGTGTTCCTTTAGATCCCCGCCGTGATCTGCGTGTCTGACGGCTGCGTTACGTTTCTTGGCACGTAGGCGGCCTGGCGACCGCACTCGCCGCACTTGAGGATGACCCGGCGGTAACCGGAGTCGGACCGGCCACCACGAACGCGACGCCGTGGCGTCCGCTCGATGGAATCAGCCCCGCATGAAGGACAGACGAGGGAGTCCCGATCCCGGTCGGCCAGAATGAGTTGGAGCGCTTCAGCTGCACGATACTCCTTAATGCCACGACGTCCCACAGGGCACCCCTTCCGGAAGAACTGAGCAAAGCAATCTACCCCGGCCCGTCCCGGCCCGCAAACCGGGCACCGGGCCCTTGACGCCGGTGCGTCCAGGCGTATCTCTCCACCCCCGTTTTCGCTTCGGAGGCCCAGTTCATGAATCCCACAAACCCCGCTCGTCCCGAGTCCAAGTACTTGCCAGTAGCCGACATAGACGTGGATGCCGTTCGGACCGTGGCAGACGGCTTCCTGCTCGAGGGCCGTGGCGCGGACCGCACAGAATACCGCGTCTCCATGAGGCTCGAGGTGCCGGTGGACGCCCGAACACGGAACGTCCTGGCCGAATTACTGAGCCAGTCATCCTGGCGGGTGAGCCGTCGGGCCCCCGAGGTGGGCGGGCGGAAGCGGGCGTTGGGAGTCCGGAGCCCATCCGCTCGGTCCGATAGCGCTAAGTAATTGTAAAACAAAAACTTACGATAATACACCGATTCTGGGGGGCGCTTGACGAACCTCCCCTCAGCGACTAGGTTGGCGCCTCAATACCTACGCCACTTAAGGAGCAGGCATGCCGGCAGAGCTCGGCGGCTCGCAGATATCGGCCCTTCTGGAAAGCGTCCCGGGGATTGCCAACGTTCTGCGCAGCCCGGTAGCTGACGCCATGGTAAACCTTGTGCGCGCCGGGGCGGGAGTGGGCCCCTATAACCGGGAAGATGCAGAAGAGTTGATACAGTACGCGGTACGGCGCGGGCTGATCGGCCACGGTGAGGGGGAGCGCGTGCTGGCCGAGACCGCAGCCACCGGCCGCAGAAAGAAGCCTCCGGCTCCGGTCCGGAAGGCCAAGGTCGCCAAACGACCCAAGGGGCGTCCCGCGAAGGTGAAGAGAGTGAAGAAGGCCGACAAACCCAAAGCCAGGAAGAAAACTGCCCGGGTCAAGCGGCGCTGAACTGCGTCAGACGGTAAACTCACGCACCAGGCCGCGAAGACGTTCCGCGGCCTGACTCATTTCGTTGGCCTGGGCCGCCATCTCCTCGGTGGACGCGCTTTGTTCTTCGGCAGCCGCCGTGACCTGCTGAGCGGACGAGGCATGGGTGGCCGCCGCCTCAGCCACCTGCCTAAGCAACTCCCGGATGTCATCCGCGGCCTGAACGTTGGTGGCGGCCTCGTCCCGCACCCGAGCGGCCTGGACCTCAACCTCGCTTACGGCCTGCTCGATCTTGGCCAGTGCACCCCCGGCACCTTCGGCCACCGCTCCGATTCCACCCACCCGGGCACGACCCTGCGACATGGTCGCCGCGACATCGGCCATCTGCTGTCGGATGGTGCGTATCGTGGCAGTGACCTCCTCGGCAGCGCCGGCGCTCGAATCGGCGAGCTGGCGCACTTCATCAGCCACCACCGCGAATCCGAGCCCGCGCTCCCCTGCCCGCGCGGCCTCTATTGCCGCGTTCAGCGCGAGCAGGTTGGTCTGAGATGAGATTCGTTTTATGAGATCCACGAAATCGTCAATAGCCAGGGAAAGATGCTCGAGTTCTTCTACCTTGCCAGCGCTCGTCTCCACCACCGCCTGAACGTCCATGAGAGCCGGTCCCGCGGCGCGAATATCCTTTTTGTGGCGGGCCGCGAGGCGGTGAATCTCGTTACCCAGCCGGGCCACGGTTCGTGCCACTTCCGCGTTTTCCGTGGCTGCCGTCCGGAGCGCCTCCATCGCCGTGGTGCTCCGCTCGAGGCTCGTAACCTGCTGCTCCGCCCCGCTCGCGATCTGAACCATCGCCGTGGTGATCTCGCCCGCCGTCGCGGCCAGCTCCTCGCTCACCGCAGACAGGTCGGTAGAGGTGTGCGCGATCCGCTCGCTCTCGGTGATGACTTCGCCTACTATGGTGCGCAGACGCGTGCCAATCCGCTCCATCGCGTTGGCCAGCTCCTGCAGTTCCTGTGGCATCTCCCCAAGACGTGCCGGCCGGAGATCGCCCGCGCCGAACCGTTGAGCGGCTGCAACGAGCTCGGTAACCGGGCGGTCGACCGCTCTTACCAGAGTGACACCTATGGCGATGCCGGCAATTACGGTGATGGCCAGCACACCCCATACGACCGAGCGCCGACGATCGGCCTCGCGTACCAGACGTTCGGTCGTGGCCCGCGCATGCGCCAGCTGCGCCCGGGTAACGTCGCTCACCGCATCCATGAGTTCATCCGACGGTCCACGGGCCTCCTCAGTGGCGGCCAGCACCTGCTCACTCCTCCCGAGATCGATCAGCGCGTGGGCGTAGTGGTAGGCAACCTCCACCTGTGCCTGGAGCGACCCGATGCGCGT
Source organism: uncultured Gemmatimonadaceae bacterium (assembly GCA_964613905.1). GTDB lineage: Bacteria > Gemmatimonadota > Gemmatimonadetes > Gemmatimonadales > GWC2-71-9 > CAZTIV01. The sequence continues at coordinate 10,196 of CAZTIV010000025.1, read as the reverse complement.
TACGGCCACACGCTCCGCCGCGTCCAGAACCGGAATATCCGCCAGTTCGCGCTGGAATCTGTAGACGGCCTGAGCCGCTTCGCGGAAGGCACGCTGCGCCTCAGGAGACCGCGTGGTGAGATATCGTTCGGCTGTGCGGATCTGGTCGCTCACTGCTGCGGCGACGCCGTTACTGGCCGTCGTCACGCGCTCGAGCAGCTCCATCTCCGACTGAACGGTCGTACCGACAGTTCGCAGAGCGGCAATTGCCAGTGTGGCAATCGGTACGATACCGAGGAGGAGGGCCGCGCCGCCCAGGATGAGGCGTGTGCGCAGCGTGTTGAACCGGGCCGGCAGTATCACCGTTCACCCGCGGTCACGAGCCTGTTCCCTCTGACCACACCCACGACGATGTCCTTGTCGGGTACGTCTCCGTTCTCGTCGAACGCAATTGTTCCGGTGACCCCTTCGAACGCGGCCGTGCGGGTCCCCACGCCCGCCAGATGATCGCGAAGACGGCGACGGTCCGTACCGGCGGTCTCGATGGCGTTCGTCAGCAGGTACACGATGTCATATGCACCAGCCCCGCGATGATCGGGCAGCGCTCCGTCGAATGCTTCGGCGTAGGCTCTTACGAACGCCTCATTACGTTCGCCGGGGCGATCAGGCAGGTACGCGCTGGAGATGTAGGTTCCCTCGGACGGTACCGGCGAAGCCTCGATTCCGGAGAGGCCGTCGCCGCCCAACACCCTCACCGCGAGCCGCAGCGAGTCGAGCATGGGAAGGATGCGCTCGGCGTCGCCGCGGGTGCCGGCAATCATCAATGCGTCGGTGCCGCCGCGAGCGCGGATCCGCTGGAGGTAAGGCTCGAAGCCCGGCAGATCGGCCAGGAACGGATCGTCGGTCACAACGACGCCGCCCATCTGTTGGAAGCTGTCACGGAATACGGCGGCCACGCCGCGTCCGTATCCGTCGTTGACGTAGAGCACCGATGCGCGCCGTACGCCGAGCCTGTTCACCGCCCAGTCGGCGAGCCGGGAACCGTGCAGCAGGTCGGTAGGACAGACTCTGAAGATGAACGGCCCCGCATCGCTGAGCAGCGGGCTTGATGCCGACGGCGAGACGGCGACGAGTGGGCGCGCGCCGCCTCCGTAAACCGGCGCCGTGGCGAGCATGGTTCCGCTGGTCAGGTGCCCGATCACGGCCACGATGCGCGGATCAGCCACAAATGAGCGCGCGATTTCCACAGCCCTCAGTGCGTCGGCGCCGTCGTCGCGGAAGATCAGCTCGATGGGCCTTCCCCGCACGCCACCCCGGTTGTTGATCTCGCGTGCGGCGAGCTCAGCCGCGTTGCGCATGGACATGCCGCGGGGCTCGTCGAACGGCCCCGCCACACCGATGAGAATGGCGTCTCCGCCGTCCCCACAACCGGCCGCGAAGAGCACGATGCCCGCTCCCGCAACCGCGACACGTAGCAACAAGAAGGGCACCTCCATCGGTTTGGGCTTCGCAAGATTAAGGCGGGTCGGCCTTTCGGGCAACGTGAGCGCGCGAAAGGGACCCGAGTGATAGATTGAAAACATGCCTGATCCGGTTTGCAGATTCGCCGAGGCATTGAGGGCTCTTCTCGCCGTGCGCGCGCCGGAATCGTTCGAGAATCGATGGGAGACGATGGCGCTTCCGTCACTGGGATGGGACGCACTCGCTCTCGCGCGGCGCATGGATGTGGTGTACTGGGAAGGTGTGCTCGACGAGGTTGACGGCTTGTTGCTCAGGTTGCTCGACCGCCTTCCGATGCTGGAGCGGAAGAGTGGCGTTGCCGCAAGAGCCCTCCGTACGTTCCGGCTGCCCGAGATCGAACGCCTGCAGCATGCCACCGCGGCAGCCCTGGTGGGCCAGCGTTATGGAGCAGCCGGCCTCCGGGCGGTAGTGGCGGACGCCGGGGCGCCTCTGGGGCGGCGTTACTATGCGTTCCTTGCGCTGGGCGAGCGCCACCCGCCCACCGCATGGCCTTCATTTGCCCGGTACCTCACCCCTGAAGCGCATCACGCATTCCTGGGAGTTGCCGCCGAGGCAGCGCGATTCTATCCGGACAGCGATGCGGCGAGCCGCCTTACGGACCTGTTCGATAACGTGCGGACCGACCTTCACCTGCGAACGTTCCTGAGCCCGCGAATCCTGGAATCGCTCTTTGTGCTCAACGATCCGGGCACGCTGCCGTTCTTCGAAGATCTCCTGGTGCTGGGCCACACAGACGCAGATCCCGAGCTCTGCGAAGTGACCCGCGCTCTGGTGATGGTGCGGAGGTTCACCGGAACGCTGGCCCCGAACACCAAGTTCGCCGATCCGGATGACAAGCTGGTTCCCACCGTCCTGGATCAGGCGGAGGCGACGTTCGAGAGATACAGGGATGTGTTGAGGCCGGTAGCGGTTATCTGAAGGATCGTCTGAGAATCGTGGCACCGCTTCCCGACAGGGTTTCCTCGAAGAGAATCGCATTCCCCAACGGGTCGTACTGTCCCACCCACTCCGTTCCGTCGGGCCATACCAGGGTAATGAGCCGGGTTGCCCGCTCCCATTCCCCGGTGACCCAGTTTCCACCGGTGCGGCGCCAGCGCGCCGTTCCTCCCAGGAAGATGACCAACTCGATTTCCGCTCCGTCATCCGTGAAGAGCGACCCCACCCAGCGACCCGTGAGCGGACGGGCAAGGGCCGGCTGGGGAGACATCGTCACCAGGCCTTCGGGAGTATCCAGCAGGAGCCGGCCCATGGCCATGCGGTAGCGCCCGTTTATCAGGGTGTCGCCCATCGCCACCAGCGAGTCCCTGGTGAGCCGGAAGCTGAGCGCGTGCTGGTCATTGATCACCAGCATGGTGTCACCGTAGAACTCGAAGACGAGCAGGCGACCGCCGTGCGAGCCGACCCATCGGGTGGCAAGGACCGAATCCCTCTGGGCTACCGCCGGCGCCGCGACCAGAGAGAGGAGCAGGATTACGAAGAGCGGTCTCAGAGAATGTCCAATGTAGAATGTCCAATGTCCAATGTCCAAATTCCCCCAACCTCTGCCCGGAATGAAACGTGCAGGTTAAGTTGCCACATATGACAGTACCCGCGGGATCCCGTACCGTTCAGACATTCGCCGATCGCGGCGAGGCGCTGGGACATTTCTTCCAGCGGGCGGGGGAAGCGCCGCGCCTGGTCTCGTACGACGACGAGGTTGGTTGCCCCCTGATCAACGCGCTTGCCGCCCTCGAGTGGACCATGGCGGTGGGGATCCTCGAGGAATCGGACCTGGTCCACGCGGCCCGCCTGAGCGGCGAGACCGCCGCAGCTCTAGTGGAGCGCCGGCGCGGTGACCGCCGCAGCTTCATCTACTTCGGGCCCCGCATGGACACCTCTCCGGTGGAGCCTTATGAAGGGACCTTGCTGTTCGATCAACCCGGGGTGCGTGCTTTCGAGTTCGCGCAACGCGCGCTGGCCCACGCGCATTTCCTGAGAGCGACGCAGGGTGCCGGGGCCGTGATCTCTCTCCTGTCGCGGCGCGCTCCCGAGCTGAGGCACATCCGCCGCTGGTTGGGCGTCCTTTTCGAGAGCCCGGCGCCCATGATCTCCAATCAACTGCTGGCCACGTGGTTCGCTACTACAGGAGCGGGCTTCCTGTTCGTTCCCGGTGTAGCTGGGGAGCCCTGGGTTTACGAGGAAGTCGGTCTCGAGCCCTAGGCTTCTTCCCCCGTTTTCCCACAACCCGTTGTGGAATAGAACATCCCCCGGTATTGCACAAATGCACACTGCGTGGAAAGGTCGCACAAGCGTTTCAGTGGCACCCGTTTAGCCATCAACACGGACTCAACAAAAGTGGCCTAAGCCGAAGAAACATCGGCACTTGCGAGGTTTTCGGGGGCTCTTATATTAGCCCTCGGTCGCACGGGGGAAGGGTTGGGACTCGCAGTCTTGACTACGCCCTGAGTGACCGGTTCGAGCGGAATATCCGGGGAGGCCGCCCAAGCAACAGGGCTCAGGCGTCCAGCGATCCGGGTAGCTACTTCGACTCGAGCAGGCGAGGCCAGTCGCGTGCCTCGTCCACGTCGATCTGGCGCCTCGACGTGCAGTGCGAAGGGTTGGTCCGCGACCCAATCCGACTCGCAGCGCTCGCACCGGTGAACCTTGCGATCAGGCCAGATCGCCTGGGGATGGAAGCCGGAGCTCTTGGTCGCCCTCCCGCGGACGCATCAGTCCAAGCGGTGGCGGCAGGAAGAAGAACAGAGGGAGTAAATCCCCTGGCTCCGGGTAACCGATGCGGAGACGGCGGGCGGCCTCGAAAGAGGTTGGCCCGCCGTCTCGATTTCACCCCCCCCAATCGCTGGTTCCCCGAAACACCCGCCTCCGGTCGAGTTGCCACATCGGTGCCGACACTGCCCCGTCGCCAAACGCTTCCGGATCTCTCAGAATGTCGCCGAATGACGCTGTCCTGGCGCTGGCGTTGTCTGCCCAGTGGACGATCTCGGCCTCCATGATCATGGGGGGTACGGGGCTGCCAAACTCCAGTCGACCGTGGTGCGAGAGAACGATGTGCAGGAGAATATCGCGTTCGAGCGGAGTGCACGGCGGCTCGGTTTCTTCCGCGAGCCGTCGCTCGAAGATCAGCGCTCCCAGGGCCACGTGGCCCAGCAGCCTCCCGACGTCCGTGTACTCGAACATGCCGTCCCATCGATAGCTGTCGAGCTTTCCGATGTCGTGCAGCAGCACTCCCGCCAGGGTCAGTTCGGGGTCCGCCCCGGAAACACGGGCAATGGTCCGCGCAATTGCCGCAACTTCGGTGGTGTGCTTGAGCAGGCCTCCAAGTTCTGCATGGTGTCCGCGCACCGCGGCCGGGCACTGCTCGTAGCGCCGCCGGAAATCCGGGTCTTCGTAGAACAGATCCACCACTTTGCGTAGACGCGGTTTCCGGATTTCCCTGCGCCAGGCGTCGAGAGTTTCCCAGTAGCGATCGACCGGCCCGGCTGATGGCAGCAAGGCAGCCAGGTCAAACGCTCCCTCGGGCAGAAGCCTCAGCGACGTTACGCGCAGCTGGCGCCGGTCACGCCAGGTAGTGACCTCACCGATCACCTGGACGACGTGGCCCGGCCGGATTCCTTCTACTTCCGCCTTGCGCTCGATCCAGAAAGGCTCGGTGGGTAGGCGTCCCGTCCGATTGCCCAGCGCCAGAGTGGTGTAGGGGTCACCCGAGGGTGTGGAACGGATGTCCACGTCGAACACAAGCAACGTGTCCTGTACGCGGTCGCCCACACGCAGGGCGGTCAGGTTGACGGGAGCGGACATTTCGTGGAGTACCGGGTTCAGACAGTCTCGGGGAGGACCCCCGTCTGTTCGTACTGATACGCCATGCGCCTCAGACGAGCGATTCTCACGGCCATGGGAGGATGTGTGGCGAACATATCGGCCACGAGACCCTGTTTGTGCGTAACACGCCGGCCAAGCGGATCGGCAATGCAGAGGTGTGCCGTACCATGATGCTTTATGGCTTTGCTGGGGTGCGGAGCATTATGGATCTTCTCCAGCGCCGAGGCCAGAGCAGATGGATTACGTGTGAACTGGGCGGCGGTAGCGTCGGCCAGGTATTCGCGGTTCCTGCTCACGGCCAGGGCAAGCAGTCGCGAGATGAGGGGAGCCAGGATTACGCTGACCAGCCATATCACCGCAACCAGTATTACCAGGGCCCCGCCACCACCCTTGCCGCCGCCACGCCCCCCACCTCCGCCCCCGCCCCGGCTCCTGCCCATCCCGTGTCCCATGAACCGCGCGGTACCTTCGGCTATCAGCGCCAGAGCCCCCACCATTGCTGCAAGCAGCGTCATCAGACGCACGTCATGGTTCCTGATGTGGGCCACTTCGTGCGCCACTACCGACTGTAGTTCTTCCCGGTTCAGTACCTCCAGCAGCCCTTCCGTCACGGCCACGTGCGCCTTTGTCACGTCCGTACCGGTGGCGAACGCATTGGGGGCGGGCTCCGGCACTACCCACACGCTGGGTTTGGGAACGCCCGAGGCTATGGCCATCTCTTCGACGACATTCACGAGCTGCTGTTCGGCGGGCCGGCCGGGATCCATGACGTGCCAGGCGCCGGTGGCCTTGAGGACATCCTGCGGACCCTTCTTCCAGGCATGCCGCGCCATGCCTGCGCCGAACAACACACCCAGGATTCCAACGAATGGAACTGTGTTACCGAACTGCAGGAGCAGGATCAGGTCCGCGCCGAACCCGATCCAGGCAAAAAACAGAATGAAGACGGCTACCAGAACCGCGGAACGCCGGCGGTTCCGGCGCTGCTGTTCGAAGAGGTTCCCGGCACTCACGCCTTTGGCTTCATGGATAGATCGACCTTGGGCACCGCACGCTCACCCGGATCCTCGATCTCCCACAGCTCGACGATCTCCGCCCTGGCTATTGGAGCTACGAGATTCCACGGGAACTGCTGTTGCTTGACGTTGTACGTAGTGGCCGTGTCGTTGTAGAGCTGCCGGGAAAAGGCCACCCGGTTCTCGGTGGACGTAAGTTCTTCCTGGAGCTGCCGCACGTTCGAGGTGGCCTTGAGATCGGGATACCGCTCCACGACCAGATTGAATCGCGACAACGCGCCCATGAGCGTGGCCTCGGCGCCGGCCAGGGCCTTGACTCCACCTGTGGGTGAAGCATCCTGCTGAACCTTTACCGCCTGATTGCGCGCCTGGATCACGGCCTCGAGCGTTTCCTTCTCGAACTCCATGGCGCCCTTGACCGCGTTCACCAGGTTGGGTATCAGGTCGTGCCGGCGCTTCAGCTGTACGTCGATCTGTTTCCAGGCATTCTGCGTCTGTCCTTTGAGCGAGATCAGGCCGTTGTAGGCCCCGATTCCCCACACTACCACCACGACAAGCAGAATGAGAAATATCCACTCCATCAGAGCGCTCCGGGTTGGGGATTCCGCTTCAACCGTTGGCCCGCAGTCTCCGCCCGCGGGCGAGACCCTCTATCAGTGCCATAAGGTCGACCACCTCGAACGGTTTCGGGATAACCGGCACCTGCTCGGTTTCGATCCAGGTCGCCTGGTCTTCCGCCTCGGGATCACCCGACATTACGGCGATCCGGTTCCTGAGTTCCGGCCAGCGGCTCACGATCGAGTGAAACAGGGTACGGCCGGACATGACCGGCATCCTGAGGTCGATCAGGATGACGTCGGGCGGATCTCCTTCCAGCAGCCCCAGCGCCTCCTCACCACCGGAGGCTTCTGCCACCTTGTGTCCGAATCGCTGGAGCACGCGGCTCAGGGTGGACCGGACCGACGCGTCGTCGTCTACCACCATGATCCGGCAGTTCATGATACCTGCTTGAGGCTCTGCGCCTCCCGGCGGAAGTAACGTTCGCGCACCACGGCCAGCGCCTCATCCGGTGTGAGGCGCACCCGGATCTCGCCCGGCGTCATGTTGAACACTTCCTTGATGCACTGGGCAAAGGATCGAACTTGGGCATAGCCGAGTTTGGCGGCCACGTCCTCCACCATGTAACCGGGGTCCTGGAGCAGCCGGTGTGCGTACACGGCGCGGAGGGCGGTGAGAAC
>CAZTIV010000025.1:0-2523 GCA_964613905.1 uncultured Gemmatimonadaceae bacterium | reverse complement strand
AACCGGGGTCCTGGAGCAGCCGGTGTGCGTACACGGCGCGGAGGGCGGTGAGAACCGTCTTGGGAGTGGGGAGCGATGCCCGGGCAAACCAGCGCAGACATGTTCGCCGGTCCATTCGGGCGCGGTCGGCCAGTTGCTGCACCGACTGTACCGAGGCGGGTTCCCGGATCATCGTCTCGATGGCCCAACTGAGCTCCCCCGGGAGCTCGCCGAAAAGATCGCTGAGCGATGTGATGAGCCGGGCGGACACGGCGCGCGCACGTTCGGCCAGGAGAACGTCGCTCAGTTGTGTGGGATGATCGCCATGACCGGCGAGGATCACCTGATGGACGCCGGCCCGGCCCAACCGGAGTAGCACGGGTGCCACGGCCGGGCTCAGGGTTGTGTAGAGCACTATTGGAAGCGAGGGGAACAGCACGCGCAGACGTTCGATTTCGTGGGCTCTGGGTTCATCCGCTTCGAGCGCGGGATCCAGGACACCGATTTCCACCGGCCGCCTCTGAATGGTGCGCACGGCCTGATCCCAGGCCGGCGCCGCCTCCACCACGAAGCGGCGACCGGTGGCCCGGACCAGTCGGCGGGCCAGCAGGTCGGGGACAGCGGCTAGTATGAGCATGAATGTCCCAAAATCACCCCTCAAAGTCCCAAAATTGCACTACGAACGGAGCAGCGCCATCCCCATCTTCGGGCATCTGTGTCGTATCACAGTTTCCCAGGAGGGGTTCAATGTTCCGTCGTATCCGCAACATCCTCTTCGCTCTGGCGGCAATCGCAGCCCTCGGCACCACCACGGCGTGCACTGAGACCACGGGCCCGGCGGCCGCGACGCAGGGGCAGGGTTCCGGCACCTGATTGCCTGACCTGGTTCAGGTAGCAGCAAGGCGCAGCGCGCGGAGTTGATCGGCTACGGCCGACGTCTCCGCGGGCTGCGCCGCCGCGTCACCCGACCCGCGTTGTGTTCCGGTATTTGAACCGAGCTCCCTTAGCGCCGTCTCGGCCTGAAACAGGTATGTGTTCAACTGCAGTTCCTCAGCTCGCGATATGGCAGCCCGGAGCGCCGCCTCGGCCAGTTCACGCTCGTCGAACGACGCGAACCCCATGCCGGCCTTGAGATCGAAGTCCACCAACTGATCAGGATGCATGACCTCCATGCTGGCTTCCAGCTTGCGCCTCAAGCGTTCGAAACTCATCCGGTTCTGGGTGAGGCTTGCCAGCTCCAGCATCTCCAGCGAGGTATTGATTTGCATCCACTCCGGTATGTCGCCGTTCATCACCAGCGCCAGGGCGTCGTCTGCGGCGGCGTAATTGCCCAGCATCTTGAACGCCATACCGATGTCAGACAGCGCGCGCAGGCGCTGTATTGCCGTATCATACAGCTCGTATGCCTGAAAGCCCAGAGTTACAGCCCGCGCAGGCCGGTCCATGAGCATGTAGACGTTTGCCAGATCGTGCCGCGCCCGCGCCTCTGCATCCCTGTCTCCGGCCGTGGCAGCTTCCAGGATCACACCCTCCAGCACCTGCTCTGATTCGGGGAGGTTGCCCAGCTTGTACATTACGATCGCCTGCCCGATCCGGCTCAGACGGACGGAGTGCAGGTCATCCTTCCGCAGAGCCACTTCGCCCGCGGCCCGATATGATTGCGTAGCCTCCTGGTAACGACTGGCCTGACGCAACACCCGCCCACGCTGCAGTAACGCCGCCACTTCCTCCTCCTCATCCCGCCCGTCGCCGAGTCTGAGTGCCGTATCCAATACGTCGCCGGCCTCGTCGAGGTGCATCTCCTGCTCGAGGTAGAACGCATACGCCAGCATCGGTGACCACAGCAGACGCCGATCCCGGCGCTCATGCGCCGCCTGGGCAAGGCGCGCTATCTCCAACAGATGGCCCACCTCATCTGTCCGGTGATGAAGGTCCAACAGGTAGTCCCGCGTGGCGGCGATCTGATACGCCAGCGCCTCCCCGTGTACGGGCCGGTCTTCCGCCGCGAACTGGTCCACCAGTCGCATGGTGAGAAACGCGCCCAGCGCATGTCCCCCCTCATCTGCGCGTTCAGGTACCGCGGCACGCTCGAGAAAAGGTTCGTGCATGTGAGAGAAACCCAATCCGGTGTCGCCTGGGGGAGATGAAGGATGACGCACAGGAGCCTCGGCTCGAGGGGACGTTTCAGGGCACCGCGAAGTATGGGGCTCCGAAAAGCGTGCGGCAAGAGGGTCATGGCTGCGTTTTTCCGGTTATGCACGATCGATCTGGTTGTAGCAGAATTAGGCATGCAGGAAGGTTCGTGGATTCGTTCAGCAAGGCAACCGATGGGATTCACTCTCATCGAGGTTGTCACGGTATGCTTCATTGTGGCGATCGCGTCAACGATTGCCCTGCCGACCATCAAGCGCGCGTGGGACCGACTTGTGGTGAGACAGGCGGCGCACGATCTGGCGTTGTTCTACCAGGAAGCACGATTTGGAGCGATAGCGCGGGCCACCCGTGTGCGCATCGAGTTCGGCGCGGATACGCTCAGGGCGGTCT
>CAZTIV010000024.1:32343-37592 GCA_964613905.1 uncultured Gemmatimonadaceae bacterium | reverse complement strand
CTCAATTCGTCGAGGCGTGACAGGTCCAGGTAGGTCCGGTTGTGCGCTTCCAGGTTGGACGGCCAGTGCACCAGGAGGTCCGTTCCACCCGCCATTGGCACCGCATCCGGCCGGTCGCCAAGCATCGCCAGGGCTTCCCCCAGGGTTGAGGGCAGCAGCACGTTCAAGTTTTCCTCTGTCCGCCACCGAGCAAATGCGGTACGCTGTCGATGATCCCGTCGTAGCCAGTACAGCGACACAGGTTGCCGGCCATCAGCTCCCGGATCGTGTGCGTCTTCAGCAGTTCCGGATGTTCGGCAATCCAGCGCGCGGTCATCACGACACCGGGAGTGCAGGCACCGCACTGGGTGGCGCCGTGCTCAAGGAACGGTTTGAGCAAGTCGGGATCGAGCGACTCGACAGTCACCACATCGGAGCCACGTACCTGCCAGGTGGGCACGAGGCACGAATTCACCGGCAGTCCGTTCAGCCATACAGTACAGGATCCGCACTCACCCTCTCCACAACCTTCCTTTGTGCCGGTGAGCCCCAGCCGATATCTGAGCGTGTCCAGCAGACGTTCTTCAGGGCGCATCTCCTGGGACACCTCGCTCCCGTTCACACGAAAGGTGACGTTCACCGGGTCACCATCAGCTGCATGAGCCTCTCGGGGGTAAGCGGGATCGCACATGGGTCCGTGCCGGTGGCCTGGGCCAGGGCGTTGACGACGGCCGGGGCGGGACCATCGATCGGCAGTTCACCCAGTCCCTTGGCGCCCAGGGCGCCGTGCGGATACGGATTCTCGATGAACTCTACCCGGATTGGGGGGACGTCGTTGCTTGTGGGAATTACATAGTTGGTGAGCTGACCATTTATCATCGCGCCGTCCTGCCACTTGCACTCCTCCATGAGCGCCCATCCGATGCCCTGCACCACTCCCCCCTGCACCTGCCCGCGGGCGAGCACCGGATTGATCACCCGGCCAACTTCCTGCACGGCAACGAAGTCTCTGACCGTCGTGATGTATGTCCGGAGATCCACTTCGACATCCGCCACATACGTTGCCCACCCGTACGCAGCGTACGCGTCGCCCCGGTATCGCTCTTCGTCCCAAAAGATGTCGCTCGGCCTCTCGTACACGGCTTCCCCCAGCAGCCGCTCACCAGGATGCGACTTGTGCCACTGGGCGATCGCGCGGACAAGTTCTCCACCCGCCGTCTCATCTGCCGCGCCCGCCTTCCTTCGCAAATCGTCACAGGCACGTTCCACCAGGTGACCAACCACCATTACGGTGCGCGATGCAACGGTCGGGCCGCTGTCGGGTACCCGCGCGGTATCCGCTTCCGCGATCACTACCTGATCAGGATTCAGTCCCAGCCGGGCGGCGGCAATCTGAGTGAACGTCGTGATAGCACCCTGGCCCATTTCGATGTTGGCCGTGAGCACCTCTACCACACCGTTCGGCCGGCCTTCCACCTGCACCCGGGAGGCCAGCATCACTTCTCCCGCTCCCGTAAATCCCGCCCCGTGGAAGAATGTTGCCAGCCCGATCCCACGCCGGAGCGTGGGGTTGGCGGCGTTGAAGGTGCGGTGTGCCTCTCTGCGTTCGTGATAACGTGATGCTTCGAGCGCCCGGTCCAGCACCGCTATGCGGTCGGTGCCGTCGTTGATGACCTGGCCGGTTGCTGTGGTCTCGCCATCCTTTATGAAGTTTCGTCGTCTCAGCTCAGCCGGGTCCAGGTCCAGGGCACGGGCGATCCGGTCCATGTGCCGCTCGTTGGCGAACAGCGTCTGGGGCGCGCCGAACCCCCGGAAGGCTCCAAAGGGCACCGAGTTGGTCAGCACGGCGCGGCCCCTGATCCGGACGTGTTCACAGGCGTACGGGCCCGCCGCGTGAATCATCCCCCGGCTGAGCACGACCGGTGACAACGTCACGTACGCGCCGCCGTCCATGACCACTTCGATGTCCTGGGCAAGCAGTCGCCCATCACGCGTAACCCCTGTGCGGTGGCGCACCAGCGCGGGATGCCGCTTGGTGGTGGCGGCCATGTCCTCACCGCGGTCGTAGATCATCTTGACCGGCCTGCCCGATTTGAGGGCCAGCAGCCCGGCGTGCAGAGCGAGCGTGGACGGGTACTCCTCCTTGCCTCCGAACCCGCCACCGGTGGCTGTCTGGATCACCCGCAACCGGGACTCGTCTCTCGCGAGCGCATGCTTCAGGGCCTTGAGCACGTAGTAGGGACACTGCATGGAACCGCGGATTACCAGAACCTCTCCATCCAACTCGGCGATCATACCCTGAGGTTCGATGTAGACGTGCTCCTGAGCGCCGGTCTCGTACACCCCTTCGATCACCAATGGAGCTTCCGCAAGCGCGTGCTCCACGCTGCCTTTCTCGATGGTGATGCCCTTGAAGACGTTGTCCTGCCCATACTGGATGCCATCAGGAGCCGGGGCGGTGCGAAAATCCAGCACGGGCGGATCAGGATCCACAACGACTTCGACGGCTCGCACGGCCCGCGGGAGCAGTTCCCGCGAAGGATGTGCAAGGAGCAGAACCGGTTCGTGCACGTGACGCACGTATCCTTGTGCCAGGACCGGCTGGTCGCGTTCGATGAGCAGGATTTCGTTGGGACCGGGGATATCCCGGTGGTCAACCACCACGATCCCACCCCAGTCCACTCCATCCCCAAAGCGGATCGCGGTGATCCGACCCCTTGGTACGGGGCTCCGGACGGTCATCCCCCACATGACGCCATCGACGGGCAGGTCGTCAACGTAGCGCTCGCGACCGCTCAACTTGGCAAGACCTTCACGTCTCCTGATGGATTCCACGGGCCGGAAAATGTGGCAGGATCCTACGTTACGCCAGACGGTACGCCGGCCGCCGGACACTGGCCGAAGAGGCCTCACAGGGGGTACTTGCGCTTTCCCACCCCCGGCATAATCTTGCCCTTCGAGCCCACCTGAAACTGCATCGCGACGGCGGCATTTGAAGCGCTTAGTGCACGGTTACCCATCTGTTACGGTCCTGTCTCGGCAGGGTTGCAACGCTCTGCTTATTAGAGCCGCAACCTGCGTTGCGGCATCCTTGATGCCTAGCATATGTGAAGTTCCCCCTGTGAGGAGGTTCGCATGAAGAGAGTCTTTTCCGTATGCTCGCTGCTGGCGGTCTTCCTGATCGCGTTCAGCGCCCCCATGGTCGCGCAGGGTGTTACGACCGCCGCTATCAGCGGTCGCGTAACCGACGCGGAGGGCGCAGCTCTCCAGGGTGCCCGGATCACGGCGGTGCACGAGCCCTCCGGCACCACGTACAGCGCGGTGAGCCGCGCCGACGGGCGCGTTTCGATACCCGGCATGCGGGTGGGCGGCCCTTACCGGGTTACGGCTGCGTACATAGGGTACGAAAGCCAGGTCCATGACAACGTCTATCTGGCTCTGGGCGCAGCCACCGAACTCGCCATCGTCATGAGGCAGGCTGCGATTGGTCTTTCGGAGATCGTGGTAACTGGTGAGGCCATCTTCAGCCCGGACCGGACCGGCGCCGCCACGTTCGTCACGCGGTCTGGCCTGTCCGTACTCCCCACGGTATCGGGACGCCTCGAGGACTTCACGCGGCTCACACCGCAGGCCAGCGGCAGCTCGTTCGTGGGCCAGGACAACCGTCTGAACAACATCACGGTGGACGGTTCGTACTTCAACAACTCGTTCGGCCTGGGCGGCCAGCCGGGCGACCGGACCAACGTGGCGCCCATCTCCATGGCCGCGATCGAGCAGGTGCAGATCAACATTGCACCCTACGACGTACGTCAGGGCAACTTTGTTGGCGCCGGCGTGAACACTGTGACGCGCAGCGGCACCAACGAATTCTCGGGATCGCTGTATTACGCCTTCCGTGACCAGCGACGGCTGCTGCACGGTCGCTCGGCCGGGGAAGAAGAGGTCTCCGTAGGCACGTTCAACATCAACCGCATCGGGGTGAACCTGGGCGGCCCCATCGTGCGCAACAAGCTGTTCTTCTTCGCGAGCTTCGAGGACGACCGGCTCACGGAGCCCGGCACCACGTTCCGGGCCAACGAAGGCGGCCAGACCCCTGGCGGTGGCATCACGCGGGTCGAGCGGTCCGATCTGGACGCGCTGAGCACTTATCTCGCCACCAACTTCGGGTACGAGACCGGCCCGTACCAGGGCTATGACCACCAGACACCCGCCACCCGGTTCATTACCAAGGTGGACTACAATCTCGACCACCGGAACAAGGTTAGCATCCGGTACAACCATCTGGACTCCAATACCGACGTGCTGGCGTCCAACTCGTCGTCCCTGGGATTCGGCAACCGGCGGACCAGCACCAATGCGCTTAACTTCCAGAACTCCAACTACATCATCAAGGAAAACATCCGGTCCATCGTGGGCGAGTGGAACTCGCAGCTCGGCGGCGGCAACATGTCCAACAACCTGTTGATTGGATACAGCCACCACGACGAGAGCCGAGACTCGCGAGGGACGTTCTTCCCGGGGGTTGACATTCTCGAGGGCGGACTGACATACACGACTTTCGGATTCGAGCCGTTCACGCCCAACAACGAGCTGCGTTACAGCAGCTTCCAGTTGCAGAACAGCCTCACGATCCACCGCCGCAACCACACGCTCACGTTTGGCCTGAGCGCGGAACGTTACGAATCCGAGAACGTGTTCTTCCCGGGCTCGCAGAGCTTTTACACGTACAACTCGCTCGACGACTTCTACCTGGACGCTAACGACTTCCTGGCCCAGTGCGGCACCAACCCGGACACGTGGTCGGGATGCAGCCGCGCTTCGACACCCAACGACCCTGAGACCGGCGAACCGATCCCACTGCGACGCTTCCAAGTACGGTGGTCCAACATTCCGGACCAGGAGAAGCCGATTCAGCCGCTGCAGGTGCTGTACGCCGGGATCTTCCTGCAGGACGAGTGGCAGGTTCGCCATAACCTCAAGGTGACGCTGGGCCTGCGCCTCGACCGGCCGTCCTTCGGCAATACCGGATTCGTGAACACCCAGGTCGATGGCATGACGTTCCGGGACGAGGACGGCAATGCGGTCCAGTATTCAACGTCCAAGCTGCCCGATGCCAACCTCCAGTTCTCGCCGCGGCTGGGCTTCAACTGGGGCCTCAAGGCGGATCGGAGCACGCAGATCCGCGGCGGCTCCGGGATCTTCTCCGGCCGGCCGGCCTACGTGTGGATCTCGAACCAGATCGGCGAGAACGGCGTGCTGACCGGCTTCGC
>CAZTIV010000024.1:8839-32243 GCA_964613905.1 uncultured Gemmatimonadaceae bacterium | reverse complement strand
ACCAGCGCCATCGTGCTCTCGAACCAGAACGTCGGCCGGTCGTGGCACATTTCCGGCTCGATCGAACGGCCGTTCCGCGGCGGCTTTTTCGCCAAGGCCGCGTACAGCTACGGCGAGTCGAAGCGCACGGTCGATCCGGGCTCCATCGCCTTCGGCTCGTGGAACAACAATCCCCACTCCGGCGATCCCAACAATCCGGGACTGGGGTTCTCATTCGACTCTCCGGGGCACCGCCTGTTTGCTACCTTCTCGTACCGGCGTGAGTACTTCCGGTTCGGCGCCACCACCGTCTCGCTGTTCTGGGAAGCCCGGACGATCGGCAACACCAGTTACACCTTCTCCGGCGACCTGAACGGCGATGGCGGAAACAGCAACGATCTGATCTACATTCACAACAACATCGACGAGATGAACTTCGAGACGTTCTGCGCCACCGCCACCGGTCAGCCGGCGGGTGCGTGCGCCGACCCGGCGGGCACGACGATCACGGCTCAGCAGCAGGCGCAGGCGTGGGAGGCCTACATCGTGCAGGACAAGTACCTGAGCAGGAATCGCGGCAACTACGCCGCGCGCGGCGCGGTCTTCCTGCCCATGGTGAAGCGGGCTGACTTCAGCCTCATTCAGGAGGTCTTCACGGACGTGCAGGGCAACAGCAACCGGCTGGCGATCAGGCTCGACATCCTGAACGTCGGCAACCTCATCAAGAGCAGCTGGGGCGTGGGTCAGCGTCTGGTCACCAACCAACCGCTCATCGCGCGCGGTGCCGATGGCGACGGTGTTGCCCGCTATCGGCTGCGGCTCATCGGCGGCCAGCCGCTGCCGGCCCAGTCGTTCGAGCAGACCGCAGGTCTTTCAGACGTCTTCCGGATTCAGATCGGCGTGCGCTACCACTTCAACTAGCGCATCTCGCCGGCAGGAAAAACAAAAACCGCTCCTTCCGGGGGGCGGTTTTTGTTTCCCTACTGTTCCTCCTCTCCCCCATCCCCCACCTCTTCCCCCTCATCCTCCACCGCCTCGAAGAACCAGGATCCCCTCGGATCAACCTCATGAATCCTGAAGCTGCCATACTCATTCACAACGCCCGCTGGAATCACCCAGAGCCTTGCCTCTTCAACCACACCGCTCACCTCGAACGACGACAGAATGTCTGGCGTTGCCGTAAGCCCTACCTCAAGTACCGCGTCACCCGCGGGTCCGTCTTCCGCAGAGATCGGCCGGTCGGTGAGCCACACACCCACCATCTTGATAGCCCGCCCGGTGATGTCATCCCGGCCAAAGCTCCACCTGTCGTCAGCGAACCCCTCGCGCATGATCTCGCGCGCCCGCGCAACCGTCGTGCGATGAAAGAGCAGCATACTTGTAAAGATGGTCAATGGACCGGCGGAGGGAAGGTTGGCGGTTTGGCAGTTGGGCGTGGTGATCACCGCCAACTCCATGCGCCCCAACGCCTTCCCAAAACTGACAGCAATCCCTGCCGATCCGGCACCACAACCCGCCGGATCAGACCCTTGCGTTCATGGGTATATTCCGCTGTCCGCAGTGAGGATCACCAAGTGTAAGTTGTTGTAATATGCCAATTTACGGTCAACCAAACTCGTGGCAATGCGGCCCCTTCGCGCTCAAGCACGGACTCCTCATGCTCGGGCATTTCACGCATGAAGACCAGCTTGCGCGCGCTGCCGGGAGCAGCGAAACGGTCGGCACCGACGAGCACGGACTCGCCCGCGCTCTGGCCGAGTTCGACTGCGATCTGCTGGTTGTCCGCAGACTCAGGGAGACGGCCGCCCGCGCCGAACTCGAACGCTGGCTCAGGCGCTCAACGCCTGTTCTGCTCTGTCTCGATCAATGGGACCATTGGGTTACCGCCGTGAGCATCGACGGCGACCACGTCACGCTGTTCGACAGCCACTACGACGACGCGGTGCTGCGCGTGGAGCCCTGGGAACGTCTGGTGCAGCGGCTCGCTTTCCATGAGCACCGGCTCAACGGCTGGTGGAAGCGTACTCTGTACGACCTGCATCCTGTGGTGCCGCGCCGCCCCACCGGCGTCCGCGCCAGATTCACCCCTGAGCGTGTGCACGCCCTGGCCAACGGCCGGCACCGCCTGCTGGCACGCACCTGGGACACCCACGCGCGCGCGCTTCTCGATTTGGGCCGGACGGCGTCGCTGGACGGAGCCCAGGCCCCGCTTGCCCGTCTGATCGAACGCCACCGCGCGCGGATCCTGGAGCAGGTCCCGTCCGCCAACGGTGAAGCTGCCGCCGTACTCGACAACATGGTTCTCGTATCGGAACTTTACGGACTGGCCCCAATCCTCCGGGATGAGGCCACCCTGCTCTCGGAACTGGGCCGGATCGTCACCCGGTTCAGCACTCCTGCTCCAGTTGCGGAAATGACCTCCTCAACACCCACCCCGGTAGCCGCTACCGCCTGACGGCTCACCGCTAACCGCTCACCGCTCACGCTCATACATCCTCACCTGCCACCACCCGGTCATACGGTGGTGCTGAACACTCACTTCGTACCGCAGGAACCGACGGCTGGTCGTAAGGGTGTAGCGTTCGCTGATCGAGCCACCTCCTTCAGGCCGCCATTCAACAACCAGATCGCCATCCCGCCAGCGTGCTCTGACGTCCAGCTTGAGGGTGTCAAACACAACCTCTCGACGCCTCCCGTCCGGACGCACCGAGTAGGTGAACCCTCCTTCGTTTGTGAAGGTCACCTCGTCATCACCTTGCTGTATCTCGACGGCGGAAACAGGGCGTGCCATGCCCAGTAACCGGGCTATCTGCTGCTGGTCTCTTTCAGGTACCGGACCGCCACGGGCCCATGTGGGCGCTCCTCGCCATTCCTCCTCGCCGGCGGCATCCGCGGTCAGGGTCGTATCCGCCGCAGTCGGCTGGCGCACCCAGCGTCCACTGAGATCCGGAACCGCCTGAGCTTCGAGCCCTCCTCCCACCGCCAGAAACACCAGCAGAACAACTCCAATCCATCGCTCCAGGAACCTCTGCCTTGCCTTGGCCACCTTGGGTGCTATCACCACGCTGCAGTACCCCTGGCGCGGATTGCGCTCGTAATAATCCCGGTGGTACTCCTCGGCTGGATAGAAGGTCTCCAGCGGCGTCACCTGGGTGACTATCGGTCGCTCCCACAGTCCGGCACCCTCCAGATCCGCAATCGTCTGCTCCACCTGCGCCAGCTGTTCAGGCGTGTGGCAGAACACCGCAGAACGGTACTGCGTACCCTCGTCGGGCCCCTGCCGATTCAGCTGGGTTGGATCGTGAATTGTGAAGAATATGTCCAGCAGATCCCTGTATGAAATCACGTCGGGATCGAACGTCACCTGCACCACTTCTGCATGGCCGGTCGTGCCTGAGCACACCATCTCGTACGACGGATTGGGCACGTGGCCGCCCGCATAGCCTGAATCCACGCGCTCTACACCCTTGATCCGGTCGAAAACCGCCTCAAGGCACCAGAAACACCCACCAGCCAGAGTTGCCGTTTCGGATCGCTTCATGAATGCAAGATATGCTCGATCTGACCCTGAAGTTCCATCATACTCCCGGGCCGGTCTTCCGGGCGTTCCGAGAGACACTGGAGCATGAGTTGTCCCAGTCCCGGGGTAATGGACCTGCGCCCTCCCAGCGGCTCGGGCTCCCTCACCGGTGGCTTGCCCGCCAGCATCTCGTAGCCCATGGCTCCGAGGGCAAAGAGGTCGGTCTGCTCACTCCACAATGGGATTCCAGTGCGCAATTCGGGCGCGCGATAGGCCGGATCCGAAAGATCAAGTGCCAGCGCCGCTGGATGGTTTCTCCGTATTGCGGCGGCCGCGGCTCCCGCTATCCCGGTATCAGCTACCAGCGCTCCCGCATCCGTCATCAGCACGTTTTCCGGCCTCAGATCACCGTGCAGGACGCCGTTCGCGTGCGCCCGGGCCACGGCCCCCGTTACGTCCCTCAACACCTGGACTGCGTGGTGAAGTGGCAACTCACCGCGGCGCTGGAGAACGGCGCGCAACGTCGTTCCCTCCAGAAATGGACGGGTGTGGTACAGAAACCGGCCTGCGGTACCGGCGCCATGAGGACCCACCAAGTGCGGGTGATCAAGACGTGGCGTGAGCATTATTACTTCACGCTCGAACCGCGCCGGGTCCATCGCAATCGACAACTCGAAGGGGAGAATCCTGGCGAGTAAAACCGGAGCCACCGGCTCGCCCGTGACAACGAACATGCGGCAAACGCCGCTCGGCCGGACCTCTCTTTCCACACGGTACACCGGTCCCAGGGCCGACTCGAGATGCTTCCGGATCTCTGACACGAGAAGGTGACTTTCAAACTATCACACTGGCCACCCGGCGCGCGAGGGCATATCGTTCATTGGTGCCCAAGCGGCGCTCCACCCCATCCAATCCCAAGCGGAACCGCACGCCGGCCGGTCGTAATACGGCAAGGCGCGCCCTGGCCCGCCAGGCAGCCCTGCTGAGGCTGTCGACCGACCTCGCGGCGGCGCTCGATGAAGACGACGTGGCCCGCCGGGTTGTTCATGGTCTCCGGGACGAATCGCTGGGATACAACTTCGTCGGCCTGTTCCTGGTAGAGGAGGCCACCGGCGACCGGGTCATGAAGGCCGGTGCCGGCTGGTCTGACGTCCCGGACGGCTTCCGGGTTCCTCCGGGGAAGGGGCTGAGTGCCCGGGCAATCGCTTCCGGCAGGCTCCACTACACCCCCGACGTGCGTAAGGAGCCGGAATACGTTCCGGGACTGAGTTCCGGGTCGGAGGTGGACATCCCGGTCATGATCGATGGTCGCCCCGCCGGGGTGCTGGTGGTAGAGAGCGAGACCCCGGAAGCCTTTGCACAGGAGGACTTCGACATCCTCACTGCCGCCGCGAACCAGGCAGGCATAGCCGTTGCGCGCGCCCGATTGGTGGAAAGCCAGCGCCGCCTGCTGGACGCCGAGCGGCGGCGGGCTGACGAGCAGCAGGCCCTCCTGGCGACACTCGCGGATCTCTCGGCCGAACTGGAACTCTCACGAGTACTCCAGGCCGTACTCGATCGCGCCGTAGCGTTGCTGGGTGCCAGTGGCGCCGAACTCGCGACTTTCGACGGGACACGCAACGAACTGGAGATCGTGGCCAACCATAACACCGGGCAGATCTCGATAGGGACACGGATAGCCGTTGGTGAAGGCGCCATGGGACACGTGGCACAGACACGCGAACCACTCGTAATCGAAGACTACGAGAGATGGTCGGGCCGGTCGCAGCGATATTCGCAGGTGGAGGCCCACGCCGCGGTCGTGCTTCCGCTCCTGATCGGTAAACGGCTGGTGGGAGCGCTCAACTTCTGGCACGAGGATCCGAGTCGCAGCTTTGGCGATGAGGACCTGCGCCTGCTGGCCCTGTTCGCGCCGCAGGCTGCTGTTGCGATCGAGAATGCACGGCTGTTCCAGGCTGCGCGCCGACAGCATCAGTACTTCGCCGAACTGGTACGCAACAGCCCGGTGGCGGTAGTTACGCTGGACGTCGAGCACAACGTCGTCACCTGCAATCCCGCATTCGAAACCCTTTACGGATACAGTGAAGCCGAGGTAGTTGGAAAGAACCTCGATGACCTGGTCACAGATCCCGCGACCCGGGCGGAAGCCGTCTCTTATACCCAGAGGGCCGGAGATCAGGCGGTTCAGGGAATCGGACGCAGGCGTCGCAAGGACGGTACGATGGTGGACGTGGAGGTGCTTGCCGTTCCGGTCGTGGTTGACGGGAAACACGTCGGCATGATGGGCCTCTACCACGACATTACCGAGTTGTTGCGGGCGCGTCGGGAGGCGGAATCGGCCAACGCCGCCAAGAGTCAGTTTCTGGCATCGATGAGCCATGAGCTTCGTACCCCGTTGAACGCGATCATCGGTTACAGCGAGATGCTGCAGGAGGACGCGGAGGCGGAGGGGCATGAGGGTTTTGTAGGCGATCTGGGGAAGATTCACAGTGCGGGTCGTCATCTGCTGGCATTGATCAATGACGTACTGGATCTGTCGAAGATCGAGGCGGGCAAGATGGAGCTGTACGTGGAGACCTTCGATCTCCCGGCGACGCTTGAGCAGATAGCGACCACGGTGGACCCACTGGTATCGAAGAACGCCAACCGGTTGGACCTCCAGTTGGGGGCCGGTCTGGGGGCGATGCGGTCGGATCAGACGCGGGTGAGGCAGGTGTTGCTGAACCTGCTGTCGAACGCCTGCAAGTTTACCGAGCGTGGGGTGATCACGCTTGAGGCTGTGCGTGAGGGGGAGACGGTGGAGTTCCGGGTTCGTGATACGGGGATCGGGATGACCCCGGAGCAGGTGGATCGGTTGTTCGCGGCGTTTGCGCAGGCGGAGGCTGCGACGGCGAGCAAGTATGGTGGGACGGGTCTGGGATTGGCGATCAGCCGCAAGCTGTGTCACATGATGGGCGGGGATGTGACGGTGGAGAGTGCTCCTGGAGAGGGGACGTGTTTCACGGTCACTCTGCCGGTCGTGGTGCCGGAGCCTCAGTCGGAGAGTTCCAGCGAAACCGCAAAGGCCGTCCCTGCCGCCGCTGCCGGTGGAAACGCCGGCACCGTCCTCGTCATCGACGACGACCCCGTGGTGCGCGACCTGATGCACCGGATGCTGATGAAGGACGGCTTTCGGGTCCTCGGCGTCGCATCGGGAAGCGCCGGTATGGAGCTGGCGCGGCAGGAACGCCCCGACGTTATCACGCTCGACGTGCTGATGCCCGAACAGGATGGCTGGGCAGTGCTGGCAGCGCTCAAGTCGGATGCCGAGTTGAGCGACATTCCTGTGGTGATGCTCACCATCGTTGATCAGAAGGACGTGGGTTTTGCACTCGGCGCGTCCGATTACCTCACCAAACCGGTGGACCGGGAGCGGTTACTCTCTGTGATGAGGCGATACCGATCCGAAGGTCCGGCATCGGTGCTGGTGGTTGACGATGACGCCGCGACGCGGGCGATGCTCCGCCGCACACTCGAGAAGGCGGGCTGGTCGGTGGCCGAAGCGGAAAACGGCCGGGCTGCCCTCGAACAGGCTGCGGACGTCGAGCCGGGGTTGATCCTGCTGGACCTGATGATGCCGGAGATGGACGGATTCGAGTTCGTGGATCGGTTCCGCCGCGAGCATCGATCGCAGGTACCGATCGTTGTACTGACCGCGATGCATCTAACGGAAGATGACCGGCGGCGCCTGAACGGAGGGGTGGCGCGGATCATCAGCAAGGGCGGGCACGGACGGGAGGCCCTCCTGTCCGAATTGCGCGAACTGGTGGGCGGGAGACCAGGTAACCGGTGACCGCAGGCGACGCCGTGCAGGCCACCATGCGCTCCGCCCTGCTCGGTTTGAGCACGCGGATCGCGGAAGCACAGCGTGAGGACGACGTCTGCCGGGCGGTGGTCGACGGGCTCTTCAACCCGGCGTTCGGATTCGAGGGCGTTGGGCTGTACCTCAGCGGGACCACGGCTTTTGAACCAGCCCTCCGGGCGTCGGCCGGAAACTTCGGAGCCGGCTCGGAGGCCGTTTCAGAACTCAAGCTGCCACTCAGGATCGACCAGAGCGCCATCGGAGAACTGGTGGTCCAGCGTGATCGCTCTCGCGCGTTCGAGCGTGGAGATCTCGAAATCCTTGGCGCCGCCGCGAACCAGGCGAGCATGGCGATCGGCCGCGCGCGCCTCATCTCTGCCGAGCGCCATCGCACCGTTGAGCAGCGTGCGCTGCTCGAGACGCTCGTGGATCTCTCCGGGGAACTGGAACTCGACCGTCTCCTGCAGTCGGTGTTGCAGCGCGCTCTCCGCCTCCTGGACGTCACCGGCGGCGAACTCGCCATCTTCGACGAGGCAACGCAGGAGCTGGTGGTGGTCGCCAGCCACAACATGGATACCAACGCCGTGGGTGTGCGCATGGCTGTGGGCGAGGGGGCCATGGGGCACGTGGCCCAGACGCTCGAGCCGTTGATCATCCCTCGCTATCAGGAATGGGAAGGACGATCGGCCAAGTACACACAGAGCATTGTACAGTCGGTCATGGCGGCGCCACTTCTGATCGGCCAACGTCTGGTCGGCGCCATAGCGAGCGTCCATTCGGATCCTTCGCGCACGTTCGGCGAGACCGACCTTCGACTACTCAACCTCTTTGCCGCGCAGGCGGCCATCGCCATTGAGAACGCCCGGTTGTTCACCGCCGAGCGGGAACGCGCTTCCGAACAGCAGGCCATGCTGGATACGCTGGCTGACCTGTCCGGAGAGCTGGAACTCGACCGGCTCCTCAAGGCGGTACTGGAACGCGTCGTCGGTCTGCTGGGTGTGACCGCGGGCGAGTTGGCGATCTTCGACGAAGCAGAAAAGCAGATGGTGATTGTGGCAAGCCATCGGATGGAGGTGGACGCCACCGGCGCGCGCATGGCGCTCGGTGAGGGCGCCATGGGACACGTGGGACAGACAGGCAAGCCGCTGATCATACCCCGATACCAGGAATGGGCGGGACGGTCGGGCAAGTACCAGCAGAGCAGCGTCCAGGCCGTGATGGCGGCCCCGCTTCTTATCGGAACCCGACTCGTGGGCGCGATCGCCATCGTTCATGAAGATCCAACACGCCTCTTCGGCGAGGCCGACCTCCGGCGTCTGACGATGTTCGCACCACAGGCTGCCATTGCCATCGAGAATGCCCGGTTGTTCTCCGCAGCAACGGAGCGGGCCGAGGAGCAGCAGGCTCTGCTGGATACGATGCAGGACCTGTCGGGAGAGCTTGAACTCTCGAAAGTCCTGCACGGCGTGCTCGAACGCGCGGTCGGCCTGCTGGGTGTCACGGGAGGCGAACTGGCCACCTACGACGAGCACCGAAGGAATCTCGTCATCGTGGCGAGCCACAACATGGGGACGAACGCCGTCGGCACGCCCATGGCCCTGGGTGAAGGAGCCATGGGTGCCGTGGCCCGGACGCTCGAGCCGTTGATCATTCCCAACTATCAGGAGTGGGCGGGCCGGTCCAACAAGTATCAGCAGAACACCGTCCAGGCGGTGATGGCGGCTCCACTGACCATCGGTGGCAGACTCGTGGGGGCCATCGCGAGCGTCCATTCGGATCCGGCCCGGCGCTTCGGCGAGTCAGACCTGCGCCGCCTTACGATGTTCGCGCCACAGGCGGCCATTGCCATCGAGAATGCCCGGCTCTACTCCGCCGCCCAGCGACACTTTGAAGACCTGGTACTCAACAACCCGGTGGCGATCGTAAACCTCGACCTGGACGGCAACATCACCCAGTGCAATCCGGCGTTCGAACAGATGTTCGGTTACGCGGCTCGGGAGGTGATCGGACACAATCTTGATCGACTGGTCACGACCGACGATCTGCTGCGCGATGCACAGCAGTACACCGAACGAGCCATGAGCGGCGGCACGGTGCGGGGCATGGGTCGGCGGCGGCGTAAGGATGGCACACTGGTGGACGTCGAGATCTTTTCGATTCCCGTTGTGGTTGGAGGCCAGCCGGTGGGAATGATGGCGCTCTACCACGACATTACCGAGTTGTTGCGGGCGCGTCGGGAGGCGGAATCGGCCAACGCCGCCAAGAGTCAGTTTCTGGCATCGATGAGCCATGAGCTTCGTACCCCGTTGAACGCGATCATCGGTTACAGCGAGATGCTGCAGGAGGACGCGGAGGCGGAGGGGCATGAGGGTTTTGTAGGCGATCTGGGGAAGATTCACAGTGCGGGTCGTCATCTGCTGGCATTGATCAATGACGTACTGGATCTGTCGAAGATCGAGGCGGGCAAGATGGAGCTGTACGTGGAGACCTTCGATCTCCCGGCGACGCTTGAGCAGATAGCGACCACGGTGGACCCACTGGTATCGAAGAACGCCAACCGGTTGGACCTCCAGTTGGGGGCCGGTCTGGGGGCGATGCGGTCGGATCAGACGCGGGTGAGGCAGGTGTTGCTGAACCTGCTGTCGAACGCCTGCAAGTTTACCGAGCGTGGGGTGATCACGCTTGAGGCTGTGCGTGAGGGGGAGACGGTGGAGTTCCGGGTTCGTGATACGGGGATCGGGATGACCCCGGAGCAGGTGGATCGGTTGTTCGCGGCGTTTGCGCAGGCGGAGGCTGCGACGGCGAGCAAGTATGGTGGGACGGGTCTGGGATTGGCGATCAGCCGCAAGCTGTGTCACATGATGGGCGGGGATGTGACGGTGGAGAGTGCTCCTGGAGAGGGGACGTGTTTCACGGTCACTCTGCCGGTCGTGGTGCCGGAGCCTCAGTCGGAGAGTTCCAGCGAAACCGCAAAGGCCGTCCCTGCCGCCGCTGCCGGTGGAAACGCCGGCACCGTCCTCGTCATCGACGACGACCCCGAGGCGCGCTCACTGCTCCGCCGCATTCTGGACCGGGAGGGCTTCAAGATTATTGAAGCGTCTGACGGCGAGAGTGGCATGCGCTCGGCCCGCGCTGTGCGACCGGACGTGATCACACTCGACGTGATGATGCCGGGTCAGGACGGCTGGACCGTGCTGGCGGCACTGAAGGCCGACCGCGAACTGGCCGATATCCCGGTCGTCATGGTCACGATCGTAGACGACAAGAACCTGGGCGTGGCACTCGGGGCCGCCGAATACGTGACCAAGCCGATTGACCGGAAGCGTCTCTCCGCGGTGCTCAAGCGCTACGGCCGCGGCGGCGATCGAGCCGTGCTGGTGGTGGAGGACGACGCGGCCACTAGGAAAGTACTCCGGAGCGGACTGGAGAAGGTGGGGTGGCGTGTGGTGGAGGCGGAGAACGGGCGGGTCGGATTGTCACGGCTTGAGGCCGAAACGCCGGCCCTGGTACTGCTGGATCTCATGATGCCGGAGATGGACGGGTTCGAGTTTCTGGAGAACATGCGGGCCAGCAGGCAGTGGCGGAACGTTCCTGTGGTGGTCATTACCGCAAAGGATCTGACGGACGATGACCGGCGGCGGCTGAACGGGGGTGTGGAGCGCGTAGTGCGCAAGCACGCGCACGATGGCAGAGGACTGGCCGAGGAGCTTCGAACCGTGATTGCTGGAGTCGAGGCGTGAACGAGAACGCGCGGCTGCGTGAGGAGTTGTCCCATCGACAGGCCGCCCTGTTGAGGCTGAGCACGGCCATAGCCGAGGCCGAAACCGAACAGGCCATCGCGCACGCGGTCGTGCGCGGTCTTCACGACGAGGCTCTGGGATACGACTTCGTGGCCGTTCTGCTGGTGGACGAGGCCACGGGCGATCGTGTGCTCACGGCGAGCCGTGGTGCATACGACGCTCCCGAGGGATTGCGGGTCCGGCCTGGACAGGGACTTTCCGAGCGCCCGCTTCTCGATGGCCGCCTGCACTACACTCCGCAGGTAACACAGGATACCCGCTACCTCCCCACCCGTAACGAAGGCTCGGAGGTGGACGTCCCGTTGCGGGTGAACGAGAAGCTGGTGGGTGTGCTGGTGGTGGAAAGCAACCGACCGAACGCATTCCGGGCGGACGACTTCGAGATTCTGCGGGCGTCCGCCAACCAGGCGGGGATCGCCATCGGCCGGGCGCGTCTGCTGGCGGCGGAGCGCCAGCGCGCCAACGAACAGGAGGCTCTGCGCGCCACCATGGCCGATCTGTCGGCCGAGTTGGAGCTGTCGGAACTGCTCCAGTCCGTTCTCGAGCGCGCGGTGCAGCTGCTGCAGGTGAGCCATGGGGAACTGGCTATCTATGATGCCGACCGAGAGATCCTCGAGGTCGTTGCGAGTTACAACGTCGGCAAGAAGGACACGATCGGCACGCGCATGGCGCTGGGTGAGGGTGCGATGGGGCACGTGGCGCTGACGCGTGAACCCCTGATCATCCCGTCATACCAGGACTGGTCCGGCCGTTCCGGGCAGTACACCCAGGTGGAGTTTCACGGTGTCATGGTGGCCCCACTGCTCGTGCGCGGTAAGCTGGTGGGTGCGGTCGCCGTAATGGACAAGGATCCGGCCCGACGCTTCCGGGAACAGGATCTCCGGCTGCTGGAGTTGTTCGCGCCGCAGGCGGCGATAGCCATTGCGAACGCCCGGCTGTTCACCACCGAACGGCGGCGGGCGCAGGAACAGCAGGCGCTGCTGGACACGATGAAGGACCTGGCGGGCGAGTTGGAGCTGTCGAAGGTACTGCACAGGGTACTCGAGCGGGCGGTGGCGCTGCTGAACGTCACGGGAGCCGAGCTGGCCACGTTCGACGAGCAGCGCGGCGACCTGGCTATCGTTGCGAGTCACAACATGGGGACTGATGCCGTCGGCACGCGCATGGCCCTGGGTGAGGGCGCCATGGGACAGGTGGCCGAGTCCCATGACTCCATGATCATTCCACGTTATCAGGAGTGGATCGCCCGATCGGCTCAGTATACGCAGAACACGGTGCAGTCCGTCATGGCGGCGCCCCTGATGATCGGTCAGCGCATGGTGGGCGTGATTGCCGCCGTCCAGTCCGACCCCAACCGTGAATTCGGTTCCGAGGATCTCAGGCTCCTCGAGCTGTTCGCCCCGGAAGCGGCCATCGCCATCGAGAACGCCCGCCTGTACACCGAGGCCCGGCAGCAGAAGCAGTATTTCGAGGAACTGGTCGTGAACAACCCCGTCGCGATCGTGGCGATCGACAACGACCACAGCGTCGTGTCCTGCAACCCCTCCTTCGAACGGTTATTCGGGTATGTCGAGGCGAATATTGTCGGGCGGAATCTGGACGACCTGATTACCGATGAACAGACCCGGGCCGAGGCAGTGGCCTATACGAAGCAGGCCCTTGACCGGCGCACTGTCAAGGGAATCACGCGGCGGCGGCGCAAGGACGGCACGCTGGTGGATGTTGAGGTGTTCGGGGTGGCGGTGGTCGTGGACGGGAAGCAGGTGGGCATGATCGGCCTCTACCACGACATCAGCGAGCTGCTGGCCGCGCGGCGCGAGGCTGAGGCGGCCAACAGCGCCAAGAGCCAGTTCCTGGCCTCAATGAGTCACGAACTGCGCACGCCGCTCAACGCAATCATCGGCTACAGCGAGATGCTCCAGGAAGACCTGACAGCCGAAGGTATGGGCAACCACGTGGCCGATCTCGAGAAGATCCACGCAGCCGGCCGCCACCTGCTCACCCTGATCAACGACGTCCTCGATCTGTCGAAGATCGAGGCCGGCAAGATGGAACTGCACATCGAGACCTTCGACGTGACGGAGACGCTGAATGCGGTGGCGGCTACGATCCGGCCGTTGGTCGAAAAGAACGGAAACGAACTTGTACTGAAGCTGACGCACGACCTCGGCACCATGCGGGCCGACCAGACAAGGGTGCGCCAGGTGTTGCTCAATCTTCTCTCCAACGCAAGCAAGTTCACCGAGCGGGGGTCGATAACCCTTGGAGCACGGCGTAATGCGGAGTCGTTCGAACTCACGGTGAGGGATACCGGCATCGGAATGACACCGGAGCAGATGGGACGTCTTTTCCAGGCATTCTCACAGGCGGAGGCATCGACGTCCAGCAAGTACGGCGGCACCGGGCTCGGTCTCGCAATCAGCAAGAAGTTCTGTGAGATGATGGGAGGCAGCGTCACAGTCGACAGCACTCCGGGGGTGGGGACATGTTTCACCGTGGTCCTTCCGGCCGTCGCGGCGGAGCCGGGCAACCGGGAACTTCGGAATCAGGCCGGAGAATCGGCCGATATCTCCGACGCATCGGCCCTCGGCACCATCCTGATCGTTGACGACGATCCCGCCGCCCGGACACTGCTTCAGCGGATGCTCATCCGGGAAGGATTCAAGGTCCTGGAAGCGCCCGACGGCGAGACCGGGATAAAACTTGCCCGGGAGCACCGGCCGGACGCAATTACTCTCGACGTGATGATGCCGGTACAGGATGGCTGGTCTGTACTGGCCGCCTTGAAGAACGATCCCGAACTGGCCGGGATTCCGGTAGTCATGGTCACCATTGTGGACGACCAGAACCTGGGCTTCGCGCTGGGTGCGGCCGATTACGTTACCAAACCCATCGACCGGCGCCGTCTGGCCGCTGTACTGAAGCGTTACGGACGGGGTGCAGCCCGCACGGTACTGGTCGTGGAGGACGACGACGCCACACGCGGCGTGCTCCGCCGGGCGCTGGAAAAGGCCGGATGGCGTGTAGTGGAGGCACAGAACGGACGTATCGGATTGTCCCGGCTCGAGGAGGAACTCCCCTCGCTCGTACTGCTGGATCTCATAATGCCGGAGATGGACGGATTCGAGTTCCTGGAGAACATGCGCTCGTATGATGCATGGCGGGGAATCCCCGTGGTGGTGATCACCGCCAAGGACCTTACCGATCAGGATCGGAGCCGGTTGAATGGTGGCGTAGAGCGCGTCGTGCGAAAGGGCGCTCAGGGCCCGGCCGATCTGGTGGACGAACTACGGTCGTTGGTGGCCGGCTGACAATGGCCAAACGAGCGCGCGGTAGTTCCGCCAAACCCTCAACTCAGCGCAAGCGGAGGGGCGACGGCGATCCTACTCGCCGACAGGCGGCACTGGTCCGTCTGATAACGGCCATAGCCGCCGCACAGGACGAGGCCGAAATCTACCGGTCCATGGTGCACGGCCTGCACGACGAAGCGTTGGGTTACAACTTCCTCGGCGTCTTCCTGCTGGACGAAGAAACGGGCGACCGTGTTCTCCAGGCAAGCATTGGGTGGCCCGACGTACCTGCCAACTGGCACGTGCATCCCGGCGAGGGTCTGAGCGAAGAGGCACTGAAAGACGGCCGGCTGCACTACACCGCGGACGTGACCCGCGAAGCCCGCTACATCCCGAGTCTCAACAGCGGTTCCGAGGTGGATGTGCCGCTTCGGACGGACGGCTCCACCATCGGCGTCCTCGTTGTCGAGAGCAGCGAGCCCGACGCGTTCGGCGACGAGGATTTCGAAATTCTGACCGCCGCGGCGAACCAGGCGAGCATCGCCATCGGCCGGGCGCGCCTGCTCACCGCCGAACGGCGTCGGGCCGACGAGCACAAGGCGCTCCTCGATACGATGGCCGACCTGTCGTCCGAACTGGAGCTTTCACGCGTCCTGCAGGCCGTGATCGAACGCGCCGTGGCACTGCTGGGCGTAACGGGTGGTGAAGTAGCGATCTTTGACGAAGCGGCGGAGGAGATGGTGGTGGTTGCCAGTGAGAACATCGGCAAGGATTCCACCGGCACGCGGCTCAAGGCAGGTGAGGGCGCCATGGGCACGGTGGCGAACACGCGAGAGCCACTCATAATTCCTTCATACCACGAATGGCTGGGACAGGCCGCCAGCTACGCCGATGTCACCGTACACTCTGTCATGGCGGCGCCGCTCATGATCGGCCGGCGGCTGGTGGGAGCCATCGCCACTGTGCACTCGGATCCGAACCGCGTGTTCAATCAGGAGGACCTGCGACTCCTGAACCTGTTCGCGCCGCAGGCCGCCGTCGCCATCGAGAACGCCCGGCTCTACACGGCCGCGCAACGTCAGAAGCAGTACTTCGAAACTCTGGTGCAGAACAGCCCGGTTGCCATCGTGACGCTCGATCCGGATCACAACATCGTGAGCTGCAACCCCGCGTTCGAGCGCCTCTTCGGCTACACTCAGGACGAGGCGGTCGGCCGCCCACTCGACGATCTGATCACCACGGAGGCCACGCGGTCGGAAGCGGTAGCCTACACCCGTACCGCTCTCGACCGCGCGGTACACGGTATAGGACGCAGGCAACGCAAGGACGGCACGCTGGTAGACGTCGAGGTGCTTGGTGTACCGGTGGTCATGGGCGGCGAACGCGTGGGGCTCATGGGACTTTATCACGACGTCACCGAGTTGCTCCGTGCGCGACGGGATGCCGAAGCGGCCAACAGCGCCAAGAGCCAGTTTCTGGCCAGCATGAGCCATGAGTTGCGCACACCGCTCAACGCCATCATCGGCTACAGCGAGATGCTGGAGGACGAAGTGTCGGAACTCGGTCAGGTCCAGCTCACCGACGACCTCAAGAAGATCCAGACCGCCGGCAAGCATCTGCTGTCGCTCATAAACAATGTGCTCGATCTGTCGAAGATCGAAGCAGGCAAGATGGACCTGTATCTGGAAACGTTCGATGTCAGGACCATGCTCGATGACGTGATAACCACGGTCAGGCCGCTGGCCGAGCGAAACGGCAACAGACTGGAGGAGCAGGTACCGGACGAAGCCGGTTCGATGCACGCCGACCTCACGAAGGTCCGCCAGATGCTGATCAATCTGCTGTCGAATGCGTGTAAATTCACCGAACGTGGCACGGTCACGCTGGCCGTCAGGCGGGATGCGGACGGCGCGGGTGAGTGGGTCGAGTTCGCCGTGAGGGACACCGGCATCGGGATGACCCCGGAGCAGATGGACCGGCTCTTCGAGGCGTTCTCGCAGGCTGAAGTCTCAACCACGAGCAAGTACGGCGGAACCGGACTTGGACTCGCCATCACCAAGCGATTCACGCACCTCATGGGCGGCGAGGTACATGCGGACAGCGCCCCGGGACGTGGGTCTGTCTTTACCATACGGCTGCCGGCGCGGGTGGACGGCGCAACGCCCTCCGACGGCAACCCGTAAAACGGGAGGAAGGGAATCGGATGCCCAGGATTCTGCTGGTCGAAGACAACGAAATGAACCGCGACATGCTCTCGCGCCGCCTGGAACGGAAGGGATACGAGGTTACGATCGCCGTGGACGGTCAGCAGGGCATGGATATGGCTCGCGCCGGTGGATACGACCTCATCCTGATGGACATGAGCCTCCCGGAAGTGGACGGATGGGAGGCCACTCGCATGTTGCGTGCGGAGCCGGATACCAGATCCGTACCCATCATCGCGCTCACCGCCCACGCCATGGCCGGTGATCGAGACAAGGCTCTCGAGGCCGGCTGCGACGACTACGACACCAAGCCCATCGAACTGCCGCGTCTGCTGGGCAAGATAGAGGCGCTGCTTTCCCGGCCCGCTCCATGACTCACGATCCCGGCGTGGTCCTCACCACTGAAGGGCTGGCGGAACTCCGGCACGAGCTGCGCACACCGGTGAACCACATCATGGGATACACGGAGATGCTGCTGGAAGACGTGCCCGCCGGAGACCCGCGGCACGCCGCCCTCGAGACCACGCTCGCCGCCGCTCGCGAGATGCTGGTGCTCATCAGCCGCTCGCTCGCCGACACCGGATCCTCGATCGGCTCCCGCGAACTCGAAGCCCTGTATGAGGCACTGCACAGGCCTCATGAGCGGATCGTTCGCGCCCTCGAGCCAATGCTTCGCAGCGGGGACACGGCGAACGCGGAGTTCATGGGAGATATCCAAAGGATTCTGACCGCCGCCGACCGTCTTCGCGCCACTCCGCAACTCCGGCCGAGCCTGGTGTCCGAAGCTCCTTCTGCCGAGGACATCCAGGCCGCGGCATCGCCAGGATCGCCCGCTCTGCCCCGCGTCCTTGTGGTGGACGACGACGAACAGAACCGCGAAGTGCTGATGCGAAGGCTCCAGCGCGAAGGATACCAGACCGTACCGGCGGAAAGCGGCCAGCGCGCCCTCGATCTGATGGATCAGGGAGGGTTCGACCTCGTGCTGCTCGACGTGCTGATGCCGGGCATCGACGGATACGAAGTGCTCACCCGCCTCAAGGATCGGGAAACGACCCGTGACGTACCCGTCATCATGGTATCCGCGCTCGACGACATGTCGAGCGTGGTACGCTGCATCGAACGGGGTGCCGAGGATTACCTGCCCAAGCCATTCGATCCCGTGTTGCTGCGCGCCCGGATCAACGCGTCACTCGAGAAGAAGCGTTTGCGCGACAAGGAACGTGAGTACCTGCGCGAGGTGGACCGGGTGATCGAGGCCGCCACTGCAGTGGAAACCGGCAACTACAGGCCGGGGACACTGGCGAACGTGGCAGAGCGCACAGACGCATTGGGCAAGCTCGCCCGGGTGTTTGACAACATGGCCGGAGAGATCAAGGTACGGGAAGAACGGCTGAGGGAGAGGGTGCGGGAGCTACGGGGCGAGATCGACTTTGCGCGCCGGGCTTCGGCCGAGATCGTGATCCCGCGTGATGCAGGAACCTTTGACCCGGGTCAGCGGTTCGGATCACGCTACGAGATTGTGAGGCTGGTGGGTGGCGGAGGGATGGGCACCGTATATCGCGCCCGGGATCTGGAGCTCAGTGAAGATGTCGCCATCAAGGTCTTGCGACCAGAGTTCCTCTCCGACAAGTCACTCATTGAGCGGTTCAAGAGCGAGATCCGTCTGGCGCGTCGTATCTCGCACCGCAACGTGGTGCGTACCCACGATTTCGGCGAGTTCACCGGGATCTTCTATCTGACGATGGAGCACGTCGAAGGCATCACCGTACGTGAACTGATAGACACGCGTGGCACGCTGCACCCGCAGTCTGCTCTGGCAATCGCCACCCAACTGGCCGAGGCGCTCGCCGTGGCACATGAGGAAGGCGTGATCCACCGGGACGTGAAACCGCAGAACATGCTGCTCGACCCGGAGGGCGTACTGAAGGTCATGGACTTCGGCGTGGCGCGGCTCGCGGAGCGCAGCAGCCAGATCACCGAGGCGGGGCTGCTCGTGGGCACGCCGGCCTACATGGCCCCCGAGCAGTTGATGGGTGAAGAAATCGATACCCGCTGCGACCTGTACGCGGTGGGCGTGGTGCTGTACGAGTGCCTGACGGGAGAGATTCCTTTCGACGGCAGCACGCCGGTTTCCCTGATCGCGAAAGTTCTGAGCGAGGAACCCAGACCACCCGCCACCCTGAACACCGATATTCCGGCACCCCTGTCGGCACTGATCCTCAAGCTGCTGGCCAAGCGTCCGGAAGACCGGGTACAAACCGCCCGGGAGCTCGCCGAACGCCTCGCAGCTCTGGTCTGACGTCGGGCATTGCGCGCGGGTGGCCCCGCGGACACAATTCACCAGACCTTACCTCACGAGGAATCCATGAGTGTCGGACGCGAGTACCTGCGGTCGGTCGTCGAAGCGATCTCGGTCTTCGAGGATGCCGTGAAGGAGCGTGAAAGCAAGTTCTTCGGCAGCAATGTTTCCCTGCAACAGGATGTAGATCGCGCCCGCCAGAAGGTGCTGGACGCGGTGGTGGAGATAGTGACCCGGGAGCGGATGGCTCGGGAAGGCAAGTGAACGAGCGCCACTACGCGGTGGACCGCATCGAGGGCACTACCGCCGTCCTCAAGGACGACGACGGCCGGCCCATCGCGGTCCCTCTGGCGCGCCTGCCCGAGCGAATCCGGCAGGGGTCGGTCATCCGCGTAGTGCACGACCGCACCGGCAAGCCCGACTGGGCCGGCGCGGTGATAGACCACGAAGAGGCCGAGCGACGTGTCGCCGAGGCCCGCGCCATGCTGCAGGACGAACCCGGGTCTTGAGCCTGCCGGACCGCAGAACGTTCGTTCGGATCACAGCCGGCGCTCTGTATACCACATTCGTCCCGTCGGCCCGCCCGCTCTCGAACGTTATCACACCCATAGGCATCCAGCTCTACACGCTCCGCGACTCGATGCAACTGGGCGTAGAGGCCACTCTCGAGCAAGTGGCACGCATCGGTTACCGCGAGGTGGAGTTCGCGGGGTACTTCGGCAGGACGCCGGCACGTATTCGGGAGATCCTGTCAGGCACCGGCCTCTACGCGCCTGCCGCTCATCTGCCTTTCCCCGCCCTGCACACCGGATGGGAGGCCGCCCTGGAGGTGGCACAGGCTGTAGGACACAGGTACGTGGTTATTCCCTGGATTCCTTCGGAACAACGTCGCACACTGGACGCGTATCGTCGGATAGCCGGATTGTTCAATGTTTCGGCGGAGCGAGCGCACCGGTATGGCCTTGCTTTCGCCTATCACAACTACGACTTCGAGTTCACACCGATGGAGGGGCGGATACCTTTTGAGGTTCTTCTCGAGGAAACCGACCCTTCACTCGTCCTGATCGAACTGGACCTGTACTGGATCACGAAGGGAGGCGGCGACGCGCTCGCTCTTATCGAGCGCAATCCTCGCAGATTCCCGATGGTTCACCTGAAG
The DNA here is from genome assembly GCA_964613905.1 of uncultured Gemmatimonadaceae bacterium. GTDB lineage: Bacteria > Gemmatimonadota > Gemmatimonadetes > Gemmatimonadales > GWC2-71-9 > CAZTIV01. Next base: position 12,151 of record CAZTIV010000024.1, on the reverse strand, counting down.
GACGGCCACAGGGATGGGAGGCAAACGGATCTCGGTGAGGGTGAGGTCGACCTGACCGGCTTCATCGCACAGCGGGCACGCGCCGGCATTCATCACTACTTTGTGGAACACGACCAGCCGACCGACCCCATGGCGTTTGCGCGTTCCGCGTACGCCCATGTTCGCGAAATTCTACCCTAGGTAGACTGGTCTCCGTCACCGGACCGCACCCGGCCAATAACCACAGTGACGTTGTCAGATCCACCTCGCTCAATCGCCAGATCCACCAGCCGCCTGCACCCGTCCTCCGCAGACCGATGTCGATCCAGGATTTCGCCGATTTCCTTTTCGGTCACATGTTTCGTGAGCCCGTCGCTGCAAAGCAGCATCACGTCTTCCCGCCTGCAGTCTTCCACGTGGACGTACGGCTTCGGTTCCTGACCACCAACGGCACTGACCAGCACATGCGCCAACGGCGATTTCTGCGCCGTCTCGGGATCCAGCGCTCCGGCGTCCACCAGATCCTGCGCCATGGTCTGATCGCGCGACATGAGTTCGAGCCGGCCGTCCCGCAGCCGGTAGCAGCGGCTGTCCCCCACGTGGACCATGTAGGCCCGCGGCCAGCGGATGGCCACCATGGTGAGCGTCGTGGCCATGGACGCCAGCTCCTCACGCCCGGCTGCCCCGAGCACCACCTCGTGGCTGTGCCGCACCGACCGGCTCAGCTTGTCTATCAGGTGCTCCTCATCACCGGGATCCAGCTCGTAGTATGTATCCATGGAACGGATTACATACTCCGCAATGGCTTCCACCGTGCGGCTGCTGGCCGCCGGTCCCCCCGGGCCCGCCCCCACGCCGTCAGCCACAAGGAAGATGTGAACCCACGCCCCGCTCACACGGTCGGTAAATGAATCCCTGGGAAGGCTGCTGTGATGAACCTTGAGAAGCTTGTGCAGGCTGGCTATGAGGAAGTGGTCGGCGTTCAGATCCCGGACCTTACCCGGATGGGTCAGGCCGAAGATGTCCACCTCTGAAGCGAGCGGTCGGTCGGTGCCGACTCGCTGCTTCGTGCCGGAATCGGGCATAGCGCCCTCCGAGCCGGTTGTATACTCCGTTCCCCTACGTTACCGCCGGTAACGATTCCAGGCCAGGGGTAGGGCATACCTGGCGCCCTAGAGTACCCGAGGCCACATTATCCGTACTCCGTCATTTCCGTGCTCCCGGAGGAGCAGTTGGCCCAATCGAACAAGCCGGACCCGGTTGATTACCGCTCGGTTCTCGCCCTGATTCCCGACATTATCATCGTCGTGGATCGTGATCGCGTGATCCGGTACATAAACAGGGTCGAGCCCGGATACGACGCCGCCACGGTCATCGGAACCGATGCCGCCCAGTACGTGGATCCGGCACTGAAGAACAAATTCATGGCGAAACTTGCATCCTTGTTTGAGCGTGGAGAGGGCTTCGAACTCGATTCGCGCAGCCCGGCAACCGACGCCGGTGGAGAGCGATGGTACAGGACCCGCTACCTTCCCATCAGCAAGGGCGGCGATACAGTTGCCGCCCTCATGGTGGCGCAGGACATCACCGCCCAGCGCCTGGCGGAAGCCGAAGCCCAGAAACTTGGGAGACTGCTTCCACTATGCGCCTGGTGCAAACGTGTGCGCAACGACCAGGGATACTGGGACGAACTTGAAGAATACCTCAGTTCATCGGGTACACGAATCACCCATGGGATGTGCCCGGATTGCTTCGAGAAGACTTCCCAGGCAATTCCGTCGCCCTCACGCCCCCGCAAGCATTCCCGCTGACCAGGGGTCCTCACATGCCTTTCCTGCGCCATCGTGAAATCCACGACGTGTGCATCGTCGGATCAGGCGCCGGCGGTGGCATGGCTGCCTACGCCCTCACCAGAGCGGGAGCAAACGTGGTGCTGCTCGAGGCCGGCGTCCCGTGGGACAATGCCACGGACTCCGCCATGTTCGCCTGGAACTACGACTCGCCCCGGAGAGGCGCTGCCACACCGGAGCGCCACTTCGGCGAGTTTCACGCCGGACTCGGCGGATGGTCGCTCGCCGGAGAGCCGTACACGCGCGCGCCCGGCACACAGTTCGACTGGTTCCGCGTACGTCAGGTGGGTGGACGCACCAACCACTGGGGCAGGATCTCGCTTCGATTCGGGCCCGACGACTTTCGCAGGAAGTCCCTCGACGGCCTGGGCGAGGACTGGCCCATCGGGTACGATGATATCGCGCCCTACTACGACCGCGTGGACCGGCTCGTCGGCATCTTCGGGAGCCGGGAAGGAATGCGCAACGAGCCCGACGGCATCTACCTGCCGGCGCCGCGCCCACGCTGCTACGAGCTGCTCGTACAGAAGACCTGCGCCCGGCTGAACATTCCCTGCATCTCCGCTCGGCTGTCGATTCTGAGCGTACCTCACAACGGCAGGCCCGCCTGCCACTGGTGCGGCCAGTGCGGCCGGGGTTGCGCCGCCAACGCCAATTTCTCCACCACCAACGTGCTCCTGCCACCCGCGCATGAAACCGGGCGGCTCACCGTGATCACCCACGCGATGGCACGCGAAGTCACAGTTGACCGGGCCGGTCTTGCGAGCGGCATCACCTATGTGGACAAGACCACGGGACGCGATCGTCACGTACGTGCCCGTGTTGTGGTGCTGGCTGCCAGCGCCTGCGAGTCGGCCCGCATACTGCTCAATTCGAAGTCATCGCGGTTCCCGCACGGGCTCGCCAATTCCAGCGGCGTGGTCGGCAAGTACCTGACCGACTCGACCGGCACCGACGTGGCCGGGTTCGTACCGGCGCTGATGGACGGAATTCCCCACAACGAAGATGGCTCGGGCGGACACGTTTACATCCCCTGGTGGCTCGATAACAGCAAACTCGACTTCCCCCGCGGATATCACATCGAGGTGTGGGGAGGCCGCGGTATGCCGGGTGCCGGATTCATGGGCGGCATCCACCGATACCCTGACTTCGGGGGATACGGCAAGGCTTTGAAGGACAGTTACCGCCGGTTGTACGGCACCACGATCGGTTTCTCAGGACGCGGTGAAATGGTCACCAGCGACGACTGCTGTTGCGAAATCGATCCCACCGTCGTCGACCAGTGGGGGATACCCGTTCTCCGGTTTCACTGGAAGTGGAGCGACCACGAATACCGGCAGGTGCGGCATATGCAGGAGACCTTCCGCACGATCATCGCGGAGATGGGCGGTGAGGTGTTCAGCCCGATGCCCACCGCCGAGCAGGGTTATGGCATCGCGACGGGTGGACGGATCATCCACGAGCTCGGATGCATCAGGATGGG
>CAZTIV010000024.1:0-8739 GCA_964613905.1 uncultured Gemmatimonadaceae bacterium | reverse complement strand
CACGAGTGGCGTACGGTGCGCATGCTCGTAGATATCGTCATCCCACGAGATGAACGCTCCGGCAGTGCCAGCGATGCCGGGGTGCCGGAGTTCATGGACTTCATAATGCTCGACAGCCCGGGATCGCAGACGCCCATGCGGGGTGGACTGGCGTGGCTCGACGCCGAATGCAGGCACCGGTACAACAGAAATTTCGTGGACTGTTCGGATGGCGAGCGCAACCGGGTTCTGGACCACATCGCGTTTCCCGACCGGGCGGCGCAGGAGTATTCCCATGGAGTCGCGTTCTTCAACCGGTTCCGTGACCTTACGGCCAGCGGGTTCTGGTCCAGCAAGATGGGTGTGGAAGACCTGAGATACATGGGCAACACGTTCGTGCCTCAGTGGACAGGGTGTCCCGAGCCCCAACTCCGCAGGCTGGGCGTGAGCTACGAGGACTGAATCGATGGCAAAGCGCCTCGGGATCGGGATCATCGGCAGCGGATTCAACGCCAACTTCCACGTGCAGTCCTTCACCGGGGTCAGGGACGCCGATGTGCTCGGCGTTTGGAGCCCCACGCGAAAGAACGCCGAGGCCACTGCGTCACATGCACGCCGGCTAGGTGTGGGCAGCACCCGGGTCTTCGGGTCCATCGCCGACATGGCGGCAGACTCGAAGATCGACGCCCTTTGGCTCTGCGGACCCAATTACGCTCGCATCGAGAACATGGAGGAAATCACCGACGCCGTGACGCGTGGCAAGGCCAGGCTCACGGGCATCGCCTGCGAGAAACCGCTCGCCCGTAACGTCGCCGAGGCACGGGAGGTCCTCAGGCTCGTTAAACGGGCCGGCATCGCCCACGCCTATCTCGAGAATCAGGCGTTCTCGCCAACCCTCGAGCGCGGTCGTGAGATCCTCTGGAGCCGTGGAGCACGCCTTACGGGCCGTCCGTATCTCGCGCGCGCCGCCGAGGAACACAGCGGTCCGCACAAACCCTGGTTCTGGCAGGGCGAGCTGCAGGGCGGCGGGGTGCTGAACGACATGATGTGCCACTCGGCCCTTGTGGTCTGGCACCTGTTGACCGAGCCGGGCAAGCCACTGTCCACCGTAAAGCCGGTTCGCGTCACCGGCCACATTGCCAGCCTCAAGTGGACGCGCCCCGAATACGTCAAGCGATTGGGCCGGATGATGGGCAAGGCGGTGGATTACAAGCGTGCGCCGGCGGAAGACTTCGCAAGCGTGATCATCGAGTTCAAGACACGCAGCGGCGAGCAGCTCCTTGGCGAGGCCACAACCTCATGGTGCTTCGTCGGAGCGGGGTTACGCCTCTCGGCCGAGCTGCTCGGCCCGGAGTACGCGCTTTCGTGGAACACCCTGGACACCGAACTCAAGCTTTTCTTCAGTCGTGAGGTCAAAGGCGAGGCCGGCGAGGATCTGGTAGAGAAACAGAACGCTGAGATGGGTCTGATGCCGGTGGTGGGAAACGAAGCGGTTACATACGGGTATGAAGCAGAGAACCGGCATGTGGTGCGGGCCTTCCTTCAGCGGAAACGCCCGCTCCTCACATTCGACGATGGACTGGAGGTAGCGAAGCTTCTGATGACCGCCTACATGAGCGCCGAACGCGGACGCACGATTTCGTTCCCGCCCAGAGGTCTGGATACGTTCGTGCCTGCAGTGGCGAAGGGAACGTGGAAGCCATGAAGTCGTTGTTCAGCCTGGCGATGATCCTTTGCGTGGCACCCACGGCCGTTGCTCAGGATTGGCCGGTGCATTCCATGGATCGCCCCCGCCCACCGGTCGTTGACCCCGGGCCGGCCGGTCCGCCTGCACCAGCACCTTCGGATGCCATTGTTCTGTTCGACGGTACCAGTCTGGATCAGTGGGAGCGACAGGCCGGCGGTCCCGCTGGATGGCGTCTGGTGGATGGCGCAATGGAAGTGGTACGCGGCTCCGGGTCCATACAAACACGCCGCTCGTTCGGTGATCTGCAGTTGCACATCGAGTGGGCCACACCCCGTACCCCAGCCGGACGGGGCCAGGGCATGGGGAACAGTGGCGTGTTCCTGATGGGCATGTACGAAGTACAGATACTCGACTCGCATGGCAACGACACTTACCCGGATGGGCAGGCCGGCTCACTGTATGGTCAGGAGCCACCTCTGGTAAACGCCAGCCGTCCGGCCGGCGAATGGCAGACCTACGACATCATCTTCCACCGGCCCAGATTCCAGTCCGACGGGGCAGTGATGGAACCAGCCCGCGTCACTGTGTTCCACAACGGCGTCCTCGTTCATCACAAAGCGGCTTTTCACGGCCGTACCGTCCACGCCCGCCGAGCCGTCTACGAACCTCACGGCGACCGCGGACCGATCATGCTTCAGGATCACGGGGATCCTGTGAGATTCCGGAATATCTGGGTGCGAGAACTGGAGAGGTAGACTACAGCTCCCAGCCCCTCCTGTACTCCGACCGCACGTATTCGTCCGGAACCGTCGGACTGACAATTCTCCCCGTTACCGGGTCGACTTCCAGCACCCGTCCCATCCGTACGGCAATGCATCCGAGCAACACCATCTCCGTCAACGGCCCCGCATGGCCCACAAAGTTCGATCCGGGCTGCGTGCCGTCCTTGCACGCCGCTATCCACTCCGCATAGACGTTCTCGACGCGCGGGTATGTGACAGGCGGTGGATTCTTCCTGATCTCGGCGTCACGGTCCGCGTCCAGGAGCCGGGGATTCTGGCCATAGATACCTGCCGCCAGCTTTCCGTCCGTCCCGATCCAGAGCTGCCCGCCTTCGTCGCTGGGCGGCCACTTCGCATCGGCCGACACTTCCGGCGGACGTGGCGGAGTAATTCCCCCGTCACGCCACACCAGACGCACCGCCGGCCTCGTACCCCGTTCGGGAAATTCATACAGCACCCGGGAGGCCCGCGGCGCGGTCTCCGGGAACATGGTGGTGTTCTCGGGCTCCACCCGCGAAGGATGGCCCAGTCCAAGTACCCAGAACGCCGCGTCCATTGCGTGGCATGCGATGTCACCCAGCGCTCCGGTCCCGAAGTCCCACCACCCGCGCCACCGGAACGGCGCGTACGCCGGATGATAGGGCCGGTCGGCCGCGGGGCCGAGCCAGAGGTTCCAGTCCAGATGTTGCGGAACGTGATGCATCTCAGTGGGACGCTCGATGGCCTGTGGCCATATCGGCCGGTTGGTCCAGTAGTGCACCTCACGCACGGTGCCGATCGCGCCCGCCTCCACCCACTCGCGGATCTGCCGCGTGCCCTCGCCCGCATGCCCCTGATTGCCCATCTGCGTGGCCAGCCGTTGACGCCGGGCGGATTCGGCGGCAAGTGTGTGAACCTCGTGAATCGTGCGCGCCAGGGGTTTCTGCACATAGACATGCTTTCCCATCCGCAACGCCATCATTGCGGCCACGGCATGCGTGTGGTCGGGCGTGGATACGGTAACCGCATCGATGTTCCGCATCTCGCGCTCCAGCATTACCCGGAAGTCGCGATACCGCCTGGCTTCGGGATGACCGCCGAAAGCGTCCTCCGACCTCTTGAGGTCCACGTCGCACAACGCGACGATGTTTTCTCCACTCACGCCTCGAACGTCCTGCCACCCCATACCGCCAACTCCGATGCACGCCACGTTCAACGTGTCGCTCGGCGCCCGGTACCCTCGTCCCAGAACGCGCCGCGGCACTATGGTAAAAGCCAGTCCGGCAGCAATGCTGCCCATGAAGGTCCGTCGGGGAAGTGCGGTCATGGTGCCTCCTCGAGTCACGGGGTCGGTGATGCCCCGGTATTCACTCCACGAACTTCCGGCGTGGGCCGGAAGAAGATCCAGAAGAACACGAGCACTGCCGCCGCGAACGCCGCGGGCAGCAACCAGAACTCACGCCACTGATCCAGAGTCAGTGACGGCGCCCCGCTCAGGAAGACGTTGTAGACGTTCCCCGCCACCTGAGCGCCGATGAGCATTCCCACGCCGTATGTAACCAGTACCAGGAACCCCTGCGCCTGGCCTCGCACCGCCGGTGTCGAACGCTTGTCCACGTAGATCTGGCCGGTCACAAAGAAGAAATCGTAACAGATGCCGTGCAACAGGATTCCGGCAACGATGATCCAGAACACAGCCGAGGGTGCGGCCAGGGCGAACAACACGTACCGCAGGACCCACGCCGCCATCCCCACCAGCAACATCTTCTTGACCCCGAGCCTGATGAAAAAGAACGGCATGAGCAGCATGAACACGACCTCGGACATCTGGCCGAGGGTCTGAGTCGCCGCTATCCGGGCTATGCCCGCATCCCCCAGGAAAATCTGAGTGAAGTTGTAATAGGCCGCGAGCGGAATGCACAGCAGCAGCGACGCCGCTATGAACACATAGAACGCGCGGTCACCCAGTTGTCCCAACGCATCCAGCCCCAGAATGCTCCGGATCGACACCGGCTGCCCTGCGGCTGTTGGGGGGGTGTGAGGTAAGGTGAAGCTGTACAGTCCGAGCACTACGCTGGCCGTGGCAGCGGTGTAGATCGGCAGGGCGGTTCGTTCGGGGATATCCGCTACGAGCGTGCCCAGAACCAGGCTTATGAAGAGACCGGCCACGATCCATCCTACCGTTCCGAACACACGGATCAATGGGAACTGCCGCTCCTGTGACTGGATATGATGGAAAGCCAGACTGTTGGCCAGGCCGAGCGTAGGCATGTAGCAGAGGTTGTACAGCAGCAACAGGGAGATGAACAGCGGTGGGGAGCCCGTGGCCTGCGGGACCATGAACATGATCAGCCCACCCAGCATGTGGAGCACTCCCAGAACCTTCTCTGTTGCAAAGAACCGATCGGCCACGAGTCCCAGAAAGAACGGTGCGGCGATGGCCGCGATGGGGTTGACCGTGTACGGCCAGTGTGTGAGGGTCTCCATCCCGTGATGGCTCATGTACACCGCGATCGTGGTGTACCAGGCACCCCAGATGAAGAACTGCAGGAACATCATGACCGACAGCCTGCCGCCAACAGCAGTGTCGCTCAATCGAGCCCCCCTGCCGGGCTTACGCCTCGGCCGTTCTCGGTCTTTCGCCGGGAATACGCCCCGCCAGAAGTTCGGCGACGCCCCGTGTAGTCTTGAACTTGGCCAGCACGATCCTGATGACCGCGGTGATGGGCGCAGCCAGGAGCATGCCCACAATTCCCCACAACAGACCCCAGAAGACGAGTGCCGCAAGAATGGTTACCGGGCTCAGCTCCAGACCTTTGCCCATGACCTTGGGGTCGATCCCGTTGCCGATGACTATCTGCACGATGCCCGGCCCCAGAATCACCGCCAGCACCTGCCAGCCACCGTCAAACTGCACCAGCGCCACTGGTATCGGCAGAATGATAGCTATGATCGAACCGATGGACGGAATGAAGTTGAGCAGGAACGTCAGCACCCCGAAGACGAGCGCCAACTCGAGCCCGATGATGGCGAGGATGATGCCTACCAAGAGGCCCGTCGCGGCCGAGATGATGAACTTGAGAGTAATAAACCGCCTGATCGCAGCGTCAATCTGCCGGTATATCTCCGGCTTCACCACGTCCGGCCGCCGTCCCAGCATAAGGAAGATCACGAACACCAGCACCAGGAATCCGTTGGTCACGAGCCCGAACACGGGACCGGCCGCTCCCTGCACCACACGGCCCACCGGAAGGTGCCTGAGTGACTCGACGACCGACTCCTGACCCAGATCCACACCTCGCCGATCCAGAAACGAGAACACTCGCTCGGCAAAGGCAATGAGCTTCTCCCGGTAGATGTCGGCGGAATCGAGCAGGCCGCGAATCGATGTGCTTACCAGCAGGCCAATGAGAGCCAGTAGCGCCGCCACCACCAGCAGCGTTATGACTATCGAGAGCGCCTTGGGCATTCTCGCCTTCTGCTCCAGGAAGTCCGCCACCGGGGCCACCAGGTAGAACACGAACACGGCCAGCACCAGGGGCACCAGCACCGGCCTCGTGTACGCCAGCGCCGCCGCCGCCGCCACCGCCGCGATCACGATAAGGGAGGCGGTGATCAGCCACGACTGTTCTTCCCGGAGATCTATTGGTCCCGAAATGCGCGCCATGGGGTGGAAATGTGCGCGTCCAGGCGGTGCGGCGAAAGGGCCCGGGCAGACGATCCTTCACCTTTTTCTGCCGATTTCTTAACGCAGTGAGTGCTATCATGCGTGTGCGGGTCGGGCAGACAGGAGGGTATCCGCCGGACGGGTGCCTCCAGGGCTCGCGGGCAGCCAACGCGGCCTTCTCAGAGCGGCAAGCGCCGCCCGCCTGACCCGCTTTCCATATACAGCAGCCGCCGGGCCCGGCACCCGGCGGCTGCGGTTTTTTCATCCCTCTACAACATTCAGCAACGCCTCCAGCTCGAACGGCTTGAGCAAGACCGGCACCTTCGCCTCATCCACGAAGCGCTGGGTCTGTGGATCCGCAATGTCACCCGTCATGATAATGAAGCGCGGGACCACACCGCCCCGGCGCTGTACCTCCGCGAACAGATCGGGTCCGCTCAGCGTCGGCATCCGGATGTCGCACAGGATCACATCGAATGCCGTCACGTCGAGCAGTGCGAGCGCCGCCTGCCCGTCCGGTGCGACCGACACCGAGTGTCCGCGTCCCTCCAGGATGCGCTGCGCAACCGCTCTGATCGCCTCTTCGTCATCCACTACCAGAACCTGGAGGCGCAGAGCGGCCGACCTTCCATATCGGGGAGGTTCTTGCCGGGTGACCGTACCGGCGTCCGGTGGTTCCCGATCCGCCATCAACTCGATCACAAACCTGGCACCCCCGAGCTCTCCATCCTCAACCCAGATCCTGCCGTCGTGTTCCCTCAATATCCCATAGGACACCGAAAGGCCCAGTCCGCTTCCCTCACCCTCCGGCTTCGTCGTGTAGAATGGCTCGAAAATCTGCTCCCGTCTCTCAAGGGGCACCCCGGGGCCGTTGTCATCCACGCCCACACGCCAGCGCCCCGAGTGCACGCCCAGCGTGACCGTCACACGAGGTTTCTCCACGTTGCGAACCGCGTACTCTGCATTCACCAGCACGTTCAGCAGGACCTGCTGAACCTGGTCCGGATCGCCGACTGCCAGCGCCCTTACCCTTGGCAGGCGTGTCTGCAACTGAATGCCAAGAGCACGGTGATAGCCGCCCCGGAAGCGCAGGACCTGCGCGATACTCTCCCGGAGATCGAAAGACTTCCGGGTAACCGGGCTCTGGCGCGCAAACGAAAGCATGTCCCTTACGATGCGGGAGGCGCGCCGGACTTCGGCGTCGATGGTCTCCAGTGCGGCCCTGTATGGGCTGCTGGCTGCCATCTCAGCCAGCATCAATTGGGCGTTGGCCAGTACCGCAGCCAGAGGGTTATTGATCTCGTGGGCCGTTCCGGCAACCAGCCTCCCGAGGGTGGCAAGCTTGTCTTCTGTCACCGCACGAGCCTCGAGCCTGCGCCGCTCGGTCAGATCCGTTATGACCGCGACTGTACCCACATGACCGCCGTCAAGCGATATTGGTGACACAGTCAGTTCCACCGGGAACACACTGCCGTCCCTGCGCAGCCCCTCTGCTTCGCCGCGCCAGCCTTCGCTGCGCATCGTGGGGAGCAGTTCGGAGAACTGATGGGTGTAATCGGGAGGCACCAACTGGGACACCGGGTGACCCACCAGTTCATCCGGAGAGCCGTACCCATGCATGATCGCGGCGGCGCGGTTGGCAAACATTATGACGCCGGAGTCGTCCACCAGCGTGACTCCATCCCGCATGGCGCGCATGGCCGAGTCCACGGTGCGAAGTTGCGCAGTTCGCGCCCGTTCCTCCGTACGGTCTTCCACCACACAAATGGCTCGACGGTCCTCGTCACCCACCATGGGACTCGCCGTCCATTCGACTTCCCGCAACGCCCCATCCGGCCGTGTAATTCGCCAGTTGATCGCATCTCCAGTGCGGTGGAGCGTGAATATCCAGTCCCTGAGATCCTCCGATCCCTCCGCGAAGTCCCTGATGCTCCGACCTTCCAGAGGCCGCACTGCGAAGAGCTTTTCCGCCGCCGGGTTGGCAACCTCAATGACCCCGTCCCTGCCAACGACGAGTGCGGCTATGGGGACTCCATTGAACAGTAGTGCGAATCGCCCGTACAGTGCTCTCGCTTCGCGCTCGCTTTCCTTCAGGGCCTCTGCGACCGCGGTCCGCTCGGTCGTGACGGCGGACAGAATGAGGCCCGTCAGGGCCAGGAGACCGAGGTACAGCTGAAGCATGGCAAGACCGTATTGCGGCGCTCCCTCAACAAACGGACCAACCCCGCCCAGCGTGTGTTGAACCGCCTGGACGGCAGCGATCGCGGCCACCGCCGTGGCTCCCCGTACGCCGAACCGGATGGCCGCCCACCCGACAAGAGGGAAGATGGCATATTCATAGCCTTCGAGGGGATGAAACAGGACCTCGCCGGCAACCACCACGATGGCGATTAGCACCACGGCTTCCAGGGTGCGGCCCGACGGGGACACCCGCGCGCCGGGCGCAAGCCAGGCAAGCAGCAGGGGTGTGACCAGCAGAATGCCCAGCGCATCACCGGACCACCATGCGAACCAAGCCGCCACCAGTTCGCGCCAGGGTGTGCCATGGACCAGCCCCAGGGACCCGGCACCCAGGGTAGCGGCAACCAGCGTTGAGGCCACTGCACCCATCCCGACGAGAACCAGGACATCCCGCAGCCGTTCGA
>CAZTIV010000023.1:0-38925 GCA_964613905.1 uncultured Gemmatimonadaceae bacterium | reverse complement strand
AATCACCCAGCTGGGCCGCATAGATGCCCATCACCCGGAACTGCGACGAACCCGCTCCCAGCAGATTCTCCTCGTCTCCTGTGGGAAACCGGCCCTCGGCCAGAAGTGCCGCGCCCATGCTTGACCCCTGACCCAGGTTGATCTTCACCCGGCCTACCACATCGCCCAGACCTGCCGCCGAACCTTCCATGGCGGCTGCCGCCCGCAACACAGGGTCATCGAAGGTGCCGGCGAAATGATGCAACGCCGGCTGGCCGAAGGGGAGGATCTGTGCGTCACTGCGTCCCCGAATGGACGTCCTCACCAACGGGACAGCGACACCGATGTCGATGAAATCGGTCAGACCGAAGGTGGCCGCCACCGTAGCCACCAGCACCTTCACATCAAGCGCCATGTGGAGCGCTATGAGATCGTTCTCGAACAGCGGATCCCCGAAAACCCCCACCGGATCCACGTCGTCGTGCTTGAAGTTGAGCTGAAGGTTGCTCAAGGGCACGCCGTTCAGCGAGGTGAAGCTCATCCCGGTAACGCTGGTCCCCAGGAAGAACCGGCCCCGTCCCAGCGTCTGCGACCGCTCACCGAAGATGGGGCCCGCCGAGGTAGAGGTCCGCACCGGCAATCCACCCACGAACGTGAACGTGGCACCGCTGGACGTGGCACTGACCGGAACGCTCGCCGTGGCCTTGCCGATGGCTCCGGTCAGAAAGTCGATGACCACCGAGTTGCCCTGGGCCACGGCCGGATTGAAGTGGTTGCCGTGGATGGTCTCCAGATCCAGACAAAGCGGTTCGCCGCAGTCGCCGAACGTGAACAGTTCGTTGATCCGGGACCTGAGACCGTTGCCGTTACCGTTACCGTTCTGTGCCTGCGCGGGTTCCAGCGGAAGGCTCAGGAAAAGAAGCATGGGGAACGCAACCAACCATCGAAGCCTCATCAAGTCCTCCGTCAAAGGGGCGAGGGCAAGGCACAAGTATAAGGCCGGACGGGGACTTGACCCAGACCTATCAAAATGATATCATCACGATACTACCTATTCAGGAGCAACCGGTGATTCGTGAAATCAAGCGCGACGCTCAGTCCGGAATTGTGTGGGCAATCCTGCTGATCCTTATAACCGTTTCCGTGGGCGCTTCGCTATGGCGGAGCATCATGGCCGAGAACGCGTGGGGGATCGGCCTGTCCGTAACCGCCCTGGCTCTGACAGGCCTCCTCTGGGCCGGACTCTTCATCGTCAACCCGAACGAGGCCAAGGTGCTCCAGTTCTTTGGCCGCTACGTGGGAACCGTCCGGGAGGCCGGCCTCAAGTGGGCCAATCCCCTGTTCACCAAGAAGGCGCTGTCCGTCCGGGTCCGGAACTTCGAGACCGGCAAGCTCAAGGTGAACGACCAGAACTCGAACCCGGTGGAGATTGCGGCCGTGGTGGTCTGGCGGGTGGTGGACACCGCGGAGGCAATGTTCGAGGTGGACGACTACGAGAACTACGTTCACGTCCAGAGCGAGGCCGCACTCCGGGGCACGGCGCAGAGCTATCCGTACGATGCTCATTCCGACGGCGAGATGTCCCTTGCCGGCAATACGGCGGAGATAGCCGAGCGGCTCAAGAAGGAGATACAGGAACGGCTGGAAAAGGCCGGCGTACAGGTCATCGAGGCGCGTATCAGCCACCTGGCATACGCCCCCGAAATCGCGAGCGCCATGCTGCAGCGGCAGCAGGCCAGCGCCATCATCGCCGCGCGGCAGAAGATCGTCGAGGGCGCGGTTGGCATGGTCGAGATGGCCCTGGGAATGCTTTCCGCCAAACAGGTGGTGCAGCTCGACGAGGAACGCAAGGCGGCCATGGTGAGTAACCTTCTGGTGGTGCTCTGCGGCGACAAGGCCACTCAGCCGGTGGTGAACGCCGGGTCACTCTACACCTGAGGCTGGAGTGGCCGAACGCAAGCCGTTCCTGCTGAGAATGGACCCGGAAGTGCACGAGGCGCTCGAACGCTGGGCCCGGGACGAACTGCGCAGCGTAAACGCGCAGATCGAGTTCCTGCTCCGCCGCGCGTTAAAGGACGCGGGACGGGTGGGCCGGGACAAGAATCGGGAGGGCAAATGACCGGACGGATGCTGTGCCTGTTGCTGACGATCGCGCCCCTCACGGCCGCCGCACAGGACGTGCGGGACGGCGGTGTGCTGCGCTACATGGTGGGCGAGAACGAGGTGGGGCGTGAGACTTTCGTCCGCACCGCCGATTATCTGGAGACCGAGACGATCATGCCGGTGGTGGGGCTGCGCCTCCGCTACCGCATGGACTTTGACGCCGGCGATCTGCTGAGCAGGTTCACCGCCCAGATCCGCCGATTGTCGGACGACGGGCTCGTGGCCGACTTCTCTGCCCGGACCGTGGGCGACTCGATTCGCTGGGAGCAGGTGGACGGCCAGGGAGCGCGGCAGGAGGGCACGGCTGCCGGCGGGGCGCATACCGGCATCGGCGGACAGAGCGTCGCGTCCATCTTCGACCTCGTGCACCGGGCCCGGGGCCGCGATACCACGTTCCGCATGTGGGCGGCGGGGGCGGCAACCCAGAACGTGACAATCGCCTTCACGGGGGATGCCGCCCGGATCAGCCTCGGCGGACTCCCGGTAACCGCGGTGTTGGCGCCCGACCGCCGCGTGGCCGCGCTCGAGATTCCCGCCCAGCGTCTCAGGGTCGAGCGCGCCTCGGATCCCACCGCCCTGCCGCCTCTGGCCGGCCTCACGCCACCGACGCCCGACTACTCGGCACCCGCCGGCGCCCCGTACAGGGCCGAGGAGGTGCGCGTGCCGGTGACCCCGCGCGCGGGTGAGCCGTTCGAACTGGCGGGCACACTCACGCTGCCCATAGGCGGGCGTCCGCGGCTTCCCGTTGTCATTACTCTAACCGGCTCCGGCCCGCAGGATCGGGACGAGAATCTCTTTCCCCTGTTACCCGCCTACCGCCCGTTCCGTGAAGTGGCCGATCGGCTGGCGGAAGCCGGCATTGCGGTCCTGCGGGTGGACGACCGCGGCTTCGGCGCCTCCGGCGGCAGCCGCACGGAAGCGACGATGGAGGACTTTGCGGACGACGTCGCGGCCCAGGTATCGTGGCTGCGCGCACGGGAGGACATCGATCCCGACCGCATCGCGTTCGTGGGGCACAGCGAGGGCGGGGTGGTGGGCCCCATGGTGGCGGCGCAGGACCCGCGCATAGCGGCCGTGGTGATCATGGCTGGCACCGCCAAGCCCGGCGTGGAAGTGTTGCGCGACCAGTTGATGCGGCCCATCGAAGTGGCCCCCGGCCTCACCGACGAGCAACGCGCCGCGGCCATAACACAGACGCTCGAGGCACTGGCGGCGGATACCGCGAGCCCGGTACCGTGGGTGCGTCATTTCCGCACTTACGATCCCCTGACGACGATCCGGCAGGTCACGCAACCGGTGCTGATCATGCATGGGGCCCTGGACCGGCAGGTAACCGTGGGCCAGGCCGACACGCTCGCATTGGCACTCCGCGAAGCGGGCAACCTGAACGTGAGTGTCCGAGTCTATCCGGATCTGAACCATCTGTTCCTCGTCGCCCCCGGCGACGGTTCACCCACCGAGTACATATCCATCGAGGACACCCGGCTATCGCGGCAGGTGCTGGATGATCTGGCGGAGTGGCTGGCGCAGCAACTAGCGGTTGGCGGTTAGCAGTTGACGGTTGGCAGTTGGCAGTTGGCAGTTGGCGGTCATCGGAGATACCGTTCCGTGTCTCCGAACGGAATGGAATCTCAATGAAGCGTGGAATTATCTCTCTTGCCCTGCTGATCTTCGCCCTCCCACTCGGCGCGCAGGAGCAATTCGACTTCTACGGCCGCGGGCCCTACAACGCCGACGTGCCGCGGCCGAGCGCCCTGCTCGGCTATACGGCCGGCGCCCGGCAGACGCAGTACCATGAGCAGCAGATGGTGTTCGACCGTCTGCTGGCGACCGCACCAGATCGCGTCCGCGCGGAGCGCATTGGCGTTACGGAAGAGGGGCGGGTAATGCGGGTGCTTCTCATCTCCTCCCCCGCCAACATTGCGCGGCTCGACGAGATCCGCGCCGACATCGCCCGACTCACGGACCCGCGCATTACATCGGAGACCGACACCCGCGCGATCGCTGCACGCACGCCGGTAGTGGTGTTCCTGTCGTTCTCAGTGCACGGCAACGAACCGGCCGGGTTCGAGTCAGCGATGTGGGTGGCGTATCAGCTGGCGGCATCCAATGAACCGGCTACCCGCATGATCCTCGACAGCGTGCTGGTGGTGATCAATCCTTCGGCCAACCCTGACGGGCACGAGCGGTTCGCCGTCTGGTCCAACTCGGTGGCACGCGGGATAGACGCTCCGTACGCGCTGGAATGGGCCGAGCCGTGGGACATCTGGGGTCGCTTCAGCCACTACCGGTTCGACATGAACCGTGATCTGATAGCCCAGTCGCAGGAACCGGTGCGGGCCACCCTTGGCGCGTTCATGCGGTGGAACCCGCAGGTGTTCGTGGACCTGCACAGCACCACGGAACAATATTTCTTCCCGCCGTTCGCGGATCCGGTGAACCCCAACATGACGGCAAACCAGATGCGCTGGGTCGAGATGTTCGGTCGCGGGAACGCGGAAGCGTTCGACCGTTACGGCTGGCAGTACTACACGCGCGACATCTTCGACGGGTTCTACCCCGGCTATTACGATATGGCGCCGGTACTGCACGGCGCCACGGGCATGACCTACGAGACCGACGGCGGCAAGGCGCTGGCGCGCCGCCGGGGCGACGGCACGGTGATCACCTTCCGGGACGGGATAGCCCACCACACGGTGGCATCGCTCGCCACGCTGGAGACGGCGGCACGGCACCGGCATCAGCGGCTGCTCGACTTCCACGAGTATTTCCGGAGTGCGGTGGCGGATGCCCACACGCAGCAGATGAAGCGCGTGGTGATCCTGCCCGACCGCGATCACACCAACGCGGCCCGCCTGGCGTCGTTGCTGCTGGGGCACGGGATCGAGGTCACTCGACTGACCGCACCACTCACGAGCGCAACGGCGCATCACTTTGAGACGCCAGGAGCCCGGGCTCAGCGCCGGAGCTTTCCGACGGGCGCACTCGTGGTGGACCTGGCCCAGCCGCGCGGGCGCATGACGCGGGCGCTGCTCGAGCCGGACGCCAAGGTGCCAGAGGAGTTCGCGCGTCTCCAGATCGAGAGGTTCGAGCGCAACCTCAGGCGAGGCGATGCGCCGGGTGAAGGCTACGAGTTCTACGACGTCACGGCGTGGTCGCTGCCGCTCACTCTGGGACTCGAGGCGTTCTGGACCGAGGATGCGGGCGCCGTAACCGGTGAGCGGCTGGCACTCGATCCGGCCGACCGGGTGCGCCCACTGGCACCGGCGGGTGGCGTCACGGGCGGTATCGCACGCTCGGCCTACGTTTTCCCGAACGACCGCCAGGCCGCGGCGGAGCTGGCACTGGCACTCCTGGACGAAGGATTCATCGTCAACGCGAGCACCCGGCCGCTCCGGGCGGACGGACGCGACTACCCGCGGGGCACGTTCGTGATCCGCACTCAGCGGAACCCGGAAGCGCTACACGAGCGGATTGCGGAACTTGCCACCGAGCGTCGGATGCCGGTGACGGCTATCCAGTCAGCCTTCCCCGACCAGGGAGCCGTGGGCGTGGGCTCGGAATCGGTGCGGGCGGTCAACCAGCCGCGCATCCTGGTGGCCGCCGGCCCCGGCATCACGCAGACCAGCTATGGAGCGCTGTGGCATTTCCTCGAACGGGAACTCGGCTACCCGTTCGTGCCCGTCCCGCTCGCCAACATCGGGCGGATGCACACCATCTCCGACTACAACGTCCTGATCATTCCGAGCGGCACGGCAGCGACGATCCGGTCCCAGCTCGGGAACGGCGGCATCGAGCGGCTCAAGCGGTGGGTGCAGGACGGCGGCGTGGTGATCGCCTACGGCGGGGCGACGGCTTTCCTGACCGCGGACGGCATCGAGCTCACCACGGTCAAACGCATCACCGACAACGACAACGCGAAGAAGGACACGCTTCCCGGCGATCCGGATCTGACGCCGCCGGTAGCATCACCGTCTGCCAACCCCAACGCGCCCGCGCCGGTGCCGGGAGCCATCTTCCGGGCGACGCTCGATACGTCTCACTGGCTTACGCTTGGCTATGAGCGGTCCACGCTGCCGGTGCTCTTCTCCGGGTCGGGGATGCTCAGGCCTTCCACCAAGGGCGCCAATCCCGTGTCGTTC
The DNA here is from genome assembly GCA_964613905.1 of uncultured Gemmatimonadaceae bacterium. Lineage (GTDB taxonomy): Bacteria > Gemmatimonadota > Gemmatimonadetes > Gemmatimonadales > GWC2-71-9 > CAZTIV01. The sequence continues at coordinate 32,641 of CAZTIV010000023.1, read as the reverse complement.
GTGGGTGACGACCTGCGAATCTCCGGCTTCGTCTGGCCCGATAACACGGAACGGTTGCTCGAGGGAACGATCTGGGCAGCCGTGGAATCGCACGGCAGGGGACATGCGATATTGTTCGCCGAAGATCCGTTGTTCCGGGCGTTCTGGCGGGGAACGGCGAGGCTGCTGACGAACGCAATGATGTTCGGGACGGGACGATAGGGAAGAGGGAAAAGGGAAAAGGGAAAAGTACTACCTCGCCGTACTTTTCCCTCTTCCCTTTTCCCTTTTCCCTATCTCTCCGGTACCGTCGCCCGCACCGTTTGCCGCCGCCGTTCCCGCAGCAGGTCGATGCGGATCTCTTCGCCGGGCTCGAACGACCTCAGGATACGAACCGCATGCGACGGGCTCGTGGGCGCACGGCCATTGATTGACCGGATTACGTCTCCGCCTCTCAACCCCAGCAGCGTGTCCCGGGGCGCCCGCACCACCAGGATTCCTTCCTCGCTGCCGAAGTAACGGCCGAGTTCAGGATTGAGCGACACTATTTCCATGTCGGACCAGCGCGCGCTGCCCCAGGCGAACGTAACGGCGCCGGGTTCACCGAAGAACCGGACACGCTCCATTGTCTCCCCCGCGCGCATCAACGCCGTATCGATACGCGGCATCGCCCGGGCCACAACCGTATCGAGCCGCGGCATGGTGAAAACGAAGGACTCATCGCCCAGGGCGCGAGCCACGATCCGTGCACGACGCGAATCTCGCCCCCGACGATACTCGACCACCACAGTGTCACCGTCCTTCACTTCCGCCATGGCGCGCTGCACCCGCTGGGCCGGAATGCCGGCACCGGCGGTCCCTCGTGCCGGAACAACCACGCGCTCTCCGTTGATGGTCACAATGATGTCACCCACGGCGAGCCCCGCCTGATCGGCCGGCCCACTCGGTGTCACCGCCTCGATGACCGCGCCTATGCTGTCCGTTGTCGCGTCACGACCGTCCCGCAGTACCACCCCGATTCTCGCGCGACCGGCGCCCACAAACGAGGGGCGAATCTCGATCGTCCTGACGTCCCGCCCCATCCGGCGCTCCAGCTCGCGCAGCTGCTGGCGAAGCGCATCCGCCTGCGTCTGCAGCTCGCGCCGCTCCTGCTCGGTAAGCCGGTCCTGCGCCTCTGCGCCGCCAACTGCCAGCGCCAGTGCGAGTACTACCGGCACGATATTCCGTTTCATTGATTGCTCCTCCTAGAATCCCACATAGGCAGTCCTGCTCACGTGGGCATTGACCAGTGCTCCCATCAGACTCACCCGATCACGCCACAGCTCTACAACCTCCGGATCGCGCGTGACGCGAGCCTGCACGATGCCGGCGTCAACCAGCGCTATCCTGTCTTCCAACTCAGCTATGAATCCCGCCAGCTGCGCGCTCAAGACCCGGCCCTCCGGCCCGTAGTCTCTGAGCGCCGCCTCCAACCGCTGCGACTGCTCCACCAAGCGAGCCAGTTCAGCATCCGTGCTCTCGTACGCGGCCGCAGCGAGACCGTTACTGTAGTCGGGGCCGATGAGAACTCCGCGAACAACCAGCGCCAGCGTGAGCGTCGCCGCTGCGGCCAGCGCCACCAATCCGGTACGCCTGACGCGCACTCTACGCCGCTCGGCCATCGCTCGATCCTTCACCACCGGCCACCGGTCGCGCGGGGGACGGCGTGCCGGCAGCGCCCGGAGCGCCGCTGCCCTGCGGCCGATCAGATCCAGCTCCGCCCGGCACTCTTCGCACCCGTCAACGTGATTCCTCGCTGAAACGGTCCCGTCGCCTTCACGAAGGGCCAGCAGCTCATCCATCGTGCAGTGATTGCGCATTGTTCTACTCCCTCTCGCCAAGCCAGGCCCTGAGCCGCTGATGCGCTCGGGACAGTTGTGACTTGGAGAAGCTCACCGTTTTTCCCATCAGCTCGGCGATATCCTCGTGCGTATATCCCTCGACGTCGTGCAACCACACCACCGCGCGCGACGTATCCGACAACCGCATCAATGCCGCCTCCAGATCCAGCTGAAGCCCCACGTCAGATGCATCCTGACCCGCCCACGGACCGTCTTCGGTAAACTCGTCCGCGTCGCGGTACTTGCCGCGCCGGAGGAGCATCAACGCCTTGCTCGAGGCGATCCGCTTGATCCACGCCGTGAAGCTGCCGGGACCGTCGCCCCGAAATCGTCTTATGCTCCGGCAGACCTCGAGGAAGGTCTCCTGCAACACCTCCTCGGCGTCTTCAGGCGTGCGGCAGATCCGCCGGGCAAGGCTGTACACCGTGCTCTCGTAGGCACGGTACACTCGCTCGAGCGCCTCGAGGTCGCCCGACCTTGCCCGCTGAATCGCGACGTCGTCCAGGACTCCGATCGTGCTCACGGCGGCTCGTGTCATTGGTCTGATGATATAGATGCGGCAGGGGCGGGGAGGGTCGCAGTAACGGGGAAAAGGGAACAGGGAAAAGGGAAAAGTACGGCGAGGAAGTACGTTTCCCTCTTCCCTTTTCCCTCTTCCCTAAACCACCAGATTCACCAACCGATCCTGCACGTAAATCGTTTTCCTGATTGGATTTCCGTCAACGAACTTCTTCACCTGCTCGTCCGCCAAGGCAAGCCGCACCGCCTCATCCTCGGGCAGACCGGCCTCCACCTTGAGGCGCCCACGCACTTTGCCGTTAACCTGAACCACCAGCTCGATCTCTACATTCCGGGCAAGAGCGGGATCCCATTCCGGCCAGTCCGCCTCGAGTACACTCCCGCCATGGCCGAGCATCTCCCAGCACTCCTCAGCGAAATGCGGAGCGAGCGGCGCCAGCATGACGACCAGCGGCTCAACGAGCCTGCCTGCCACGCCCGACCCTTCCTGCCGCAGCATGTTCACGTACTCCATCATCGCCGCGATCGCCGTGTTGTACCGGAGTTCCTCGACGTCCTCCGTGACTTTCCGGATGGTCTGATGAAGCTTCCGAACGACCGGTGCCGGACTTGCCGCCTCCGCCTCCCCTGCCGCCGCCTCACCCACCAATCCCCAAACCCGATCGAGAAACCGCCGTATCCCCGAGATCCCCTGATCCCGGAAATCGCCCCCCTCCTGGTACGGCCCCAGGAACATGAGGTACATGCGGAACGTGTCCGCGCCCCACTGATCGATGTACCGATCCGGGATCACCACGTTCCCGCGCGATTTGGACATCTTGGAGCCGTCCTTCACGATCGTGCCGTGCGCGCGGAACCGTGTGAACGGCTCCTCGAACCTGAGGTACCCCAGGTCATGCAGCGCCATGGTGACGAACCGTGAGTACAGCAGATGGAGCACGGCGTGCTCGTTACCGCCTATGTACGAATTCACCGGGAGCCAGCGTTCGGTGATTTCCGCATCGAAAGGACGATCGTCTATCCCCACCGACGGATATCTCAGGAAATACCACGCCGAATCCAGGAACGTGTCGGAAACGTCCGTCTCCCGCCGCGCGGGCTTGCCGCACTCCGGACACGGCACGCGGTACCACGCCTCGTTCCTTGCGAGAGGCGACACTCCGCTCTCGTCCGGGCGGAAGTCCTCCAGCGGGGGAAGCACTACCGGCAAGTCCGTCTCCGGCACGGGCACCGTGCCGCATTCGTCGCAGTAGATGATGGGAATGGGCGGTCCCCAGTACCGCTGGCGCGAGATGCACCAGTCGTGGAGTCGGTACTGCACGCGCGCCTCTCCCGCACCCCGTTCCTCAAGCCACCGTGTAATCGCGCCAACCGCCTCCCGGCACACCATTCCGTCGAACTGGCCGGAATTGATGAGCACGCCGTCCCAACCGGTGTAGGGACCGTGAGCGGTGAGCGGTGAGCGGTGAACCGTTGGCTCCGTTGAGCTTCCGGTCTCCTCTCCCGGCTCACGTATCACGTGGCGTATTTCCAGTCCGAATTGCGTCGCGAACTCGAAATCCCGCTCATCGTGCGCCGGCACCGCCATGATGGCACCGGTGCCGTATTCCATCAGCACATAGTCCGCGATCCAGATGGGTACGCTCTCACCTGTTGCCGGATTGCGTGCATAGGAGCCGGTGAAGACCCCGGTCTTCTCCTTGTCACCGATGCGGCGGCTGACCAGATCCTGCTCCCCCGCCTGGCGCCGGTAGGCGTTCACTGCCTGGCGTTGCTCAGCCCCCGTAATCTGTTCCACCAGGGGATGCTCGGGTGCCAGAACTACGTACGTAGCTCCGAAGACCGTGTCCGGGCGGGTGGTGAACACCCGGATGGCAGCTCCAGTGGGCGTGACGAACGACAGATCCGCCCCTTCCGAACGGCCGATCCAGTTGGTCTGGAGCAACCGCGTGGAGTCCGACCAGTCGAGCGTCTCCAGGTTCCTGAGCAGTCGTTCGGCGTACCGTGTGATCGCAAAGAACCACTGCTCCAGCACCCGTTGCGTTACTCTGGTTTCCGGATGTCGCTCGCAGTAACCGTTGATCACCTGCTCGTTCGCGAGCACGGTCTTGCACTCCGGACACCAGTTCACCGCGCCGGCCTTCCGGAATGCGAGCCCGGCCCGGTAAAGCTGCAGGAAGATCCACTGCGTCCAGCGATAGTAGTCGGGATCCGTTGTGGCCAGCTCGTGGGCCCAGTCCACCATCAGTCCGATGCGCCGGAGCTGAACGCGGAACCGCTCGATGTTGCGGGGAATCAGCTCCGCGGGATGCGTGTTGACCTTGAGCGCATAGTTCTCCGAGTGGATTCCGAATGCGTCAAAACCTATGGGCTCGAAAACGTCGTGGCCCCGGAGCCGGCGAAACCGACCGTAAATGTCGCTCCCCACAAAGGCGAAGACGTTCCCCACGTGCAGTCCTTCGGCCGATGGATAGGGGAACATCATGAGGTTGTAGAACGGGCGGGGCGCATTCAGGTCCGCCGCGTTGGTCCGGCGTTCCTCCCAGCGTGCCTGCCACTTCGACTCGATTCCGGCGGGATCGTACCCGGGACGTGTCTCGGTCATACGCGCATAATGTATATCGGCTTGCCCACCCGGGCAGGCTTCCATACCTTTGCGCCGACCCCATGCCGATCGCCTCTTCCCGCCTGCGCACCTCCGTACTCGCGATTGCCGCTCCCGTCGCGTTTCTCAGCACCGCTGGGGGAGCTTTCCTGGCCAACCGCGCCGCGCGCGCGGAGCTGGAGGCTCAGGCGTTCGAGCGACTCCAGCTCGTGGGCCAACGGGCGGCGCAGCTGACCACCCAGTACGTCCAGGACAGCCGTCGCGAACTTGCCACGCTGGCCGCGGGTCCCGCCGTGGTCGCCGCCGCCCAGTTGTGGAGCCGTGAGGCGGAGCGCCTGGGACTCCACCGTCTTCCCACCGAGACACTGGAACAGCGCTACGCCGAGACTCGTGCCCTTTCCAGCGACCTCGTCCTGGCTCGCTATCTGGAGAGTTTCCAGGCCGGATCTGATTTCTCCCGTACCGTGCTTACGGAGCGGAACGGTCTGACGGTGCTCGCCACCGACCTTACCGCCGAGTTCGTGCACGCCGAGCGGGACTGGTGGCGCGGGGCCATGGCTGCCGGCCACCATCTGGGCGAACCCGAATACGATGCATCCGGCGGTGTGGCGGTGGTGGAGATGGCTGTGCGCATCGAGGATCCGGCAACCGGGGAGGCACTTGGTGTGCTCAAGGGCATGCTGAGGTTCACCCGTCTCACCCGGCTTGCCGCCGCGGCCGATGAGGGCGGGGGCGCTTTCGTCGAGATCGTCGATGCCAACGGAAGGGTGCTGGTGACGCCGGACCCCAGGCGGTTGCTGCGTGTAACGCCGGACCAGGCTCTGTATCCGCGCGAACCGCGGCCGGTGACCACGCGGGCGGTGCTCGATACCGGGGTCCCGGTGCTGGTGGCCACCGTGCCGGCCGAAAACGGTCGCTGGTGGGTGGTGGCGCGAGAGCCAGAGGAATCGGCGCTCAAGGTCGCGCAATCAATCAGCCGCATTCTCATGCTCACCGGTGCGGTTGGGCTGTTGGTACTGCTCCTCGTGCTTGCGGCACTGAACCGCTGGCTCGGTGCCAACGTCACCGTCCCCGTCCAGCGGGCGGCCGGGATCACCGAGCGGGTAGCCCAGGGCGACCTTTCGGCCGTCCTCGGCCTGGAGAACCAGGGGCACGGGGAGGTGGCGCAACTGCTCGATTCCGTGACCGGGATGGTGTCACAACTCCGTCATCTCGTGAGCGCGATCCGCGGTTCCGCTGAAGAGCTGGCCGCCATGGCCCAGCAGATATCGGCCAGCACCGAGGAGATGTCCGCATCCACGCAGGAGATGGCGGGTACGTCGCAGAAGCTGTCAGTCAAGTCGGCCGAGCAATCCGAGCAGGTGAAGCGCGCGGCAGACGACGCACGGCAGATTCTTGAAATAGCTACCGGCCTTGCGGAGGGCGCCAAGGCGGCCAATGAGCGCAACCAGCAGCTGCGGGAGTCGGCCGAACTCCACCGCGCGCGGCTGCTGGAAGGAAGCGAACGGTTGAGCGCACTGGCCGGTGAGATCGAGAAGGGAGCGGACGACGCACGCACACTAGCCAACCTGTCGGCCGAGATCCAGAAATTCGTGGCTCAGGCGCGGACCGTAGCTACACAGACGAACATGCTGGCGCTGAACGCCGCCATAGAGGCGGCACGTGCGGGTGAGGAAGGTCGCGGGTTCGGCGTGGTAGCGGACGAAGTCCGCAAGCTTGCGCTGCGCGCGGCGGAAGCGGCGCAGACCACGTCGGAAACGGTGGCCCGGGTGCTGCAAACGGTTGGAGGAACCAAGGATCGACTGGACCGGCTGGCGGGAGACAGTCAGTCGGTCCGCGAGATCGCGGAACAGGCGGCGTCCGGCCTGGCCGACGTTACCCTTCAGGCGTCGGATACCGCCAAATGGACGGGAGATATCTCACAGGCGGCATCCCGGGTGCGTCACCTGGTGGAAGAGATCAGCGAGCGGCTTGAATCCGTTGCTCAGGGAACCGAGAGCTTCGTTGCAGCGATCGAGCAGATAGCCGCCTCGGCCCAGCAGCAGAGCGCATCCACCGAAGAAATCACGAGCTCGGCGGGACAGCTCGCCGACGCATCAGAGAAGCTGAGCGCCGGCGTGGCCAGGTTCAGGCTCTACGAGGACGAACGGAGCTAGCGGAGCCTCATTTCCCCGTCCCCAGATCCGCAAACCGTACCTCCGTAACATCCGGTACCGCTTCGAGCTTCTTCAGCACTTCGGTACCCGGCGGCTGATCCACCACTATCGCGGCGAGCGCCATCCGGCCGCCGCCGTCGGGGCGCTGCGATTGATGGTAGGAACCGATGTTGACTCCGGCGTCTGCCAGCACCATGCCCACTCGACCGATGACGCCGGGAACGTCACGGTTCCTGAGCACAAGCACGTAACCGTCTGCCGGGATGTCCACCGCGTAATCGTCAATCCGGATCACCCGTCCCCTGCGTATGCGGTCGCCTATCAACGCGCCCGCCACACTGGTGGCGCGCTGACCGCTCCGCATGGTCACACCAACGGTAGTCTCGAACCCGGGAATGGGCGCACTGGCACGCCGGCTGTGAGCGATCCCGCGCTCCTCAGCCAGCGTCTGTGAGTTGATCAGAGTCACCGGGCCAACGCCCATGGCAGCGAGCGCGCCCTCGAGGGCCGCCAGCTTGACCGGCCGAGGCGCCTCCTCATCCGAGCCACCGTAGGCAACCTCTATTGCCTCGACGCGACCGCCAACTATGGTCGCGGCCAGCTGGCCCAGGCGGCGCGACAGATCCAGCAGAGGACCGAGCCTCGCCATGGCTTCGCCGTGTACTCCGGGTACGTTCACCGCACCGCCAACATCTCCGGTGAGGAGCGCGCTGCGGACCGTGGTGCATATCTCCAGCGCAACGCGTTCCTGGGCTTCCTTGGTGGAGGCCGCCAGATGCGGCGTGAGGATGGCCCGTTCGACCCTGCGCAGAGGCGCGTCGGAGGGCAGCGGCTCGGTGTCGAATACGTCTATGGCCGCACCCCCCAGTGCGCCGCTCTCGAGCGCCTTGATGAGCGCCGCCTCGTCCACCAGTCCGCCCCGTGCCGTGTTGATGAGAATCGCGCTGCGCTTCATGATGCCGAGTCGCCTTGCATCGATCAGGTGACGTGTCTCGTCAGTTAGCGGCAGGTGCAGTGTGACCACGTCTGCGCGTACCAGCATGGCGTCCAGTTCGCACAGCTCCACCCTCAGCTCCTGAGCCCGCTGCTCCGGCAGGAACGGGTCGTGCGCGATGATCTGCATGCCGAACGCACGGGCGAGCCCGGTCAGATGCGTCCCGATGCGCCCAAGGCCCACTATGCCGAGCACCTTGCCCCTGAGCTCGGTGCCGCTGAACGCCTTGCGATCCCATTCTCCACGCCGCATGCTCTCGGCCGCCCACGGGACTCGTCGTACCAGCCCAAGCAGCAGCGCCATCGCATGTTCACCCGCGCTCACCGTGTTGGCTGCGGGCGCGTTCAGCACGGCAATGCCGCTGTGCGTTGCGGCTTCCACATCTATGTTGTCCACGCCAATGCCGGCACGGCCTATGACGCGGAGCAGCGGGGCGGTAGCTATAAGGTCGGCGGTAACCTGCGTATCCGATCGGACCAGCAATGCATGCGCACGGGGAAGGTTCTCCTGAACCTGGTCCGGTTTGCCGGCGGCATCCACCACTTCGATGCCGGGTGTCGAACGGAGTATTTCCAGTCCGGCGGCGCTCACCCGGTCTGCCACCACCACCACGTATGTCACCGGCTTACCTTCTCTATTACTTCCAGCACCGCCTTGACTCCATCCACCGTATGATCTCCCATGTGTCCGATCCGGATAGTCTGTTCCTTGAGTTTTCCATAACCGGTGCCGATCACCCATCCCTCCTGTTCCACCGCCCGCGCCACCGCCCGTCCGCTCATCCCCTCGGGTACCTTGAGACACGATACGGTCCACGACCTCCTGTCGCTTCGCGGCAGGTAACGGTACCCGAATTCCGCACCCGGCCCGTCTTCAACCCACGCCTCCACCGTGCGACGCATTGCCTCATGACGGGCCCAACGCGCTTCAATTCCACCCTCCGCCTCGATGCGCTGAAGCTGAATATCAAGCGCGTAGAGCAGTGACACCGCCGGCGTGTTGGTGGGCTGCCGCTCCGCAAATGCGTCTTCGTACGCCAGCACGTCGAAATACGCCCCCCGGTGCGGTGCCTTCTTCGCGCGCTCGAGGACTTGTTCGGACGCGACACCGAGCGCCAGTCCCGGCGGCAGCGCCAGCGCCTTCTGCGATCCCGTGAGTACGAAATCGAGCTTGAGATTGTCCGTCTCCACCGGCGAGCCGGCCACCGACGTGACCGCGTCCACCAGTATCAGGACATCGTCGAACTCGCGTATGGCCGCCGCCAGTTCGGCGAGCGGCGCGAGCGCTCCTGTGGCCGTTTCCGAATGCACGAGGGTGACGGCGTCAACCTGCGAGCGCTTGAGCGCATCGCGCACCATGTCGGGCTCCACGGTATCGCCCTGCTTGACGTCCACCCTCACCACCTCGTGGCCGCACGCCTGCGCTATTCCCGCAAACCGCTCGCCGAACGCGCCGCCCACCAGAGACAGCGCACGGCCGCGGATGGCGCAGCGGGCCGCCATCTCCATGAAGCCCGTGGCCGAGCAGCTTCCAATCAGCACACGGCGCGCGGTCCGGAACAGGCGTCGCAGCGGTTCCTCCATTCGGCCGAGCAGGTCCACCATTCCGGGGCCACGGTGGGGAATCATGGGGCGCAGCATGGCCGCGAGGACGTCGGGATGCACCTCGGTTGGGCCGGGCAGGAAAAACCGCCCGAACGGGGCGGCGCTCATGGAGTGAAGTCCGTCTTCATGAAGACCCTGACTGTGTGAGCTGATTGCGCGAAGAATTCTGGAGCGACGGCACGCTCAGGTCAACCTTACACCACGCGCTCAAGTCGCGGATTGGGGCGATACTCCCGTCCGGCCTTGGCGCACGGCCTTCCTTCAACAAGCACCACGTCGGCTGTGAAATCGAACCGACCCGAGAAGAGCGAAGATCCGACACCGTAAGCGTCCACCGGGACCTTTTCCTCCTCGAAGCGCCGGATCTTCTCAACGTTGAACCCGCCTGACACAACGAGCCTCACATGCTGGAATCCCTCAGCGTCAAGCGCGCGGCGGACGTTCCACACAAGTTCAGGCGTCACGCCCGTGGGCTTGCCACGACCCATCTGCCGGAAGATCGACCTGTCAACCATCGTTTCCGAGGTATCCAGCCTGACGCCGTGGAGACGTTCGCCCAGTTTCCGCGCCACCGCCAACGATGTGCCAACGGAATCGTTTTCGAAATCGACGAGAGTGATGAGCTTCACGTGTTCCGGCATGTATTGAGAGAACTTCTCGGCCGCGCGCACCGTATCTCCACCATAGGCCGCGATGATGGCATGCGGCACCGTACCAATCCCTTCGCTCCCCCACCACGACGCCTGTGCATCCGTCGAGACACCAATGGCGCCGGCTATGTGTGCGGCGTAACCGTCTCCCGTCTGCACCAGCCAGTGATCGTGCCGGGCCGGAAAGAACATCACTTCCTTTGGTCGCGCGGCATCCACCACCGTCCGGGTATTGGTTCCCACCCGCGTGCGCCTGGCAAGCACGCCCAGATACAGCGTTTCGAGGTGGGCGAATGCGTCGTACGGTCCCTCGATGGTCATCACCGTCTCCCACGGCTTGATCGCATCACCGTCGTACAGCGCATGAACCTCCAGATCATCCCAGTCGAAGGAACAGAGCCTGAGTATTGCAATCGCTTCGTCAACGCCGCCCAGATACGCTTCGGCCTTGCCAAACACCTGCATCATCACGCGAGGGTGATAGTTGTCCTCCAGCAGTACTTCACGGGCCCGGACAAAATACTTGTCCGAGTAGTAACCTTCCTGCATCTTCTCTACTGGAAGATTGAAGATCGCGGGATCCAGCCGCGCACGTCGGGCCATTCAGCCGTTGTCCTCCCCGGTGTCAATGCGGAGCGCGCGGCGGGACAGCCAGCGTACCCCGAAGGCGTCGTAAAGTCCCCTGAAAAACCTGTTCCACATTCCGTACTTGCTGCGTCCTCCGGCGCGCGCGCGGTGCGTTACCGGCACCTCCAGCATGCGCCGTCCACCGGTGGCAAGCAACGCCGGAACGAAGCGATGCATGCCGTCGAACCGGGGGAGGTCCAGCGCCACCTCCCGTCTCATCGCGCGGAGCGCGCATCCGGTGTCACGCGCACGGTCGCCCATGATGACCCGTCTCGCACTCCGCGCCACACCGGCCTGGAAACGTTTCCACGCCGTATCGCGCCGTTGCTTGCGGTATCCCAGCACCGCGTCCAGATCGGGATCCGCCGCCAACCGGTCAATCAGCATCAACGCATCCGCCGGATCGTACTGGCCGTCGCCGTCCATGGTTACGATCAGGTCGCCCCGGGCGTTGGCGAACCCCGCCACGAGGGCGGCGCTCTGTCCCATCCGGCGAGGCACCCTGACGATACGCAGTGCGGGCACTTCCCGACTCGTGCGGCACAGCTCTTCCCGCGTACCGTCTGTGGAACCGTCATCCACCACTATGACCTCGTGCGGCCGACCGGCCAGAGCCGCGGCCAGTTCCGCCAGCACCGTCCCAACGTGTCCCGCTTCGTTGTGTATCGGGATGACCACGGAAACCAGATTTACCGGCGTCGCTACGAACCCTCCTTCAGTTCCGACAGGTAGCGCTCCAGTTCCAGCCTCGCGCCCCTGGCCTCCGGTGCATTCGGAAACGTGTCGACGATGCGGCGCAGCTCCGTGATGGTCTTGCCGCGATCGTGCAGGTGGTCACGATAGATGTCAACCAGTCTGAGTTCAATGCCGAGTCTGCGCCGGCCAGTGGCCAGGTCACGTGCTTCGCGATACAGCCGCGCCGCCTCGGCCGGTTCATCCAGATGTTTCAGACAGAGCGCGGCAAGTCGAATGCGCGCCTCGATGTCCTCCGGATCCATCGCGATTTCCGCTCGCCATTCATCCGCCGCACGGGCGTAATCACCTCGCATCTCCATGGCTTCGATGGCCGAATAGCTCTTCACGGCCGGGGGGGCCGCTCCTGCCTGGATCCCCGCCACCGCGCCGCCCAGCGCGCCCCCAGCCCACCGGAGCGTCAGAAACGTCAGCCCGCTCATCAGGAGGAGCAGCAGACCGGCAAGCAGGAACAGACCGCCGAACGCTCTGAATCCCGGGATCGGCACCAGCACGAGTCCGATCACCAGAACCGTCGCTCCCCCTCCCGCCAGTATTCTGCCGGCGAACCGTTCGGTGGACCATGCGCTGCTCATTGCATTCACGCTCCGCGATTGCGAGCGGGAACGTACGCCGCAAGACTGAGCGAATCAAGTTGACACGACTCGGCCGGGCTACTTGAATTGTCGGTGCGAGTTCGCCTTTCGTCCTGGAGGTTCTCCGGTGCCCCATTCCGTTTCGCGGCGCGAGTTCCTGGGCGCCGCTTCATTGGCCACAGCCGGCGCCATGATCGGCACGCCCCGGTCGGCCATGGGCTTTCCCGCTGTGCATATGAAGGCGCCGGCACGTCCGGTGGCGGTGGCGTCTGCCAACGGGCTGCGCGGCGTGGAACTGGCCGGCCGGCTCGTGGCGGAAGGCACGGACACGCTCGATGCCGCCATCGAGGGAGCGAAGATCCAGGAGCTTGACCCCAACGACATGTCCGTTGGTTACGGCGGACTCCCCAACGAAGAGGGCGTGGTACAGCTGGACGCTTCCTGTATGCACGGGCCCACCAGGCGCGCCGGTGCCGTCGCTGCGCTCGAGGGGATCAAGACACCCAGCCTGGTGGCCAAGTACGTGCTGTTGTACACGAATCACATCCTGCTGGTGGGCGAGGGAGCCAAACGGTTCGCCCTGTCATACGGATTCCGGGAAGAAGACCTGCTCACCGACCGTTCAAGGAACCTGTGGTTGCGCTGGCGCGCCAACCGAGGACCCAGTGACGACTGGCTGGACGTACCGGCAGATGCCGATATGGTGCACCGTCCATCCGGCACCGTAAACCTGAATGTCGTGAGCCCGCGGGGCGAGATATCGTCTGTGACAACTACGAGCGGCCTCGCCTGGAAGATCCCGGGCCGGGTGGGTGATTCACCCATCATTGGCGCCGGCCAGTATTGCGACAACGACGTGGGCGCGGCGGGTTCGACGGGCCGCGGCGAGTCGTGCAAGAAGGTGTGCGCCTCGTTCCTCACCGTGGAACACATGCGCCGGGGCATGGCGCCCACCGATGCCTGTCTCGAAACCCTGCGCCGCGTAGTACAGGGAACTGAAGATCGGCTGCTCGATGAGCGCGGAATGCCTCGGTTCGGTCTCAGCTTCTACGCGGTGGACCGGAACGGTCGGTACGGAGCGGCGAGCATGTATCCATCCCGATACGCGGTTTTCGACGGGCAGACCGCATCCATCCGCGACACCGCTCACCTGTACGAGCGCCGTTGATGTCTTTCCGTGCTGTGCGCATCCCCGGCGCTGCGATGGTACTGCTCGCCATCTGGTCCGCTCCCGCGTCGGCCCAGCTTCCATCCGTCTTTCCCCCTCTCTCCCGGTGGATGGACATCTGGTACCCCAAGGTGTTCTGGACCCCCCGTGAGGGGTTCACCGCTGGCGGATACTACGGGGTACGGCTGCCGGTCACCTATGCCGACTTCGGCAACCCCTCACCCCACCTGGTTGCATTCTCCCTGAACGGCCAGGCTTCAACCTCGGGGAGCAGGTTCATCCGGTTCGATGCGTGGGCGCCATCGGTGGTACAGGGCTGGAGGTTCCGCGCCACGCTCGCGGCCGAACGGTGGAACCGGGAGAACTACTTCGGGATTGGCAACGAGACGGAGATCGACGGGTCCAACGTGACCAGCGATCAGCGCTATTTCTACCGCGCCCGCCATATGAGGAACCACGCCCGGCTCGAGATCCAGCGGCAGGTCGTGGGTCCGGTGCGGTTGCTCGCTGGCGGACACGCGGAACGGTGGCGGCTCGACGATCTGGGCACGTCGCAGCTCCAGGAAGACCAGGCCAACGGCATTGCCTCCACCGGAAACACCTCGGACGTATCGGGCCGGGTGGGGCTCGTGGTGGATACCCGTAACAACGAGGCCGCTCCCGAGCGGGGCGTGCTGATAGAGATCATACACGCCGTGGCGGATGCGGACTTCGCGGGCGATCTCACTTATACCCGCACTACGGCCAGCGTACGCGCCTTCATCCCGGTAAGCGAACGTGTGGGGCTGGCCACCCGAGTGCTGGCACAGGGCATGGGCGGCGAGCCCGGAACGGGAAGCCTGTATCTCATCGAAGCTGGAGATGCGCCCTTCACCGGGCTCGGCGGACCTGACGCGCACAGGGCCCTCCCTGTGAATCAGCGTCTGGGCAAGGACAAGGTGCTGGCCAACCTCGATGTACGCTACATCCTCCTGCCGTTCCCGCGCGTAACCGGGTTTGCCTTCCTCGATATGGGCCGTGTCTTCCATGAACCCGTAGCTCCAAACGACAACCTCCGACTAACGCTCAGGGGAATGGCGGTGGGCGGCGGGATGGGACTCATGACGCAATGGGGAGGCGACGGCTTTCTGGGGATGAGCCTCGGGCTCGGGCCGGATGGAGTGGTAGGACAGGTCTATACGAGGTGGGGACTCTAGAAGACAGGGCGCAAGCCTGTCAGGACTCCCTGATTTCCACTCCCCGGCTGGCCAGTTCCTCGACATACGGCTTGCAGGGCATTCCGGCATAAGCGGTAGTTACGCCCTTGGCCGTTATGCGACCGTCAACCTGCATCTGTCCTGTGATTGAAAGTGAGTAGCCCGTCGTGCGCATCATGGCACTGATCCCGTTCTCTCGATCGTAATAGTCGAGCAGGTCGAACGTCAGTGTCTTCGGCCGTCCGGCGGCGGTGCCCCGCACAACTACCCGCAGCGCCACGAAGTCAAACACATCCGGCTGCCGAAGCTTGGGATCCACCACCGCCACGAACAGATCGCGCGGCCGCACTGAGGTTCCGTTCACATCCACCGGCTCGAGATCGAGCAGGCCGAGTTCCCTGATCGTGCGCATCTTCCCGGCATGACCCGGATAGCGGAGCGTCTTGTACTCCATCGTGGGAACCTTGCCTTCAAACTCCCACGGCATCGTCGAGACCCCACCCGCTGTATGGAACGCCTCGAGTTTTCCCACCGGATCGGGAAACGCTATCTGCTCCACTTCCGAGAGCGCTTCGACGGTGGCCGGTTTGCTGTCTCTCACGATCCACGACGGTGTGGTGTAGTAGTCGAGCACTCCCTCCAGGGAATAGACGATGTTGTATCCGAGCGGAGGCCTGGGTTCCTGCGGCAGCCCGCCCACATACATGCGCACTTCGTCCGTCGTGTCGAGCCTCCGTATACCTTCGGCCGCCAGAATGTTGATCATGCCCGGCGCCAGACCGCAGTCGGGCATCACGGATAGGCCCTTCTCGCGGGCGATGCGGTGCAACCCTTCCTGCTGCCGCACGATCTCCGTGTTGCCGCCCAGGTCCGAGAAGGGGACTCCGGCTTCCACCGCGAGTCGAGCCATATCGTAGTTGAAGTAGTACGGCAGCGCGCTCATCGCGGCATCATGCCCGTCCAGGAGCTTCCGAGTGGTCTGTTCGTCCTGGGCGTTGAACCGTGCGGTCGCCAGCCTCCCACCCTCGTACTGCCGGAGCGCCTTATGGAGGTTCCCGGCGTCCCGGTCCGCGATGGTGACCTGGGCATCCGTACTCCGCAGAAGATCGAAGGCGCAGGCCGAACCCTGCAGCCCGGCACCTAACACCAGCATTCGCATTGAGTTGCTCTCCGAGAGCTGTTCTATGGGTGGCGGCGAATAATAGGGGTTGGTACGCTTGGCACGAAGGGCTCAGCGCATTATGCTTGTGAGTGGTGACTCACCCACCGCCGGATGCGGGGCAACCCGCCGAGACCCCGCGCAAGCGGAACCCCAAGGGCACGCACGATCGACTCGTGCGGGCGGCGCTCGACCTCTTTACGACCAAGGGGTATCACGACAGCACCACCCCGGAGATTGCGCAGCGGGCCGGCGTTGCCGAGGGCACTATCTACCGCCATTTCCGGAGCAAGGAGCACCTGCTCAACGAGATATATCGCTCGTCGGTACGCACCTTCATCCGGGGCGTGACAGATTCGTCAGCTCCGGAGTGCCGTGGACGTCTCGAGGCGGTGGCTGTGGTATGGCGGGACCTGGCCGCCCGTGATCCGGCGGTAGTGCGAGTTGTACTGGCCCGCAGATTCGTGAACCTCCTGGACGAACAGAGCCGCGCGGTGTATACCGAATTGCGCCAGGAACTCGAGAAGGTGATAGCCGCCGGCAAGGCTTCCGGCGCGGTCCGGGCGGGCGCTGCAGCACCACTGGTTGACGTGTGGCTCAGGCTGGCCACGCTCATGGTGGAACGGGTTGCCAACCGGGAGTGGAAACCCGAAGATGTCGCGGTACGCATGGTGATCGACAGCGCATGGGACGCGATCCGCGTCCAGACCACATCGTCCTCTTCGCAAGGGAGCAGTCCGTGACGGATCCAACAGCGGTGACGCGCGATTCGTGGGCCACCCGCGCAGGGTTCATTCTGGCGGCGGTGGGTTCGGCTGTGGGACTCGGCAACATGTGGCGGTTTGCATATCAGGCTTCAGAGAACGGCGGGGCCGCGTTCGTGCTCCTTTACCTGGCTCTGGTGGTCTTCATCGGGATTCCGCTCATGACGTCCGAGTTCGTGGTCGGACGCCTGGCTCAGGAGTCGCCGGCAAAGGCGCTCAAGCGCATGGGCGGCCGCGCCTGGGGTCCGCTCGGCTGGCTGTTCGTGCTCTGCGGCGTGGGAATCCTGTCGTATTACTCCGTGATTGCCGGCTGGACCATGAGGTATGCAGTTGACGCGGTAATGAACCGCATACCGGCCGATACCGGTACGTATTTCGGCACGGTCTCCGCCGGGGGCAGTGCGGCGCTCTTCCACCTGGCATTCATGGCCATCACAATCTTCGTCGTGGCACGCGGAATCCAGAAGGGACTGGAGCGCGCGTCGCTGACACTGATGCCGATACTCTTCCTGATGCTGGTGGGACTTGCGGTGTGGTCTGCCACCCTCCCCAACAGCGCCGGCGGGTACAGTTACTACCTCAGGCCAGGTCTGTCGGAAATCTTCAGCGCCAGCGTGCTGACCGCAGCCGCGGGCCAGGCGTTCTTCTCTCTGTCACTGGGCATGGGCGCCCTGATGACGTACGCCTCGTACCTGAAGACAAAGGAGAACCTGGGCAGGGAAGCGGCAACCGTATCCATAGCGGACTTCGGAGTGGCGTTCATCTCCGGGCTTGTCGTCTTCCCCGTCATCTTCAGCTTCGGTCTGATCGGCGAAGTAGGCGAGAGCACTGTAGGCGCACTCTTCATTGCGCTTCCCAAGGGGTTCGAGCAGCTGGGTCGCACCGGCGCCGTGGTGGACACCGTCTTTTTTGTTATGCTCTTTTTCGCGGCCCTGACATCCGCGATCTCGCTGCTCGAGGTTGTCGTGTGTGCGTTCGTTGACGCCATCGGGTGGAAGCGCATCAAGGCGACCCTGATCGCCGGAGGCCTGATCACGCTGCTCGGCATTCCCTCGGCCTTCAATACCACCTTCCTCGGCAACCTGGACCAGGTGGTGGGGAACTTCCTGCTGATCGTTGGAGGGCTTGGAACGGCACTCTTCGTGGGATACCGCATACTGCCGCAGGCAGATGCCGAACTGGCCAAAGGGTTGCCCAACGAAAAGGCGCGGAAGGGCTGGGCGGTGCTGGTACGCTACGTGGCTCCGGCGGTCCTGCTGGTTACGCTCTGGCTCTCGTTCGGGCCGGCATGGGATGCGGTGCGGGGATTAGTTACCTTCGCGAGATAGGCGACAGGGAAGAGGGAAAAGGGAAGAGTACTGCGCAGTACTTTTCCCCTTCCCTCTTCCCTGGTCACTGGTTCAGCTTCCCTCTCAGAAATCCCACCACATCCTCCCACGCCCCCCGCGCCACATCTTCCGGCCTCATCGTACGCAGAAACCCGTGCCCGGTGCCCGGGTAGATGACCTTGCGGTATTCCCTGCCGGCCTCGCGCATGGCACGCTCTGCATCGTCCAGGTTGGCGTTGATGCGGGCGTCGTTCTCTGCGTACACGCCAAGGACAGGCGCGCGAATCCGGCTCACCGTAGCGAGGTCCGGTGACGGACCGTAGCAGACCACGGCGGCCTTGATCTCCGGATTATTGGTCGCGTAGCGGAACGTCTGTCCCCCGCCCCAGCAAAACCCTATCACTCCAATGGCATCACGCCGGACCGCCGGCAACTCCCTGACAAACGCGAACGTGGCGTCGAGATCGACTGTGACCGAATCGGGCACGAGCGACCCGATGGCCCGTCGCTGATCCTCGATGTGCTGCGTCCCTCCGCGGCGAGTCAGCAGGTCCGGCGCTATCGCCACGAACCCCTGCGCTGCAAGTGTGTCCGCCACCGTCCGCACCCAGTCCGACAGGCCCACGTTCTCGTGAATCACGACGACCGCCGGCGCGGGATCGGGACGGGGTGGAAAGGCGATGTACGCGGTGACGCTGTCTCCACCGGCGCCGGCATAGGTGACCCACTCGCCGTGGAGATCAGGC
The DNA here is from genome assembly GCA_964613905.1 of uncultured Gemmatimonadaceae bacterium. GTDB lineage: Bacteria > Gemmatimonadota > Gemmatimonadetes > Gemmatimonadales > GWC2-71-9 > CAZTIV01. The sequence continues at coordinate 13,938 of CAZTIV010000023.1, read as the reverse complement.
GCCCGGGCGGCAGGACGGAACGCCGCGGTGCCGACGGCGAGCGCAGCGGCTATGAGGAGAATGGCTTTCGACATCAAGTCTCCCTGCTTGGGGTATTTGGTGCTCCGCCGAGTGGGTCTACCGGAGCGCGCGTTGGTGAGCGGTGTTGACGGTGCTCACGCATACACATCCTCCAGCGCGCTCTCCGGCACCGGCTGCCGGCTCCGCTTGCTCTCGAGCGCCTCCTCGGCCGCACGGTCCACCTCCTCGATCACCGCCTGCTCCACCCGTTCCAGTTCCTCGCCGGGGACACCGACACCCTTGAGGTACTCCTCGTACAGCCCCACCGGGTCTCGTTTCCCCCAGTACTCGAACAGTTCGGCCGCCAGCACCACACGCGCCTCGTGTTCATCGTGTGTCGCGTGCCCGCCCATGCGGAACGTTTCGGCGTCAAGGATCACCGGGCCATCCCCTGCACGGCAGCGCTCCACCGCCAGCGCCGTAGCGGCGTACGCGTCAAGCACGTTGTTCCCGTCGAACGACCAGCCGGCGCAGCCGTACGCCCGGTACAATTCGCTGAAATCCTCCGGCAGGCGGTGCGCCTCAACACGCGTGCCCAGCGCCACCTGATTGTTCTGGATGATGAAGATCACCGGGAGCCTCTGGACCGCGGCGAAGTTGAGTGCCTCGTGCGTGGGGCCGGAATTGACCGATCCATCGCCAATCCACGTCACTGCAACTCCGTCCCCACCCCGCATGCGCATGGCCATCGCGATCCCGTTCGCAACCGGCGGCATGTTGCCGATGTTCGATATGGGTTGGAGCACGTGATGTGCGAAAGATCCCACATGTCCGTCCCGACCCTTCGACGGAGAGTCGGCCGTCCCGAGGTATCCGCGCAGCATGTCGGCCACAGACATCCCCATCTCGCAGCACGCGCCGGCATTCCGGATCATGGGCGCCACCACGTCGCGCTCGCGGTCCAGTGCGTGCACTGGACCCACCGTGGCCGCCTCCTCGCCCGTGCCCAGCCAGGCCTTGGAGATGACTCCCTGCTTCACCCATCGCTTGAGCATTATGTCGTGCACGCGTGTGCGGAGAAGTCCGGCGTACATCCGGAGCAACTGTTCCCTGCCCAGGGCCTCTACAACGGTCCTGCGCTCCGGAACGGTATCCCAGACCCGTGAGAACTCGCCAATCAGATCCGGGTCGGGCTGCCAGGATACGTATTCCGGAGGGTCGTAAGCCGGGTAGCGTTTCACCGCCCTGTAAGAATCCCCAACAACCGCTCCTGCAGAGCTCCGGGCGGCAACGATGCCACGAGCGCCTTGCCGAAGTCGAGCGCTGTGGCGTAGCGGTGGTCAGGTTCTGTCTCGAGTGACTTCATCAGCGCCTTGTCCAGCGCGTCCGGCAGATCAGAACGATACGTCTTGAGCGGTGTGGGCTTGCCGCGCAGACGCGCGATCATCATTTCCTGCGCACTCCGCCCCTGGAACGGCAACTTGCCGGTGAACATCTCGAACCCCACGATGCCCAGCGCGTAGATGTCGCTCCGGGCATCCAACGGCTTGCCACGGATCTGCTCGGGGCTCATGAACTCCGGCGTGCCCAGAATGATTCCAGTGGCCGTGAGCTTGGCCATGGACGGATCGGCCCGGTTCTCCTTGGCGAGCCCGAAGTCCATCACCACCGCCTTGTCCCGGCCGTGCTGTTCCGGCACGAGCATTACATTCTCGGGCTTGAGATCGCGGTGAATGATGTTCAGCTGATGTGCGTGGTGCAGCCCGGCACAGATCTGAGCCAGAAATTGCACTCCAACCTCCACGCCCATCGACCCCGCCCGGACCTCCCGGTCCGACAGCAACTCGCCCTTCAGGTAAGGCATGACGAGATAGATCAGACCATCCTCGGTCTCGCCGAGCCTCAGGATCCGGCACACGAAGGGGTGATCCAGCCGCATGGCCAGCCCCGCCTCGCGCCGGAGCCGCTCCACGGAACTCCTGTCCTTGGAGAGCTTGGGCGAGAGGATCTTGATTGCGACATTATCGCCTCCGGTCATGTCCCGGGCTTCGTAGACGTAGGACATACCTCCCTCACCCAGCCGGCGGATGACTTCGTACCGGCCATCGACGATCTGGCTGGTGAGGGTTACACGATCCGGGCCTGGAGGCTTGTGCGCCTTGCGGATGGTGGTGCCGGAAGCGCCGGCGACCGCGACGTCCACCAGCGGACTGCCGTCCCGGGGACAGAACCGGGCATCTCCCTCATATACCGACCCGCACTTCGTGCAGCGCCGGCTCACACCCGCACCCGGTTTCGGCCTTCCTGCTTGGCCCGGTACATGGCCTGGTCGGCCCTCTCGATCAGGTCCTCCGCTCGCACCACACCCTCCTCCGGGAAGCTGGCCATACCTATGGACACAGTAACGTACAGCGGTTCCCCCGCCTCTGCGAAGTCGTATTCCGCGATCCGCTGTCTCAGTCGCTCGGCGAAGGTGAACGCCCCGTCCGGCCGGGTGTCCGGAAGAACGATCACGAACTCCTCCCCTCCGTAACGCGCGACCATGTCAACCGAACGGCACTCCCGCTTGAGCAAGTCACCGATCTGACGCAGGATGGCGTCACCGGCCAGATGGCCCAGTGTATCGTTCACTTCCTTGAACTTGTCGATGTCGAGCAGCAGCAGGTTGAGTGTCAGTCGATAGCGCAGGGCCCGCTCCATTTCGCGTGCCAACCGCTCGAACAGCGCTCGCCGGTTCAGGCAACCCGTCAGCGCATCCGTTCGTGCCAGTTCCTCGAACAGTGCCTTGTCCGAGAGCGCCGAGGCCAGGTCATGAGCCTTACCAATGGCCGACACCGCTGCGTTGGTAACCTGGGTCGCAAACTCCACGTCTTCCTCGGAGAGGGCCGGATCCTCGTCCGTGGTCCTCAGGAAGAACACCCCCAGTTGGCCGTCTTGCAGCGTGAAGGGCAGCGCAATGGCCGACCGGGTCGTCACCTGCACTCCCTCCTGCGCCCACCCCAGCCGCACCAATTCGTACAACGGATCGGTCATCACATCCCGCACGAACACCGGACGCTGCGTGAGCAGCGCCTGCTGTATCTCCGGGTACCGGGCGAGCCGGATCTCCAGGTTGCGCAACATTGGGTTTTCGTAGGAGGTCACCACCAGGCCCAGTTCATCCCCGGGCATGGCCAGCACCATCGAACACTTGGACAGCTCGAGCACCCGGGCGACTCGCCGGGCCAGTATGTGATAGATTTCGTCCGGCTTGAGCGAGTCTGTGATCTCCTGAAGGATATCCACCATCTCGGCTCGGACGCGCGCTTCCTCCGTCTTCCGTTGGGCCTCCCTGTAGACCTGTTTCAGCACCTGGCCCTGGCGAAGCCTCGCGTTGACCCGCGCCACCAGTTCCCGCACCCGGAACGGTTTGGGGATGAAATCGTCGGCTCCAAGGCCCAGTGACCTGGCGGTCGCCTCTTCCGGCGGCATCGAGGAAATCATGAGGATCGGCATGGCGGCCCAGCGTGAATCCGACTTGATCTTCTCCAGTAACTGCAGCCCGTCGATACGCGGCATCATGATATCGAGCATCAACAGGTCTGGTTGTTCCGCTTCCAGCGTCTGGAGCAGCTTCTCGCCCCCTTCGAGCGCTACCACGGAATGGCCCTGATCCTTGAGGATGTAGGTGAGCGTGGAAAGCAGAGCCTTATCGTCGTCGGCCACTACGATCTTGCCGGTGGGATTGCTCACGCGACCGTTCCCCCAGCAAGGCGCTTCAGCAGTTCGTCATCAACGTTGCCGCCACTCACTATCAACACCGTGGGGCCGGTGGGCCGGAACAGGCCGGCCCTGAGCGCCGCCGTGGTTGCGGCCCCTGACGGCTCAACCCGGTAGCCCTGACGGCCAAGCCAGACTGTGGTCTCGGCTATCTGATCCTCGGTCACGAGCACCACGTTCACCCGACCCTGCACATGGGCCAGCGGGATGGCACCAACGGCCACCGGCATCAGTCCGTCGGCTATGCTGAAACTCCTGTCAAGCCGGACCACGCGGCCGGCATCCAGGGCCGCCTTGAGACACGCCGCCCCTACGGGCTCTACTGCCGTCACCCGAGCGGCCGGTGCCACTTCGGCGAGCGCAATGGTCACACCTGCCAGCAGTCCGCCACCCCCCACGGGAACCGCTACGTGAGCAACGTCGGGCAGGTCTTCGGCGATCTCCAGGCCCACCGTGCCCTGACCCGCCACCACGTCGGCGTGATCGAAGGGCGGCACCATGGTGAACCCCTCGCGTTCGACGCGTTCGCGCGCCAGCACCAGACGTTCTTCGGAGGATTTGCCGGCAAAGACCACCTCACCGCCCCACCGTTTCACACCCTCTACTTTGGAACGCGGCGCGTGTTCGGGCATGACCACAACAGCCCTCACCCCAAGCCGCCGGGCGGCGAATGCCACCGCCTGCCCGTGATTGCCACTGGAAAAGGTGATGATACCGCGGGCGCGTGCCTCTTCGGAGAGCCGTCGCACGGCGGTCCAGGCACCCCTCAGCTTGAAGGCGCCCGTGGGCTGCAGATGCTCGCACTTGAGGTACACCGGGACGCCGGCTGCGAGAGAGAGAGGCTGACATTCCTTCAGAGGCGTCCGGACCGCAACGCCGGCCAATCCGCGGGCGGCCTCGCGGATCGCCTCGGCGTTCACGAGAGGTACGGATTGATCGACGGCGTTGAGGGTCACCTAGACGTCCAGTTCCCGCTGATCCTGACCTTCAACCACGACCGTACCATCGGCGTCATCAGCCTCCTCACTGTTCACCGTCCCGTTACCGTTCTCTTCGCGCACGACGCGCGTCACGTCCACAACCGTGTCACCGGAATCGAGGTTCATCACGCGCACTCCCTGCGTGTTCCGGCCGATAACCCGGATGCCGGATACCGGTACGCGGATGATGACTCCGTGCCGAGTGATCATCATGAGCTCGTCATCGGGAAGAACTTCCTTGAGCGCCACAATGGATCCCGTCTTCTCGGTGCGCTTGAGCGTGATTATCCCCTTGCCTCCGCGCTTCTGCACCCGGTACTCGGAAAGCTCAGAGCGCTTACCCAGGCCCTTCTCGGTAACCACCAGCAGCGTTGCCTCGCGTCGGATTACCACCATCCCTATGACACGGTCCCCTGCCTCCAGCAGGATACCACGAACGCCAGTCGTGGCACGCCCCATTTCGCGCACATCGCTCTCATGGAAGCGGATGCTCATCCCGTGGGCCGTAGCCAGCACGACGTCGTTGCTGCCGTCGGTTACCTGGACTTCGATCAGCTCGTCCCCCGGCTCGATGTTGATGGCGTTGATGCCGTTGGAGCGCGGGTTACCGTACGCCGAGAGCACCGTCTTCTTCACGGTGCCATTGGCCGTGGCAAACATGAGGTGGTGCTGGTCGTCGAAGGTCCGCACCGCCACGAACGCGGCAATATGTTCTCCGGGTTTGATGTCGATCAGGTTGATGACCGGCTTGCCCCGGGCCGCCCTGCCGCCCTGCGGGATATCATAGACCTTGAGCCAGTACACCTGACCGTTCTGCGTGAAGAAGAGCACGTAATCGTGCGTGGAAGCCACAAACAGGTGCTCCACCCAGTCGTCTTCCTTGGTACCCATACCGGCGAGGCCGCGACCACCGCGCCGCTGCCTGCGGTACGTGCTCACCGGGATGCGCTTGATGTAGCCGCTGTGCGAGATCGTGATCACCATGTCTTCGTCGGCGATCAGGTCCTCGACGCTGAAGTCGCCCTGATCGGCCACGATCTCGGTCCGGCGCCCGTCGCCGTACTTCTTCTCCATCTCCTCCATCTCCTGCTTGAGGATCCCCATCCGCCTTTCGCGTGACTCGAGGATCGACTCGAGCTCGCGGATCTGTGCCTGCACTTCCTTGAGCTCCGAATCGAGCTTGTCTCGCTCGAGCGCCGTGAGCCGGGCAAGCCGCATGTCGAGGATGGCCTTGCTCTGAAGCTCCGAGAGACCGAACCGCTTCCTGAGCTGCGCATCCGCGGTCTCCACATCCTTCGCACCGCGGATGATCCTGATGACCTCGTCGATGTTGTCGACGGCAATCTTGAGCCCTTCAAGGATGTGCTCACGGGCCTTCGCCTGGCGGTGATCGAACTCGGCACGGCGCGTTATCACCTGGTGCCGGTGGTCCACGAACGCCTGCAGAATTTCCCTGAGATTCAGGATCTTCGGCTCGCCGTTCACCAGCGACAGCATGATCGCGCCAAATGTGGCCTGCAGCTGCGTGCCCTTGTACAGCTGATTCAGGACCACTTCCGCGTTTGCATCCCGCTTGAGTTCGATCACGATCCGCATGCCGTCGCGGTCGGACTCGTCCCTCAGGTCCGAAATCTCCGTGACCTTCTTGCTGTGCACCTGATCTGCGATCTGCTTGAGCAGGCTCGACTTGTTCACCATGAACGGGATCTCGGTCACCACGATGCGCAGCTTGCCGGATGACTCCTTCTCCTCGACCTGTGCCCGCGCCCGCATCACGATCCGGCCTCGGCCGGTCTCGTAGCATTCGGCTATTCCCTCACGGCCGTAGATGAATCCGCCCGTGGGGAAATCCGGACCCTTGACATGCTTGCGCAGGTCGGCAATCGAGCAGTCGGGATTGTCAACCAGATGCCGGACGGCCGCGCCCACCTCGCGCAGGTTGTGTGGCGGGACATTTGTGGCCATCCCCACGGCAATACCAGAGGAACCGTTGACCAGCAGGTTCGGTACCTTGGCCGGAAGCACCGTGGGCTCCTCCAGCCGGTCGTCGAAGTTGGGGATGAAATCGACGGTTCCCTTGTCGATGTCCGCCAGCATCTCGATGGCCAGCGGCGTCAGGCGGGCTTCCGTGTACCGGTACGCAGCCGCGCTGTCGCCGTCCACGGAACCGAAGTTCCCCTGTCCGTCCACCAACGGATATCGAAGTGAGAAGTCCTGCACCATGCGCACCAGCGAGTCGTAAACGGCCGAGTCGCCGTGCGGGTGGTACTTGCCGAGCACTTCGCCGACGACCGAAGCGGACTTCTTGTATGGGCGACCGGGTGTGAGGCCCAGGTCGCTCATCGCATACAGGATGCGGCGGTGCACAGGCTTCAGACCGTCCCGCACGTCGGGGAGGGCGCGGGACACGATCACGCTCATCGAGTAGTCGATGAACGATTCCTTCATCTCGTCTTCGATGAGGCGCGGGAGGATGCGTTCGCGTTGGTTAGGGGCGGTCATGTTTTCCGTACGCGGTGAGCCGTGAGCCAGAAACGCAAAAAGGGGTCGGAAAGGACCCCTTCGCGAGGTCTGTGAAATATACCACGATCGAGCGGCGCAATCAATGGACTTTCGTCATCGCAACACATTGTAAATGAACAACTTACATCACGTCTTCGGCAGCGTGGTTTGACCCTCTGGTGGGTGGGCCCAGTTGCATCCCGGACAGGCTTCGGCAACGGCCCCATTGCGGGCCCGGGTACCGCGCGACACCATATCGCCGTTATGCAGGGGAACTGAACCTCAACGGCAGGGGACGGAGTATGAAGCCGCGTATCGAGTTGGTGCTGGCCTTCCTCATCGCGGTCGCCTCGTCAGCAGATGCAGCGGCGCAGCAGAGAAGCGTGAGCGGTCGCGCGGTGAGCGCCGCAACCCGTGACGCTGCCCAGGGGATCAGAGTGGAACTGCTTGCGCCGGATGGCGCCGTGGCCGGCACCGTCGTGACCCAGGCGGATGGAGTCTTCCGGTTTGCGGTAGCGGAGCAGGGGCGTTATGCGCTGGTGTTCCGGGCCATCGGTTACGAACCGCGGCGCATTGACGGGATCGTGGTGCGCGACGAGGCCGTAGCGCTCGGTGACGTCGAACTCGTAACCCACGCCCTCCGTCTCAACCCGGTGGTGGTTACGGGTTCGCGCGTGGAGGAACGTGCCCTCGAAGCGCCGGCATCCACCTACACGGTGGACACGAGGGAGATTCAGGAGCGCCCCGCTGTGACCGCGGTGGACCACGTGGTCGGCACGCCGGGTGTGGACGTCGTGACGTCGGGCCTTTCGCAGCATAACGTAGTGGCCCGTGGCTTCAATAACGTGTTTTCCGGCGCGCTGTTCGTGCTCACAGATCACCGCTGGGCGTCGGTACCGTCGCTCCGGTTCAATGCCTACAACCTGATTCCCGCCACCAACGAGGACGTCGAGAAGATCGAGGTGGTACTCGGTCCGGGGTCGGCTCTGTACGGCCCGAACACCTCGAACGGGGTCATGCACATTCTCACGCGGTCACCGCTGGATGCTCAGGGCACGAGCGTGAGTCTCACCGGCGGCATGCGGAGCGGGGACGCCCCCGACGGCCGTGAAGTGATGCAGGGAACCTTCCGGCACGCAAGCGTCGTCGGAGAGAATGTGGGCCTCAAGGTTTCGGGCCTGTACTTCCGGGGTGAGGACTGGCAGTACATGGATCCGGTCGAAGAGGGGCTGCGGCAGCTTGCCATCGACGGAGGAGCCGATCCCGGCACGCTGCTCATCGGTGCCAGAGACTTTACCGCGGAACGGTTTGCCGGAGAGGCACGTGTGGACTTCCGGCTGGGAGATGAAACCGGGCTGATCCTGTCGAGCGGGGTGAGCCAGCTCGTAAACAGCGTTGAGCTGACCGGCATCGGCGGTGCACAGGGACGGAACTGGCGCTACACCTACGCTCAGGCACGGTTCACCCACGGGATGCTGTTCGCGCAGGCCTACATCAACATGAGCGACGCGGGCGACTCCTACACACTGAGGGACGGCAATCTCATCGTCGACAACTCGGTGCTCTGGGTGGGACAGCTTCAGCACGGGGCCAGTCTGGGAGATCGCCAGCGCTTCACCTACGGAGCCGATTTCATCCGGACCGTGCCGCGGACCGAAGGCACGATTACGGGACGTAACGAGGGAGATGACAACATCACGGAAGCCGGTGTCTATCTGCAATCCGAAACGGCGGTGAGCCCGTTGCTCGACTTCGTGGCGGCTGCGCGAGTGGACTATCACGACCGGGTGGACAAACCGGTGTTTTCGCCCCGCGCGGCATTCGTGTTCAGGCCCACGGCCGAACACACCCTCAGGATCACTTACAACCGCGGTTTCGATCAGCCAACCAGCAACAACCTGTTCCTGGACATCAGTGCCGGACAGTTGGGCCCGCTGCCGTTCGGCATCCGGGCGAGCGGTGTACCGCATACCACCGGATTCACCTTCCGCCGGGATTGCGCCGGCGACCTCTGCATGCGCTCGCCGTTCACACCCGGTGCGATGGGTGGTCCGGCCACGCCGCTCCCGCTCGACGCCACGCTGTTCTGGGATGCGGCCGTTCAGATCTTCCAGCAGCAGACCGGTATTGACCTGAGCGGTATTCCAGCTCCCACGGCCGCGGACGTCGGCACCGTGATGCGCGCCCTTCAGCCCGATCCTGAGGGAGCCTTCTTCACGACCGTCAACAACGTATTCGACGTCGATCCGATGGTTCCCACCATCACCAACACATTCGAGGCCGGTTACAAGGGCCTCGTGGGGAACCGGTTGTCCCTTGGCATCGACGCGTACTTCACCCGGGTCGAGAATTTCGTGGGGCCACTGCGCGTAGAGACACCCAATGTCTTCCTCGACCGGACGACACTGGGCGTGTACCTGTCGAACTTCATGTCGGTCGGTCAGGCTGCCCAGATCGCAGCCGGCATGGCCGGCATTGACGGGAACCCGGACGTGACCGGTATCCCGCTGGCCACGGTGACCCCGGAGCAGACACCCGGGAACCCCGCCGACCTGATTCTCACATACCGGAACTTCGGTCAGGTTGATCTGCTGGGCGCCGATGTGGGCGCCAAGCTGCTGGTCAACGATCAGATCAGCTTCACCGGCAGCTACTCGTTCGTGGACAAGAACATCTTCCGTGACCTGGACGGCATCGCCGACATCTCGCTCAATGCACCCAAGCACAAGGGCAGCCTGGCCATCCAGTACCGCGACGACCTGGCCGGCCTCGCGGCCGAACTCCGCGGACGGATGGTTGATGAGTTCCCTGTGGTCTCCGGCGCCTTCGCTGGCACGATAGATCGCTACGTACTGATGGACGCCAACGTGTCTTACGCCCTGCCCTTCTTCCGCGGCACCGAGATCTCGCTCACCGGGACGAACATCCTCAACAATCGGCACCGGCAGATGGTGGGCTCGCCACTACTCGGCCGACTGGTACTGATGAGAGTGCGGCACAGCTTCTGAGTAACTGCTGAGGCAGGCCGTGCCCGGTCTATAACCGCTCTGCCGCCAGCGTACCAAGCAGCGTTGGAGAGATGCCCTCCAGCATCTCCACCGTAACGCTGAACGTGTCCGACTGCGTTCCCCTCATCGTCACTTCCAGGAGAGGACCCTCGCCTGCGATCGAGACGTGCCGCGTGGGAATCGTGGCCCGGAAGTCGGCTCCGTCGAAACGGCCATCCACGCTCGCCAGGTCTATCGGCTCCATCACCCAGGTAGCTCCCAGAAGTGTCGCCACACGCCGGATCCATGTACCCGACAGAAAAGCCGAGAACGCACGGCCTTCCGCCGCGGGGTCCCCCAGATACAGGTCCAACTCAATGTCCACCGGCACACCTCCCAACGTGCCCTGGAGCCTGTAACGGCCCTCCCGCTCATCAGTCTGATCCGCCTCCACGTGCAGGAAGTGCGAAAAGGCCACCAGGCTCCCGAATACGCCCACCCCGCCTTCGAGGTGATTCAGGAATCCCCGTCCGGTCCATGGATGTCCGCGGGAGCGCGCAAAATCGTAGAAGTTCGTGTCGGAGACGCCCACCAGCACTTCGTATGATCTTCCTCCGAAGAATGCATTCTCGGCAATTCCGCCCGAGAAAACTTCGCGGTGATTACCTGCTACGGTGAGGTCGGAAGTTGTGGAGAAGGTGCGCAAACTCACGTCCCATGGGCGGCCCAGACGCACCGCTTCGAGCTGAAGTGCCCGAAAGGCACCACCCGAAACCTCCACCGCGATCGTGTCACGGTCCCGGTTGAACGAGGCAGCCTCTCCGGGTGCCACCACCTCACCCCGCACCCGGAAAGTCGTCTCCTCAAACCACGGAACCACAGTGGCACCGCGCACCACACGCCCGTCACCCGTCTCGACCCTCAACCTGATCCGGTCGCCCGAACGGAGGGTGGGACAGCCCACCGGCCCCCAGTAGACTCCTGATGCGGCCGTCAGATCCGGGGAGACGGGAGCCCGGTCGAACAAGACCTCGCTGCCGCATGGATCCTCGGGAAACGATTCGTTGGAAAGGATCACGGTTGCGCCGGTCATTGGGAGGTCGGGAGCGCTGGGTGGAATCTGCCTGCCGGTCTGGCCTGCTTCGGTGGCGCCGGTCAGAGAGCGCTCAACCACGACGAACTGTTGGGGGTGGTCCGGACGGAGTACGCTCTGAACCACCAGGACCTCTTCGGTCGCCGGCAGAGTCACCTCCGGCAGCTCGCACGCAGCCAGGGCCCAGCAGGCCAACAGCGCGACTGACCGGCTCGACGCGGCCGAGCGCATCAGAACTCCACCTCCACGCCGATCGTGGGCAGGATGGGCAGCTGCGAATACCCCGACCGTGTGGCCGGCGACGTTGAGTAGTCGAACATGTACACAAAAACGTTGCGGCGGTTGTACAGATTCACCACATGCAGGTAGGGCCGCCAGATTCCGCCCAGCCACCGCGCAGACCACTGAAAGGACACGTCGAGCCGGGAGTACGCCGGGAACCTCTCCTCGTTGATCCCACCTTCCACAACGTCCCTGATTCCGGCAAAGAAACCGTGCTGGGAAACATTGTAGCGGCGGTGGATCCACTGCCCCTCGAAACCCGTGTATGGAAGAGGCGAACCGTAGCCCCATCGGACACCCATCTGGCTGCCCAGCGGGCCGGGAGACTGCGCCACGATGTTCAGCGTGTGGCGGCGGTCGTGCGCGGGATGAAACCGTTGGGTCTCCGTATGCCTGATGGTCCACGCATACGAATACGCAATCCAGCCGCTTACCGGCCCCGCGTGCCGCCTGAGCAGCACCTCGAGCCCGTGCGCGCCACCGTCCGCCGGAATCAGCTCGTCGCCCTCCACGGCGGGGTCATCCCCGGGATTGTGCATGGCAAGCCTGTCGAACCGCTTGCCGTATCCTTCGACCGTTAACGAAACACCGCCGCGGAACCATCGCTCCACTCCCAGCACCAGATGATGCGCGCGCGAAACCGGCGTCGTGGCATCCGACCCGACCCAGGTATCCACGAGAACCACCGGCAACTCCTGATCGCGAATCGAGTGGATGGCCTGGAAGTAGCGTCCGGCGGAAGCCGTAACAGCAAGGTCGCGCGTCACGAACAGCTTCCCGCTTATCCGCGGTGACACCACGGTGGTGTCGGCACCGCCGCCTATCCGCTCAACCCGCATGCCGGGACGCAGCATCAGGCTCTGGAACGGCTGCCACTGGTTTTCAACGAAAAACGAACCGATCCAGGGACGCGAACGCAGGTTCTGCAGCCGCTGGTCGATCTGATTGCGATCGACATCCATGCGGAAGTTGTAGCTCTCGTAGCCGCCGCCCAGCCGGATCCGGTGGCCGCCGCCGGCGTTGACCTCCAGCATCGTCTGCACGGATGCCACCCGGGCCACGTTCTCGGCCTCGAGGTACCCGCCCGTGTATTCCAGATCCACGAAGAACGTGCTCACGCTGGCGCGCTGCTCCACCGTTACGCGACCGAATGGCTGACGGATGGTTATGCCCGCCAGACGGTTCCCCCACACCGAGAAGAAATCCACCCGATCCTGTTCCTCGTTCGCCTGCCTCCACGGGAAATGCAGCCGGTCGCGGCCCCAGTATCCGGTAGCGCTCACTGATCCGCCGCCCGGCAATGGTGCCTGCACCTTGCCCAGCACGTCTCCGAAGTAGTAGCCGAAATCGTCTTCGCCGATTCCCCCGAGGATCTGATCCACATACGTCCGGCGACCCGCCACGAGATAAGTGGCGCCCGTGCCCGGCACGGGCCCCTCCAGCAGCGTCCGGCCCGACAACACAGACAGCCCCAGGGTGGCGTGATGGGCGGGACGTCCCGGCCTGACGCCAATATCGAGTACCCCGCTCAGGCGCCCGCCGAACTCGGCCGGAAACGCACCCGTGATGATGTCCACCCGGTCCACCGCACCGGCATCGAACACGGTGAACACACCACCGAGATGGGCGGGGTTGAACACTGTAATTCCGTCAAGCCTGATCAGGTTCTGGTCCGCCTCGCCACCGCGCACGTTCAGCCCGGTCGAGAAGTCGTTACGGGCGACCGTACCCGGAAGCAGCTGGGCCACGCGCTGGACATCGGGATCGCCCACCGACGGAGCGGCCGCGAGCTCGGCGCGGTCGAACGACACCGTGCTCGTCTGCGCTTCGAGCTCGAAGCGCTCCCGTGCAACCACGGCGGCCTCGACCATCACGGCGCCCAGCAGGTGCGGACGCACGCGCAGGTAGACGGTGACCGTGTCGCGGCCCGGGAGAAGGGTGATCGTGTCCGGATCCATACCTGTGCGCTCGAAACTCAGGCGGATCGCGCCGGCCGGCAGGCCGGGCAGCACGAATCTGCCGGCCGCGTCCGTTTCGGTACGACGGCCGGTACCCAGGGCGGTGACCAGCACGGCGGGGAGAGGAGTGCTGTCCTGCTGGGCGAGAACCTGCCCGGAGACGCGACGAAGCTCCTGCGCCTGGGCGGGTCCAGGATACCCAGCGGCACTCACCGCTGCCACGATGGCGAAGGCCAAACCCCTGAACAGAATGGGCGGCAACAGTTCCATCACGGTGCGACAATCCTGAAAGCCTGCACCCGTTGCACGTCGAGCTCATCGGTGACCACGACGTACAGCCGGCCATCGCGAACGTAGGGTTCCACGCGCGCCTGCCG
>CAZTIV010000022.1:7381-40407 GCA_964613905.1 uncultured Gemmatimonadaceae bacterium | reverse complement strand
CGATTGGACTGCTGGTTGCGGCCCCATCTGAAGTGGCCGCTCAGGAACGTGCCACGCCGTCGACGAACGTGATCGAGGGCGTTGTTCGAACTGCTGAAGGCGTACCTCTCTCCGGGGTCTCCGTTACTCTGGTTGAGCGCAACGATATCGTGATCACGGATGTCGACGGAAGGTTCCGGTTCACCGGCGTCCCGCCGGGGGCGTATACTCTCCGCGTCCGCCGGATCGGCTATCTGCCGGAGGAGCATCGCATCGAACGCGCTCCGGGCGCAGTAGCCACGGTAGAGATAGCCCTGATCCGACACCCACTCATGCTGGAAGAGATTGTTGTGGAGGCGGGTGGCAGGGGGCTCTTCGGAGTCGTCCATGGACCCGGCATGGAACCAATCCGGAGTGCGGATGTGTCCGGCAACCGGACGGCCCGGCGCATCCGCACGGGCGACGACGGCTGGTTCCGGGTTCCGGACTTCCCCGCAGGGAAACATCTTCTGCGAGTCAGCGCAGATGGCTACCGACACCGGTTCTTTTCCGTCACGGTCCCGGACGACTCGATTCGCGTCGTGAGCATTCAGCTCACGCCCGGGCCCGGCGGGCGCAGGGACATTGCGCGGGTTGCCTGGGATAGTTACTCGTTCTCCCGCCGCTGGGCATCGAACGCTTTGGTGACGACACTGACCCGTGATGATCTCGACCGACGACCGGCGGCTACGGTGCTCGACGTGTCCGACGTGCGTGCACAGGCAGGTAGCAGTCCGTGCGTGTACGTTGACGGTTTGCTGAGTGCGCTGCCGCTTGATTTCTTCAACGCTACCGAAGTTGAGACTGTGGATGTGGTCCCCGCGCACGCGCTGTTCCTGAACCGTCAGCCCTTTTCGAGATCACGCACGGGCAGCAGATCCATCGGCGCCAGAGACCCCCGGTCGGCCTGCACCGCCAGGGTGTACATCTGGCTCAGGAGCAACTGAGGGTGTTCCCGAGATGAGGCGGAGCGAATGACAGGTTTGCCGTCTTGCACAAGGCTTCTCCCCGTACTCGTGGTCATGTCGCAACCCCTGGCGGCCCAGGAGGCTCTGACGCCGGCGACGAACGTTATCGCCGGCGTCGTGAGTGACTCCGAAGGTGCACCCCTGTCCGGCGTAACCGTGATTCTGGCCGAGCGGCATGAGATCAGAATCACGGAATTCGACGGCACGTTCCGCTTCACCGACGTACCCCCGGGCGCACATACCCTCCAGGTTCGCCGGATCGGTTACCTGCCGGTAACGCAGCAGGTTGTCCGTCCGTTCGGTGAGATCCTCCAGTTGGAGATCGTGATGCTCCGGCACCCGCTGCTGCTGGAGGAAATAGTCGTGGAGGCTGGCAGCAGCGGGCTGTCGGGTGTGGTGCACGACCCGAACATGCGGCCGATCCCCGGAGCGATGGTGTCGGCCGCCCTCACGGCCCGCCGGATTCGTACCGGCGATGACGGCTGGTTCCAGGTGCCGGATTTCCCGGCAGGACGGCATCTCCTGCGCGTCAGTGCGGAAGGCTACGAAGCGCAGTTCGTTTCAGTGATCGTTCCCGAGGATTCGGCCCGTGTGGTCAGTATCCAGCTTGCCCCGGGTTCAGGAGCACTGCGCGGTGTAGCACACACCTACTGGCTCGATTATTCGTTCAACCGCCGGTGGGCATCGCGCGCCATGACCACGATGCTTACCCGTGACGATCTGGACCGGCGCGCCGGAGCGTCCGTACTGGACATCGCGGATGTGCGGACAAGGGCGGGAACCAGTCCGTGCGTGTACCTGGACGGTGCGCCCACCTTCCGGTCGCTGGACGAATTCGCTGCCATGGATGCGGAAGCAGTGGAAGTAATCCCAAGGTACGCCATGTTCCTCGACCGGCAACCGTTCTCCGCCTCACGCACAGGTTCCCGATCCATGGGAGCCGCCGGTCCTCGATCCGCGTGCTCATCACAGGTATTCATCTGGCTCAGGTCGGACTGAGAAGATCATTCAGGCTGAATCTCAGTAGCCCATAGCCGCTGCCCGCTCACGTCAAAGACACCGGCAGTCAACGCCCTGGTCGCAGGATCCAGATCCAGCGTTCCATAGAACTGAAGACCGTCGCTCGGCGGGCGGTTCGGACGGTCGCCGGCAGCACGACTGAACCGCACCTCTGGTCCGAAGGTGCGGTCCTGCGGATTGGGCCCGAAGCTTCCCGCGTGCATCGGACCAGCTACGAACTCCCAGAACGGATCGAACTCCGTGAATGCCGCCCGCTCCGGCGAGTAGTGATGGGCCGCGGCATAATGCACGTCTCCCGTGATCCACACCACGTTTCTTATTCTCTCGCGCTTCATGAACGCGAGGAGATCGGCCAGCTCCAGTTCGCGGCCGGCCGGCGGACCATGATCCGCATTGGCCCAGGCTTCGTACGTGAGCAAACCGTCGCGCATGCGGTCGGTGACCACGAGTCCGATCGGCATGTCGCTCGCGATCACCTTCCAGGCCGCGCGGCTCTCCCTGAGCGACCGCTTGAGCCACGCCAGCTGCTCGTCCCCCATCATTGCCGTCTTGGCCGAGCGCTCACGCTGCAGGTTGGGGCTGTTGGGCCCCCGCCAGCTGCGCAAATCCACCACGAAGATGTCGAGCAGGGGGCCGTACGAGAACCTGCGGTATATCCGCTCGGCGTCGTCCGGGTGTCTTCTCAGCGGGAGGAACTCGAACATCGCGCGCCGCGCGCGCGCGGCCAGCAGGTCCACGCTCTTCACCGCATAACGATCGTCGTCGTCCAGCATCTGGCCGGGAAACCAGTTGTTGACGACCTCGTGGTCATCCCACTGCGCTATCATCGGGACGGCCGCGTGGAAGGCTCTCGCCTGACTGTCGAGGAGATGATATGCAAAGTTCCCCCGGAATTCGTCCAGGGTCTCAGCCACCTTGGACTTGGCCTCGGTCACAAGGTTGCGCCACACCGTCCCGTCGGGCAACGCCACCTCGGGAGCGAGTGGATTGTCGGCGTAGATGATGTCGCCTGAGTGAACGAAGACGTCCGGCTCCGCCCGCCTGAGCGCCTCGAACATCCGCAGGCCACCGCGGTCGCGATCGATTCCCCATCCCTGTCCCACACAGTCGGCCGACCAGGCAAGCCGCACCGGGCGTGCATCCGCTGGCGCCGTGCGTAACCGGCCCACCAGCGGTTCGCTATACGCACCCGGGTGCGTGAGGCTTTCGAATCGAACGCGATAGAAGATCTGCTCGCCGGCCGGCAACTGGCTGAGATCCACGTGCGCCGTAAATCCGGTGTTGGCTGACGCCGCGGGGCCACTCACCCGGCGCACATCCGTGAAGCGGTCGCTGGTGGACCATTCAACGTGCATCCGGGCGGGGCGGTCGGCACGGCTCCAGATGATTGCCCTGTGTGCAGTCACGTCGCCGGACTGGATGCCGCTGGGCATCACGGGACGGAGGCGCTGGGAAGTAATGATGGCCGGAGCGCTCGGCAGGAGCAGGCTCCCGCCCGCTGCGACGGACGTCTCGAGAAAGGTGCGCCTGGACCAGTTTCCGTGCTTTATCACCATGCCCTCCACCGGCAGGTCCGGCCAAGGCCATCGAAGCCCCGGGGCAACCCGAAGATGGACGTGATACACGGCATCCACAATCTCCCCGGTGGTATCGTCAACCAAGGCATCGGTTGCGCCGTGGCGTCCAGCGGTGCATCCTGAAACCCTCCACGCGCGCCGCGCGTAGGGACCTCAACACGCGCACCGGAGCCCCGATGAGCAACCCTCTCGCGACACGGCTGGCGCAGGCACTCGGCGACGCCTACCGCCTTGGGCCCGAGATCGGACGTGGCGGCATGGGGATCGTCTTCCGCGCCACCGATACGCGGCTCAGGCGCGATGTTGCCATCAAGGTTCTCCCTCCCGAGTTCTCGTACCGCGACGATCTCCGCAAGCGATTCGTGCGCGAAGCGCAGATGGCGGCGGGGCTTTCACACCCCCACATGGTGCCGATCTACGACGTCGGAGAACAGGACGATCTCGTCTGGTTCGTAATGGGCTATGTGGATGGCGAGAGTATACGTGCACGAGTGGAACGCGAGGGATCCCTCTCGCAGGCACTCACCAAGCGCGTGGTTCGCGAGGTGGCCTGGGCGCTCGCGTATGCGCATGCCCGAGGCATCGTGCATCGCGACATCAAGCCGGAAAATATTCTGCTGGACCGCGCGACCAACCGGGCGCTGGTGTCTGACTTCGGGATCGCCAAGGTTGCGGAAGGAGACACCACCGGCCTCACCGCTCCGGGGAGCGTAGTGGGCAGCCTCAGGTACATGGCGCCGGAGCAGGCCGGCGGCGAGTCCGTGGACGGCCGCGCCGATCTCTATGCACTGGGCCTGGTGGCGTATTACATGCTTGCCGGCAATGCGCCTTTCCCGAACGCCTCCGTGATGCAGGTCGCGCTGCGAAAGGAGGCGCCTGACTTCGGCGCCCTGGATCGGAGGCCGGACCCACAGCTCCGCAGCGTGCTGGAACGATGCACCGCGCCACACCCCGGCGACCGCTGGCCCGATGCGGAGCGCTTGCTCGAAGCTTTGGGCCCTGAAGGCGTGTCGCCGCCGCCCATGCCTTCGCCCATCCGGAGGCTGGTGCGGGACTTCATGCTGATACCCGCGTTCGGTCTCATCTTCGTCATAGCGCACATTATCACACCGGACGAGCCCACTCTGCGTCAGTTCGTCTTCGCGGCCGCCCTCATACTGATCGTCAACGTAGTGGTGAGCCTGCGCTCGTTCTCCCGCCGAGGGTTCGGTTGGCCGGAACTCCGGGATGCGCTCGACATGGAGATCATCCGACAGCGTGAAGAACTCGAGGCGACGGGAGCACTCCGGGAGCGCTTTCGCGCCGTCATGTACATAGCGGCTGTGGGCGGATCGATATTCACACTACTCCAATGGCAGTTCGATTCCTCGGTGATGAACGCGCCCAGCCTCGCTGTATGGATCGTGATGCCGATTGGCGTGGTGATCGCAGCATCCCTGGCCATCGTTATCGTCGAGTTCCTCGGCAGAGCGGCGGCCAGTCTGCTCCCGCCCTTGCCTCGCCCCGAGAGTTCCAGCTGGTTTTCCCGGATGGAGGACCGGCTCCTGACAATCCTGCTCAAACCGATCCGTTTCCGGAGGTCCGCACCCGTTCCTGAAGCGGCCGGCGACCAGCCGGGACTGGCCGGTGCGCGGCGGGTATCCTCTGAAATCGACCGCCGCTGGGATGATGCCAGGAAGATGGTTCCGCGCGAGACACCGCCGGCGCCGGCGCTCGCCCGCCAGCTCACCGCCCGCATCGCCCGACTCCATCAGACGCGCGTCGCAGCTCAGGGGATTGCAGAACGGGAACTGGAAGCACTGGATGTCGCCTCGCGGGAAGCTGAGACCGCCCTCAGACAGCTTCACGCGGCGGTCGAGGTTCCTGACGCTGGCGGCCTGAACCGCGCACTCGAAGCCGCCAGGGGCGTGGTGCGCCGCGAGCTGCCACGCTCCGCCAAGGATGAGGAGAAGACCCCGGGGAAACGCATGTTCCCCACGTTCACCTGGCTCGGGTGGATGCTTGACCGAATGAGAAATGCGGGGCACCCGCGCCCGACCGACGCAATCGACCGGGCAACTCAGCGGATAAACGCCGAGTGGGTTCGACAGCCTGCCGTGCGGACTGCCTGGCCCGATATCACTGACAGGGTGAAGCAGATCCATTATGGCATCACCAGCCTCACGATGATGGGCGAACGCGGCGAGCTGGAAGCCGACAGGGCCGCTGCGCTCGGGGAGTCCACCGCAGCCTGCGAAGCCGCCCTCAACGAACTGGTGGATGCGCTACACCGGTATCGATCAGGCAATTCCGCGGCCGCAGCTCGGATCATCAATGAACAACTCGATCGGGTCCGGGAAATTGAACGCCGGGTGAACGCCCTGCTGGCGGCCGAGCGATGAGCGGCCCGGTCCCCTCTCAGGAGTTTCTTGCCCTTCAGCGAGCAGTAGCCGGCCGGTATTCCCTCGAGCGCGAGATAGGCCGCGGCGGCATGGGCATCGTATTCCTGGCCCGTGACGTTGCGCTCGACCGGCCAGTTGCCGTCAAGCTGCTGCCGCCGCTTCTGGCGAGCCACGACATGAAGGAACGGTTCCTCCGGGAAGCCCGTACCGCCGCCAGGCTCTCTCATCCGAACATCGTTCCGATTCACCTGGTCGAAGAACGTGACGATTTGGTCTACTTCGTTATGGCGTTCGTCGACGGAGAATCGCTCGGTCAGCAAATCCGCCGTCGGGGAAGGCTCCCGCCGTCACAGGTGGCACGAGTGGTCCAGCAGGTGGCCTGGGCACTCGCATACGCGCACAAGGAAGGAATCGTTCATCGGGATATCAAGCCCGACAACATTCTTATCGAACGGGATTCCGGCCGGGCGATGGTCACTGACTTCGGCATCGCGCGCGTGGCCAGGGGTGATGCCGTCTCCGGTCAGGGCGAGCTGGTGGGCACGTTGCACTACATGAGTCCCGAGCAGGCTACGGGGGATTCTGTCGACGGGCGGAGCGACATCTACGCCTTGGGCGTCACCGCGTTCCATGCTCTGACGGGCCGCTTGCCATACGACGGACCCACCCTGCCCGCCGTTCTGCACCAACAGGCCGGTGCCCCGGCACCGCGCGTGGCAACGCTCGCTCGGCACGCCCCCCCGCAACTTGCCGAAGCGGTGGATCGGTGCCTCGAGAGAGATCGACTGCGGCGGTTCTCTACCGCTGCGGATCTGGCGACAGCGGTGGCCCCCGGAGTCGTGGCCCGGAAGGAGGTGCCTCCGGAGGTGCGAACGCTGCTCCGCAATCTGCGGGAAGCGGGCATCGTGGGGGGTGCAGCGGGAGTCGTCGGCTACTGGTTCGCGATATTCGGCGGAATGCTCGATATGACATGGCAAGGCGGCGCACACGTACCAATCGTCGCTATCGCAGTACTGGCAGGGTGGTTGTTGGCGTTTCCTGCCATGATGATCGGGCACGCACGGCGCATACTGGAGAAGGGCATGGATGCAGATCACGTACTGGACGCGCTGGCAGATGAGGCCCGGGCGCTTGAGGAAGAAATGGAACTCACCGGACGCAGTCGAGCGCGCCGGATTCGGCGAAACCGCGAGCAATGGATACGCTTCGGCTTCCCCCTGGCCATCTTCGGGGGCGGCCTGGCCATCCCGGCGCTGTTCGAGGACCCATTTCTCGCGTTCAACTTCATCATCTTCTTTGCAGCCGGCCTGGTTGGCATCGGTGCCGGTCCCAGCGTGGACGAAGACTCTCCGCTGCGGGCCCTTCCCCTATACGACCGGCTTCTCGCAGGCCGCTTCGGACGCCTCCTGTTCCGGCTCGCGGGGATCGGGCTCCGCAGACCCGACGTATCTCTGGCACAGACCAGCCAGCACACAGAAGCTGCCCTGGCATCAGCCGCAGACCGTATCTTCGACCAGATGCCGAGCCATGTCCGCCAACGGTTCTCCACCGTTCCCGACGTCATCGAACACCTGAAGCAGCATGCCGCAGCGTTGCGCCAGCGGGAAGAGGAACTCAATCGCTCCATCGCGACGGCCGATCATGGCAGCGCCAGAGGCGAGGGCCCGGGGAACCTCGAAGCAACCCGGAGCATGGTAAGCGAACGCCTGGAGCAGACCGTTGCCGCTCTGGAGCATATCAGGCTCAACCTGCTCAGACTCCACGCCGGCGTTGGTTCACCCGACGAGCTCACCGCCGATCTCGACAAGGCCCGGGCAATCGGCGAGGCTGTGGACGCCGAACTGGCGGGACAGCGGGATGTCGCTCACCTCCTGGCGTCCCCCGGGGGCAGAAGCACGCTCCCATCAGCCCAGACATGAAAATCCCCCCTCGCGCATGCGCGACGGGGGATTCCGTAACCACCGGTCTCAACGGGCGGAGACGCTATCGCAACACAATAGTCACATCCCACTGCGACCAGCGGTGCGGATACCGGGATTCATGCCACCGGAGGTACGCCCGCTCGGCCTGCCGCCGGTGCCGGCGTACCAGATCCCGATAACGACGCTCGTCCTGCGCCGTCCATCGCCGACCGTGTCCTCGGCCCTGACGCATGATGGGCCCGCGTGTGTCGTACACATAGATCACGGTACCGCGAGCGCCACGCGCCGGTGCATCCCAGCAGTATCGGTAAGGTCCCGACCGCTCACAATACGTATGGCGCACGACGTAACCGGGACGTACGTGATACCCACTGACATGCCCGCCCGGGACGTTGATCGAGACGCCGATTCGGACCGTCTGCGCGGCAACCGATCCGGCCGCCACTACAGTGGTGATCGCCGCGAGGGCGATGCCGGTGATGATGGCCTTCATGACCCACCTCCTGACACTGGTTCAACCCACAGAAAAGCAGGTGGCGTGCCGCAGTCGGGCCCATCCTTGTAACTAATTATAAACAAATCACTTATATCAAGAGAACCACCGTCTGATCGAGCTATAAGTGTCCTGAAAAGAGGACGTTCAGGCGGCCGCCCTCATGGATCTCCTGAGCCATTTAAGGATCCGATATCGCCAACAGACTTGATACAGCCACAGTCGTTCATCATAAGGCTTCGAGTTCGAAGGAGGCTTCAAGTGTCCATTTCAAGGGCATGGATCGCGATGCTCGCTTGCTTCTCGCTGGTGGTATCCATCGGCTGCGGACAAACTACCGTTCCTGACCTCGATGGCCCGCTGACACTCGCTTTGGTATCCGGCGACGGGCAGACAGGATTCCCAGGACAGGAGTTGCCGGAGCCGGTTGTAGTGCGGGTTGAGGACTCGCGTGGAAGGGTCGTTCGCGACCAGATCGTGAACTTCCGGGTCATCGCCGGTGGCGGGGATGTATTCGCGGGCGTGGCCATAACCAACCGGAACGGGATTGCGATCGAACGATGGACGTTGGGGCAGGCCGGTCCCCAACGATTGGAAGCCCGGGCGGTAGACTCGGAGACCGGGGAGGCACTCACCTTTGCCGTGTTCACCGCCTTCCTGGACGACCCGGAGCCGCTCGAAGCGGTCTTCGTAAGCCCGGCCGGAGACGATGCCAACGCCGGCCTCCAACCGAATGAACCAAAGCGTACCATCGGCGCGGCCATAGTAGCGGCGGTCGGTGAGGGCAGGACGCGGGTGCACATTGCGGCCGGTTCCTATGAGGAACACATCGAACTGAGCACGTCGGTCAGTCTCTACGGTGGATTTGACCCCACGAACTGGACTCGCGATCCCTCGTTGCACGAGACCGCGATCGTCGGAGTTGTGCCTGGCCAGCCGGTGATCTCCGGGAATTCCGTTGAGGATGTGACTCTGGACGGAATAGCCTTCCTTGCCGCGGATCCCGGAGCGGATCTGAGCTCGTATGGAATGGTTCTCTCACAGGTCACCGGAGTCACCATCCGCGACAGCCGAGTTCAATCGCGGAGCGGCCATGATGGAGCGAACGGGACAGCGGGTGCACCTGGCGCCAACGGCGGAGACGGGCAGCCGGGCCAGGCCGGTGACCCGAACGGCGAGCACGGCGACGGGGGATCCGGGGGAACCGTTCTCTGCAACGCCGAGCTGGGAAACCGTGGAGGTGCCGGAGGTCGTGGCGGACTGCGGGGTAACAACCCGGGACTTGCCGGGGCCACAGGGTTTGGTCCTGCAGCGGGAGCGGGAGGAGCAGGAGGACTCGGCGGCATCTATCCAACCCCGGGATCTCCGGGTGGGCTCGGCCACGCCGGCGCCGATGGTGAGCCCGGCCAGTCGGGGAGTGGTGGATCGAGCTTCGGAAGTGTGTTCGACGGTCGATACGTCCGGGCCAACGGAACCGCCGGAGCACCGGGTGCGGCGGGTAGCGGTGGAGGGGGCGGGGGGGGCGGCGGCGGGCAAGATGGTGGCTTGTTTCTCGCTGACGGTGGCGGGAACGGTGCGGGGGGCGGCGGAGCCAGCGGGTGCGGTGGTGGCGGTGGCACTGGGGGCCATGGTGGAGGTGGTTCATTCGCGATCCTGATCATTGAGTCCGCCGAAGTCACAATCACGGGGAGCGTTATCGCAACCGAGTCGGGAGGTCGGGGTGGTAACGGTGGCTTGGGTGGGCCTGGCGGACTGGGTGGCGCCGGAGGGCTCGGGGCAGTAGTCGGGACCGACAGGATCGGGGCCGGCGGCCATGGAGGCAACGGCGGCCGAGGTGGCTCGGGCGGGAACGGTGGTGGCGGCGGCGGCGGTCCATCGATTGGAATTCTGATTGTGGGCGGTGAACCACCCACACATAGTGGCAATACGTTCCTGCAGGGAACTTCCGGACCGGGCGGGTCCGGGGGAGGCACCCCCGGCATCCAGGCAGAAGTCTACATAGTGCCGTAGCTGACGGCGGCATGCCGGAGCGGTCTCATGAACGGGGCCGCTCCGGCCGGACCGTTTCCATCAGCACCCGCCGCGCTGATCTGTATCCATCCATTGCCCATACGGCATCGAACCAACGCATAACTCGTTCGGCCCCTGTTGTATCACCGAGTTCCGCCAACCATCGCCCCGCAGCCAACCGGCTCACAGCGATCACGTACGGATGGACATCCCAACCCGAGACCAGCACATCCGGATTCTCCCAGTTGAGTTCCTTGAGGAATTGAGCCGCGCGCCGCCGATCGCCCGCAAGGCCTTTCTCCAGCCCGGCAAGTGAGGCATCCACCACTACGACGGTGCTTGCCCCGGCTTCCCGCACGCGCTCCCGCGCTCCCGAAAGTTCTTCCGCGTGTCCGCGTGCCGCCGCCATCAACCCGTCAAGCCATGCCAGCTCGGCCCTCCACCGCCGATCCGCCTCCTCGTCGTCGGAGGGTCGTACCGATGCTACGCGATGTCGCTGAGCAACCGCCGGCGGCAGCACTTCCAGCCACGCGCCGAGAACAGCCATGCGGTACGCCGCCAGTCGGTCCGCCTCGGGGCGACGCGCATACCTCGCCGCCATCGCCACCGCAGATTCCCACTCACCCAATCCGGCAAGAGCCTCGGCAAGCACGCGTTCGTGAATCGAGGAAATCCCGGTGCCGGGGTTTCGTGCCAGCACTCCGCGGCTGATGGCCGCCTGAACCTGCGGCAGGTTGGATCCGCCCCCAACCCGACCCCTGGCCCGGCGCACCAGGTCGTCTGCTACGCTGTCGACAACCGCATCGTTCAGCACGCCGGACCTCGCCCATTCAAGATCCAGCCGATAGACACGCGTCAGGTCAAATCCGAACTCCCGAACCGTCATCTCACGAAAACCTGAATCGATCAGCGCGTCCAGTGCGCGCCTCGCCGTCACGGTGTCGTACCTGATGGTCAGCTGAAAGAGATGCTCCCAACCCGGCAGAAACGCGGGGTTGAGTTCCACGACCCGCTCCAGCGCCGCCTGGGCCTCCGTGAGCGCGTGTCCGTAAACCGGTCCCGCATGAAACAACCAGTCACCGTACTGCATCCATGCAGCCCAGTAGTCCGGGTACCGCTCAACCGCATCCCGGGCGCGCGCAAATCCCACCGTGAAGCTGTCGGTCACCCACGATTCGAACACAAGCCGGTCACGCTCCGGAAGCAGGTGCCGGTTCGCGCGTACCGTGTCGATCACCGACTGGTCTACGGCGTTGAGATACCACCAGCTGGCGTACGCGTAGCGCCAGTAGGCAAGCCAGAATGCGGGATCCTCGTTTACGGCTGCGGAGTAGGCCTGTGCGGCACCCTCCCAACGGTTTTCCAACACCGCCCGTTCACCTTCGAGAAAGGCACGAAGCGCGGGTATCGACTGCGTGGTAACTGCAGCCAGAGTCGGACGCGGCGGAGCGCGGGTGCGCCAACTGGTCCGTATCAGGCTGCCTGCCAGCGAATCCGTCATCCCGGGAATGTCGAGTGAATCGGCAACAACAAAGGACCTGGCCACAGCCTCGCCACCATCGGTCGTGAACAGGCCCAGATCGATGCGCACTGAGCCTCCCACACGGGCGATCGACCCGTGTACCGCTCCCGACGCGCCAAGCAGTCTGGCCAACTGCAGAGCGGGGTCCAGCGCCAGAGGGCCGGACTCACGGGTCTGCGCGAGCACCGCAGTGGCGTCAACGGTCCTGATGCCACCAACACCATCCATGCTGGTACTCAGCGTAACCACAAGATCCCGACCCAGCCGAAGGAGACTCGTGTCCTGCACTACCGGCGCCGGTGGCAGCACGGCAATCAGCGCGGTGGCCGGATGAGCCGACGGACCAGACCGGGTCAGAATCGCCGATGCGCCGATCGCTGCTGCCACGACGGCAAACAGGCCCGCAGCCATCATGACGCTGCGCCGGTGTATGTTTACAGGTTTGGCATCCCCCGCCGTGGGCTTCACCAGAGCGCCTGCGAAATCGTTCGGCTCAGCGAAGCGGTCGGCCGGAGCTTTGGCCAACGCACGAGTCAGCGCGACCTTCACGTTCTCTGGAACGTCAGGGCGCAAACTGTCAATGGGAGGTGGCGGCAGCGCGATCTGCTTGCGAAGAATCGTGTTGGGCGTCGCTCCGGAGAAGGGAGGCTCACCCGCCAACATCTCGTAGAGCACAAGGCCAAGGCTGTAGATGTCGCTGCGCCCGTCCAGATCCTTGCCGCTCAATGACTGCTCCGGACTCATGTATGCAGGGGTGCCCAACACCACCCCCGGCTCGCTTATCCCGGAGCCTGCCGCGGTCATCGCCCGCGCAATACCGAAATCAGTGACGACCGCGTGTCCGGCCTGAAGCAGGATGTTCTCCGGCTTGATGTCGCGGTGCACCACGTCGCGCGCATGGGCGTAGTTCAGGGCATCCGCCACCTGGCCCGCAATCCGTAGCGCTTCCTCGAGTGGCAGCGGGCCTTCCCGCCGCAAACGGTCGCGCAGCGACTCGTCTTCCACGTAAGGCATTACGTAATAGAGGAGGCCGTCGGCTTCGCCTGAGTCGTGCAACGGCAGGATGTGAGGATGCGCCAGCTGCGCCGCTATGGCGATCTCCTGATGGAACCGCTGGGGACCAACACCGAGGGCCACGGCCGGCGGCAGGACCTTGAGCGCCACCCTGCGACCGTGCTTGAGATCCCGCGCGAGGAAGACCACGGCCATACCGCCCCGCGCCAGTTCCCGCTCCACATCGTAGCGATCACCCAATCCGCGTCTCAGTCGATCGATGATTCCGGTCTGGGCGAATGACGACACTTCCGCGCAGAGGTCGTTCAGCTGTACAGCAACGTTGTCGAAACGCCCCTGCGTATCGTGGGCGTCGAGGAGCCGGAGAACCTCGCCGCTGACCTCGTCATCTCCGGCAACCGTGGTGACGAAGGCCGTCCGTTCGGAGGAGGGCAGTTCGAGGGCCCGGCAGAACAGATCCTGAACGCGTTCCCAGCGGTCCCGCGTCATCGGTAAGAGTCAGGCGGGAGCGGGCTCGCCTGTGGCGCCATCACCAAGCTCGCGGTTGAGCCAGGCTCGGCAGAACGCCCAGTCGCGCTTGACCGTGGCTACGGACACGTTCAGGACGGCGGCGGTCTCCTCGATGGAAAGCCCTCCAAAGCAGCGATACTCTACCACCCGGCATTGCCGCTCGCTCTGCTTCGCCAGCCGATCCAGAGCCTTGTCCAGGTCCAGCAGATCGTCAGACTGCTCAACCGGCAGGTCGGGAACGTCCGCCAGTTCGACCCGAACGGCGCCTCCTCCCCGCTTCTCCCGTTTCCTCGCCCGCGCATAGTCGATCAGAATCCGGCGCATGACACGCGATGCCATGGCGAAGAAGTGCGCCCGGTCCTGCCAGTCGACCTCGTTGATGCTCACGAGCCGGAGGTAGGCCTCGTGCACCAGCCCGGTGGTGTTCAATGTGTGACCGATTCTTTCCCCCCTGAGCTGCGCGTGCGCTATCCGCCGCAACTCGTCGTACACGACGGGCATGAGGTCATCGAGGGCTTCGCGGCGGCCCCGGACGGCAGCCTTGAGGGGCTGTGTGATGTTGGCTGGTTGTGTCATAGCGCGCTGCATTAAAAGGGAGGGGCCCGGTCACCGTGGCCCTCCACCCCGTCATCAGGTGCCAAGGTACGCCCGCCGACGGGCGTGGGCAAGCGGGTGGATGAGCCTCTTTGGCTGCCGGTGACGCCACTCTCTGGTAGCTGGTCGTCTCGCGTGAACGGATGGAGTACGGACACCGGAACAACCAAACCATGGGAGGGGCTATCAAATGCGTGGCTCTCTGTTCTTGACTATTCCGGTTCTGGCGGCTGCGTTGGTGCTCGCCTGTGGCGAGATCGTGGACGCACCTATGGATCCTCTGCAGGCGGATATCTCCGACGCCATCCACGGCGACGGAAACCGCCACTTCTACTTCCTTCCTCCGCTGGTCCCGGCCCCGTCGCCGGGCGGAATCTTCGACGGCACCTATGACCCGAAGGTGCAGATCTGCGCCTGGAACGAGTCGGAGTGCACGGATCCCCTGGTGGCAGAGTTCACCACCACCACCGGACCCGGCTCGGAAACCATCCGGGTGGACGACGACGCAGAGCACTATATCGTCAACTGGCACTCCGGAGACTACGACCTGGATCCGGCGACGACCTACCGGATCAACGTTCTCGTGGGAACCCTGCTCGTGGGGTACGCCGACGTTGACGTGGTGAGCAGCGGCCGGGAACTGCGGAACGTCAACACTGGTGAGTACGTGGGCCTGCTGAACGGTCGGACACTGCCCATCAGGTTCCGGCTCGAGTCGGGCGTCATGTGTGGCGCCCTTGAGGAGTGTATCGAAGCGGCGGTGGGGCCGGCCGGAGCCACGATCGACGCGCCCGATGGACACGCCGTAATAGACATCCCGGCGGGTGCGCTCGACGGCACGATTCGCATCGCTGTGGGACTGCGCGACCCGGATGCATGCTTCCCCAGGTCTGTGATGCTGGCCGGTGAGTGCTACGAAATCATAACGGATCAAGGGCCCGGATTCACGCTCCATGCGCCCGCGTCAATCGCCGTCTGTACCGACCACGGCGAACCCGATGCGGGACGACTGGCACGACTCGACCCGGACGACCCATCGCAAACCATGACGTTTCTGGAAGTCGGGGCCCCTGACCTGCTTGACTGCGAAGCTGTCCTCCCGGAAAGCCAACTGATTACCGGGGTCACAACGTCGTTCAGCTACATAGCCCCCACAATCGATGGAGAGTGGACAGAGATCGGCGGGTCACCGCGCCTTGCAGCACGGGCCACGCCGCTGTCCTTCTACCACTTCGATCCTCGCTGGTATCAGCCCCGGCAGGCTACGTCCGTACTGGTCACCGGCGGAATCGCGGTGGGCGAAGGTGGATTCGGAGTAGCACTGAATGCTGCGGACGTGTTCACGGTGCCGCCACCTGACGGCACCCCCACATCTGCTCCGGTGGGAAACATGATCGCGCCGAGGGCCGGGGGTACCGCTACGCGACTTTCCAACGGCATGGTTCTCATCGCCGGAGGAGTAAGCACCGACCTTGCGGTTCCCGTAGCGGATGCGGAACTGTACGATCCTGCCACAGGTACGTTCATTGAGACCGGCAGCATGACGGTCCCGAGAACACGACATACCGCAACGCTATTGACCAGCGGACGGGTACTGATCACCGGTGGCGTCTCGGTTGGTCTGGTACCGCCGGCCTTGGCGAGCGCGGAGATCTATGACCCGTCCACCGGCACCTTCTCCCCTGCCATTGGCTCGATGACCACTGGACGCGAGCGCCACACCGCCACGCTGTTGCCCACCGGTCAGGTGCTGATCATTGGTGGTGACCTTGGCGGCGACTTCGACAATCCCCATGCACCACCTGTGGTTCTGAGGAGCACGGAGATGTACATTCCATCTACGGGCACCTTCTCCCCCAGAGGCAATCTTTCCGTCCCCAGGCGAAACCATACAGCGACGTACCTCCCGGACTATGGCTACGTAATGGTGGCTGGCGGTACCGATGGTTCGCTGGTACACGCGTCGGTGGAAATCGTTCGTCCAGATGGCGTCTTGTTGCGGATCTTGCCCTTGGCCGTAGGTGTGATGGACCACACCGCCAACCTGACCTGGGGACGCAACCTGCTACTCGTCGGCGGCACGACCGATGTGGATGGTTCACAGCATTCCGGCGCTACTCAGTGGGTCCGGAAGGATGGACGGGCTTTCATCGCTCCGTCCATGTTCGGTCCGCGCAGCGGGCACTCATCGGCTCACATCCGGGACAATCGGTTCCTGATCGTCGGGGGACTCGCGATCGACGGGCTGACAACCACGGACGAGATATTCAGGTTCCGTTGATATGAGCACGGCGGGTCGGGGCGGGTGGCTGCACGTCAATCCACCCGCTCCGGCGTCATGAAGCCGGGCCCTTGGCCACCCTCCAGATCCTGCCGTTCTGCCCCAGCACATACACCTCCCCCACCCGATCCTGCCCCAGCGACAGCACGTTGGCCGGCGCGCTCACGCCCCACTGGGCGTGTGATGTGGCCTGACCGTTCTGATAGCGGAAGCTGCGCAGCCAGCGGCCGCAATGATCCGAGTACACGTAATGTCCGGCGAGTTCCGGGATGGCCGACCCCCGGTACACATAGCCACCGACGACGGCGCAACCCTCTGACGTTGCATAGGTATGTACGGGGAGTGTGAGTCCGGTCTGGTCACAAGTCGAAGCCTGGTAACACTCATCCCCCTCCATGATGGCCCACCCATAATTCACACCACCCTCATCAGCCGCTACCACGTTGATCTCTTCTCTCCTGCTCTGACCCACATCTGACAGATAGAGCAGACCGGAAGGCCGGTCGAACGACCAGCGCCACGGGTTGCGCAGGCCCCACGCCCAAATTTCCTGCTGCGCATTGGTGGATCCCGCGAATGGATTGTCGGGTGGAATCGCGTACGGGCTGCCGCCGTCCACGTCGATCCGGAGCATCGAACCGAGCAGCGTAGCGGTGTTCTGACCGTGTCCCTGCGGATCTCCGCTGCTGCCACCGTCACCCAATCCGATGTACAACATGCCGTCGTCACCGAAAGCGATCTGCCCGCCGTTGTGGTTGCTGAACGGCTGGGCCACCGTGAGGATGGTGAAGGCGCTGGCGATGTCGGCAATGTCCGCATCCACCGACACCGTGTACCGTTCGACGTGGGACGTGCCGCCCGCACCCGTGTAACTCACGTAGAAGTAGCCGTTACTCTCATAGCCGGGATGGAACGCCATGGAAAAGAGACCCCGCTCTCCACCGGACACGACTCGATCGCGTATATCCAGGAAGTGCTCGGTCCTTGGAGTGCCGTCTTCCACGATCCGGATCACACCTCTCTGTTCAGAAATAAACAACCGCTGATCGGATGCGATGGGAGTGACCGCCAGATGAATGGGCGCCTGAAGCCCGGCAACAACCTCTTCGAGCACGAACTCGGACAATCCCGGCTCCAGCACCGTGGACTCGCACGCTACGCCGGCGGCCACCCCGAGCAAGACGCCCCACCTGAGCAACGGCTCACCGGCCAAGTGCCGCAACAATCCGGAACTCCGATTCCGTCACCGGCTGCACCGAGAGCCGGGCTCCCTTCTTTACCACCATCATCTTCTCGAGCCCCGTCGTCTCCCTGAGTTCCCCGAGAGGCACGAAGCGCGAAAGTCGCTCCACGAACCTGATATCCACCGAGTACCAGATGGGCTTGTCGTCCGTGGCCTTGGGGTCATGGTACTTGTGACCCTTCCGGAACTGAAAGGGATCCGGATATCCGGCTCGCACGACTTCGGCCAATCCTGCCACACCGGGGGGATCGGCGTTCGAGTGATAGAACAGAACGCCGTCTCCCACCTGGATCTCGTCCCGCAAAAGATTGCGTGCCTTGTAGTTCCGCACCCCTTCCCACCCCGTCTCACCATCTCCGGCCAGGTCGTCGATCGAATACACTTCGGGTTCGGATTTCATCAGCCAGTATCGTTTCGGCATCCACAGCACTCCTGTCGTTCTAGTCCGCGTCTCCGCGTGAATCGGCGGCGTCAGAATCATCTGCCATGACCTGATCTGCCACTTCCTTCGCCGCATCCGCAAAGGGCAGCAGTACCCGGTCAGCCCCCGCGTTGTACAGGGCGTCGGCATCGGCCGCACTGTG
The DNA here is from genome assembly GCA_964613905.1 of uncultured Gemmatimonadaceae bacterium. Classification (GTDB taxonomy): domain Bacteria; phylum Gemmatimonadota; class Gemmatimonadetes; order Gemmatimonadales; family GWC2-71-9; genus CAZTIV01. The sequence continues at coordinate 22,270 of CAZTIV010000022.1, read as the reverse complement.
GGCCGTAAGCCAGATCTCACCGGCGTAGCCGTGATCGCGCAGGGCGTGAAGCAGAATCAGGCCCACGTGGCGGTCCGGCACCGAGCTGATCACCGTCTCGGCCTCATCAAGCGGCAGGGTGCCGGGAAACTCGGGATCCTCCGCATCGCCGTATTGCGCGGCGAGACCCCGCCGCTGACAATGCTGTACGGCCTCGGGATCGAAATCCACCCCGAGCACCTTTACACCCTTCTCTCCGAGTCGCCTGGCGATGTTGCTCCCGTAGCGCCCCATGCCGAACAGAATCACGTCCGCCTGTTCCTTCGAGTCGCCCGTAGTCATGCCTTCTTCGCGATGCGCCACCTTGCGCTCGAACACCGCCAGTGCCGGCGCAATGCGTTCGTAGATCTGATGCGAATAGATGATCAAATAGGTGGACAGGCCTATGGTGACCAGGCCCACCAGCGTGATCAGCCCCATGGTGGACCTGTCGATGTGCCCCAGGCTCAGGCCCAGGGCTGCAAGGATGAGCGAAAACTCGCTGATCTGAGCGACCGTGAGCCCCGCCAGAAACCCGGTGCGCCGGCGGTAACCCATCAGACCCATGATGACCATCACGATCAACGGGTTGCCGATCAGCACAAAGAACGAGAAGATCGTAGCCCTTCCCAGCTCGGCTCCGAGCAGGGAAAGATCCAGTTGGCTGCCGAGGTTGATGAAGAAGAAGAGCAACAGAAAGTCCCGCAGGCTCACCAGTCGGGCGCCTATCGCCTCCCGGTACTGGGTTGACGCCAGCGATACGCCGGCCACGAACGCACCCACCTCCTTGCTGAATCCCATCGCATCGCCGGCGGCAGCCAGAGCCACCGCCCATGCGATGGCAAAAACCACGAGCAATTCGGTGGAACGTGCCAGCAGATGAAGCAACCGGGGCAGAACGAAACGCATCAAGAGTGCGATCACAACCAGGAACCCCAGGCCCTTGGCCACGACAGCCGCTACCTCCAGCCCCAATCCTGCCCGCTCGCCCCCAACCCCGATGGCCGACAGCGCGATCATGACCAGCACGACCACGATGTCCTGCACGATCAGAAAACCGATCGCAATGCGGCCGTGCAGGGAGTCGATCTCCCGCTTGTCCGAGAGAAGTTTGACGATGATGATCGTACTCGAAAACGTAAGCGCAACTGCAATGTAGACGGCGGGCACCAGCGCGATCCCCATGAGAATCGCAATGATGAATCCCACTATGGAGGTGAAGGCCACCTGCCCGAGCCCCGTGGCAAGAGCCACAGTGCCCATGGTGCGGACCACCGTCACATCGAGCTTGAGGCCCACCACGAACAGCAACAGGGCGATCCCGATCTGTGCCAGCAGGTCGATCTCGCTCTGAGCCTGGACCAGGCCCAGCCCCGCGGGACCCACCAGGATACCCACGGCGATGAACGCCACGATGAGCGGCTGCCTGAGGGTAGTTGCCAGCGCGCCGAGCCCCGCAGCCACGGCCAGGATCGCCGCGATCTCGTAGAACGTGCTGCCAAAAGGCTCCATCAGCCCTGATGCGTCACTCGAACGCGCTCATCCCCGTGATGGCCTGCCCCAGAATGAGCGTGTGTATGTCGTGCGTCCCCTCGTACGTGTACACACTCTCGAGGTTCGCCAGATGCCGCATGGCCTGGTACTCGGCCAGAATGCCGTTGGCTCCCAGCAGACGGCGCGCCTCTCGTGCACACTCCGTGGCCATGTTCACGTTGTTCCGCTTGGCCAGCGACACCTGCTGAGGCGTCATCGTCCCTGCATCCTTGAGCCGCCCAAGCTGTACGCACAGGAGCTGTGCCTTGGTGATCTCGGTCAGCATCTCGGCCAGGCGCGCCTGCTGGAGCTGATAGCCGCCTATTGCACGCGAGAACATTACACGGTTCCTGGCATAGCTCACCGCCTCATCGTAACACGCCATTGCCGCCCCGATTGCACCCCACGCAATCCCGTAACGGGCCTGCGTCAGACACATGAGTGGACTCCTGATACCTCCGCTCTTCGGGAGAAGAGCATTCTTCGGTACGTGCACGTCTTCAAGTACGAGTTCGCTCGTATCGCTCGCCCGGAGGCTCAGCTTGCCCTTTTGGTCCTTTGCACTGAACCCCTTGCTGTCGGTAGGCACGACGAACCCCCGAATGGACCCCGTGTCATCGAGATCACCCGTCTTGGCCCAGATCACGGACAGGTGCGCCGTGGATCCGTTCGTGATCCACATCTTGGCGCCATTCAGCACCCAGCCATCCTTCGTTTCCCGGGCCGTCGTGATCATCCCGGACGGGTTGGAGCCGTAATCGGGTTCGGTGAGACCGAAACACCCAACCAGCTCGCCGCCAGCCAAACCCGGCAACCACTTCTTCCGCTGCTCTTCATCGCCGAACTGGTAAATGGGATACATGACCAGAGCGCCCTGCACCGAAGCGAACGACCTCACCCCCGAATCGCCGCGCTCCAGTTCCTGCATTATCAACCCGTACGCCACGTTGTTGAGCCCGGCACAGCCGTACTCCTCAGGCAGATTCGCGCCGTAAAGCCCGAGCTCGCCCATCTTCGGAATGATCTGTTTGGGAAAACGTCCTTCGATGTAATGGTCGCCTATCACCGGCAGGACCTCATCATCCACCCACCGGCGTACCGTATCGCGTATGGCCCGCTCCTCCTCCGACAGCAGGCCGTTCACGTCATAGAAATCCACGCCCTCGAAAGGCATCGTTCCTCCGTCTCAGGTTTGCGGAGGCCGGCGCCGGTGCGTGGCGACCCTGCGATTCGCCCGGGGTTCCACCCCCACTTCGCGCGCCTTCCGCCTGAACTGTGCGCCGTGGTCTGCCGTCATCCCCTGCTCGGCCTGCCACTGGTGAATCATCTCGTGCAGCACGGTGTGGCATACCTCGTTCCAACCGTCCAGCTCGAGGTGCCGGCGGCTGATACCGATTTCAACCGGCCGGCCCGACCGATCGTCCAGCACCACCTCTCCCAACCGGGTTCGCATCCGGTCCGATATGCGGAACGGAATGGACGACAATCCGCCGGCAAAGTACCTGGAGTTCAACTCTGTGTGGAGTCGTGAGAGCCTTGCCACGTCTTCCCGGTTACCGCGCCCTGTACCTGTCCGCCTGACCCGGGCCGCTCGCAAGGATACGAATCGGTGTACGGGAAATGCCAGCAACTCGCGCTCGGCCCGCCGCCTGACGTTACGCACCGTCCCGGGGGTCAGAAATCTGACGATCGCCTCCAGTACGCAGTCAGACGCATATGCATACCCCTGGTGAATGCGCAGGACGCCACGAGGTGTGAGATGCACCAGAACCGACCGATTGCGATGAACCTCCACCCGTGCAACTCCGGCCAACCCCAGTGACGTGAGGCGACGGGTGAGCAGAGCCTCGTCGGCGACTCTGCCCGCTTCGTCAGCCGGCTGCGGTTTGTACTTCCGCGTCACTCTTCTCCACGGGCTTCCGCAGCCGGGCAAACTGGTGGCGATCCGACCGGCGGAACACGCGGGCCTCCGCGTCCCAGCGGTACTGCTCCACGTGAATGGCGTCTTCCTCCACCCAGATCCGGTGGAACACCGGCGGCCTTCCTCCACGCGATCGCGTGGAATGCGTGCCGGTGCAGGAGACCACCACGCCCTCCAGCTGATCCGCCTGCTCCTGATGGTCGTGACCGCACAACACGATCTCCGCCCCGCTCTCGGCCACGCGACGCTGTGCCTTCCGCCACCGAGCAAGCCCCATCCGTTGTGAAAGGTCGCCCCTCATGAGGTTGTGGTGCATCACAAGAATGCGCACCTGCTCCGGTCTGGCCTTCGCGAAGATCTCGCTCGCGCGCGTGATCTCCCGTCCGGGCAGGTGACCCTTTACCGCGATGTCTCGCAGACGCGGCGTGAGCGATCCCCAGGCCACCCCGTGAGCCGTCAGCACGCCGGCGATGATTGCGTACGGCAGATCCAGCGTGGGCGTGAGTTCCGGCCCGAAATACTGACGATACTTCGTGTACTTGGCGGAAGAACCGAACGGAATGAACGGCCGGCGCCACCACTGGACGTCGTGATTTCCAGGGAGCACGTAAACCGGAGCCGTACGAGCGAGTTCGCGTACGAAGCCCCTTGCGGCCTGGAACTCGCCGTGGCGGGCCCGCTGGCTCAGATCACCGGCAATCACGATGGCCTGCGGTTCCAGGTCGGGCAGCAGTGCCTCGATGGCATCGATCTGAGCCAGGTCGGCAACTCCACCGAAGTGGGGGTCGGAAAGGTGAACCAGGCTGAAGATCATCCGTGCATCACCGCAGCCACTCTCGCATCACCCGGGTGGTGATCCTGTAGGTGAGGATGTACCAGATACCGATCGCCATGACGCCCACAATCCGGGCCGTCCTGTCCGGTGGCATTTGCAGAATCACATACAGCGTGACGAGTGCCGTGGTACCGAGCGCCACCCATCGCGCCACCCGCCCGGCCCGCCGCTGAATCCGGGATTCGCACTCGTCGCATATCTCTCCGAGTGGGAGCTCTACCGCTCGACCGCAGCGCGGGCATTCGTGCTCAACCAAGCCGCCGAGTGACGGCGGCAGTGAACTCGATCGTCGTAGCATTTCCCTTGAGGTCGGGGGTGCGCACTCCGTCGTCCCGCAACGTCTGCTCGACCGCACGCCGGATACGTTCGGCGGCCTCGCGCTCACCCAGGTGATCCAGCATCATGCACGCGGCAAAGATGAGCGCCGCAGGGTTGGCCACTCCCTTCCCCGCAATATCCGGAGCCGATCCGTGCACGGCCTCGAACAGGGCGGCCGAGGTTCCGATGTTGGCACCCGGCGCAAGTCCCAACCCTCCCACCAGACCGGCTATCTCATCGCTCAGAATGTCACCGAACATGTTGGTCGTGACAATCACATCGAACGCCGAAGGGTCGAGCACCAGCTTCATGGCGCACGCGTCAATGATCATGTCGTCCACCTCCACCCTGCCCTGATACTCGGCCGAAACCTCACGCGCCACGTCAAGGAAGAGGCCGCTCACCGCCTTGAGAATGTTGGCCTTGTGCACCACGGTGACCCGTTTGCGCCCCGCGGCCACTGCATACCCGAGCGCGTAACGGATAATGCGCTCGCATCCCGCCCGGGTAACGATTGCCATGGACTGCGCCACCGCCCGCGGATCTCCACCTATCGGGATGAACGTCTCGAAACCTATGTACAGGCCTTCCGTGTTCTCCCGCACCAGCACGATGTCGACATTGTCGTACCGCCCGCCCGGCAGCAGCGTCTTCGCGGGCCGGATATTGGCGTACAGGTCGAACTGACGTCGCAACGCGACATTCACCGACCGGAACCCTTTCCCGACCGGCGTCGTGAGCGGCCCCTTGAGCGCCACCCGGGTCTTCCGGATGCTCTCGATCGTTGCATCGGGCAGCGGATCACCCGCTTCCTCCAGCGCCGCAATTCCGCCGAGCTGACGATCCCATTCCAACTTCACACCTGCCGCATTGATGACGTCCAGCGTGGCCGCAGTAATCTCAGGGCCGATCCCGTCACCCGGGATCAGGGTCACCACATGAGTCATGGAAGCTCCGGAACCAGCGTCTTGAACGCGGCCACCAGCGCGCTCCAGGGATCGTCTCCTTCCGCGTGTGCCACGGTGCGCCAGCCTATGAGACCGGTCCGCACATCTACCAGAGCGAGCGTCAGTTCGGCCCGGCCCCTCCCGTTATCCCCCGGCACAAACACCAGGCTCGCCGGAACCAGGGCGTAGCGGTCGCCCGCTACGCTGTTCAGATTTCGCATCTGGCTGCGCAGCGGATCGGGTACCTGAACCACGTTTCTCGCGCGAAGGACGGCCGTGGCCATGCGGTCCGGGTCGGTAAGCATCCCCGGGGCACGCCGGGCGGCGCGCCTCAGCTCGGCAGGAGGCACCCATACCACCTCCGGAGACCGTTCCGTCAGTAGAGCTTCAATGACACTGTCGGCTCTGGCAAGCGCATCGCCCCGAGGTGTCAGAGACTGTTGCCAGCCAAGCTCCTGGTCATCCGCTATGAGCGTCAGGGGATATACGGTCACCTGCTGCCCGGCCAACGGCGCGGTGGGGAGGGGTGCCGCCGGCGCGGGAACGGTCACGGCCGGCTGGGACCTGCCACAGCCGGCCGTCGCGAGAAGGAACCCGACCGGTACGACCCACCTCATGCGTCGCGCCACTCGGGTTTTCTCCTCTCCAGGAACGCCTGAATACCTTCGTGCGGGTCGCTCAATGCCATGAGGTCGCGCAGATACATGTTCTCCACCTTGTTCAGCGCCTCCTCGTATGTGGAGTAGTAGGATTCCGCCTGCGCACGCTTGGCGAGCTGCGTAACGGGACCGGAGTTGGCCGTGAGCTTGCCCACCAGGGCATCGAGTTCCTTCTCGAAGTCCCTGTCGGGGAACACGCGGTTCACCAGTCCGAACTGAGCCAGCTCCCCGGATGGCAGGGTCTCCCCCAGCAGAATCCACTCCATGGCCTTCCGCCTGGGGATGATCCGCGGCAGAACCACACAGGCGACAGGTGGAAACACTCCCTGGCGAACCTCCGGCAGGGAAAACCTGGCCGATTCGCTGGCAACCACCAGGTTGCAACCCAGCGCCAGTTCGAAGCCGGCGCCTGCGGCCACGCCGTCCACGGCCGCAACCGAAATCACGTCCACCAGCCGTATGGTCTCGAATATCCGATGAAATACCTGGATCAGGCGCGCGATCTTCTCGCGCGTGTGCTCGTGGACGTCAACCCCGCCGCAGAATGCCCTGCCCTTGCCGCGCAATACCAGAACCTTGAGCTTCTGCTCGCGCAGGGAAAGGAGCACGGAGTTCACCTGCTCCATCATCTCGATGTTCATCACGTTGAGCGGCGGCCGATTGAGCGTGACAGTCACGACGGCGCCGTCGTGCGTGGTTTCGACGATCAGATTATCGGTTGAGGTTCCGGCAGTCACGATGGTACTCCCTGACTCGAGACGGTGGCGGGCAGGCTCAGGCCAGACTCAACCCCCCGTCCACTAAAATAACCTGTCCGGTGATATGGCGGGCTTCTTCGGAACACAGGAAGACAACCACATTGGCCACGTCTTCCGGTTCGGCCAGCCGGGAAAGCACGGACCGCTTCTTGGCCCGCTCCAGAGCGTCCTGCGGCAGACCTTCGATCAGCTCGGTCCGAACGTAACCGGGTGCCACCGCATTCACGTTGACGTTCGAGGGACCAAGCTCCACGGCGGCCGAACGCGTGAGTCCCATCAGCGCCGCCTTGCTCGATGCATAACCGGATACCCCGAAACTCGGGCTCAACGCCTGGTACGACGCGACGTTCACTATCTTGCCATACCGTTGCCCGCGGAAGATCCTGGCTACCGCCTGAATACAGTGGAATGCTCCCGTAACATTCGTATCGAACACCTCACGCCATGCTTGCGGCGAGAGTCGCCAGAGGGCACCGTCGCGGGCCACGCCGGCATTGTTGACGAGATAGTGTACGCCGCCCAGTTCGCTCTGGGCCCGCTCGACGAACCGTTCCACTCCATCACGGTCCCTCACATCGCAGCGTTCCGAATACACGTCCACCCCGAACGCGCGAAGTGCAGTCTCCGCCAGGAGGGCCTGCTCGGCGATATCGCGACCGGGGAGTTCTATGTAGTTGAAAGCAACGTTCACGCCCTGTCGGGCAAACTCCAGTGCGGAGGCCCGGCCGATGCCGGTAGCCCCACCGGTGACGATCACCGTGTTACCCTTCATTCTGCCTGACCCATGCTTCTCGACCCCGGGTTCCGGGGCCGGGGCAAGGGCGGCTCCGGATTCACGGGATCCGCGCGGTGCGGCGAGCCACTCGGGCTCGTCAGGCTTGTAAGGGATGCCTCAAACTCCGTCGTGGAAGACGCCGAGAACGTACGACTTGAGCGGCGGGATGGAAAGGGGCGGCAGTACTCCGGCTCCGGGACGGCCTACCGGCCTACCGGCGTACCGCCGTGCCGTCGCACCGCGCCCACGACCTCGAACACCAACCAGATCTCCAGCACGAAGATCGCCCCTCCCACGCCCAGCAGCAGGACCTGGTTGGTCGTGTAGTAACGGATCAGGTTGAGCACCATCGCCCAGGTGGTCATCACCAGCAGGAAGGCCATCGGGAGGGCTGTGACCCAGGCCGGCCGTCTGAGCCTCAGCAGGAACAGCGTCACGACCAGCAGCGTGAGGGCGCCAAGGAGCTGATTCGTCGTGCCGAAGAGCGGCCAGAGCCGCATCCCACCCGCACCCCGGTCAAGGCCCAGCGCCAGCAGGGCGCAGGCCACCACGGCAATGGTGGTCGCCACCCACCGGTTTCGCACCAGCCCGATCCCGTACTGAGCGCCCAACTCACCGATGATATACCGCTGAAGCCGGATACCGGTGTCCATCGTTGTGGCCGCAAACGTGATGACAACCACCGCCGCAAAGATCACCGCCACGTTGTGGGGAATGCCGAGTCCCTCCGCCAGCATACCGACGCCGTTCACGAACGCCGTGGTGGCTCCCGCGGAGGCACTGGCCCAGGTACCGTAATGTTGATGCCATCCTTCCGCACCGGCGTAGAGAGCGAATCCGGCTGTAGCCGCCACTATTGAGGTGAGCGCAAGCGACCCTTCGCCGATGGCGCCGCCATAGCCGACGAATCTCGCATCCGTTTCCCTGCTGAGCTGCTTGGACGAGGTACCGGAGGCGACGAGCCCGTGAAATCCGCTGATCGCTCCGCAGGCGATGGTGATGAACAGCAAGGGGAACCAACTCGGAGCATCTGCCGGAAGTTCGGTGTTGATGGCCGGCGCCGCCACCGGAGGATTGGCCACCAGAACTCCGAGGAAGATGATACCCAGTGCTACGAACAGCTGGTGACCATTCACGTAATCCCGGGGCTGCAGGAGCAGCCAGACGGGGAGCACGCTGGCCACGAATGCATAGGCAAAAAGGATCACCACCCACCCGGCACGGACGCCGTCCATACGCGCGAGCGACTCGGCCTGCGCAACGTCCCCACCGGTCTGGGTCAGTTGCGCCGCGCTCGGGGCAAACCCGAAGAAGTCCGGCAGGTTGAACGGGACGTACTGGCCCAGCCAGATCAGCACGTAGAGCGTTACCAGCGCGCCGAGCGACGGCCACAGAATCCCCACTCTGGTTCTGTATATCAGGATGCCCACCATCAGGGCCACCGCGAGGCTCCCCCATACCGGAAGCACGGCACCGGGGTTGGCGAGCAGCAGGTTCGCAATGACAACGGCGAACACCGCGTTCACCATGAGCAACAGGAAGAAGATGATCAGGAGAAACAGCACCCGGCCCCGACTGCCCACAAACGATCCGGCGAGCGTGCCGATGGAATTGGCCTTGTGCCTGGTCGATATCCAGAGAGCACCGAAGTCGTGTACCGCCCCGGCGAAGATCGTTCCGAGCACAACCCAGAGGAACGCCGGCAGCCAACCCCAGATCACTGCAATTGCCGGACCCACGATGGGGGCGGCGCCCGCGACTGAGGTGAAATGATGCCCGAAAAGCACATGCCGGTTGGTGGGAACGAAGTCCACTCCGTCCCGGAACTCGTGAGCCGGCGTCTGAAAGTCGGGGTCGAGCCGGTAGATGTGCCCCGCAATGAATCGGGAATAGACGCGATATCCGGTGAGGAAGGCCGCGAAGCCCATCAGAAGCAGGAGGATGGCGCTCATGACGCGTGAAGGTGCAGGTGACCGGCCAGATCGCGCAACGCCTCGAGTCCAATCACATCTCTGTCGAAAAGGGGAACCCGTACGTTGGGCACCCCACCCAGGCGCTCCTCGATCATTCTCAGGTACTCAGCCTGGCGCTCACGCCGGCGAGCCACGAAAGCACCGTCGGCGTCCGCGGGAATGACGCGATTCACCACCACGCCCGCTACCGGAACCCCGTAACGACCCAATGTGCCCATCGCACGCTCGGTTTCGACGATCACCAGGCGCTCGGGTATCACGACGAACACAAATGCAGTACGCCGTGCATCCGTAAGCACCGCGCGTGTCCGTTCGAACCGCTCCTGACGGGCCTCGAGGTGAGCCAGCATGGCATCGGGCTCTGGCCCCGCTTCATCGGGAGCCACTGCATGCCACATCCGGCTCAACGCCGACAACTTGCGCCTTCGACCGATCAACGTTCGCATCCACGCTCCCATCTGCTCGGGCAGACGCAGCAACTGCAGGGTGTGGCCCACCGGCGCCGTGTCGAAGATCATGCGGTCATAGCGGGAACCCTGCTCGTCTAGCACCAGGGTCACCCGATTGAAGAGCGCCGCATCTTCCGCCCCCGGCGCAAGCCTCGCCAGATCCATCTGGCGTTCGACCTCAGGGAGCAACCCGATCGGTGTTACGCTTGCCGAGCGCCGCCTGACTTCCTCCATGTATCGGTCGGCCTCGCGGGCGGGATCTATCTCGAGCACATCGAGGTTGGACACAATAACGCCGGGCTCATCGCCAAGTGTCACTCCGAATATGTCGCCCGCAGAGTGCGCGGGGTCCGTGGAAACCAGCAGGGTACGCACTCCCCGGTCGGCAGAACGCAGGGCGACCGCGGCGGCGAGCGTGGTCTTGCCCACGCCTCCCTTGCCGCCGAACAGGAGCACCGGCCGCTCTAGCAGCAGCGATAGCCTCCTTCCGGGGCCCGCGGCATCCCCATCCGGACGTGCCACTCGTGGTACTGCGCGATCAATTCCGGGTACAGCTCGAGCGTGTAGAAGGAAACTGGATGAGGGATACCGAGCTGGTCCGCGAACACCAGGGCCAGAAACAGGTCCCGTTCGCTCCGGTGCGCGCGGCGGATTGCGCTCCGGTACGGTGCCAGGAAGATCCCGTCGTACACGTCACGGATGGACCGCCAGAGGTTCATGAGACCCGGCATATTTCCCTCCAGCGGCCAATGATATCACGTTTCGGTCACGATGTAACGCCGTCGCTTGCCCGGAATGGTCCGCCACCCTATATCAGGGAAGGTTTCGTCCCATTTTCAAGGAGCCCCCGTGAACCAGACCACCGATGCCGCGCTTGCCACCCGAGTAACCCGGCTTGAAGAAGCGCTTCGGCGCGCATACTGGACCATCGCCGCACTTGCGGTGCTGGTAGTGTTCGTCGGACTCATCCTCCCCATGCTGCGACAGGAGGTCGCGGCTGAACGCTTCGTTCTGACCGTGGCGGGTGCCAAGCGGGCAGACCTGGCGGCTTCAGAGGACGGCCTCCCGACCCTCTCTCTGTACGACTCGAACGAGCGTGTACGACTTGCCATGCTGGTAAACGAGGACGGCGTACCGTTACTCTTCTTTGCCGACCACATGGGAGACGTCCGTGCGGTGTTCGGACTGCCATCGGACGGGATACCCGCGGTGGTGCTGCGCGGTGCGGCGGACTCGGTGCACTACATGACGCCCTATGGCAACTGAAGAATGCCCAATGTGGAATGTCCAATGTCCAAATATTTCCCTTGGCCATTGAGACTTGGACATTCTGCATTGGACATTCCTATGCGCCCATCCCCCACCGCATGAGACTCACCGGCAGCCCGCCATACCCCAGCACGGCATCGTGAAACTTCCTGAGCGAATAATCGGCGCCCATCCCACCCTGGTAAGCATCACGCAGAGATAGCAGTTCCCGCCTTCCCACCGCATACGCCACCTGATACGCCGGCGTAGCACAATAGCGCCTCACTTCGGCCTCGGCATGCGCCCGGTCGAATTGCAGACGATCCACCAGGATATCCACCGCCTGCTCCGCCGACATCCCGCGAGCGTGCAGACCCACATCCAGCAGAATCCGCACGGCCCGGAACAGCAGTGCCAGTTGCTGGAAGAAGCGTTCTTCAGGACGGGAATAGAACCCTTCCTCCCCCATCATCTCCTCGCAGTAGAGCGCCCATCCTTCCACCGTGACCGCGCTCCACGAGACCTTGCGAAGTGCTCGTGGCTGAGCTTGCGCACTCAGGAACTGCAGGTGGTGGCCCGGGAACCCTTCGTGAAGGGCGGTGACTGGAATCTCGTGCACGCAGTGATCGCGCAGAGCCCGTGCCGCCGCCTCTCCGGAACCGCGGGGCGGTGACACGAAGAACCGCCCGGTGCGGTCCGCAGAAAAAGCACCGGGCGACTGATAAGCCGCAAACGGGATTACCGGCCTGAGGAACGGCGGCGTTTCCATCACTTCGAGCGGCGCCTCCGGCACCGGGGCAATCCCACGTTCTTCGACGAAACTGCAGGCCCTCTCCATGGCGTCCGAGTACGCTTCCACGAGTCCGTCTGCCGACGGGTGCTCGTCGCGCAACCGCTCCGCGAGGTCGGCCCATGCCACCCCCGGCGCGATTGCATCGGCCCGCCTTGCCAGCTCGGAATGAGTCGACTCGATGAGCTCCGCACCGTAACGCCACAACTCCGATGCCGTGGTGCCCACAGCATGTTCGACCGCCAACCTGTAGTTGAACGCGTCTTCGCCGACCGCGAAATCCTCGGTGGAACCGGTCGTCAGCGGGCCGGCCAGATGTGAATGGAAATCCTCCAGGGCGCTGCGCGCGCCCGCGATGGCCGCCTCCATACCGGATTCCGGCCCGGCTGGAAGGTCCGCCGCCAGTTGGTCGATCAGAGTCGCACCCCCACGGGCCACCTCCATTGCGGTGTGTACGAATGTCCGGGGACAGGAATCCAGCGACTCCCTGGCGCACTGCAGGAAGCCCGGTAAGGCGCGCATGCGGTCCACCACCGCCCTGGATCGCTGTTCGGGTGTTCTGTCCCTGAGTACGAGCAACAGGTACAGCCCGTCCAGCGCATGGGACAACCAGAACCCCGGATCGCGCCGGTGCGGCTTCTCCTTTCCGAACCGATGAATTGTGAAGCGGATGTCGTTGAGGAGGGCCGTACGATCGATCTCATCTTCGAGATCGTCCACAGAAAGCTCTTCCACGGCGTGCATCAGGGAGTTGAGCGCTGCAAGTCGTTCCTTGACACCCGCTTCGCTCAGATCCCCGAATCTTCCGTCGTGTTCGGTCAGTCCCTGTGCAGTTGCTTCAACCGGATCGAAATGCCAGCGGACGTCCAGCCAGGACGCTACCAGCCCGTCAAGATCTGACGGCGAGTAGTTCGTGGCACTCATCGTCGGTCAACGTGCGATCCGCCGTCTTGGCCGCATGGAAAAGCCGGTCGCACAACTCCCGGTTCCCGGAATCGTATCCGTGCTGTTCGAGCCAGAACTTCACGTTCGACAACCCCGAGACCGGCCCTATCTCGATCAACTGACTGGCGCCGAAGGCCGCTGCCGGCACGCTCGAATACACCCTGTCGGCCAGCCAATCGTCTCCCTTCTTCTTGGCCTTGATGATCGCTGCGGCATGCACTCCCGTCCCCGTGCGGAATGCGTCGGTTCCCATCACCGGATAGTTGGCCGGTAACGGCACGCCAATGTGCTCCGCCGCCAGTTCGCAGTACTCCCTGAGCCTGGAAGGGTTGCCGTTATACGCGCCCAGCAGATGGAGATTCACGATGAGCAGATCCATCTCGGCATTGCCCACCCGCTCCCCCACGCCCAGGGCTGTGGCGTGCACGCGATCTACCCCCGCTTCGATAGCGGCAAGACAGTTGACCACCCCCATGCCGCGGTCGCGGTGTCCGTGCCAGTCCAGTTTCACGTCTTCGCCGGAAGGAACGATGATTTCGTCCTTCACGAAGCGGACAAGGCGCCGCACGCCGTCAGGCGTGGCATGCCCGACCGTGTCCGCCAGACAGATTCGCCGAGCCCCCCAACTGATGGCGTCGCCGTAGAGCGCCTTCAGGGTTTCCGGCCTGGCCCGCGTGGTGTCTTCCGTCACGTACATCACCGGCAAACCTTCTCTCACGGCAAACGTGACTGCCTTCTCGCTTACCTCGAGCATGCGGTCGAGGGTCCAGTCTTCCGCGTACTGCCGTATGGGAGATGAGCCGATGAACGTGGCGGCTTCGATTGGGATGCCGGCTTCCTGAGAGATCCGCGCAATCGGCTCCACGTCGGCGATCACGGTGCGCGCCGCACAGTTCGGGAAAATCGGCAGCTTCTGAGTTGCGATCTCCAGAGCCAGCGCCCGCACTGACTCCACCACCTTGGGCCCGGCGCCAGGCAACCCTATGTCCGCGGCAACGATGCCCAGGTCCGCCATGAGATGCAGGAACTGTTTTTTGATCTCTATGGGCGGGTCGATGGCCGAGGGCGACTGGAGACCGTCCCGCAACGTTTCGTCGTTCAGGTCAACCTTTGCGGCAGCCCAGTCGAAACCGCCCCGGTTCCAGTCGTATATGAGATCCGATTCTTGCATGCCCCCAGTGTGGCCGAGCCGGGCCCGCCAGTCAAGCGGCCCCGGTATTACAGTCGGCTCAGGTGTGCCAGAAAGGTCGAGAGGGACGTCGCAGAACGCCCCCGGAGACGCGCGGAAAGGGCCTGTGCGGCCGTAACGAACGCCGCCCGATCCAGTTCCGGCTGCAGGGGTACGTCACCTGGTTGACGGTTGTCGTAGAGGTGGTTGTCTTCAACGGTGAAATCCGGAGGTACTGCATGGCTGGCTACCGGCCTCTGGAGACAATACGGCTCGCCTGAGTCGTAGCGTTCGTCCTGGCCCGTCTGAACGATCAGGTTGCCCACAAGCTCCCCGGGCCCGGCCGCGCTGTCGGCGGAGAGCATGATTCCGCACGCTCCCGTTCGATAGACAACGTTGTCACGGATGACGGCCACGGGCCGGCCGGTGCCGGCACCCCAGTAGGCTATCCCCCAGGTCAAAATGTCTTCCACCACGTTCTCGCGGATCACCGCGTGGGCGTTCACGAAGGCGCCGATCCCCTTCCAGTAGCGCGTTACCAGATTCCCCTCT
>CAZTIV010000022.1:0-7281 GCA_964613905.1 uncultured Gemmatimonadaceae bacterium | reverse complement strand
GGCGTTCACGAAGGCGCCGATCCCCTTCCAGTAGCGCGTTACCAGATTCCCCTCTACCGTGGCTCGGGCATCCCAGGTAAGCCCTATACCCACGCCCCGGCCGCCACCCACCACTGAGCCGCGCGCCTTGTCCACTCCATCCACCACATTGTCGCGTATCTCCGCCCGCGCGCTACGGTAGAGGACGATGCCGTCCCAGGAGTTCCGTACGATCCTGCAACCCTCAACCGTGAGGTCACCGCCTTCGCGCACCGCTATGCCGGCGATTCCCACAACCACGTTCGCCACGGTCGCGGAGTCCCCGATATTGTCGCGGATGATGCACTGATCGAGCCGCACGCGGCTCCGACGTACCACCACTGCGGCGCTCGTAGCCCTGCCATCGGGATCCCGCACGCCGTCCGTTATGGTGACTCGTGAAAGGACGCAGTCTTGGCAATCGTCGAACAACAGGCCGTAACCGGCGCCTGTTTGAATGATCACGCTGTCTTCGGACGTACCGACCAGCTCGATGCCGCGCCCGGAAACGCGGACTCCGAGTGTGGCCGGCACGGACGTGTCAGGATCCTCGCAGTTGCCGCAGGACGGATCCACATACGGCGAAGGCATGAGCAGGTAGCGGCCGCTCCGCAGGACCAGACGCACCGGGCCATCAGTGCCGGAAAGCGCTCGCTGAAGATTCCCGGGTTGTGCCGGAAGTTCTCCGGGGGGCTGCACGGTAAGCGGCAGGTCCGGCCACACCTCGATCGCTGGGGAAGAACCCTGCAACGCGACGACGGCAAGCAGCGCGTGAAAAGTCATCGCGCCGGCGCAACCTCGTCTTTGGCTACTACCATGGACTCGTACTGCTGGCTCCTGATCGCCACGTCGTCACCGACCAGCGATCCCACCACCCGCGAGCCAACTATGCGGCTCCGCTCGCCCACGATCGTGTCCCTCAACGTGCTGCCGCGCACCACCGCACCGGCATCCAGCGTCACGTTGGGGCCTATGCTGCACTCGTCGAGCTGTACATCATCAGACACGCGCACCGGATCGATGATTCTGACTCCAGGTTTCGGGGGCGGGGCCTGCGCACGACCGTTCCGCAGGAGATGCAGATTTGTCTCGAGCAGCGTATCCACCTTGCCGCAATCGTACCAACCGCCCACTTCGGCGGTCCTGATCCGGCGGCCCCGTTCGATCATGTACTGGAAGGCGTCGGTCAGAAACCACTCGCCCTTCTGTTTGGGCTGTGACAAAGTCCACTCGATTCCTTCGAACAACGCCTGCCAGTCACGGATGTAGTAGAGCCCGATGTTGGCAAGCTTCGAGATCGGCTCTGAGGGTTTCTCCACGATCCGCGTCATGAACCCCTGGTCATCCGTCACAACCACGCCGAACCGCTGGTAGTCGTCCACCTCTTTGGCCCAGATGATCCCGTCGGCGTCCTCGCGATTGACCAGCGTAAGATCGGCATCGAACAGGGTATCCACGAAGATGATGAGCACCGGGCCGTCCACATACGGCCGGGCCAGGTTGATGGCGCCCGCCGTCCCGTCCTGAACCTTCTGTTCGATGAACCGGGCCGGCTGGCGGTAGTGCGCCCTCACGTGACTTTCCACCTGCTCCTTGAGATGTCCCGTGATGAAGATCAGTTCATCGACATCCAGTTCGTCCACCTTGTCCATCACGTAGTCCATCACCGGTCGTCCTGCAACACGAATGAGCGGCTTCGGAACATGCTTCGTGACTGGAAGAAGGCGTGTGCCCTTCCCCGCCAGCGGTATGATGACTTTCACTCACGCCCTCCCATAGCGGTCCTGGATCCGGACCACATCGTCGATTTCCGGTGTCGACGCCTCGAGCAGGTCGGACGGCGTGATTGCCTCCATTTGGTGCACCGTGTGCGGAGCGATGTGACAGGCCTCTCCCTCACGCATCACCCGCTCCGTGAGTTCCTCCCCGACCTTCACGCGGAATATGATCTCGCCCTTCAATACGTAAATCGTCTCATCCTTCTTCTCGTGATACTGAAGACTCAGCACGTGTCCGGGCTCGATATGCAGGATCTTCCCGACGTAGCGGTCGGTGAGCGCCCAGATCAGTTCGTGCCCCCACGGCTTGTCCACCCGATATGGCGTCTTCATACACTCCATCCTCGCAGGACTTCAGACTTCTGCATTGGATATTCTGCATTGGACATTCACTCTAATCATCCCGTGGGTGCAGCCTCAGCGAGGACGGCAATGTCACACATGCCCGCACACACGCTCCGCACCCCACGCATCCCTCCGCCTTGACGACCGGGCGTCCCTGTTCGTCCAGCGCGAGGGCCGCCTCACCAATGGGGCACACCCGGGCGCACACACCGCATTTCGTGCCGTGGAACGCTATGCATCGTTCGGGATCCAGTTCCAGCCATCCAAGGGCATACCCTTCCCAGCCGTTCGGGGGCGGCACCAGCGCCCCCGTGGGGCACGCCTCGGCGCACGGCATGTCGGGGCAGATCGCGCAGGCAATCTGATCCGGGAGTATAACCGGTGTGGCCGCCGCGAATCCCGCCCGGGGAGGCGCGGGCACAATGGCGTGCGGCGGACAGACCTCGATGCACTTTGCGCATCGGGTGCAGGCCGCCAGAAACTCTACTTCGGGAATCGCTCCAGGGGGGCGCAGGTACCGCTCGGTAACCACGCGGCGTTCGGTGCGTACAGCCACCTCCCGCATGAGCCTGCCAATCGTATCCCGGAAGAATGTGCGCCGGTCGCCGCTTCCCGGATCGATCACCGGGCCGGCTCGGGCGCCCCCACCTCTACCGATTCCAGCGCCCTGTACATCGCCATCGCACCTGCCCAACGATTGTCTCGTTGCTTGGCCAGCGCCTTGAGAATCACTGACGAGAGCGCCTCCGGTACGTCGGGATTGATGGTGCGAGGATCTGTGGGCGCCTCCTCCAGATGCTTCATCATGAGCGCCGGAACCGTAGGAGCAGTAAACACCGTCTTCCCGGTCACGCACTCGAACAAAACCGCCCCGGCCGCGTAGATGTCCGCCCGCTCATCAACTTCTTCGCCCATCAACTGCTCCGGGGCCATGTACTCGGGCGTCCCGATGGCCGTCCCGACCTCCGTGAGCCCCTCACCGGGTTTCTGCGATCTTTCCGCCAGTCGTGCAATTCCGAAATCCATCACCTTGATGAAACCGCTGGGCTCCACCACGATGTTCTGCGGCTTGATGTCCCTGTGTACCACACCCTGCTCATGCGCCACCTCGAGCGCTCGGCACAACTGCTTTCCCACCGTCAGCGTCACACCAAGCGGCAGCCGCCCCCGCTTGATGATGAGGTCCTTCAGATTGGTACCTTCCACGTACTCCATCGTGATGTAGTACATGCCGTCCACTTCGCCCAGGTCGTGCGTGCGAACCACGTTGCGATGAGTGATGCGCCGGGCAAGACGAATCTCCCGCTTGAACCGCTCGAGCATGGTGCCGTCCACCTGAAGCATCTCGGGCTTCAGGGTCTTGATGGCCACCTGCTCCTCCACTTCCCGGTCGAACGCCCGGTACACCACACCCATCCCGCCCTGCCCCAGCACCTGCTGGATCTTGTACCTGCCCGCGAACACGCCACCCACCTCGATCACACCCGTTCTGACCGGCGCCCCGGCCGGCCTGGACGCACCGGCGCCGGTCACGGCCCGTGCCTCGGCGTCACTCAACGAAACGGTCTTGCCGCTTATCCCCGCCGTCAGGTACTCAACCAGTTGCTGCTTTTCCTTGAGTTCAGCCAGCATCTTCCGGAACGCCTGCGCCAGCTGCCCGATCTCGTCTCGCGACCGGACCGCGATCTCCCCGCTGTACTGTCCCTCCGCTACCTGCTGTGTGAGCTCCACCAGCCGCTTGACCGGCCGGGTAACCGTCCTTGCGAGTACGAGCGATGAGATGAGCGCAAGCAGGAGCCCCGCCAGAAAGACCTGCAGAATCGTCTCCTGAAGCTGCGTGAACGGCGCAAGCTCCACGGTCCACGAGCGGAACCCTATGTAGCCCCCCACCGGGAACCCGCCGGCGGTGTAAAGCGCACCGACCGCGCCTATCAGCATGTCGCCGGCCACGGGCATCCGTACCCGCACACGTTCGTCACCTTCTTCAAGCACGGCATCGGCATCGAGCTGAGCCAGCGCGGAGTCGATTGCCGCCACGGGAAGCGTGGCAACAGTTGCGTGGGCTACATCCAGGGTGTCCAGCGCGAAAAACACGATGTCCGAATTGGTATGGCGCTTGAGGCTGGATACGAACTCGTCATCGATGGGCAGTGCCGCCACCACCACGCCGTAAACCACCTGGCGTCCGGGCGCGAAGATGGGGATGCCAACAGCCTGGTATATCTCGTCGCCGTCAGGTGCGGGCTCGATCCACACTCCTTCGGTCTGCTCGCCCCCGAGTGCCAGACCCACCAACGCCCCCTCGGAAAGATCCTCGTCAACCAGATCGGGATGAAGCGTCCAGGCCTTGAGGATTCCGCGGTCGTCCGTGATCAGGGTCCAGGCGGCGCCGGTCTGCTCCCGGAACTCATCCGCCTGGTCGAGCAGGTTGGCAAGGTTGTTGGTACGGACCGCCTCGGCCACACGGGCCACATACGTGGGCACCTGGGCGAGGCCCGCGGTGAGCAACCTGAGCGACTGGCTCCGGCCGGCCAGCGCGTCCTGAATCGATAGGTGGGTTGCCTCGAGCGCGCGATCAATCGAAGCATCAGCGGCGCGGTCGGCCCGCTGCTTGGTGATGAAGAGCGCACCGCCAAGGACTGCCACCACGACAAACGCCGTAGAGGCAAAAATCTTCGCGCCGAGTCCCGGTTTCATGCCGGCCTAGTAACGACGGCCGCGCTGCGAATAGGGCCGTCCGTGCTTGTCGGTATGCTGGACGAAACGATAACCACGGGCATCCAGCTGCAGACTGAGATCGGCCACGCCGGACGACGTTACCTCGATCAGCCGGGGAGGCACCTCGGCCGCCCGTTCGTGCCAGGCGTGCAGGATGTATGTCCCGTGCGGCACACCGGAGATCCTGAACCGCCCGTCGTCTCCCGGCTGCGTAAAATGCGGGTTGTCGCGCACCACGATGACCCCGATCATCTGAGCGTGCACATTGCAGAACACCCTCACCACACCGGGGCGTGTGAACCGGAAGCTGCGGGCTTCGCCACGACCGTACAGCCCCAGGTCGAACGCGGCCACCTCCGAACTTGAGAATACGTTGTGGTTGAACCCGTCCCGGTTGGGAAAACGCACCGTCGAACCGGCCGGCACAACCATCACCCGGGGCTCGAATTCCTTGTCTGTCATGAGCACTTCTGCCCGCCTGGGAGTGACTTCCTCCGCAACGGTACCTTCGAGCCAGATCACCGCCTGACCCATATCCCGTGCCGGCCGGTTCCCCCGATCCAGCATGGTGAGCCGGCCCGATACGGAAGCCCGCGGTGGCTCGGTCTGCTGGGCAAGGACTGTGGGAATATCTCCCACAAGGATTACGCCCAGGAGCGTGTAGCGAGCCACGCTCAGGAATGTTACTCTAGACATGATTCTAGCATATCCCTCTGCTGGAACAGCGTCAACGTCGCACGTCAATTGATCAACCTGACCTGGAGTTCGGAAATGCGTTTGACCTCCATCGTTGCCATCAGCGCCTGCGTCGTGCTCGCATGGCCGGCCACCGCCCAGGAACCCGCCGATACCTCGCTCGTCGAACGGCTTGAACGCGCCGAACAGATGATCGAGATACTGAGACAGCAGATGGCCGAGCAGGCCACCTCCAGGGTCGAGCCCCGCTCCCGTTACCACGTGGAGCTGTCCGGGATGGTGCTCATGAATGCCTTCTACAATTCGGCTCCGGTGAGCGAGCAGGATGTCCCGATCATTGCGTTGGCGCCCGAGCCTCCGGGCGGCCTCCCATCCTCCTACCTTGGGGCGACCGCACGTCAGACCCATCTGGCCCTCACGGGCTTCGTGACCGACGTGCTGGGTGGCTTCCTCACCGGCGAAATCCAGGTGGACCTCGGTGGCACCGACAACTCGGGGAGGCGCTTTGCTCCGCAACCGCGACTGAGGCGTACCCGCGCACAACTGGAATGGGACAACGCATGGATCATGGTGGGACAGGAAGCGCCCCCCATCTCGGAGATCAACCCCGCCAGCATTGCTGCCACCACGCTCCCGGTCTTTTCCGCGGCGGGGAACCTGTGGTACTGGATCCCCCAGATCAGAGTGGGGGGTGCCAGCGCGGGTCCCATCCGTGTGGGAGGCGAGGTGGCCGCCCTGGCTCCAACGTACGGCAGCGGCGGCCTGCCAGGCCGCGGCGAGCGCACCAGCCGTCCGTTCGTGCAGGCGCGCGCACTCGCCCGGTGGGGCGATTTCGATCAGCCGTCGGAAGTCAGCATCGGCGTACACCAGGGTTGGCTGGCTGTAGGCGAGACGGAGACGGAAGACACTCGGGCTGTCGGCGGCTGGGCCCGGGTCTTCATCAGTCGGTACGTCGAGGTCCGAGGGGAAGCGTTCCGTGGCCAGGCGCTCGGCACGCTGGGCGGCGGCGCGCAGGGACGGGACCTTGTGGATGGACAACCCGTCAGCACGACCGGCGGCTGGGCACAGGTGAATGTTCACCCGAATCATTCGGTGATGTTCGGAGTCGGCTACGGCATGGACGACCCGAAAGATGAAGACGTCGGGGAGACCGCACTGCTCAAGAACTGGGCATGGCAGGGCCACTTGCAGTGGCGTGCCGCCCCGATCGTCGTGGGACTCGAAGTGCGACGCCACTCCACTCGTTACGGCAACCCTGACATCGGTCGTCAGGACGCCACTCACGTGAACCTCGGCCTGGGGTTCGTCTTCTAGACCGTCGGCGGTCAGCGGTTGGCAGTTACCGATGTCTTACTGCCAACCGCCAACTGCCAACCCGATTATCTTGCGTCCGCTATGGTCCCGATCCTCTTGCTCGCACTTCAGGTACAGATACCCGCGCCCGTGGGCTACGTGAACGACTTCGCGGGGGTGATCGATCCCGGCCTGCGTTCGCAGATGACCCGGATCGTCGAGGAAGTACGCGAGAAGTCGGGCGGCGAGATCGCCCTGGTAACGCTTCATGATCTGGGCGGAGACGCGCCTGTGGATGTGGCAATACGGATCGGGCGTGAGTGGGGCGTGGGGGCGCGCGGCGGGGCGGGTGACCGGGCCCGCAACGCGGGGGTGGTGTTGCTGCTCAAGCCCGGTGAACGCCCGGGCGACGGCCAGGCCGAGATCTTCATCG
>CAZTIV010000021.1:41873-44239 GCA_964613905.1 uncultured Gemmatimonadaceae bacterium | reverse complement strand
TCAGGAATCGGCATCGAGAAGGGGCAACCGTTTGGGGCTGGGGTTGCCGGACTGCAGGCCATCGCGACGGCGCGGCGCCTGGGTGCCGTGGTGGAAGCGTTCGACGTGCGGCCTGCAGCCAAGGAGCAGGTCGAGAGCCTGGGTGCGAAGTTCCTCGTGGCCGATGTTTCGGATCTGGCGGCCGAGGGTGAAGGTGGGTACGCCAAGGCGTTGTCGGAAGAGCAGCACAAGCGCGAACTGGAACTCATCCACAAGCACATCAAGGATGCGGATGTGGTCATTACCACCGCGCTCATTCCCGGCAGGCCGGCACCCACACTGATCACAGAAGCCATGGTGAAGGACATGAAGCCCGGTTCGGTCATCGTGGACCTCGCAGCCGAGGCGGGTGGAAACTGCGTGCTTACGGAGAAAGGGAATGACGTGGTCCGGCACGGAGTAACGATCCTGGGCCCTGTAAACCTGCCGACCACGATGCCCTACCATGCAAGCCAGATGTATGCCCGGAACCTCACCACGTTTCTCATGCATCTGGTCAAGGACGGAGCGCTGGCGCTCGATTTCGAAGACGAGATCACCAAGGCTACCTGTATCACGCGCGAGGGCCGGATCGTACATGAGGCAACGCGAAGCCTCGTCGAGGGAGGGACAGGCTGATGCTGGAAGGACTGGTTGTTCTGATTGTCATCTTCGTACTTGCAATGTTCGTGGGGTTCGAGGTCATCACGAAGGTGCCGCCTACGCTCCACACGCCCCTGATGTCCGGGTCAAATGCCATCTCGGGCGTCACGATCCTCGGCGCGCTGGTGGTGGCCGGCCGGGGTGACGAGACGCTTGGCGCCATACTCGGCCTGTGCGCGGTCATACTGGCTACGACCAACGTGGTAGGCGGATTTCTCGTCACGGACAGGATGCTGCAGATGTTCAGGAAACGGCCCGAGGAGAAGAAGTAATGCATCCTCTCATCGAACTCTCCTACCTCCTGGCCGCGGTCTGCTTCATCATTGGCCTCAAGCGGTTGTCATCGCCGGCCACGGCGCGGTCGGGGAACGTGATTGCCGCGAGCGGGATGCTAGTGGCAATCGTGGCCACGCTGCTCGACCGGCAGATCCTGGAGTTTCAGTACATCATCATCGGGATGATCGTGGGCGGGCTCATTGGAGGGGTGTTTGCCCGCACGGTGAAGATGACCGCCATGCCCCAGATGGTGGCAATCTTCAACGGGTTCGGCGGCGGGGCTTCGGCATTCGTGGCGAGTGCGGAGTTCCTGACCGAATCCGGGGTGAGCCTGGCGGAAGCGCCTCCTCACGTGAGCGTGGCCATCGCGATTTCGGTGCTGGTGGGAACGGTCACCTTCTCCGGGAGCATGGTGGCGTTCGGCAAGCTCCAGGAGCTGGTGACGGGCCGGGCGGTAACCTATCCGTTCCAGAAAACGCTGAACGGCGTGTTGTTCGCACTCACGCTTGGCGTGATGGTGTATCTCGTGCTCGATCCGGGCGATCCACGTGTGCTGCTGGCACTTGCGGCGCTGGCCCTGCTGCTCGGCATTCTGTCGGTGGTCCCCATTGGGGGGGCGGACATGCCGGTGGTGATCGCGCTGCTGAACTCGTATTCCGGCATAGCGGCTTCCATGACCGGGTTCGTGATCGACAATCACGGGCTCATCATCAGCGGCGCTCTGGTGGGTGCCAGCGGGCTCATTCTCACCAACATCATGTGCCGAGCCATGAACCGGTCGCTCGCGAACGTGTTGTTCGGCGCGTTTGGGGCAGGGGCTACGGATGCCGAGGCGCCGGTCGAAGGGCTGGGTGACCGGACCGTGCGGTCCATTACGGCCGAGGATGCCGCCATGATGCTGGCGTATGCCCGGCAGGTGGTGGTGGCGCCGGGATACGGTCTGGCGGTCTCCCAGGCGCAGCACGAGGTCCGCGAGCTGGCGGACATGCTGGAGCAGAAGGGTGTCACGGTCAAGTACGCCATCCATCCCGTGGCGGGGCGGATGCCGGGGCACATGAACGTGCTGCTGGCCGAGGCCAACGTGCCGTACGACCGGTTATTCGACATGGACCAGATCAATCCGGAGTTCGAGCGGACGGACGTCTCACTTGTGATTGGCGCCAACGACGTGGTGAATCCCGCGGCGCGGAATACGCCGTCGAGTCCCATCTACGGGATGCCCATTCTGGACGTGGACAAATCGCAGAACATCATCGTGATGAAGCGGTCGATGCGGGCGGGGTTTGCCGGAATCGAAAACGAGCTGTTCTATGACTCCAAGACGTCCATGCTGTTCGGGGATGCCAAGGATTCGCTCAAGAAGCTGGTGACGGAGGTGAAGACGCTCTGAACAGCCGTGGTTACCTGGG
>CAZTIV010000021.1:39929-41773 GCA_964613905.1 uncultured Gemmatimonadaceae bacterium | reverse complement strand
ACGAACACGGCCACCAGCCAGACGGCAAGGGAGAATCCGAGCCACATCCCCGCCCGGAATCCCCGTCCTGCTCCCGCTCCCGCCGCGACGTACACGGGGTACGCGAGGCACGCGGTGAGCATCAAGATCTCTACGTACGAGAACAGGTTGGCGCCTATGCTTGCCAGCACTCAGTCCTCCTCAGTTCCGCGCCGCCGCTCGCGCTTGATCGCGCCGCGCCGACGCTTTTCCGTGAGCCGCCGCTCCTTGGTGGCCTTGCTCGGTCGGGTCTTTTTGCGCGGCTTGGGCACGCGCAGCGCCTGTGCCACGAGCGCGTTCAGCCGCTCAACCGCCGCGTCGCGGTTCCGTGCCTGACTGCGGCTGTCGTCCGCGGCCACGCGCAGCCGTCCCCGACCGTCGATCCGGCCCGCAAGCCTGGCCAGCACCCGCATCCGCTCCGGCTCTGACAGGGCCTCGCTGTGGGCTACGTCCCACACCACTTCCACGCGGGTGGATGCCTTGTTCACGTGCTGTCCGCCCGGGCCGCCGGCACGGGTGGCCCTGAACGTAAGCTCGGACTCAGGGATCTGAAACGCCATGCGGCATAACATAACCGCCTTTCCCCCCACCGCTTCTCTGGCATTCTCTCTCCCCATCAACGACCTTTCCTTTCCAATGGTTTCACGTCCCGCATCCGCCGGCGATCTTGCCCTCGTTCTTTCGGGCGGCGGCGCCCGCGCCGCCTATCAGGCGGGCGTGCTCAAGGCGCTGGCAGAGATCGCGCCCGATCTTTCGATTCCCATCGTAACGGGAGTTTCCGCCGGGGCCATCAACGCGTCATTCCTGGCGAGCCATCCGGGGCCGCTGCGTGAGACGGCCATGGGATTGGAACACGAGTGGGCGGGTCTCACCGCAAACCGGGTGTACCGCGTCCGGCCCACCGGGCTGCTGCGCGGCGTGTTCCGTGGGATCGTGGAACTTCTGCTCAATCGGGAACGTGGGCCCGTCGCGCTGCAGGGGTTGCTGGACATGACCCCGCTCAGGCGATACCTGGCTCGCACCATTCCGTTGGACCGTATTGAGTCCAATATCGTACAAGGCAGGTTGCGCGCTCTGGGGCTTACCGCGACATCTTACGGAACGGGCGTCACTGTGACATTCGTTCAGGGCGCTCCCGACACGCCCATGTGGACGCGGGCGCAGCGTGTGGCTGTACGCACCCACATCACGCACGATCACATCCTGGCGTCGGCGGCCATCCCCATCGTGTTTCCCGCGGTGCAGCTGGACGGGGGCTTTTACGGTGACGGCAGCGTTCGGCAGGGCGCCCCGCTGTCACCCGCCATTCATCTGGGAGCGAAGCGCATCCTCGCCATAGGCGTACGATCACCTCGTCCCGAGGTGGGTGACTCATCCGAGGTAATGGAGTACCCATCGGCGGCGGAGGTGATGGGGCTGATGCTGCACTCCATATTCCTCGATGCTCTGGACGGAGACGCGGAGAGGCTGGAGCGCATCAATCATCTGCTCGAGCGCATGCCGCCGGATATCAGGCCTCGGCATCTGCACCCGGTGAAGCTCCTGGTGCTCAGGCCGTCGCAGGATCTGGGGCGGATGGCTCAAAGGTATCCGGTGCGTCTCCCCACTGCGGTATCGCTTGTAGTACGTGCCATGGGCGGGCGCCGCGAGCGGTCGGCAGATTTCGTGAGTTACCTCTTGTTCCAGCCGCCATACACCAGCGATCTCATCGAACTGGGTTACGCCGATACATTGGCACGGCGGCAGGAAATTGCCGAGTTTCTCGAACTTGAACCCGCTTCAACCGGAGGGGCAGTTCAGTGAGATCTCTGTTACGCGCGTTGATC
>CAZTIV010000021.1:24187-39829 GCA_964613905.1 uncultured Gemmatimonadaceae bacterium | reverse complement strand
TGCCAACTGCCTCAGCACATACGGCAGAATCCCGCCGTGCAGGTAATAATCCACTTCGATGGGCGTATCCAGCCGCACGGTGGCCTTGAACTCGGCAACCTCTTTCCCCTTGCGCGTGGCGCGGACCGTGACGTCTTTGCCGGGTGTGAGGCCTTTGGCGATGCCTGAGATCTCGAATTCTTCGTCACCCTCGAGGCCGTAGGCCGCCGCGTCCTTGCTCGTCTCGAACTGCAGGGGCAGCACCCCCATGCCTATGAGGTTGCTGCGGTGGATCCGTTCGTAACTCACGGCGATGACGGCCTTCACACCCTGCAACGCCGGCCCCTTGGCAGCCCAGTCGCGCGAACTGCCGGAACCGTACTCCGCGCCGGCAAGCACCACCAGCGGAGTGCCTTCCTCCTGGTAGCGCACCGCCGCATCGTAGATGCTCACCTCCTCGCCGCTCGGGAAATGGACGGTCCAGTTGCCTTCCTTAGGCGCCACCAGTCGGTTCGTGATACGGATGTTGCCGAACGTCCCACGCACCATCACCTCGTGGTGTCCCCGCCGCGCGCCGTACGTGTTGAAATCCACCGGCTTCACGCCACGCTCGATCAGCCACCTGCCCGCCGGTCCGTCCTTCGCAATTGCGCCCGCGGGAGAGATATGATCGGTGGTGACCGAATCGCCCAGCCACGCGAGTACGCGCGCACCCTTGATGTCTGTAACGGCGGACGGCTCTTGCGGGAGATCCTGGAAGAACGGCGGCTCCGCGATGTACGTGGAGTCCGCATCCCAGGCAAACCGTCCGTCGCCGGCTTCGGGAATGGGGAGATTCTTCCAGGCGTCGGTTCCTTCGTAAACCTTGCCGTACTCCTCCACGAACATCTCCGGCTTCAGCGCCTGGCTGACCGTGTTCCTGATCTCGTCAGCGGTGGGCCAGATGTCCTTGAGGTATACCGGCTTGCCGCTGGCGTCATGCCCCAGCGGATCGTTGACAAGATCGATGTCCAGACGACCGGCTATTGCATACGCAACCACCAGCATGGGCGACGCCAGATAGTTGGCCCGCACCTGAGGGTGGATCCGCGCCTCGAAGTTGCGGTTACCGGACAGCACGGCCGCCACGACCAGCTCATGCTCGGTGATGGTTCTGGCTATGGGTTCCGCCAGCGGCCCGCTGTTGCCTATGCACGTGGTGCAGCCGTACCCCACCACGTGGAATCCCAGAGCTTCCAGATCTTCAGTGAGTCCGGACGCGTCGAGGTACCGGGTTACAACCTTCGACCCCGGCGCCATGCTCGTCTTGACCCACGGTTGACGCTGGAGCCCCCGGGCGCGCGCCTTCCGCGCCACAAGCCCCGCACCAACCATCACGGAAGGGTTGGAGGTGTTGGTGCAGCTCGTGATTGCCGCTATGACCACCGATCCATCGCTCACGTGGAACCGGTCACCGTCATATTCAACCTCTGCTTTCACCACAACATCGGTTGCGGACGCCGTTGCCGTGGCGGGAGACTGTCCTCCCTCTCCGGACCAGCGGGCGGCATCTCCATCCGGCAGCGCGCGCTTCCGCGCAGCCCCGGAGGGGATCAGGTTCGGCAGCACCTTGGTGAAAGAGGCCTTGAGATCCTTGAGCAGCACGCGATCCTGCGGCCGTCTCGGGCCCGCAAGCGACGGTTCCACCGTGGACAGATCCAGTTCGAGCGTGCTCGAGAATTCCGGGTCCGGCGTATCATCGGTCCGGAACAGAAGTTGTTCCCTGCAGTACCGCTCCACGCGTTCCACCAGATCCTTGCGCCCCGTGCGTTCGAGATAGGTGAGCGTCTCGCGGTCCACCGGGAAGAAGCCGATGGTGGCTCCATACTCAGGCGACATGTTGCCGATCGTGGCGCGGTCGGCAAGGCCAAGGTTGGAAACGCCCGATCCGTAGAATTCAACGAACCGCCCCACCACTCCGTGCTTCCTGAGCATCTGGGTCACGACCAGCACCAGATCCGTGGCCGTGGACCCTTCCGGCAGTTCACCGGTGAGTTTCATCCCCACGACCTCGGGAAGCTGCATGAAATAGGGCTGGCCCAGCATGACCGCCTCCGCCTCGATACCGCCCACGCCCCAGCCCACCACGCCGAGTCCGTTGATCATCGTGGTGTGCGAGTCCGTGCCCACCAGGGTGTCAGGGAAGGCGACCGCGGTGCCGTTATCCTTCACCACCCGCACGACGCTTGCCAGATACTCCAGATTTACCTGATGCACGATCCCGGTGCCCGGCGGCACCACGGAGAAATTGCGGAACGCATTCTGCGCCCAGCGGAGCAGGGCGTAGCGCTCGCCGTTCCGCTCCATTTCACGTTCAACGTTCAACTCGAAAGCGCGCGACGAGCCGAAGAAATCCACCTGCACTGAGTGGTCGATTACCAGATCCGTCTGGACCAGGGGATTGATCTTCTGCGGGTCGCCCTTGAGCCGGAGCATCGCGTCGCGCATCGCGGCAAGGTCCACCACGGCCGGGACACCTGTGAAATCCTGGAGCACAACCCGGCCCGGCATGAACGGGACTTCCAGACTGAGATCCGGTTCGGATTTCCACCGGGCAAGCGCCCGGACGTGATCTTCGGTGATGGTGCCTTTGCCGGCATGGCGGAGCACATTCTCAAGCAATATGCGTATCGAGAACGGAAGCCTGTCGATGTCGATGCCCTCGGCTCTGGCCAGGGCATCGAGGCGGTAGATCGTGGCTGAACCCTCCGGAAGGGTCAGCGTCGCTCGAGCATTGAATGGGTTGGACATGTTCAAAAAAGATAACCGCCGGCCGCCAACTGCCAACTGCCGACCGCCGTACCTGAGGGTTATCTTCATCCCCCAACCACCAACAGAGCGGAGTCCCGTCCACATGGCCGACACCGTCGCCGAACGTCCGTCGCTCGACGATCTGTGCATCAATGCCGTCCGGACCCTCGCCATGGATGCGGTCGAAAAGGCGAAAAGCGGGCACCCCGGCACCCCCATGGGCCTGGCGCCGCTCTGCTATGTGCTCTGGACGCGCCACCTCCGCCATAATCCCGCCGACCCCAACTGGATTGCCCGTGACCGCTTTGTGCTGTCGGCCGGGCACGCATCGATGCTTCTTTATGCCCTGCTCTATCTCACGGGCTACGACCTTTCCCTAGAGGACATCAGAAACTTCAGGCAGTGGGACAGCAGGACCCCTGGGCATCCGGAGTTCGGGCATACTCCCGGGGTAGAGACTACGACCGGTCCCCTGGGGCAGGGATTTGCCAACGCGGTGGGAATGGCCATGGCAGAGGCCCACCTGGCGGCCGTGTTCAACCGGGGTGAGAGCCGACCGCTCAGCCACCGGACGTATTTCGTGGCCAGCGACGGCGATCTCATGGAGGGAATATCCCACGAGGCCGCCTCGCTTGCCGGTCACCTCAAGCTGCACAACCTGATCGGTTTCTACGACGACAACCGGATCACGATCGAGGGTGAAACGTCTCTTACGTACAGCGACGATGTCGTCAAACGCTTCGAGGGATACGGCTGGCACGTGGAACGGCTGGAGGACGGCAACGATCTGGAGGCGCTGGATCGCGCGATAATTGCCGCCCGGGACGAAGTTGACCGTCCGTCGCTCATCATTGTTCGCACGCATATCGCGTACGGCAGCCCCAACAAACAGGGCACCGCGGATGCGCACGGGGCACCGCTGGGTGAGGAAGAAATCCGGCTCACGAAGGAGAACCTGGATTGGCCTGAGGAACGAGCGTTCGAAGTGCCGGATGAGGCCATGAGGGAATGGCGCAAGGCCCGGGAGCGCGGCGAGGCCATGCAGCTCGTCTGGGAGAAGCGGTTTGCGGCGTACTGGGATGGCAACCCGGATCTGGCGGCCGACCTCGAGCGCCGCCTGAAGGGAGAACTGCCGGAAGGGTGGGATACCGGGCTGCCCCAGTTCAGTTCAGCCGATGGGTCGGTGGCAACCCGGGTGGCATCAGGCAAGGTGCTGAACGCCATTGCTCAACGCGTGCCCGAGCTCATTGGTGGTTCGGCTGATCTCGCACCTTCAACCAACACGCTGCTCAAGGGAGAAGGAGACTTCCGCGCGGGCGATTACGCGGCGCGCAACGTGAGGTTCGGCGTGAGAGAGCATGCAATGGGAAGCATCCTCAACGGGATGGCCCTGCACGGCGGCGTGATCCCGTATGGCGCCACGTTCCTCATCTTCTCCGATTACATGCGGCCCGCCATTCGGCTGGCGGCGATGATGAGGCGTCATGTCATATACGTCTTCACGCATGACTCCATAGGGCTCGGCGAGGATGGCCCTACGCACCAACCGGTTGAACAGCTTGCAACCTTGAGAGCGATTCCCGGCCTGACAGTTATCAGACCGGGGGACGCGGCCGAAACGGTCGAGGCGTGGCGTGTGGCGCTGTCCTTACGGGGTCCGGTGGCACTGGCGCTCACCCGACAGGCCGTCCCCTCTCTGGATCGCGCGGTGCTGGCCTCGGCGGAGGGGCTGGCCCGGGGCGGATACGTCCTGGCCGACGCCGATGATGGTGATCCAGCTTTGATGCTGATTGCTTCAGGGTCCGAACTGCATCTGGCGGTTGAGGCCCGGCGCCGTCTCGAGGCGGATGGTATCGCCACGCGCGTGGTGAGCATGCCCTCCCTGGAATTGTTCGATGCGCAGCCACGGAAGTATCGCGACGAAGTCCTGCCGCCCACCGTGACCGCGCGACTTGCCGTCGAAGCGGCTCACTCCATGTCCTGGTACCGCACAGTGGGCGATGCCGGGGATGTCATGGGTATCGACCGGTTCGGAGCCTCGGCGCCCGCAAAACGCATGTTCGAGGAATATGGTTTCACCGTAGATGCCGTGATGGAACGCGCCAGGACACTCCTCGTTACGTGAACCTGGCCGCGCTCGACGCTCCCGTTCGCACCCGGCTTGGCCGCCTCCACCGTGACCGCGTGGTCCAGCGGATCTGGGCACGGGATACCACGGTCTGGGCCGAAGACCCTCGCACTCCTGAACTGGCCGACCGGCTGGGTTGGCTTTTCCTGCCCGAAACGATGCGTGGCGAGATGGAACGGGTCCGCGCATTCGCGGGCGAAGTACGCGGTGAAATCGACAGGCTCGTACTGTGTGGCATGGGTGGATCGAGCCTGGCGCCGGAAGTAGTCTGGCGGGCATTCGGACGGAGAGAAGGGTACCCCGCGCTTCATCTCCTCGACAGCACTCACCCCGGACCCGTGGCGGCCGCCGAGTCCCCCAGCGGCCTGTATCTGATCTCCAGCAAGTCGGGCACCACCATCGAGACCGCTTCCTTTGCCAGATACTTCTGGGAGAAATCGGGGAATAATGGTTCACGATTCTCCGCTGTGACGGATCCGGGTACGGTGCTCGAGCGCGAAGGCAACGACAAGGGTTTTCGCAGGATCTTTACCAATCCGCCGGACGTGGGCGGCCGGTTCAGTGCGCTTTCCCTGTTCGGACTCGTGCCGGCAGCAGTAATCGGCGTTGACCCGGAGGGTCTGCTGGATGCTGCTGATTCAATGACGGCCGAACTCAGGCGACCGGCGGAAGAGAACCCTGGAGCGTGGCTGGGTGCGTTCATGGGAGAGGGAGCACGGGTGGGGCGCGACAAGCTGACGTTCGTGCTGTCGCCGTCTTTCATGGCGTTCGGGCTCTGGCTCGAGCAGCTGATAGCCGAGAGCACCGGCAAGGAAGGTCGTGGCGTACTGCCCGTGGTGGAGGAGTATCTCGGGCCACCCGGGGTTTATGGAGAGGATCGCATATTCGTCTGGATTGCGCGTGAGGATGAACGAGATGATGCCACTGCCGCCGCAATCGACGCGCTCGGTTCAGCCGGCCATCCGGTGGTTTCGTTTGTGCTGAATGATGCGAGAGAACTCGGAGCCGAGTTTCTGAGATGGGAGTTTGCCACGGCGGTTGCGGGCGCGCTGCTGCACGTGAATCCGTTCGATCAGCCCAACGTTGCAGAGAGCAAGGCAAACACGTCCCGGGTGCTGGCGTCCGGCGAGCCGCCGCTGCCTGCGGCCAGTGCAGATGAACTGGCCGGTTTCCTGGCAGGAGTGCAGCCGGGTGACTATCTCGCGCTGCTGGCGTTCGTCCCGCCGAGCAAGGCGAACGACCGCCGGCTCGGCGTGCTTCAGCGGCGGTTGCGCGATCGGCTCGCGGTGGCGGTGACCGTTGGGTATGGTCCGCGTTTTCTGCACTCCACGGGCCAATTGCACAAGGGCGGGCGCCCAACGGGGCACTTCCTCCAGATCGTTGATTGGGGAGAGAATGACGTGCCGGTGCCCGGCGAGGGGTTCACGTTCGGGGCGCTGATCGCCGCACAGGCCGACGGCGATCTCGAGGCCCTGCGGGCACGCGGCCGGCCGGCGCTCAGGCTGAACGGGTGGGATCTGCTGGAACGGGAGGCCGGATGAGCGACCCGCAGCAGGAGGCCAAACGTCGTGCTGCCTTACAGGCGGTCGATCTTGTCGAATCCGGGATGGTGGTGGGATTGGGCACGGGCAGCACCGCTGCGCTGGTCGTGGAAGAGTTGGGGAAACGACTCAGGGAGGGCGTTCTCCAGAACGTGCTGGGGGTGCCTACCTCGGAAGCCACGCGCCGGCAGGCCGCCGACCTTGGCATCCAGCTCGTGTCGCTCGAGGATCACCCGGAGGTGGATCTCACCATCGACGGCGCGGATGAGGTAGATCGTCGCGGCAACCTGATCAAGGGTTTGGGGGGAGCGTTGCTTCGCGAGAAGATCGTGGCAAATGCTTCTCGCAAGCTCGTGATTGTGGTCGATCCGTCAAAGCTGGTGGCCAAACTCGGAACGAAAGCTCCCGTCCCGGTGGAGGTGGTGACTTTCGGCTGGAATACGCACGCCCGGGCGGTGCGAGACCTGGGGGGAACCGCGAACCTGCGGCGCGGTCCGAATCACTCGCCGTTCACCACCGATGAAGGTCACCTGATCCTGGATTGCCGGTTTCCGAACGGCCTCTCCCGTCCGAAGGAGGTGGAGCGCGCACTCAAATCCCGCTCCGGGGTCGTCGAGACCGGGCTTTTTCTGGACATGCGCCCCCAGGTGATCGTTGGGAGAGCGGATCCGTGAAGCGCGCGATCCCTGTAATCCTGGGGCTGGTGGTTGCAGTCGTCTGCATCCAGCTCGCCCGGTGGCAACTATCACGGCATGCCGAGCGCGCGTCGTACAACCAGCTCCTCGCCGAACGGCAGGAATCCTCTCGGGTGGATGCCGTGACAATTACCGGACAACCTTCTGACACGCTCCACTTCCGCCGAGGTGTGGCAGTGGGCGTGTTTGACTTCAGCAGGGATACCGTCGACATCGCACGTTCGTACAGAGGGATGCCCGGCGTCCATGTGCTCACGCCGCTGGTCCTGGAAGGTGGAGGGGAAGTCTGGGTGAACCGCGGATGGGCGCATTCGCTCGACGGACGTCGGGTAGATCTGGCGGCGCTCCGCGAGCCCGACTCGGCCGGAGTGGATGGTTTCTACGTGAAGCGACGTCCCGACGAGCGGGGTGTTGCGCGGTTCCTTCTGATTCGCACCGTGAAGCCGCCGGGGGCGCCGGAGGTACTCACCGCGCTTGAGGTACCGGAGCTGGACAGCGGTCCTCACATGTCGTATGCCATCCAGTGGTTTGCGTTTGCCGTGATCGGGATCGTTGGTGGATTTCTGCTGGCCCGGGATAGAAGCAGCCGGGAGACACCGACCTCTTGACACCGGGGCCGTGAAGGACCAACCTCGCACCATGCACAACCGCCGGGATTTCCTCGCTTCGCTGTTCGGCGCCGCTGCAGCCCTCCCCGCGTTCCGGAACGATGCGCTTGCGCGCGTTATGGACGCCGCCGGTCACGTTGCCCACCGGTCGGCCGGAGACGTGGCGGCAGACGAGGATTTCTGGTTCGAGGTACGGCGCGGTTTCACACTCGACAACACGCTCATCAATCTGAACAACGGCGGTGTGAGCCCCAGTCCCCGCGTGGTGCACGAAGCGCTCAGGCGGTATCTGGACTTCTCGAATCAGGCGCCCGTCTATCACATGTGGCGCATACTCGAGCCTGAAATCGAAAGCGTGCGGCGCGAGCTGGCCCGGGAGTTCGGATGCGATCCCGAGGAGCTGGCCATCACGCGGAACGCCAGTGAGGCGCTGGAGATCTGTCAGTTCGGGCTCGATCTCCGCCGGGGCGACGAAGTGCTCACGACGGACCAGGACTACCCGCGTATGCTTACCACCTGGGACCAGCGCGCGCGGCGTGACGGGATTGTGGTGAGGAAGGTGTCATTCCCCGATCCACCGCCAGGCATGGACTATCTGATCGAGATCTTCGAGCGGGCCATAACCCCGCGTACGCGCGTCATCATGTTCTGCCATATCACGAATCTGTCAGGCCAGATCTTCCCGGTGCGGGAGATCTGCCGGCTGGCGCGCTCGCGCGGGATCGAGGTGATCGTGGATGGGGCGCACGCGTTTGCGCACTTCCCGTTCACCCAGGGAGAGATCGACTGCGATTATTACGGTACGTCGTTGCACAAGTGGTTGCTCGCACCCATCGGAACGGGCTTTCTGTACGTACCTCGCGGGAAGATCGACGGGCTCTGGCCGCTCATGGCGGCGGAGGCTTCGCAGAACGCCAACATTCGCAAGTTCGAGGAGATTGGCACGCACCCAGCCGCCAATCACAACGCCATCGCAGAAGCGCTCTCATTTCACCGGGGGCTGGGTGCGGCCCGCAAGGCCGCTCGACTGCGTTATCTGAGGGATCACTGGATGCAGAGGCTCGAGGGCCAGCGAGGCGTTCGACTGTACACCAGCTATGATCCCGTCCAGTCCTGCGGTCTCGCCACGGTGGGGATCGACGGAATTGAACCGGGCGCCATTGCCGATCACCTGTTCCGTAAGGCGCGGATCCTGGTCACTCCTATCGGGCACCCGGCGTGTCCCGGTGTCAGGGTGACACCGAACGTCTATACGATGGGGTGGGAGATAGATCGGTTTGTGGAGGAGATGGAAGGAATCGTTCATGCTATCTGATCGAGTGCCATCATGAACGTGAAACCCAGAATGAATCCGACGGTGGCCACGTCCACGTTGCCCTCCCGGGTGGTCTCCGGCAGCAGCTCTTCGACCACTACATAGAGCATGGCACCGGCGGCGAATGCCAGACCGTAAGACAGAAGTCCGCCAACCAGCACCACGAACAGGGCAC
The DNA here is from genome assembly GCA_964613905.1 of uncultured Gemmatimonadaceae bacterium. GTDB lineage: Bacteria > Gemmatimonadota > Gemmatimonadetes > Gemmatimonadales > GWC2-71-9 > CAZTIV01. The sequence continues at coordinate 30,598 of CAZTIV010000021.1, read as the reverse complement.
CCGCCACCGCGGCAACGGGCTCCACAGCGGCGGATAGCTGACCGTACCACAAGGCCTTGCCGCGACTCATGCCGTCGCGGCGGAGCGGCATCGCGATCGCCAGCCCCTCCGGGATATTCTGGATCCCGATCCCGATGGCGAGCACCGTTGCCCGGGCCAGGTCGCCGCTCCCGAATCCTACTCCCACGGCCAGCCCCTCAGGGATGTTGTGGATCGTGATCGCCGCCATCAGCAGGGCGGGCCGGCGCCATGACACCCGCGGTCCCTCGGCCGTCGCTTCGTCCGGGAACTCGCTGTGAAGGTGAGGGATGAAGTGATCCATAGCCCGGATGGCCGAAGCTCCCAGTGCCAGCCCGATCACAGCCTGAAAGACACCGCCCAACTCCAGGGCCGGCACAAGAAGAGACCAGCAGGAGGCTGCCACCATGATTCCAGCCGCCGCTCCCATCATCCCATCCATCAGCCGCCGGTTGATCGTCTTCATGAAGAGCACCGGCAGGGTCCCAAGCAGCGTCAGGAACCAGGTGCCCAGTCCGGCCAACAGGGCCAGTACAGGAAGCGGCAGGTCAGCCAGTGTGCTCATTGGCGGAGAAGAGTAACAACGGATCCGGTCGGTACATGAAATGTTTCCTGAAGGCTGCTTCAGGGTGCCGGCCCATGCCTTGATTTTTCGTCCCGCCCGGTCGAGTGTGCGAACGACCTGTTATCCATGGAGCCATAAGTGGACAAAGAGACGGCAGGGCGCATCGGTGAGCGGATCCTTCGGCCCGAGAGCCTCATGATGAGCCACGGATACGACCCGGCTCGCTCCGAAGGGGCCATCAAGTGCCCCATCTTCCAGACCTCGACCTTTGTCTTCCCCAGTGCGGAGGCGGGCAAGGCGTTCTTCGAGTTGGCACGTGGCCAGCGTGAACCGTCGGCCTCGGAAGAGCCGGGTCTCATCTACAGCCGGTTGAACAATCCCGATCTCGAGATCCTTGAGGACCGCCTCTGTCTCTGGGATCAGGCGGAAGCCTGCGCGGTCTTCGAGAGCGGCATGGCGGCCATAGCGACCGCGCTGCTGGCATATGTGCGTCCAGGGGATGCGCTGATACACAGTGAACCGCTTTATGGCGGCACTGAGTATCTGATCAATCAGTTCCTGTCGGAGTTCGGGGTGGTGCCGGTGGGTTTCCCGGCCGGCCTGCACCTTGAGGGCGAAGTGGAGCGCGGCATTGCCGAACGGGTCGGCGGGCGGCGGGTGGGGGCGATACTGATCGAGACGCCCGCCAACCCCACCAACGCCCTGGTGGATATTTCCGAGACGGCCAACCTTGCCCGAGCCTTTGCGACCGATGATGCCCGGCCACCGATTCTTGTGGACAACACATTCCTCGGGCCACTCTGGCAGCATCCGTTGCGGCACGGAGCCGATCTCGTGCTCTACTCGGCCACCAAGTTCATTGGAGGTCACAGCGATGTGATTGCCGGTGCCTGTCTGGGCTCCGCCGAGGCCATGAAACCGGTCCGTGCGCTTCGGACGTTCCTGGGCACCATGGCAGGCCCGTGGACCGGATGGCTGCTCCTGCGTAGTCTGGAGACGCTCAAGATGCGGATGACGGCTCAGCTCAAGAACGCCCGGTACGTGGCTGACTTCCTGGCGGACCACCCCAAAGTGAGTACGGTCCACTATCTGGGGCACCTCACCGAAGACCAGCCCATGTATCAGACGCACCGGCGTCAGAGCGCTGGTTCGGGGTCGTTGATCGCGTTCGAGGTCAACGGAGGAGAGACCGCGGCATTCAGATTTCTCAATGCACTCAAACTGGTGAAACTCGCAGTGAGCCTCGGAGGAACGGAGTCGCTGGCTGAACACCCGGGCACCATGACACACGGTGACATGGACGAGGAATCCAGAGTCCGTACCGGGATTACAGCGGGAATGGTGCGGTTGTCAGTGGGAGTGGAGCACTACGAAGACATCATTGCGGACATCCAACAGGCTTTGGCAGTGGCATAAGCCGCGAGCGGGTGGGGGACCACGTTCGTGGGCCCCCACCCGCATGTTACGGCTCAACCTATATAACTGCGTCGACAGGCCTTCCGCACACCTTGCCGGATTGAGAGAAGTTAAATCCACTCATCGAGAAGCTCACATCCCACGTACAGTTCCCGGTACGTCCGTCCACATGGCTCACGCTGAGCGTTCCCTTGATGGTCATACTGGCCGAGAACGTCGTCTGGGTCTCCTGAATGTTGCCACGCCACCTGAGCGACCCACCCACGGTGAAGTTCTCGGTCTTGCAGCTGTTGAAGCTGTTGGTAACGTCGAAATCGAGTTCCGTGTCGGTCTCCGTGTAGTTGCCGGAGAACGACATGCTGCCGTCTTCAGGACACGGGGCTGTCTCGCTTATGGGTGGGGTACCTGCCACCGCGAACATCGGAACCATGCCGGATGAATGGGCGAACGGGATTTCGAACTCGTCGAACATCGCGAACAGCTCTTCGAACAGCTGTGATATTTCCGCGTCACTCAGTTCAATCTGGGGGCCGTCACCAGAACATGCGCCCAGAGAGATGGTGAGAGCGGTGACAAACGGGATCAGTCGGCGCAGGTGCATGAGGCAAGTCTCCGGAAGACAGGTGGTAGTTTGATTTGGCGGAAAGCGAAAAGCTCGCCGCACGCAACCTGAAGTATAGCTAAGCCGTGCATTTACGGCCACCGTGAGGCGGGCCACGCAAGTTCAAGGTGTCGGGGCAGGGGTAAGCCGCGCGACCCACAGCCCGCTGTTAACGTCGGTGGCGTATATGAAGCCACGATGCGGTCTTGCTCCCCAGGCCATCGGGAGATTGGGCCGGAACCCGTCAGGCGAACCGGTCCAGATGGCGCCTATCTCACGCCCCTGTGCCATCAGATCGCCGCGCAACTCACCGCTCACGTCCACGGCGCGGATCCCGCCCTCGTAGTATCCGATGAACATCACGTCGTCTTCGACCCAGATGTTGTGGCTCCCTTTGTCCTGGACGTTGTACTCCGCCACCTTCACGGGGTTTTCGATGTCGCTTACGTCCACCACGTGCACCTGGCCAAGACTGCGGATCCGGTCCCGGCTCTCGATGTTGAATACGGCGGGAAAGACTTCGTCCGCTACGAAGACGTAGTTGCGGTACCGAAACACTTCATGTGTTCCGGCCAGCATGTCCGGAGGATAGTAGTCGGCAACGTTGTAAGTGAGCCGGCTTACCAGCTGCGGGTTTTCAGGGCTGCCACCCTTGATTCCTGCGCCAACATCCAGGATAACGAGACCGTGACGCCAGTATGCCAGGTAGGCAAGACCGTCCTGCACGAACACGTCGTGCAGGTATCGCCCCGCGGAAAACTCCTCTCCCATCATCTCGAACTGCATGAAGGCGGGCTCGGGAACTTCCCAGCGAGCCACTTCGCGCGGATTCCTGGGGTCGGCAAAGCTGATCACGCGGAGTGAGCCGGTAGCGTTGTCGGTGGCGTAGACGTAGTGCCCGTCAATGAACGCGCTGTGAACGCCGCCGGTAACCGTGGCCGTGTACTCGGACAGCACTCGAGGCCTAAGCGGGTCGGCAAGATCAAGAAACATGATCCCGTTGCGCCGGCTCGCCGCACCCTCGCGCGTTATCACGCCAATTCTGCCGTCCGGCGTGGTCGAGACGTCGTTGATCACGCGCGCATCCACCATGATGGAATCACGCTTGATCAGGCGTCCCGGAGTGGAGATGTCGAAGGTATAGAGACGGTCTGAGAGCGTGGATACGTAGAGCGCGTCGTTCACGGGCCAGACTTCTCCCGCCTGGATGTTGCCGAAACCGACATGGGTTACCAGCTCGAACCGGCGCGCGTGCGTGCGCTGTGTGACCGCTATGGCGTGCACGGCAGAGATCCCGCCCACGGTGGCGGTAACGAGATGCGTTCCGGGGCGTTCGGCCACGAAGGCCCCGCCCGGATAGACTTCAGCTCCGGCGCCCGAAACGCTCCATCTCACGGGCGGGTTTGCCACGGCGGCACCGGCGGCCGACAGACCCGCGGCCGAGAGGCGCACTACGTCACCCGTACGGGCACTAGTCTCACCTGTGATGCTCAGGCGGGCCACGGGATTTGCAATGACGCGGATGCGCGTCTCGGCGTGGGCGGCACCAGCCTGTGCGGTGATCACTGCGGTCCCTTCGCTCCGGCCTACCACTACGCCGGCCTGATCTACGGTAGCCACCCGTTCATTGGCCGAGCGGTAAGTCACGCGGGCGTCGCGTAGGGGATCACCGTCTTCGGTGACTGCGATCCCTCTGACTACGGTAGTGCCACCAATGACAATCTCCGGACGCTCGGCCGACAGGTTGACACCGGCCGGCGGCTTGGGCCCGATTTCCACGGTTGCGACACCCGGTCTCCCGCCCACGATGGCGAACACCTGGACCTTGCCCTGACGGAAGGCGGTGAGCCTGCCGGTGCTGTCCATGGCGGCCACGTCAAAGGGCGCCGCCATCCACATCACCGGAACGTTGCGCACTTCGCGTCCGCGCTGGTCTTTCGCGGCAGCACGGAACTGGAGCGTCTGGCCGGCGGTGATGGATGCGGATGGAGGGGTGACCTCGACGGATGCGATCTGGGCGAAACCCGGCGTTGGGAGGGTCAACAGGAGTCCGAACAGGACGGTGCGGTGCATCAGTAGCTCCGTGTTCAAGAAGACAAGCTGTGTATTCGAATATGGTCGAAAGGTAAGGTCGCCGCCGGTCTTACGGCCTCCAACTCGGCTGGCCGTCCTCCGGATTGGCAGCACGAATGGCGCGGCGCACGTCCGTGTATGTTGCGGCGGTGACGGTGCTCGGCACCACGTAAATGGTGTTGGGTTGCCCGCCACTCGGCGATCCCACCAACACGATCCAGTTGCCGTCGGGCGACCAGTCGTGGCCCAGGACGTCAGTATTGTCGCAGAGATTGTCACCCGTGAGTTGCACCTGGTCCGTTCCATCCGGGCGCACGGTCCAGAACTTGGCATCACACGCGTCCAGCCCGCGGACAAACAGGATCCTGCTGCCGTCCGGGGAGAACACGGGCGACTGGTCACCACCGTTGGTGAGGGGGGTCAATGCGCCATCGGTCATGTTCAGGGTGTACAGGCGGGTGGTCTCCTCCAGGCTCACTTCTACACCCAAGGCCAGCAACGTACCGTCAGGTGACCAGTCCATGGTGCCACCAACCCGCGAGAAACCCGGGAGTATCTGAACGAACGACACACCGCCGCCGTCGAAGTTCACGGTGTAAACGGCCTGGGTTGGCTGGCCCAGCGCGTTGGTCGTATCGCGAACCACTGCCAGTTGGTTTGGGTTCAGCGGATTCCAAGCAAATACTCCCGGCCCGCCCAGCTGGGAGAACGCGGTTACGAACACTTTGCCTTCGCCGTCCCCCTGCCCATCGAATGGATTGTCCACATTGGTCACGGTGCACACATCACCATATGACGAATCACTGCTGCATTCAAACGCGATGTGCCGGCCGTCGGGGCTGAAGCGCGCCCGCCGGGTGTTGACGTCGTTCACGATGTGGAAGACGTCAGGCTCGCCCGTGGCCGCCGTTATGTGCAGGAAGTTGACCCCGAAGCTTGCGCTTACGTTACCGCCATACGTGACCCAGCGGTAGTCAGGCGACCAACGAGGGTGGCCCTGACCCGTGATCGAGAACTCCGTGGTGACGTTCGTGGTCAGTGTCCCGTCCGTATTGCTCCTGAAAATACCGCCCGATCCGTTGCTCGGATTTGCATGGAACAGGATCTGTCCGCGAGCCACAAGATCCAGGCTTGTCGCCGTCCACGCGGTGTCCAGCGCCAGGCCCCGGCCCAGCGTCGGGACCAGATCCCGCCCGGCAACGCTGCTGAACGCGCCGGTCCGGGAGCCTGTGTTGAGGACGTTGTACGCAAATCCCGGCTCCGGCATGACCGGCGCTTCGATGATCAGAGGACCGTTCAGCGTGGCTGCACCGCTCACGTTGAGCTGGTCGAAGCCTGTACCGACCGTGGTCCCCTCGACGTCGATCGTGGTGGTCGACAGGAACGACTGCGGCAGATCTCCCGTGATGTTCAGGACGCCGGGTGAGGTCCCGGGGTTCACGTCTCCGTCGAACGCGGCGATTGTGGTGACGCTCAGAGTGCCGGTCCCGCGGAGCATCGCGCCCGCCTGATGGGAAAACGCTCCGCCAATCGTCAGCGTACCTGGCCCGGTGACCTGAAGTATGCCGCTGTTGTTGAAGCTCGAAGAGCCCCCCAGATTCTGGAAGAAGCCCACGTCCCCCTGAATGTCGAGGCTCCCGCCCGCCAGAATGCTCAACGCCGCGCTGTTCCCGCTGTTGACCTGCCCCGCCGTCCACGTCCCGCTCCCCGCCAACTCCAGCAGCCGGTTGCTGTTCAG
>CAZTIV010000021.1:21228-24087 GCA_964613905.1 uncultured Gemmatimonadaceae bacterium | reverse complement strand
GCCCCGCCGTCCACGTCCCGCTCCCCGCCAACTCCAGCAGCCGGTTGCTGTTCAGTGTCTTCGTGGTACCCTCGAGACTGACCGTGCCATCGGCCAGCAGTCGCGTCACCCCGGCCCCGGTCATCGTGCCGCCACTCCAGGTCAGCTGCTCGCTCACCACCACCGTCCCCGTCCCGCCCAGCGTCCCGCCCGTCTGGGTCAACCGCGCCAGCGTGGCCGTCGCCTCCGCCGGCACGTTCACCGTGGCCGTGCTCCCGATGCGCACCGTCCCCAGTCCCGTCATGGCCACACCGTTCTCCCAGATGTGTGTACCCCCCATGAAGTCGAGGAACGCCCCCTCCGCCACCGTAGCGCTACCCACCCAGTTACCGCCGCCGATCAGGCTCAACACGCCGCTCTGCATGTCCACCGTGCCGGTCGCGGTGCTGTTGAACGCCGCGCTGATCGTGGCCGTACCGGTCGTGGTGGAGCGGATCAGTGTGCCGGCGGTATTGAAGCTCGAAGTACCTCCCAGATTCTGGAAGAAGCCCACGTCCCCCTGAATGTCGAGGCTCCCGCCCGCCAGAATGCTCAACGCCGCGCTGTTCCCGCTGTTGACCTGCCCCGCCGTCCACGTCCCGCTCCCCGCCAACTCCAGCAGCCGGTTGCTGTTCAGCGTCTTCGTGGTACCTCCGAGACTGAGTGTCCCGCCCGATTCCACGCGCAGCGTCCCCGACCCGGTCAAGGTTCCTCCCGTCCACGCAAACTCCCCCTCCACCGAAATCGTCCCTTCGCCGGTGATCGTGCCACCTTGGAGCACGAGCACCCCCGTCCCACCGCCCAGGAAACTCCCCGCGTTGGTGACGGTGAGTGTGGGGCCGTTGATCAGGAACGTCTGCGTCCCTGCCGCGCCCACGTGCAACTGGGCCACGGTGGCGTTCTGATTGAGGGTCACGGTGTACGTACCTGACAGGTCGATCAACGCAACGTCGTTCGTTCCCGGCGGAGAACCGGTGCTCCAGTTGGCGCCGTCGCTCCAGTTCCCGCCGGCCGCATTGATCCAGCTCACCGTCTGGCCCGCCGCCACGTCGAAGGGATCGCTGAGTACCGGGGACAACTCACCGCTGGAGGCCTCAAGCCGGTAGCCGCTCCCTTCGGTTGACACAGTGAGATCGGCGAACGTCGCTATGCCCGCGACGGCCGCGACGGTCGTGGTGCCGCCGAGTGTGGCTTCCGTCGGGTTGACGGCCAGCATGAGGGTCACGTCATCCGTGGCTGTGGTGACCGCGTTCCCCTGGGCATCCTCGATCGCGACGGCCACGGCGGGCACGATGGGGACGAGTGGCACGGCGGACATTGGCTGAACGTCGAACCGGAGTGCCACCGCCACCTGACTCACCACTACGTCCGCCGTATCCGCCGCGCCGTTCACAGTGGCGATGATCATGGCGGACCCGTTGGCGAGTGCGGTGGCGAGCCCGGTGGCGTCCACCGCCACGATGGTTTCAGCCGTGCTGGACCACACCATCTCGACCTCGGGCAGCTCGTTCCCGCCGGCATCCTGCACCAGCGCGGTGAACTGCACGGTCTCATCCAGCGCCGTAAGCTCCGCGGAGGCGGGCGAGACCGTGACCATGGCGGGCTCGCCGGCGACCGCGTTGGCGAAGATCGTGGCCGTGGTTTGCAGAGTGGGTGTGGCAACCTGGACTGCCTGGGTGCCCGCTTCCAACCCAAGGGTCCATGCCACGGCCGCCCGGCCCTGATCGTCCGACTGCACCGACTCGGGGCTCACGGTGCCGCCGCCGGCCGTGACCGTGAACACCACCGGCTGGCCCGATAAGCCGAGTTCGTCCGCCGCCACCAGGCGCACGACAAGCGAGTCGCCCAGCACCTCACCGATCGTCCCCGCCTGGTCCGAGCCCTGGAGGATCTGGATTGTCTCCGGCAGCGGCTGTACCCCCACGGTCCCGGTGTCGGCCGGACCCGTGAGCAGTGTCGCCACGATCCGGGCGTCGCCCCGTTGTGTGCCTCCCATAACCTCCCCGCTGGCCGCACTCGGCACGCTCGCGATATCAGGATCCAGCGAACTCCACCCGATCGGTGTGTTCGGAATTGGTTCGCCCTCGGCATCGAGCGCCACCGCCTCGAGCACCGCGCTCTGGCCGGTGAGCAGGTTCACACCGGTGGTGAGGATCGAAACGGATACGGCATCAACGCCCACGCCCACATACTCGAGCTCCACCTCCACCACAGGAGGCGTGCCGCTGGTGACCGGACTTACCTCGACCGGTCCGCCGCGGAAAGCCGTGTCGCCAGCCGGTGTGATGGCCGTCAGGGTGAGGGAGAACGTCTCGCTGCTGCTGGTGAGCGGCACGGTGATCGCGACGTCCACTTCATCCGTGCCCTCCGGCAGGTCGACGATCGTGTCCTTGACGAGACTGTTGTCGCTGGTGCGGCGGAGGATGAACCGGATCCTCGCGATGGGGACGATGCCGGCGGCGCTGCTTGAGAAGGAGGGGGCGACTGCGAAATACGCGCTACGGTGCGGCCCGGCCGGATCGTCCGTACAGCTCAGGACAACCAGCCCGGTCGCGAGCACGGCAGTGAACGCGACTACAAGTCCTGACCGGACTTTGCGCATGGACCCCCAGGAGCACGGCGGGCTGGTAGTCCCCGCCTCGGCATTACAAGGGGGCAAATGTGGTGGTGGGGGAGGGGGATGGCAAGGTGGGACGGGCTGATCCGGGAGCCGTTGCAATACGGCGCACGCGGCGAAACGATGGCCCGTCGACCGCTATCCGGTCACGGCTCGAAGCGCCACAGGTCGTTCAGCGAACCGATGTTGGCCCCGGCGTCGCCGCCCCATCCGCCGAACAGCCA
>CAZTIV010000021.1:8635-21128 GCA_964613905.1 uncultured Gemmatimonadaceae bacterium | reverse complement strand
CGTTCAGCGAACCGATGTTGGCCCCGGCGTCGCCGCCCCATCCGCCGAACAGCCACAGGTTTCCGCTGCCGTCTGTCCACGAGACGGCTCCGAACCGCGCGCCGGGCACATTGGCAGGGTCGGGGCTCCCCTGGGTGCCGTACACCCCCGCTTGATCGATGCTCGAGCTGCCAGAGATCCAGGTCCAGTTGGTGCCGTCGAACCGCCACAGGTCGTTGAGCCGACCGAAGGTTACCCCGGCGTCGCGGCCGTCCCCGCCGAACAGCCAGAGGTCCCCGCTCCCGTCTATCCACGAGACGGCTTCGTACCGCGCCCCGGGCACATTGGCAGGGTCGGGGCTCCCCTGGGTGCCATACACCCCCGCCTGATTGGTGCTCGAGCTGCCAGAGATCCAGGTCCAGTTGGTGCCGTCGAAGCGCCACAGGTCGTTGAACGGACCGTTGCCGTCCCCGCCGAACAGCCAGAGGTTCCCGCTCCCGTCTATCCACGAGACGGCTTCGTACCGCGCGCCGGGCACATTGGCAGGGTCGGGGCTCCCTTGGGTGCCGTACACCCCCGCTTGATCCCTGCTCGAGCTGCCAGAGATCCAGGTCCAGTTGGTGCCGTCGAAACGCCACAGGTCGTTGAGCAGACCGATGTTGCCCCCGGCGTCGGGGCCGGCTCCGCCGAACAGCCAGAGGTTCCCGCTCCCGTCTATCCACGAGACGGCGTCCTCCCGCGCGCCGGGCACATTGGCAGGGTCGGGGCTCCCCTGGGTGCCGTACACCCCTGCTTGATCAATGCTCGAGCTGCCCGAGATCCAGGTCCAGTTGGTGCCGTCGAACCGCCAAAGGTCGTTGAGAAAACCGAAGTTGCCGGCGGCGTCGTGGCCGGTCCCGCCGAACAGCCAGAGGTTTCCGCTGCCGTCTGTCCACGAGACGGCTTCGGTCCGCGCGCCGGGCACATTGGCAGGGTCGGGGCTCCCTTGGGTGCCGTACACCCCTGCTTGATCAATGCTTGAGCTGCCAGAGATCCAGGCCCAGTTGGAGCCGTCGAACCGCCACAGGTCGTTGAGAATACCCACAGCGCCCGCGGCGTCGCGACCGGGTCCGCCGAACAGCCACAGGTTTCCGCTGTCGTCTATCCACGAGACGGCTCCTTCCCGCGCGCCGGGCACATTGGCAGGGTCGGGGCTCCCCTGGGTGCCGTACACGCCCGCCTGATTGACGCTTGATCTGCCGGAGATCCAGGTCCAGATGCCTTCGGCACCGGCCTCACTGGCCGTGGCGGTGAACGTCGTCGTTATGACATCGTCGGGAGCGCGTACGACCGCCGCCAGCACCGTATTGGTGCCCTCCTCGGGGCCTAGCGTAAGCGTGGCTGAGGCACGTCCTTCGGGGTCAGTCAAAGCCGAGTCAGGAGTTACGGTCCCTCCACCGGCGGTTGCTTCGAAGCGGACCCACACTCCCTCCACCCCCTCTTCATCCGGGGCCAGCACGCGCGCCACCAGCGGCTCGGGCAAGGTGGACCCCCGGACTCCCGTCTGTCCGCTCCCCGACTCTGCCTGCACTACAGAGGGCACGGGCAGGACTTCAAGCGTGACCGCAGTGGTGAGCCCGGTGAGCAACTCCGCAACGATCTCTACGGGTCCCCGCAGCGTGCCCGCCAGGATTTCGCCGACGGCACGGTTGGGCACCGTCGCGCGATCCGGGTCCAGCGACCGCCACGCGATCGGTGTACCCGGAATGGGTTCCCCATCGTCATCCTCAGCTATGGCGGTCAGCAGCACTGTCTCAGCCATGCGGACGCTCGGCGCAAAATCGAGGATCACGACTTCAACAGCATCCGACCCCGGACCAACGTACTCGAGCTCCACGTCCACGATCGCGGGCTCGCCTGTGGTGGCAGGGGATACAGTCACGGGTCCACCCTCGAAGGCGACCGTACCCTCGGGTGTGAGAGCGGCAATTGTGAGCGTGAAGGTCTCGCCTCGGCTCGTGAGCGCCACCCGCAGAGTCAGATCCAGCGAGTCGCCGGTCATGGCTACGGTGGAGTCTTTCACGATGCTGTTGTCAGCAACACGCCGGAGGGTCAGGCGTACGGAATCAATGGGGACGATACTGGCGGCGGCGCTGGCGAACCATGGTGCCACGCCGAAGTGAGTCACGACCCCGCGCGGCCCGGCCGGATCGTCCGTGCAACTGAGGACGACCAGGATGGCCGCAAGCGTGGCCGTGATAGCGGCTGCTAGTCCAGACCGGACTTTTGGCATTAACCCCCGAGGGGCGGCGGGCTGATAATCCCCGCCTGGGCTGAAAAAGAGAGTTTTGCCAACATGCAGACCGGTACCGGGGTCGGCAAGAGGGCTGGACTGGACAGGGGCCGGACCCAACTGTGCTGCTAGTTGGGACCTATCCGCTCAGGATCCAGTTGGCGAGCTGATCGGCGCCGTTGCCTTCCGGGGTCCAGTCAGAGCAGGTGGAAAGCCTCCACCGCTGGTTGTCGATCACGCGCGGGAACGTTACCCACTCGGTGCGGTCGAAGTAGCCGAGCGTCTTTGCCTCCCAGAAGGAGTTGTACCCTCCGGCGGCAACGACCGCATCCGCGCCCCAGAGCCAGGCGGCAAGGGGGAAGGGCGCGCGATCCTCGTGCATGCTGTAGGTGACGACAAAGTCGTCGGGGAAGGGCTCGATTCCGATCTGTTCGACCTCCCCGGGATTGCCGGCGTGGGCAACCACTACAAGCGCGCGTCCGCGGGGCACCTCGAGGTGCTCCTTGAGGGCGCCCCGGGGAGCCCTCTCGTCGCGGTTGCAGATCACGATCGGGTCGAGCATGTCGGTGATGAGCCAGTGATCGAGCGGTTCCGTGGCGATGATCATGTCGTAGCGTTCGGGGTCGAACCGGAAGAATGACGGCCCCACGAACCATTGGTCCGGGCACCTTCGGATAAGCAGCCAGGCGGGACAGATGATCTCTTCTACTATGTAGTGGAGCGGGGCCCAGAACAGGTCGATCAGGAGGAGATCGGGCTTCCAGTCCAGCAGCGTCGTCGCAAGGCCGCTCGCTAGCGCGGTCTCCCGCTCCTTGAGCTTGTCGGTCGAGACGTCCACGATCTCATAGGGTATCCGTTCGATCAGCGGGAAAGGGACCCGGGGGCCGAACATCCGGTACTCGCCCGAGAAGCCGGCCCGTTCCAGCCCCCTGTGGATGGCAATGCCGCGGACTACATGGCCCGCGCCGTGAGTGCCGGCGGTGAAGTAGGCGATGCGCACTATGCCGTTAGTGCTCAGGAGCAGGCGAAGAAGATATCGTCGATGAGCGCCCCACCTTCCTCCAGGAAGTCATCGGGTGAGCACGGTGCAGCTTCAGCGCCGAAACGAAGCCCGATCTGAATCAGCAGACGGATATCAATGCCATCCCAGTCCCGTGCCCGCAGCAGCCAGCCGTTGGGCCGGCTGGCACTGGTGGTGTAGAGAACATCGCTGAAGCTGAACGCCGTACCAATTCCGCGATGCACCACGGTCATCCGCACGTCCTCCGCGGAATAATTCCGGAACTCGATCGCGCGGAACCGATCGAAGGCCCCGGTGAACCCGAGTGTGTCGGTCCACGTGAAGATCACGCGGTTGAGCTCCGTGGAATCCATGAACAGCCCGCCGACCGTGAGTGCGTTTCCGGCACCGAGGATGCGCTGCAGCGAGCCGGTCGACCCGATCGACGTGAGGTGACCCAGGGCCATTGCCTCGGTCGACAGTTGGATGCCCGCCCGGGGGCCGCTCTGGTTGACGAACAAGTTGGCGAAGTGCGACCCGGTTTCCGGATCGGGCGTTTCGAACGTTACGGTCTGGGGGTCCGTCCCGGAGCCCAGGAACTGCGTCTCGTGCTCGGCGGTCGGCGCAAAGCTTCGATCCGAGCCTCCGGCGTTGGACTGAATGAAGTTGCCCCCCACGCGCAACGTACCTGCCGTGAGGGCTCCCGCCGTGCTTGCTCCCGCAAACAGGACGTCGCCGTTCACGGTCAGGAAATTGCCGGGGTCAGTCATGCGGAGCACACCCTGACCCGTCGTGGTGAGGTCGCCGCCCACCACGATGCTGCCCGCGCCCAGATTCAACGTCGACGGAGTGAACGCCCAGCCGACCGTCAGATTACCCGACATGCTCAACGTCCCCGCGACACCCGGTGCGCTGCCGGTGACCAGCACGTCCGTATAGGTGATGCTCGGCGTCGTGGGGATCGTAAGCTCGCCGTCAAACCACATAACCCGCGGCCGCAGTTGCCCCGAGCCAAACAGCGTGACCCCGTTGTTGAAGAACCGCACGGTCTGCGGGGCCACGATCGTGCCGCCGGTCACACCGGAGATCCGCATGCCACCTCCCGCTACCAGGGTGCCGGGCCCGCCGACCACGAGCGGGATGCCGCCGTCACCCACGGTAACGCTGTCCTGCGTCCAGACGTCGCCGATCAGCACAACGTTGGTGTCGGCGACCGTCAGGTCCGTCGTGGCGATTGCGAGCCGGCCGAAGCGGGACAGTCCTCCACTGCTGCTGAAGCTGATCTGTTGCGGCTGGTCACCGCCAATGAACGCGAGATGCCCGGCGTCCGCGTGATAGCTGTTTACCAGACCGGTCTGCGTGAAGTCGCCCCGGAACGACATGCCGCCGGCGGTCAGGCGTCCCGTCGTACTGCCGCCGCCAAAGGTCGCGTTCCCCCACACATCGACGTTGCCGGCCGCGGTCATGCGTAGGCTGCCGCTCTGGGTCGTGACCAGGTCCTCGACGGTGATGTAGGCGTCGGCGAGGTCCAGCAGACCGCTGCCACGGACGATGAGGTCACGGAAGCTCACTTCGGCGAGTCCCGCCGCCACCACGCTGTCCCCCGTAATTACCACGTTCTGCCACTCGATCCGGAAATCGCTCGGCAGCGCCTGCCCGGCGGGCCCGCGGAATTCGAGCGTGTCGGGGGCCATCCGGCCGTTCGGCCCGTCGAACGCGATGTTACCCGCAGCCCGCACGGCCTGCGGGGTGATGCCGGTTTCGGGGTTCGAGGCGCGCAGCAGTACGTGACCGTCCACGGTCCAGTCACCGGCGTACAGAGCCACTTCGAAGTTGCCGGCCCCGCCGGAATCGTCCACGATGAGCGAATCGAGGACATGCACCGGTGTGGTCGCGAGCACTCCCTTGTCGCCACTCGGCTCGTCCGGCAACCTGACGATCAAGCTGCCGAAGCGGGACTGCGCGGCACCAGGCGAGCTGAAGTCCACGATCTGGTTCGTCGTTGCGCCGTTCAGGATCGTCCGGTGCCCGGGAGAGGTGGCGAAGCTGGTGGAGAGCGCACGCTGGATGAATGCCCCGCCCACGCGCAGCACTCCCGCCGTGAGCAACCCTTCGGTGCTGCCGCCAGCAAACATGACGTCGCCATCCACCGACAGCGTGGTCGCGGGATCCACCATTCTGAACGTGCCGGTGCCGTTCGTGTTGAAATCTCCACCTATGGTGAGACTGTTGGCTCCCGGATCGAGATGCCCATCCCAGACGGTGAGGTTCCCCGTCACGGTGGTGGTCCCCATCAGGCCGGCGAGGCCGTTCACCGACACGGACTGGTAGGGCAGGGAATCGGGAATCACCTGTCCTGTCCCGCTGAACCACATCTCGGATACATCGAAGCCGGCGGGATCGGCGTTGATCTCCCCGATCGCCTGGAATTCCCCGGCCTGAATGGCGCCGCTCATCGTTACCGGCCCGAACACCGTCCCAGACGTCGTGATCGAGAGCAAGCTGCCGAGCACGGTGGTGAGATCGCCACCCACGGTGAGGATGTCGCTTAGCACGGTCCGGGCACTCTGCACGACCAGCGAACCCGCCACCATGCTCATCTCGTCGCTCAGAGTGACGTTGCCGCTCCCCGTGATGACCAGAGTGCCGAACGAGCCGAGTTGCCCAAGGGAGACAATCTGTGGGATCGTGCCATTCAGGACGGTGGTGTGATTCGGGCCCGGCTGGAACGACCCCCCTGATGCGTTGAGATCTCCGCCAATCTCGAGGCGTCCGTCCGCCAGCTCCGTCGGGCCGCCCGGATGGAACGAGCCCAGAATCTGGAGCGTATCGGCCTGATCCAGCATTTCGAGCGTGCTGGTGTACTGCCAGTTCCCCGCGACCCGGACCCGCCATCCGTTCACCCGGAAAACGCCGCCGGCCCCGGCTACATTGCCGTTCACCAGGACGCTGTCGGCTGGTGTCAGAAGGTTCGATTCGATGTCCAGGTTCGGTACCGCCCCACGGATCGTGACCTCGTCGCCCGCCATCCGCACCGTGCCCGCCCCAGCGATCGAAGTGAAACCGGCATCGAGGTCCCCGGTAACCGTCAGGAATACTCCCTCCTCGATCGTGAGGGTTGCAGCCTCCTCAAGAATCAGGAACCCTATCTGCTGATCAGGCCCGCTCAGTGTGGGTGAGAATTCCGTGCCGGATGGTATCCACACGTTGTCTTCGGCTCCCGGGACCGCTGCGGGCAACCAATTGGCGGGCTCGGTCCAGCTGCTGCTCGATGTGCCGGCCCACTGTGCCGAGGTTCCCGGCGGAGCCTGAAGGAACGGATCCACCACGATCAGGTACAGGGTGTCGGGCGTATTGCCGCTCGTGGCGGTGTCTACCCATGCCAGCGCTCCGATGTCCGGCAGGATGAGCTCCGGATCGCCCCCAGGCGTTCCGAACGTGAGCACGGCAAACGAGTCGCCGGCCACGGGCATGAAGTCGTTGATCAGGGTAACGTTGACCGTGCCGTGGAGCGTGGCCGCTCCGGTCACGTTCAGCCGGTCGTATTCGTCACCCGCGATCCGGCCGCCCAGCTCGAGGTTGATCGTGGACTGCTCGCCCTGGGTCAGGTGCCCGTCAAATGTGAGAATGCCGGGCGAGGTGCCGGGGTTGATGTCGCCTTCCATCGTCACGGCCGTGGTCTGCAATTGGACCACAGCGGACCCTTGGAGCACCGCGCCCGCGTTGTGGGTGAGCGCGCTCGTGCTGCCAAAGGTGAGCGTCCCGCCCTGCGCGTTCAGCATACCGTTGTTGGTAAAGGCGAGCTGGATGGATCCGCCCTCCGTAGCCGTATAGGTCCCGTCGTTCACGAAGCTCTTGCCCACGGATGTCCCGCCCCAGGTGAGGAGCTGCGCCCCCTCGACCGTAAGGATGCCCTCGTTGATGGTGGTTACGGGGTCCGTTCCGGTGAGCTGCAACGCACCGCCGGTCCATGTGATTGTGCCTCGGTTCAGAAAGGTTCTGCCGCCGGTCAGCGTCTTGGACGAACCCGTCAGTAGGGCGACGGCATCCGGCGCAACGTACGTTGTCGTCGCGCCGCTCATGATGCCACCGCTCCAGTGAAGCGAGTCGGTGATGGTCAGGACACCCTCGCCATCCACGATCCCGGCCGTTTGCACGAAGCGCGCGAGCTCGAGCCCGTCGGCCGCAGTAGGCAGCGTGAGTGATCCCCCGGTCAGGCGCAGAAAGCCCGTGCCCGTGAGCACGAAATCCCCGGTTGCCGTATGAGCGACGCTGGCGAGTTCGAGGGGGACACCCTCAGCGAGATCGATCGTGCCGTTCAGCGTGGCAGGCCGGCTGACCAGGAGCGTGCCGCCGCCCACTTCGACGCTGCCTGTCTCCGGCCAATCAACGGCCATCGACATGCCGCCAGGCGCCACCAGCGTGCCCAGATTCAGAAACGTCTTGCCCACGGACGTGCCACCCCAGGTGAGGGTCCGTGCGCCCTCCAGGGTGATCGTGCCCTCGTTGATGACGGATATCGGATCCGGCCCGGCAAGACTCAAGGTGCCGGCGCTCCAGAAGATCTCACCCTGATTCCTGAATGATCGACCGTTCGTGAGTGTTTTGGGGTCCACCACGAGAGTGGCCGTCCCGGCGGGCGTAATCGTCGTCATGCCGGTGCCACTCATGCTGCCTCCGCCCCACTGGAGGGCACCACTGATCGTGAGGTCGCCCGCACCCGCGAGCACGCCGCCACCGCTCAACGAATATGTCCCGCCGCTCAAGACCAAGGCGGCACTGTCTATAGTCAGCGTGTTCGTATTTTGGAACAGCGTCTGCGTGCCGCTACCGGCGCCCACCGTGAGGAACGCCACGGTGGTGTTCGTGTTCAGCGTGACCGTGTAGGTTCCATCCAGCGTGATGAAGACTGTGTCAGTGGGCGCAGGCGGAGTACCGGTGCTCCAGTTGGCCCCGTCGCTCCAGTTGCCCCCGCTCGCGTTGGTCCAGAACACCTGTCCGCTTCCCGGCACGACGTCGAACGGATCGCCTTCAACCGGTTCGAGGCCCTCGGTCGAGGCTATCAGCGTCCATCCATTGCCTGAGTCAGAAATCGTGAGGTCGTCAAAGGTGGCGACCCCGTCTACCGCCGCGCGCTCCGTGGTGCCGCCGAGTGATCCCTCGCCCGCGGCCGTACCGATGCTCATCTCTACGGTCCCGGTAAATCCGGTCGCCACGTTGTTGAAGGCGTCGAACGCCGTAACAACAATTGGCGGTGTGATCACTTCATTTCGTACTGCGGTGCCGGGCTGGGTGGTGAACGCGAGCGCAGCTGCTTCACCCGGACCCGCTGTGGCCCAGAAATGCACCACCACGTCCCGGTCGAGCAGTGCAGCGCCTGCTGTCTGAGTGGCGCCGGCGGCCGTCCCCAGGGTCCATGTTGCCGTGGCCAGTCCTTCGGCGTCGGTGACGCTCTCTGCCGGTTCGATGGTGCCGCCACCCGCGAGCACGGCCCACTCGATCACATCACCGGCGACCGGGTTGCCCTGTCCGTCCACGGCGCGCACAACCAGGGGAAGCGCGAGAGCCGCTCCCACAATCCCCGCCTGCTCGTCCCCGCTCACGATCTCCAGCGCTTCCGCAGACTCGACCTCGGCCTGCGCGATGAAGAGGGCCGAAACATCAGGCAGTGCCGGCGTGGTGGCGACGACCGACTGCGTGCCGATCTCGGGCCCGAGCGTCCACGTGACCTGGGCGCGGCCCTCAGCATCGGTCACCGCCGACGGCGCACTCAGCGTCCCGCCACCGAGCCCCACGGCAAACTCCACCACCTCGCCCTCGACTCCCAGCTCGTCGGCGGCGAGCACCCGGGCCACCAGCGGTTGCGGCAGGAGCTGGCCCGTGAACCCGGTCTGGCCGCCGCCCGATTCGGCCTCGATCACCACCGGCACCCCGACCACGGTGACGGTCGTCATGTCGGAGGGGCCGGTGAGCAGTTCGGCCACAATGTTGGCTACCCCCCGTTGCATGGTTCCCACAACCTCACCGCTGGCCCGGTTGGGCACGGAAACCACCGTGGGATCGAGTGAGCTCCACGCTATGGGTGTCCCCTCGATGGGCTCGCCGTCCGCATCCCGCGCCATGGCCGTGAGCATGGTGCTCGCTCCCAGACCTATGATCACGTCCGTAGAGAGGATCTCGAGCGATACCGCATCAGAGCCCACGCCCACGTATTCCAGTTCGACTTCCACCACGGGCGGTGTGCCGCTGGTGACCGGGCTCACCGTGACGGGTCCGCCGGTGAACGCGGTATCACCCTGCGGTGTTATGGCTGCCAGGGTCAGAAGGAATGTCTCGGTGCTGCTGGTGAGCGGCACCCTGACCTCCAGGTCCACTTCGTCCGTGCCCTCGGGGAGGGTCACGGTTGTGTCTTTTGCTATGCTGTTATCGCTGGTGCGGCGGAGGATGAACCGGATACGGTCTACCGGAACGATGAGAGCGGCGCCACTCGTGAACGAGGGGGCTACTGCGAAAAATCCTGTGCGATCTCGCGGCCCCGCCGGATCGTCCGCGCAGTTGAGGACGAGCAGGACGGCCGCAACAGCAGCGGCAGCGGTAACGTAGAGTCCCGAACGGAGATTGCGCATGGCCCTTTCGGGGGCCGTGCTGGCTCCCCTTACGGAGATGGGTGCAGCAAATGTGAGATCAGCAGGGCGGTTCGGCAAGTCTCTGCCAGGCGGGCACCCAGCGCATCGCCCCAGCGCCGAGGCTCTTGCAGCTTCCTGAAATCGACTAGTTCGACACGTTGACGGTTGGCCTGCCTGCATCCGTCTGGAAGAACCCTGGTATCGTGGCCTGGACTACGCTGGCACCCTCGCCGAGAGGTCGGAAGGCAACTCCCCCAGTACCGACCGATGCCGGGGAGATGCTCTGGCCCGGCACGATCGCGACAGTTACCGACTGGCCGGTCAGGTCGGTGGTGACCAATTCACCCACGGTCGCGGTACCATTCGTTATCGTGACCGTCAGCGGAGCAGCGCCTGCGCGAACCACGAGCGCCGTCTGCACGGCAGACTCGGTGGCGTTCCGCAGTCCCACACGCACGCGGAATGTGTTGTCCGGCGACGTGGTCGTAAGCGACAACGTGAGGTTGGTGATGTCCAGTGCAGGCTCCTCAACCACGTGGAGCACAGTACCGTCCATGAATCCCGGTGACGAAGCCGTTACCTGGACCTCCCCCTGGGCGCCTTCCACACCATGTACGACGTAGGTGAATCCGGTCGCTCCCGCGTTGATCGGGATTTCGATGGACGCCGTACCCTCTGTGGTTGCGTTCGGCGACAGGAGCAGGACCGACGGGTTGTTGCTCACCAGCGTTACCGTCGTCCCACCGTGGCCGGATGCGCCCAGAGCCCCCGATACGCTGCGCTGCAGTCCGCTCGCCGTGACCGTGGCGTTCAGATTGATACTGGCTGAATCGACCTGAACCTCTCGGGTGGCATTCGTGGTCTGTGCGAATCCTTCGATGGTCGCATTAACTGTAGCGACCCCGGCGTCCAGCGGTTCGAAGCCCACGCCTCCGTTGGCTACTGTGCTGGGTGAAGAACTGGCTCCCGGCTGGATCTGCACGGTTACGGGCGATCCGGTCTCCGTCGACGTGACGAGACGCCCGACCGACAGCGGAGTGGTGGTTACGCTTGCCACCAGCGGATCTGCCCCCGCCCGGCGCTGAAGTGCCGTGACGCCGCTCCCGCTCGGTATCCCGACGCGCACCGTGAAATTATTGACGGGCGACTGGTTCGTGAGTGACAGGGAGAGGCCCGTGATATCCAGCGCCGGTGCCACAATGTCGGCCGTCGTGTTGCCATCCGTGAACCCCGGTGCCGATGCCGTGATGGCGACGGTCCCGTTCTGGCCGTCCAGCGCCTGCACCCAATAGGTGAACGCGGTGGCCCCGGCATTGACGGGGATGTCAATGAACGCGGCACCAGGGGTCGTGTTGTTGGGCGCCACCAGGGCCACGTCGGGATTCGAGCTGGTAATGCGCACGGTCACGCCACCGTGGTCGGAGGCGCCCAGCTGAGAACTGAACGTCGGCGGCCGCTGGAGGCCGCTCCCGACCTGACCCACGGACTGCAGAGTGATGCCCGGCGTCGTGATCGTACGACTCTGGCTTGCCGTGGCCACCGCAAGGAAGTCCGGAATCGTCGCGGACACCGTGACCTCGCCGCCGGTCAGCGGATCAAAGGCGACCCCTCCCGCGGCCACCGTGGTTGGCGAACGGGCCTGCTGCGGATTGATGGCGACGGTGACGGTTGGGCCCACGACCGTCGAGGTGACCAGCCGGCCCACGGTTTCGTCGTTCACGGTGACCGTGGCCGTGCGGGCCACGCCGCCAGCGCGGATGGCGAGCTCAGTGGTGAGTGCGGTGTTCTGGGCGTTCGGGATCCCAATCCGCACCTGGAACGGATCGTCGGGCGACAGCGTTGTGAGGCTGGTGGCGAGGCCCACGATATCGAGTGCGGGCTGCACCACATCCAGGGTCACCGTGGCATCCTGGAAGCCCGGCGCCTGCGCGGTGATGGTCACCGGCCCGGTAGCGCTCTCCACCCCCTGCACCCAGTAGGTGAACCCGGTCGCTCCGGCGTTGACGTTGACATCAATGAACTCAGTCCCCGGCGTCGAGTTGTTCGGTGCAATCAGCGCAACCTCGGGATCCGAGCTCGTAATCCGCACGGTCACGCCGCCGTGGTCGGAGGCGCCCAGCTGAGAACTGAACGTCGGCTGCCGCTGGAGGCCGCTGCCCACCACGCCCGCGTTCTGGAGCGTGATGCCGGAGGTCGTGATGGTGCGTGTCTGGCTCGCCGTTGGCAGCGTGATCAGCCCCGGGATGGTGGCGGAGACGATGACGGTCCCATCCGTCAACGGATCGAGGGCCACGCCGCCCCCGGCTACGTTGCTTGGCGAGCGGGCCTGTTGGGGACCGATGGTGACCGACACCGCTGCGCCCGTCACGGCGGTGGTGACCAGCCGGGCGATCTCGGGTTCGTCCACCACGACGGTGGCTGTGAGCGGGGTGCCCCCGGCACGGATCGCCAGTTCGGTGCTCATCGCGGTGTTCTGGGCGTTAGGAATCCCGATCCGTACCTGGAACGCCGCGTCAGGCGACAGCGTGGTCAGACTGGTGGTCAGATTGACAATATCGAGCGCGGGCTGCACCACATCCAGGGTCACCGTGGCATCCTGGAAGCCCGGCGCCTGCG
>CAZTIV010000021.1:0-8535 GCA_964613905.1 uncultured Gemmatimonadaceae bacterium | reverse complement strand
GGCGCCCAGCTGAGAACTGAACGTCGGCTGCCGCTGGAGGCCGCTGCCCACCACGACCGCGTTCTGGAGCGTGATGCCGGGCGGGGGATTCACGGTCACATTGATGCTGTCCGGGACGATGTTGTCCGCCGTTGCTCCCACGCGGGTGGTGCAGGGGGTCGGTGTGGTCCCACCGTATGACACGATGGCTTCCACACTGACCAGGCCCGCCGGAATCGTCACCGGTGACGTCGCGGCTACACATCCGGGGTTGAGTGCCGCAACCGTCACGGCCACCCCGCCGGGCGGCGCGGCAATCTGGCTGCCGCCGCTTTCGAGCCGGATCGTGATCGGTGCCGCACTGAAGCTCTCGTTCACCGTTACCGACGTCTGCACGATGTTCAGATTCGCCGTCGTCGTGGCGGTCGTTTGCGTACCGACGTAGCCGAACGCCGTGGCCGTGATGGTGGCGGGCCCCGGCAGCAGTCCCTGCAGGGTTGCCGTGGCGCTCTGCGTTCCTTCCGGGAATGTGATTGTCGGTGTCGCCACCCCAACCAGAGCGGGTTCATCGCTTTCCAGGCTTACCACCACCCCACCAGCCGGTGCGGGAGCGCCCAGGGTTATCGGCAACGACGCCGTCTGTCCGAACGGCACGTTCAGCGTGGCCGGCATGCCAATAATCCTCAGCGTCACTTCTATGCTGCGGGTGCCCTCGAGATACCCCTCGGCGTTGCCACGCACCGTTGTTGTCCCGGTCGTGACACCTTCCACCATGATGCTTCCGCTCGTCTCACCCTCCGGAATCGTCACCGATCCCGGTTCACCAATGGCAAGTACACCCGGATTGTCACTGGTTACGGTTACGACAACACCTCCTGCCTCCGCCGGCTGCGAAAGCGTGACGTGCAGTTCCGCCACAAGACTGACGCCCACAACCTGCGCCCCATCGAGCGCAACCCCGATGGCCGGAATGGGCGTCTCAGCCGTCGCGCTGAACCGTGTGGGCTGGGCTCCAAAGGTCGCGAACGCCTCCTGCAGCCCGAACTGCGATCCAAGGGTCCACGCAGTTCGGGCACGACCGGCCGAATCGGAAACGCTCGTTGTGGGACTGACCGTGCCGTCCGGGGTGCTCCACGTTACCTCAACACCCGGCACCGGATTGGCAAATTCATCCCGCACTTCTACAACCAGCGAGTCGGCTAGTGTCTCTTCAACCAGCCCCGTCTGCTCATCCCCGCCTACGCGCGCCAGCACCACGGCCGGGCCCGGCTCCGCTGTCGCGGCAAATGTGACGCTCTCTTCGGTGCCCTGGAGTGCTGCGATGACCAAATGTTCGCCAGCAGTGGTGCCAAGTGTGTAGGCAGTTTGCGCCAGACCCGCAGTGTCAGTCTCGGCGGACTCGTCACTCAGCGTCCCGTCTCCCTGAGATACCGTGAACGTGACGGTGGCTCCAGGCGCTGGATTGTTGTACTGGTCGCGGGCCCGTGCCACCAGCGGGCTCGAGAGCTGTGTGGTCACCACACCCGTCTGCCCAGTACCTGAGGCGACCTCTATCTGCGTAGCGGCACCCGCCAGGCCGGTTGCATCGAACAGCACGAACGCCTCGGTACCCACAAGCTCAGCACGAACTGTATTCGTACCGGCCGAGGTGCCAAGCGTGAGCGTAACCTGCGCGAGACCGTCCTGGTCGGTTACTACGTTTTCTTCGCTCACCGATCCGTTGCCTGTGGTGACGGACCAGGATATCTGTGCTCCCACAAGCGCCGTTTGCGCGTCGGGGTCGAGCGCCTGAACGGTTAGTGGAACCGCCATGGCCGTGCCGACTAGGCCGCTCTGGTCGTCTCCATCGATGATCTGGAGTGAGCCCTCCGCCAGGCCGAGCGCCGTGGCGGTAAACGTGGCCGTGCCGCCGAACACCGGAGTGGATACCTGCACGGTCTGCGTGCCCGCCGCCGACCCGAGAGTCCAGGCCACCGCCGCGCGGCCATCCTCGTCCGATGTGGCTGAGGTTATGCTCAGCGACCCGCCACCGGCGGTAATTGCGAACTGTACGGTCTGACCGGAAACACCCAACTCGTCGGCTGCCACGAGACGCACAACCAGCGAATCGGGCAACAACGTGCCGGCCGACGCGGTCTGACCCGACCCCTGGAGGATCTCGATTACGCTGGGAAGAGGCTGAACGGATACGGTGGTCGTGTCCGCCGGACCAGTCAGCAGGGTGGCAACAATCCGCGCGTTCCCTCTCTGAGTCCCCCCCACAACGCTGGCGCTCCCGGCGCTCGGCACCGATGCCACCGTGGGATCCAGCGAACTCCACGCGACCGGAGTGCCGGCAATGACCTGACCCTCCGCATCCCGCGCCACCGCCGATAGCGCGGCACTCTGGCCCGTGAGCAGGTTCACATCTTCGGTGACAATCTCCACCGATACCGCGTCCGCCCCCACACCTACGTATTCCAGATCGACTTCCACGCTCGGGGGAATGCCGCTCGTGACGGGGCTTACCGACACGGGACCGCCCCGGAAAGCGGTGTCGCCCTGCGGAGTTATGGCCGTCAGCGTGAGCAGGAAGGTCTCGTCCGGGCTCTGGAGCGGGACCCGGATGTCCAGCGCCACCTCGTTGCTCCCCTGCGGGATGGTGACGGTGGTGTCTTTGGCTACCGAGTTGTCAGCGCGACGGATTACAAAGCGTATGCGGTCAATCGCTACCACATTGGCCGAGGAGCTGCTGAATGAAGGAGATACGGCGAAATATCCGTCTCGCAGCGGTCCCACAGCCTGATCTGCGCAGCTCCCCACCACGATGGCGACCACGACGCCGACGGTAATGGCGAGCGCGAGTCTCAGGGACTGTGGACGGGGGCGGGGGCTCATGTCGTTAGGAGTTGCAAGTCGGGTGCCCCAATCTGGCTCCCGGTACCGGACGAAGCAAGTGTGGCGCGCCACATCGGACGCGCCACACCCAGAACAGGTCAAAGTGTTGCGGTCGTTCTACATCTCCACGACACCCTTCTCCAACCATGCAAATGCACCGTCCATGGTCCGCTGCGCTGTCTTGTAGATGACGACGTCGTCATTGCGGAACAGTCGCTTGAATCTGTCTTCCGTACGGCGTCGTGCGATCCGGCAGAACGTGTCGGCGAGTTCGACTGCTGATGCGGCCTCTTCAGCACGCGCCTTCCGCAAAGCCTGCGTCTTCACTATCACCGCCGAAATGGCAAACAGCTCGGCGCCGATCTCCACCAGCCGGGCCAGCACCGCCTGCCGCTTTTCGAGCCCGGGCCCGAACCGCATGATGGCATGGAACACCGCACGGGCCAGCCGCCGCGAAGCACGATTCACGTAACGCATGTGATTTGCCAGCGGACCGAATTCGCCGTACCGGGGCCAGTAACCCCAACCGATCCAGCGTGCCGGATACCAGGTGGCGTAGTGAAGGCCGGCCTTGAAGAAGGCGCCAATCTTTGCTCCCATCGGTGCCTTGGGGTCAACCAGCGCCCCGGCCACCTTGAGGTGCGAGTCCACCGCCTCACGGGCGATGAACAGCCGCATGATCTCGCTGGAACCTTCGAAGATGAGGTTGATCCGGAAGTCGCGCATCATGCGCTCCACCGGCTCCGGCTTCTCTCCACGCGCTTCGAGCGACCACTCAGTCTCGTACCCGCGGCCGCTCCTGATCTGGAGCGTGTCGTCCACGATCTGCCAGCCGCGTTCGGTATTCCACATCTTGCCCATTGCGGCTTCGAGCCGGATGTCCAACCCCTTGTCCGACATGAGCGTGCACAGTTCCGCGAGCGCATCCATGGCGTACGTCTCGGCGGTCATGCGGCCGAGCATCTGGGCCACCGCGTCGTGCTTGCCGATAGGCTTGCCCCACTGCACCCGCTCGGTGGCAAACCTCCGCGCTATATCCACGCAGCGCTTGGCGGCCGCGGCACAGACGGCAGGAATCGTGAGGCGGCCGGTGTTGAGCGTAACCAGCGCGAGCTTCAATCCCCGCCCTTCGGCCCACAGCACATTTTCTTTCGGCACCTTCACGTTGGTGAACCTGAGCACTGCGTTCTCGATCCCCGAAAGACCCATGAAGTGGCAGCGATGTACCACCTCCACACCTTCCCAGGAAGCCTCCACTATGAACGCAGTGATCTTTCTTTCGCTCGTCTTGGCCATCACGACCAGGATCTCGGCAATCGTACCGTTCGTGCACCACAGCTTCTCGCCGTTCAGGATGTAGTGCGTGCCGTCTTCCGACAGCTTAGCTGTGGTGGTCATCCGGGCGGGATCGCTCCCCACCGACGTCTCAGTCAGGGCGAAGGCACTGATGGCGCCCTTCGCGAGACGGGGGAAGTATTTCTTCTTCTGCTCTGGAGTGCCGAACAGCTTGAGCGGCTGTGGTACACCAATCGATTGATGCGCGGACAGCAGCGTCGCGATCGAACCGTCGACGCTTCCACAGAGGCTGATGGCGCGGTTGTAGACTGCTTGGGAGAACCCCAGACCACCGTACTCGGTGGGGATCTTGATTCCGAAACAGCCAAGCTCCCTGAGTCCGTCAATCACGTCCGGCGGGATCTTGCGGTTCCGGTCGATCGCCACTGCGTCCACGCGCTCGCTGATGAACTTCTCCAGCTTTGCCAGCCAGGGTCCCGCGCGTTCAAGCTCGGCCTTGTCCATTTCGGGATACGGATGGATAAGGTCCAGGCGAAGCTTCCCGTCGAACAGCTCGCGCACAAAACTCGGCGCTTCCCACTCCTCCTGGCGCGCCGCCTCGGCGACCGCGCGCGCTTCCTGCTCGGTGACGTGAGAACCGTCCTCTGGGCGCGCCGTCCGCTTGTCAGGGGCCACGGTAGTCATAGCGATACCCGTTCCTGAGTTGTGTGAACCAACTTCACGGTAACAACGTTAATATACATGCTTGCTTGCGTAGCAGGACTGATTACACGCAAATTGCGCGCATCCATGGCTCAGGAACCCCTGTACCCATCCCGTGCCACGGCGGGCGCCACGCTGGGTCGCCTCCTGTACCAGCGGTGCATCAGCCCCGTGGTCGTGCTGGGTGTAACCCCCACCGGGGTGGAGATCGCGGCCAAGGCGGCCCAGGCCATGTCGTGCAAGTTCGACGTCGTAGTGGGTGCCCATGTACGGATGGAAGGGCTGGGTATCATCGGGGCGGTGGCGGAGGACGGTGATGCCGTCCTCGACCAGGAATTCCAACCCCGGTTCGGCCTGCTGGACGCGCTGAACGACGCCATAGACCGGGCGCGGAGGGCCATCAAGGCGGAACGTCTGCTGTTTCGGGGCCAGCGTCCCATCCGCGATTTCAGGGACCACGACGTTGTCATTACGGAGGGCCAGCTGCTCGCTCCGTGGAAGGTTCTGGCGGCTGCCCGCGCTGCCCAGGCCCAGGGCGCCCGGCGCGTGATCGTGGCGGCCGCCGTAGCTACACAGACATCAAAGGAACGCGTTGTTGCGCACAAGTATGAGTGTGTCTGCCCAACCGTCCTCCTCGATCCTTCGGGCCATCCCAGGCCTTTCGGCGACCCGGAAGATCCGTCAGCCGAGCGCCTGCGCAGCATCGTCGTTGCCCGCCAGGCGGCGTAATCCCTTGCACGCCTTGCACGTTGCACGTTGCACCTTGCACGAACTCTCGCGGTACCTGGGCGCGGCGGTACGCGGATACGTAGTTGCGCTGCTGCTCTCGGTCCTCCCGCCGCCCGCCGTTGCGCAGCTCGAGCCCCCACGAACCGGCGGCGTAGTCGCCCTGGACCGTATCCTCCACCAGCTCACCGAGCCCAGACGGCTGCTGCTGATTGCCGCTCACCCCGATGACGAAGACACGAGTCTGCTGGCGCTGCTGGCGCAGGGCAGGGGGGCCGATGTTGCCTACCTCTCTCTGTCTCGTGGCGAGGGGGGACAGAACCTGATCGGCACCGAGCTCGGGATCGGCCTCGGGCTCATCCGCTCCCGGGAACTCATGGCCGCGCGCGCCCAGGACGGAGCACGGCAGTACTTCACCCGCGCCTTTGACTTCGGGTTCACCCGTTCGCTGGCGGAAACCGAGCAGCGCTGGCTGCCGGATTCCGTGCTCAAGGACATCGTGCGGGTGATCCGGCGGTTCCGGCCGCATGTGGTCGTTTCCACCTTCTCAGGGACGCTCAGGGACGGACACGGCCAGCACCAGATGTCCGGTGCGCTGTCGCCCCGGGCATTTTACGCTGCCGGCGATCCCAGCCGGTTCCCCGAGCTTGCCCCGGAAGAGGGGCTGGCACCATGGACGTCGGTAAAGTTCTATCGCTCAACGCGATGGGACACGACGGGTACCACGGTTGTGCTTCCCGCCGGAGGGATCGATCCACGTACCGGTCGTACCTACTTCCAGATAGCGATGGGTAGCCGCAGCCTGCACCGCTCGCAGGATTTCGGCGTGCTCCAGCCCATCGGACCCAACGACACGCGCCTGGCGCTGGTAGAGCCGCAGGGCGAAAGGTTCCAGCCCGAGGCGGAAGTATTCGACGGTGTTCCCGGCGATTCCACCTGGGTATCGGCGTTCGCCGACTCGCTTCGCCGGACCATTGTACCGGCCAATCCGGGGGCGGCCGTACCGGCGCTGGCCCGGGCACTGGCGCGCGCCCGTACCGATCTCGCCAGGAGCCGGGTGCCCGCCATCGAACGCGCCGTTCCTCTGCTGGAGGAGGCGCTGTCCATCGCCGCCGGCGTGATGGTGGACGCCCGTGCGGGAGAGGCAACACTCATCGCCGGCCAGCGAGTGTCGGTGGACGTGGATGTTTACAACGCGGGCGACCGATCCGTCCGGCTGACCGGTGTGGCCGTCAGATCCACGGTGAGAGGTCTGGGTCCCGTAACGGCGAGTCCGGAAGAAACGGTCCTTCCCGGACGTCGGGTAACGCGGCGGCTCGAGCTTGAGGTACCGGTGGATGCACAACTCACCCAGCCGTATTTTCTGGAACATCCTCTTGCCGACGCGCTTTACGACTGGAGCGATACGCGGCCCGAGTTGCGCGGTGAGCCGTTCGACCCGCCCGTACTCTCCGCGGATATCGCGCTCGTAATTCATGACGTTCCGGTGAGGCTCACGCGCGAGGTTACCTACCGGTGGAACGACCAGGCTTATGGGGAGCGGCGCGAGCCGGTAAACGTGGTACCGCTCATAGAGGTGGAGATCGATCCTGACAACATGGTATGGTCTTCTACCGGACCCGAAACCCGTGACTTCACGGTTCAGCTGACCTACAACGGGTCTGCTCCGGTCAGAGGCAGTGTGACGGTGGAGGTACCCGGATGGCCCGCTGCGGAGTCACACCCTTTTGAACTCGAGCGGCGGGGTGAGATACGGACCTTGAGGGTGACCGTACGTCGCCCGCGAGGTGTCGAACAGGCTGATGTGAGCGCGCGGGCTGTGGCCAGGACCGAGACGGGCGAGGAATTCGACCGCGGCATCCAGTTGATCGCGTATCCGCACATCCGCCCCACACCATGGGTGAGACCGGCGGTGAGCGACGTGCATGTGGCACCCATAGCGCTGCCTGCAGTGCGCCGAGTGGGATACGTGCGGGGTGCGGCAGACCGTGTTCCGGAGGCGCTGCTGCAGGTGGGTCTCCCGCTCGATCTGCTGGATGCCGAGACGCTGGCCCGGGGCGACCTGTCGGTATTCGATGCCATCGTGATCGGGGCGCGGGCCTATGAGACAGATTCAACGCTCATGCGGGTGAACCCGCGCCTGCTCGATTACGTGCGGAACGGCGGGCTCATGCTGGTTCAGTATCAGCAGTACCAGTTCATCAATCGTGGTTACCCACCGTATCCGCTCACGATTGCCCGGCCGCACGATCGTGTTACCGACGAGACGTCGCCCGTCACCGTGCTCGATCCGCGGGATCGGGTGTTTACAGATCCGAACCGCATTGCACCGTCTGACTGGGACGGCTGGCCGCAGGAGCGCGGCTTGTACTTCGCGCGCACCTGGGATGATGCCTACCGGCCGCTGCTCGAGCTTCAGGATCCGGGGCTCCCGTCCATGCGCGGCGGGCTCCTGGTGGCTCGTTACGGCAACGGGACCTGGATCTACACGGGGTTGAGCTTCTTCCGTGCGCTGCCCGCAGGTACCACCGGGGCATTCCGGCTGTTTCTCAATCTTCTGAACCTGGCGGGTGGGGATGGATCGTAGGGAATTGACCGCAGAGAGCGCAGAGGGCGCAGAGGAGGGGTTGGTGGGGACCACTTCACCCTCCTCTCTGCGCCCTCTGCGTTCTCCGCGGTTCAGTCTTTCAACTGCGGGTCGTATATGCAGCGGAGCCCTCCTGCTGTTGACGATGGTAGTGACGGCATGTGGGGACGGCCGTACGCCGCTCGTGGTGTACTCACCACACGGCCGGCATCATCTGAGCGTGGTGGAGCGCGCGTTCGAAGCGGCGCATCCGGACATCGACATGCGGTGGCTGGACATGGGCTCGCAGGATGTGCTGGATCGGCTTCGCTCCGAGCGGGCGAACCCGCAGGCGGACGTCTGGTTCGGCGCGCCGTCGAGCCTGTTTC
>CAZTIV010000020.1:37210-45164 GCA_964613905.1 uncultured Gemmatimonadaceae bacterium | reverse complement strand
CCGGCAACCCCGGCACCCAGCACCAGCGCGCGCGCCGGGGCGACCGTGCCGGCTGCGGTCACCAGCATGGGGAAGAACCTGGGCAACGCAGCGGCCGCCAGCAGCACCGCCTTGTAGCCCGCCACCGTGCTCATGGACGACAGCACGTCCATGGGCTGAGCGCGCGTGATGCGCGGCAGGTACTCCAGAGAAAATGTGGTGACGTTCTGTTTGGCGAGGGCTGCGAGGCGGGTAGCGTTGGCCGGCGGCTGAAGCATGCCGATGACCACGGTGCCGGCATTCAAAGCGGCACCCTCCTCCGGGGCATTCACGACCAGCACTACATCGCCCGCCCATGCACTGTCCGCAAGCTCTACGCCGACCGCGCTGTACAACTCGTCCGGGAACCCGGCAGACTCCCCCGCACCGCGCTGAACGCGGACCGTGAGCCCGGCCTGCACCAGCCGCTTGGCTGCGTCAGGGGTAAGTGCCACCCGCCTCTCACTGGATCTCGTCTCTCTCGGAACACCAACGATCACCGCTCACCTCCATGCCCATAGCTCAACAACGCCTCAAGCTCGTACGGCGGCCGCAAGCCGAAAACATCACGCTGCGGCAACGTAACTGTCTGCATTCTTGGCCCCGAAGGACCATCCGGTCCGTCTGAACCATTGCCCCCCCGTGGTCCCTGCGCACCGTCGGCCCCGGGCTGGCAGCGACGGTCGCCACCGGTTTCAGCGGGCCCACCCCTGCCCCCGGCACCTCCCTCACCACCGCGGCCTCCACCACCCCCGGGACCACCATCCGAATAGCCGTCCACGAGACCGGCTATGAACGGTTCCTCCTGCGGTACGTACACGGTAATCCTTCCGCCACGCCCACCCGGCGCGCCGGCACCCCCCGCACCGCCCGCACCCCCAGCTCCCCCGACCGTTCCCGGACAACCTCTCTGACCGTCGGCACCCGCCGCGCCCCTTTGACCATCGGTGCCGCGCCCGCCCCTGCCACCACGTGTCACAATCACCAGCCAGTCTGCGGGCGGCACGCGATCCGCATCCGCCATCACGTAGAACGGCGGCGACTGCTCAACCCGCACCTGGGCTATCAGCAGACGGCGATAGAACGGCGACTCGGCAATGACAAGCCGCACCGTTATGTCGGGCCCGTTGCCGCCGGGCTGGCCGCGGCTGCCGTCGGGACCCTGGAACGCATACACCTGATTCGAGCACATGTAGTCCGGGATGACCCGCTCCTCCACCGCGACGTCGGGGCGTTCCCTGAGCGAGGCCCTGAGCGTGAAGCCGTTCATGACACTCGCCAGTGCGTCAGGCGATGCCGACCAGTTTCCGTTCTGGAGGGCGATGGCATTGGGACTGTAGCGGGTGAGGAACATGACGTGCAGATCGGGCGGATTCCTCCGGTCGTAGCGATCGGCGAACGGTATCACGCGTCCGTCCTCGAGACGCGCCTGATACGATGCCCGGATCGTCTGACCGGGACACGCACGCCCGTCGGTGAACATGTCGATGGATCGGATCTGCGCCAGCAGGGCCGGGTCGGGCCGGAAATCCGGAGGAGGGCGCCGGGAGCAGGCGGCAAGGGAGATCAGTACGGTCAGGGCGGCCAGCGCCGCAGGACGGCTCATCTCATCCTCCCCTGGTGTGCATTTCGCGATGCGGGTCCGCCCGCAATCCCTCGATCTGGTAAAGCGCACCCCGGTCAGGCTGCCCGGCACGCTCCTCCGCACCGCGGTCGGAACGTTCCGTCCATCGAGTGCGTATGACCTCGGCCAGTTCGTCGTCCGTGGCCTGGCCCCGCAACAGCGACTTGAGGTCGATCCCGTCCGCAGCGTAGAGACACAGGAACCACAAGCCGTCCGCCGTCACGCGACTGCGATCGCACGTCCGGCAGAAGGGGCTCGTCACTGAAGCGATCACGCCGAACGTCGTACCATCGCCCAGCACGTAACGATCGGCCGGAGCGGCCCGGTCATGGCTCGGCACGTCCCTGACATCCCCGAACCGCTCCGCGACCCGCTCCAGGATCTCCGATCGCGACACCACCGCGCCCGGCGACCAGTTCGTGGCTCCGCCAACATCCATGTACTCGATGAACCTGACTTCCGCACGCCGACTCCGCCCGAACTCGATCAGATCGACGATCTCGTCTTCGTTTACGCCCCGCATCACCACCGTGTTGATCTTGGTCCCGGTGAAGCCGGCGCGGTCCGCCGCCTCCAGACCACGCAGGGCTTCGTGCAAACGATTGCTGCGCGTGAGCGTGGCGTAGCGGTCGGCCCTCAACGTATCCAGGCTCAACGTTACTCGTGCAAGTCCGGCATTCCGCAGCGGTCCCGCGTATCTACCCAGCAGGATGCCGTTGGTGGTGAGCGCCACGTCGTGAACACCTGCCAGGGAGGCGAGTCGGCGCACCAGGTCGGGAAGACCCCGCCTGAGCAGCGGTTCACCGCCAGTGAGGCGCAACTTGCCGGCGCCGAGTCCCGCAAAGATCCCCGCGAGCCGCTCGATCTCCTCGAAGGAAAGGATTGATTCCCTCGGCAGCCAAACGTAGTCCTGCTCCGGCATGCAATAGGCACACCTGATGTTGCAGCGGTCGGTAACCGATATCCGAAGGCTGCCGAGCGGGCGTGAATGAAGATCGAGATGCTGTGTCATCACCCGGAGAAACTAACAGCCCGGCGCGCCCGGGCCAGCTTTTCTTCCCCGATGCGGCGCGCCGCATCGAGCGGAGAGCCACCGTTGGCGGACGCTTCCGACAGCACAGCGGCTACAGTCTCTCCTATCCTGTCCACCCGCGCGAGAATGGCGGCTTCGTCGCTGAGCCCCATGCCGAACGCGATTGCGCCTCCCGCGTTGATCACGTAGTCCGGCACGTACAGGATACCACGCTCCCGCAGCTGCTCTGCATCGGCCGGCTCGGCCAGCTGGTTGTTGGCGGAGCCGGCAACGATGGCACATGCCAGCTCGGGAATAGTGATGGAGTTGATCGTGGCACCAATGGCGCAGGGAGCGTAGACATCGCACCGCGTCCTGTAGACCTGATCCGGAGGCACCACCGCCGCGCCGAGCGAAGCCGCGACCGGCTCGATCCGTGATGGATCCAGGTCGCTCAGCAGCAGCTTCGCTCCATCTGCGGCCAGGATGGTGGCCAGAGGTCTGCCAACGTCACCGACACCCTGTATCAGGACCGAACGGCCCGACAGATCGTCCGCGCCGAAGCGATGTTTGACGGCGGCCCGGATACCAGCCACGACTCCGCGAGCGGTGAAGGGACCCGGATCAACCATCGTCCCGTCGGCCGACACGCCATGCACGAATCCGCCCGCGGTATCCGCCACGATCCGCATCTCTTCGGGTCCGGTGCCAAGATCCTGGCCGGTGGCGAAAGCTCCTCTGAGCGAGGCAACCAACCGCCCGTATCGTTCGAGCAGATCACGCTGCTCGGGTCCCACGACAGGGCGACTGAGAGCGATCACGCCCTTCCCGCCCCCCAGATCGAGCCCGATCACCGCCCACTTCCACGTCATCCCCTCGGCCAGTCGCATCGCGTCCCGCAGACCCTCTTCAGGATGATCGTACACCTTCATTCTGGTCCCACCCATGGCAGGGCCCAGAGCCAGGTCATGGAACGCAATGAAGAACCAGGCATTGTACGCGTGCTCGAAACGGCTCACCACTGCAAACCCGTCCCAGTCGGCCATCAACCGCTCGAACGTCATCTCGGTACCTCCACCGTAAGTGACCCGAAGCTCACGCCGGACTCGAGTGTATACCGGGCGTCGATAATGTGTACCCGCCACGATTCCGCTGCAGATTCCACTTCAAAGAACGGGAATCGCGCCCACGAGAGGAAGGCCCGACCTTCAGGTGTGCCCGCGGCAGCAACGGCGGCGGGGTGACGATCCCCTTTTGCGATCTCCGAAAAATCATCGAAGCGCACCGTGGGCCGCATCAGGAAATTGAACGTGCCCACATGATACCGGTCACCCTGATCCAGCAAGACATATCGCCGGAAGGGGTTGACCGGAACCGGTGACATCATGATGCGAGTGACTCCGGCGTCTGCCAGCGGCAGGTTGCTTCTGACGATCCGCTCGCCGATTACACCCGACAGAGCCACGGCCAGAATGTACCCCAGCATGACGCCCAGCGCCGCCTGCGCCGGCCGTCCTGCCGCACCTGCCGCACCTGCTCTCCACCTCCTGGCACTCAGAACGATACCAGCCACAAGCACGGCCCAGATCCAGGGATCGACTATGAAAAGCACGTCGGCGTAGAACCAGGTCCCGGAGAACGGCATGAGCCATCGCATCCCGTATGTATTCATGAAGTCGAGAATGGGATGTGAAAGAACAGCTATGAAGGACAGTAGAAGGAGGGCTGCCGGCACGGCCGGTGCCGCTGCCGGCCGCCATCGTCGCCGTATCCAGCGGTCCCACGCCAGCATCACCGCGGTCAGAATGAACGGCAGGACAACAATGGCCAATGCCCCGTGGGTCCAGCCCCGCCGGAAGGTCAGCGCGAAGAGCGAACCCCAGAAATAGGAAAACCCGTCCAGATCGGGAAGGTTTGCCCCGATAAGCAGGGTGGCGGTGGCGAGCGGCGTCCTGTGTTTGAGACCCGCCTTCGCCAGAGCGCCACCAACGAGCGAGTGGCAGATGTTGTCTATGGTTTGCGCCTCTCGCAGAGCTTCTTCAGGTGCTCATACGTATAAAGCCCGGTAGAATGCCCGTCGCTCCAGTCTATGCGGATGGCGTAGGCGCCAACCAGCGAGACCTTGAGCGGCATTATGTCATCGGGCACGGAAGCCGGATCCAGCAGCGGCCGGCCGGTCATCTCTTCGTGACAGGCGGCGCACTGACAGGCCAGCCGCAGATCACGTGCCGGAAGCAGGCAGCGGCCGCCAGTCCACGTGATAGTGAGACCGGTATCGTCCCTGTGTATGGCCTGCGGGACCGCTGCTTCAGTCACGCAACGTTGCCTGAAGCTCGACCTTTGGAATCCCCTTGAGCGCACGCGATACCGGGCAGTTGTCCCGGGCGCCTTTCGCCGCAGCCTCGAACGCCGACTGATCCGCGCCCGGTACCTTGCCCTTGACCATCAGTTCCATTACCGCCACCGTGGGCTTCCCATCCACGGTGTCCATCGTGCATTCCGCCGTGGTGTCGATCCGCTCGGCCGGCGTGCCGGCCTTTTCCAGGTCCGCGGACAGCGCCATGGAGAAGCAGGCCGCGTATGCCGCCGCCAGCAGCTCCTCAGGCGTGGTGCCGGCGGCGCCTTCGAATCGCGTCTCGAACGAGTACGGACCCTTGAATGTCCCGGAACCGGCGGAGTAATCTCCCTTCCCGCCCTTCAACGTTCCATGCCAGGTGGCAGAGGCCTTTGAGGTAACAGCCATCATCACTCTCCTGATTGATGTGCGAGGAGGAATCTAGCAAGATGATCGGCGACCCGCGCTTCGGCCCAGAAGCGCCACGGCGGGCCGCTCAGGAACCCCACGTGGCCCCCAGTCGGCGTGATAACCGGATCTATCGCCGCGTTTGCGTCCAACGCCTCGATGGGCACAGCTGATGACGGCAGGAACGGGTCGTCCAGCGCATGTATGACCCGCGTGGGGACCCGTATGTGAGGCACGAACCGATCCGAACTCGAGCGATCATAGTAGTCGTCCGCGTCGCTGAAGCCGTGCAGAGGTGCCGTGGCGGAATCGTCAAACTCGCGCCATGTGCGAGCCTTCATGACGACATCGATGTCTATCCGTCCGTTCAGCAGGTGCGCCTTGCCTCGGGTCTTGGCCTTGAGTTGACGCAGGAGCCGCCACACGTACACCCTGGCAAAGCCACGTTCCATGTGCACCGAACCCGCCGCCAGGTTGAAGGGCACCGAAACCGCTGCTGCGGCCGAAACACCGGGATCAGCGCCCGACAATCCGCACTCGCCCAGGTACTTGAGGAGCACGTTTCCGCCAAGGGAGAAACCCGCTGCACCGATGGGCCTGCCCGGGAAACGTTTCCTGAGCGTAGACAGAACGAAGGCGAGATCGCTGGTCTCGCCGGAGTGGTAAAGACGCGCGGTGCGGTTCAACTCGCCGCTGCACGACCGGAAATTGAGCCCGACCGCAACGAGACCCCGTGACGCAAGCTGCCGGTACAGCTCAAAGGCATACTTTGAACGGGCGGAGCCCTCGAGGCCGTGGAGGACGAGGACCAGGGGACGATCGAGCCGGTCTCCTGTCACCCAATCCAGGTCGAGGAAATCTCCATCCGGCGTGTCGATCCGCTCCCGCGCGAGCGTGACGCCCCGCCGTTGCCGCAGGAGTCGGGCGGCCATGGTCTGGTGGTGAGGGTTCGAGAGTCCCGTCGCCGGTTCAAACGAAAGCATACCTGCCAAAGATAGGCGGCCCGGCGCCCGGCAACGAGGCCGTTACCGACACCGGACCGCCGCCACAAACTGCTGTGCCCTCTAAGGCGTTACCACAACCGGAATGGCGGGTGAGATGTAGTCGGCGTGCGCGCTCCCCACGGCCCCATGCATGAGGCGAACCGTAGCCGTGGTGCTGCCCTCCGCCACGCCCTCGAAATGTCCGATGCCGGTGAAGCGGTTCACATGGTCGAATTCCGCAATTGACTCATTCGCTACCTGCACATCGAGGAATTCATCCGAGTCGAGTTCGATCGGATCGTCGTCGTCATCCAGGAAAACGAACGTGTAGTTGGGCGTCTCCTCGCCAACCTCGACCGTGATCTGACCGGTGACCGAGTTGCCGAAGATACGTACAACCACAGTCGATCCATCGCGGATCTCCACACCGAACGGCTCATGGTGATCGTCGGGGCCCTGGTCGCTGCAGGCCGCAGCGAACACAGCAACGGTCAACGCCCCAAGCAGTTTCTTCATCGTGCTACTCCTCCTCAGAAAGGTGTCAGAACGTCACTCGATACAGCAGCGACACATCCCGCCCCGCCTCCGGCATGACCACTCGAACCCGCGACAGGTGGTTGCGGTACTCGGCATCTGCAATGTTGGTGACCCTCACCACGATGCCGTGCAACTGATTGAAAAGCATCCAGCGAACACCGGCGGCTGCGTCGAACACCACGTAACCGTCCGTTGGCGTCTCGAAATCGGCGGTTCGGTCCTGGCGCGCTGCCGCGCGTGCGCCCGCTCCGAAAAACCAGGTGGGTGTCTCGTATCGCACACCCGCACGAACTCTGAGCGGCGGCATGAACGGCAGCGGTTCGGCATTGTCGGTGAGTGTCCCGCGCACGTACGATGCATTGCCGCTCAGCACGAGGCCGCGCACCGGGTTCCATTCGATCTTTCCTTCCGCGCCCTGAAGCAGGGCATCCTCGGCCACGAACTGGGAGATGGGCAGCTGGAGGCGGATCAGAGTATCCCCCGTCTCGCGGGGATAGATGAATCCGGTCACGGCGTTCCGGAACACCGCAACCTCGGCTTGGAGCTCGTCCCGGCCGGCACGCACGAATACGTCGATGCCGAAGGCGGACTCGACACCCAGATCCGTGTTGCCCACCTCATATGTGAACACGGCCAGGTGGGGACCCTGTGAGAAGAGCTCCGTGGGATCCGGGGTGCGGAATGCGCGCGAAACGCTGGCTCCCACATCGATTCCGCCGCCGATGTCGACTACGGTGCCGAGCGCACCCGACAGTGCCGAGAAGCTGCGGGGACGGATCCAACCGATCGACACAGAGGTGGCCACGGAGTCGAGCGGCACGGCACGGGTGAAGTCGTAGCGAACTCCGGCTTCTATCCGTACGGGGTCCAGATCCAGATCCTCAAGCACGAACGCCGAGAGTGTGAACAACCTGCTGTCGGGGGTACCCGAACCGCCACGGGCAAGAAATTCCCTGCCCTGTACCCTGACGCCCGCGGCACCGTGGTCGAACGGCCCCAGCCGCTCATGCCGGCCTTCCAGCTCCAGCGCCCCCACA
>CAZTIV010000020.1:0-37110 GCA_964613905.1 uncultured Gemmatimonadaceae bacterium | reverse complement strand
GTGGTCGAACGGCCCCAGCCGCTCATGCCGGCCTTCCAGCTCCAGCGCCCCCACAACCTGCTCAAACAGTGTACCGAGGATCCCGCCCGGCTCGATCTCTTCGTGCCGGTACCAGGTGAAGTTTGTACGCGCCTCGAACCGGCTGAACGGTCCCACGCCGTTTCGGAGACTCAACTCGCCGCGCCCGGCATGGCGCCGCATATTGATCCGCACGCCCTCGGGATGCGCGCCGGTGAATCCGCCCGGGACACCGTAGCTCTGATAGTTGGTCCGCGCCGCCCCACCAACGTGACCCCATCCGTTGACCCGGGAAACTCCGACTCCGGCCGTGTAGGCGCTCATCTCCGTGCTTTCGAGAACGCCCACCGGTGTCCGGAGATCACCTGTCTCCCGGACCATGCCCTCGGCCCGCACCGCCCATCTGCCGAAAGCATTCCGTACGTGCCCCTGCACGGTGGCGCCGGGAAGCGCGCTCTGCGCTTGTAGCGAAACGGAACCGTTCAGGTGGTCCGGGAGCGTTCCCGGAATCTCTTCCCGAATGACGTTGATTACGCCACCGAGCGCATTACTGCCGTACACCAGAGCCGCAGGCCCACGCAGCACTTCCACCCGATCGGCCGAAGCGGCGTCGGTAACGACCGCATGGTCACCGCCCGTGTTCGACACATCACCGGTGCGCTGTCCGTCTTCCAGCACGAGCACACGGTCGCCGCTCAGGCCACGGATCACGGGCCGCGATGCCGCCGGCCCCATTGTGGTCTGAGCCACCCCCGGCTCCCCATCCAGAGTTGCCGCCAGCGTGTTGTCCATCCGCCGGTCGAGGTCCCGGCCACTCAGGACTCCTACGGGCCGGACCAAGCCTTCGTTCTCGCCCGCTATCGTGCCGGTAACGATGGTTGGCGCGAGTTCGATGGGTGAGGGCTCGAGTAAGACCGTCACGTTCACTGTATCTCCCCCTGCAAGCGTGACAGTACTCGTGGCGGGACGGTACCCCAGCCGCCGGAATGAGAGGCGGTAGGTACCGGCGGGTACGTTGCGGAACACGAACCGCCCATCGGAGTCGGTAGCGCCCAGGCGGTTCAGCTCCTCCAGGCGCACATGCGCACCCTGAAGCACCTGCCCCGACTCGGCATCGCGCACCTCCCCCACGACGGACCCTGTCTGGGCAGAGGCCCGGGCCTGTCCGGAGACCGCAAACAACAGCAGGAACATGATGAACGAGCGCATACTCCTCACGAGATTCAGGAAGCAATCCGCCGCCACCGGTCAACCGGCAGCGCGTCGGCGATCCAATTGTGACTGGGGGTTATGCGAGGGGTGGAGCTCGAGGGCCCAGTGCGGAGAGGGGAAGCACGCCCAGCGTAATGTTGACGATGGACACCCGCCCGGGTGAGTGCACCAGCAGGTCGTCCTGCGCCCCATGCCGAATCGCCATGGAGCCTGTTACATCGAGCGCCCGGCAGATCTGGCAGTACGCGTGCGCATGGCCCGGCGAGCATGGCTGACTGGAATCTGCCTCCACGTGGACCACGTCCTCCGCGGCGTGGGCATCCAGGATGCCGTCCGCAAGGGGACCGCCGCCAACCAGGAGAAGGTGGGCGGCCAGGGCCAGAGTGGCGATCATACGACTGAGCGGTGAAATCCTCATGGGCAGTGCAGTAATTATAAACCGCGACAGGTACAAAGTGCCATCCCCACGGTGCCTTGCCCTTTCGAGCGAACAATCGACCGCGTACCCTTACTGCATGCCGTATTTCGACAGTCGCCGTAAACGCGCCGCGGCCCTCGTCATCGCACTCGGGATCGGTGTGGCGGTCGCGCTATCGCCCTACGCCAGCGGACTGATCGGGGCGGCGGTGCTGTACGTGGTTTTCGCACCGCTGAACGACTTCCTGCGGCGCCATATGAATCCGGTGGTGAGCGCCGCGCTGGTAACAGCGACCGCTGTGGTAGTAATCATGATCCCGGGCGCATCTGCCGTGACTTTGATCGTCACCCAGGCGCAACAGATGGCCGGAGAGCTCATCCGCAGTCCTCTTCTTCAGCGCCTGGGTGAGATGGAAGTTGCAGGTTTCCGGGTCGGTCCGCAGATCCAGAGGGCCAGCGAGAATCTGTTTGACTGGCTTGGCACCAATGCCTTTGCCCTGATTGGTACCGCTACCAGACTGGCACTCAATCTCGCTATTGCCTTCTTCGCACTCTATTTCATTCTGCACAGACCGAACGAGATCTGGGAGGCCGCCCGCCCGTACATTCCGTTCTCGGCTCAGCACACGGAGCGGCTGCGCCAGAGATTCAGGGACGTCACCTACTCCACCCTGATAGGCACCATGCTCATAGCGGTCGTGCAGGGTGGGATGACGGGAGCGGCCTTCTGGGTGGTGGGCCTGTCCGATCCCCTCTTCTGGGGCCTGGTAACTGCGATCCTCTCGATTCTGCCGATAGTGGGCAGCGGCATGATCTGGGGACCGGGAGCGCTCGCGCTCGGGCTCGACGGTCGACTTGGTGCGGCGATCGGTCTGTTCCTGTGGGGCATGGTCATAGTGGGAAGCGCCGACAACGTCATCCGGCCCATCGTCTACCGGAAATGGGCCAGGATCCATCCGCTGGTCACGCTGGTGGGAGCGATTGCCGGCATCAAGTACTTTGGTGTACTGGGAATCCTGGTAGGCCCCCTGGCACTCAGCTACTTTTTCGAGTTGATTCGGATGTACCGGGAAGAGTTCCTTGGCCTGGAGCCCGATTCGGGTACGGCTGAGATGGAGGACGGGAACAAATCCGGGCCGTAAAGGTCTTAACAGGCATCGGACCGGCTAACCGGCGTCCGAAGACGCCTTCAGGTGGAATTGTTGGGAGCGGGTGGAGACATGAGAAAGCAGATCACCGCGTGGGCCGTTTGCATCGCATCCGCAGCAGTGGGCGCATCGATTGCGGCGCCGGCGGCGGAGGCACAGTACTTCGGACGGAACAAGGTCCAGTACGAACGCTTCGATTTCCAGGTTCTCGAGACCCAGCATTTCGACATCTATTACTACCCCGAGATGCGCGAGGCGGCGTACCTGGCCGCCCGGATGGCGGAGCGCTGGTACGCGCGCATATCGACACTGCTGATCCACGAGCTGAAGGGTCGTCAGCCGCTCATCCTGTACGCCAACCACCCGCACTTCGAGCAGACCAACGCGATAGCGGGGGAGATCGGTGAAGCCACGGGCGGGGTCACGGAAGCCTTCAAGCGGCGCATAGTTCTGCCGTTCACGGGCAGTCTCAAGGAAACCGACCACGTACTCGGCCACGAACTGATTCACGCATTCCAGTTCGACATCACGGGCGAAGGACGGTCGGTGCAAACCGGCGGATTTCCAACGGCGCTGCGTCTCCCTCTGTGGTTCGTCGAGGGCATGGCCGAGTACCTGTCTGTCGGGCCCCATGACCCCCATACGGCCATGTGGCTTCGTGAAGGCGCACGGGACCGCCTGCCAACGATCACCCAGCTTTCGGACCCCTTTCGTTGGTTCCCCTACCGATGGGGCCAGGCGGCCTGGGCCTACATCACGGGCGTATACGGCGACGAAATCGTTGGAAGGTTGCTGCGTGCGGCGGGCCGGTCCACCAATCCGGAAACCGCGATTACGCGAATCCTCGGTCGCACCATGGATGACATCTCGGTCAGCTGGCATGCGGCAATCCGCGAGCAGGGCGAACAGGTAGCGGAGCGCACTCGGTCAATCTCGGACTACGGAGAGCCGATCCTCAGGGAAGAGCCACGCGGCATCAATATCGCGCCGAGCATAAGCCCTGACGGTCGGCTGGTGGCGTTCCTGTCCGAGCGAGACCTGTTCTCGATTGAGCTCTTCGTGGCCGATATCGAGTCGGGTCGAGTGCTGTACCGGGTCACGCGCACCGTGGCCGACCCTCATCTCGAGAGTCTCCAGTTCATCAACTCCGCCGGAGCATGGTCGCCGGAAGGGACTCACTTTGCCATCGCCGGTATATCGCGAGGCCAGCCGATAATAAGCATCATCGACATCTCCACCCGGAGAACCAGTGACGAAATCCTACTGCCCCAGCTTGGCGAGGTTCTGAATCCGTCCTGGTCACCTGACGGACGCACACTGGCGTTCTCCGCGGTGATCGGAGGATTCACGGACCTGTTCCTCTACGATCTCGAGGACCGCGAACTGAGGCGGATGACTAACGATCCGTATGCGGATCTCCAACCGGCGTGGTCGCCCGACGGCCGCCGGATTGCGTTCGTCACCGATCG
This sequence comes from uncultured Gemmatimonadaceae bacterium, assembly GCA_964613905.1. Lineage (GTDB taxonomy): Bacteria > Gemmatimonadota > Gemmatimonadetes > Gemmatimonadales > GWC2-71-9 > CAZTIV01. Next base: position 32,846 of record CAZTIV010000020.1, on the reverse strand, counting down.
TTTCACAACGGATCTGGACCAGTTGGTATACGGACCATACCAGCTTGCGGTGATGGACGCGGCCACCGGCGCCGTAGAGCATGTGCCGGCATTCTCCCGGGGGAAACACATAAATCCGCAGTGGTCACCGGATGGACAGAGCCTGTACTTCCTGTCCGACAGGGACGGCATCACCAACATGTACCGGATTTCTCTGTCGGATGGCGCCGCCTATCAGGTGACCAATGTGTACTCCGGAGTCAGCGGCATCAGTGCCAGCAGTCCGGCGCTCTCCGTGGCCGCGGAGTCGGGACGGGCCGTGGTCAGCGTGTTCGGCGCGGAGGGCTTCCGGCTGTACGGAATAGACGAAGCCGACGTGCTCGCTGGAGAACCCGCCGGTGAGGGACTGACCGACATCGATCCGGGACGACTGCCTCCGGCGCGCCGGATCACGGAGCAGGTACCGGGGGTGCTGGCCGATCACACAACCGGACTGCCGGACCCCGAGACCTTCATCGAGCGACCCTACAGGGCGACGCTCGGGCTCGACTACGTCGCCCGTCCGACGTTCGGCCTTGCCGTGGACCGGTTCGGAACCTACATCGGCGCAGGCGCCGCGCTGTTCTGGTCGGATATGCTGGGTGACCGCAATCTCATGACGGCGCTGGAAATCAACGGAACGATACGGGACGTCTCTGCCCAGGTTGCCTATGCCAACCTGAGAAACCGGTTGAATTGGGTCGTCGCGGCACAGCAACTGGTCACCACCGTGGGTGGATTCCGGACCGGGGTTTTTTTCGTGGAAGGAATACCCGAACCGGTGGAAATCCAGCTCATACAGCGATTCCGCCAGACGAGCCGCGCTGTCATGGGACAGTTCCACTATCCGCTGAACCGTGCTCAACGCGTCGAGTGGTCGGCCGGGATCAGGAACATCGGTTTTGAGTTCGAGGAGATCCAGAGAATGATCGGCGTGCTCTCGGGACAGGTGATACTGGATGAGCGGACCCGGGAACGTCTCGCCGACCCGGTGACCCTCGGTACGGGGAGCCTCGCATTCGTCTACGACAAATCCCTTATGGGCGCCACCTCACCACTGATAGGACAGCGCTACCGGTTCGAGGTTGCTCCGGTAGTGGGATCGGTCAACTATGTCGCAGTGCTGGGAGATTATCGCCGCTACGTAATGCCCATGCGCCCTTTCACGCTCGCTTTCCAGGCCCTGCACATGGGCAGATACGGACGCGGCGGGGAGGACCGCAGGTTCTCCGACCTGTTCATCGGGTCCCCGCAGCTGGTGAGAGGCTATAGCGACCAGTCTTTCGATGCATCGGAGTGCCTGGGAACCGGACTCGCCCCGCGCTTCGAGCCCGGGCCGGGCGATCCCTGCCCCATCTTCAATCAGTTGCTGGGTAGTCGATTGGCCGTGGCCAAGGCCGAGGTCCGGTTCCCACCTCTCCGATTGCTTGGCGCAGGCGGGGGATACTACGGATTCCTGCCGATGGAACTGGCGGTGTTCGCGGATGCCGGACTGGCCTGGTACACGAGCGCGCTGAGCACTGAGACGGCCAATCGGGAAGCTTTCTTCTTGAGTGCGGGGGGCCGCAGACCAGTTACGAGCGCCGGTACAACACTGCGCGTCAACCTGTTCGGACTCACACTGATCCAGCTGGACTACGCCCGCGCATTCCAGCGGAAGAGGTGGGTCTGGCAGTTCAGTTTCTCGCAGGGGTTCTAGACCACCCCGCGGATCAACCCGGCCGCCGCTCCCCCGGCCACCACCATCACCACCCCAACTCGGCGGGTGGCCAGAGCGGCGGCCGCTGCCAGCATGACACCCAGCGCGAAGAGGTCCGGGCCTCCGTCAGGCCATATTACCCTCACGCCGAACCAGACAGCCAGGTTCGCGATGACTCCAACCACTGCCGCCGTAACCCCGCCCAGCGCATGCGTCACCGCCGACAGGCCGCGCAGTCGCTCGATCCAGGGCCCCCCGAGCAGAATCCAGATGAAGCAGGGAACAAACGTGACCCACGTGGTAATCAGTGCACCCAGCGTGGCCGCCGCGAGCGGCGACAGCCCCCCAGGATGGTTCCATCCACCCAGGAAGCCTACGAACTGTACCACCATTATGAGCGGACCAGGAGTGCTTTCAGCAAGGCCCAAACCGTCGAGCATTTCCCCCGGTGCGAGCCACTGATACCGCTCCACCGTCTGCTGGGCTACATACGCCAGCACCGCGTAGGCGCCGCCGAAGGTGACCAGCGCCACCTTGCTGAAGAAGACACCCTCGGTGACCAGCGTGTGTTGCCAACCAAGCCACAACCCGAATGCCAACACGGGAACCCACCACACGACCAGCCCTGACACCAGCACCCGGACCGCACGAGCGCCGGACGGCCGCACATGTTCCGGCGCTTCGCCGTCATCTCCCAGGGCGGATCCGCCTGCCGGACCGGGCACTGAAGGATCGTGGCCGAGCCATCTGCCACTACTCGCCCGCCCCGTCACAAAACCCACCACACCCGCACCCAGTACGATCGCGGGAAACGGAACTCCGAACAACGCAATGGCGGCTAGAGCTGCGACCGCAATCCCCAACTTCACCGGCCGCTTCAGTGTGTTCCGCCCCATGTTGAACAACGCGACCGCAATTATCGCGACTACCGCAGGCTTGAGCCCGTGGAACACCGACTCCACGAGCGGTGTGGTCCCAAACTCGACGTAGATCCAGGCAAGTCCCCACAACAACACGACCGCCGGTAGAAAGAACAATCCGCCCGCGACGATCCCCCCGAGTGTCCTGTGCAACAACCACCCCACGTAAGTGGCAAGCTGCTGTGCCTCGGGGCCCGGCAGCATCATGCAGTAGTTGAGCGCGTGCAGAAAACGCCGCTCGCTGATCCAGCGACGCTTTGTGACCAACTCCTCGTGCATGATGGAGATCTGGCCGGCCGGACCGCCGAAGCTGATGAACCCCAGCTTGAGCCAGAACCGGAAAGCCTCGGCGAAGGAAGGATGGGACATTGTTTGAGGTGCAAGGTGCAACGTGCAGTGTGCAGGGTGCAAGGGGGGGTGGCCTTGCACGTTGCACCTTGTTCGTTGCACCTTGCACCAGACTTCAATCCGGATGGTCAGGTGCGCACGGTGATTATTACAGTCGCGGTACTCCTTGGCGGCATGTCAGGCACGGCCCACGCCCAGCCTCTGCCCCAGGATGTGGAAGCGATCTCGTTCCTCGGAGATACCCTGCGCCGCCCTGCTCTTTCACCTGCGGCGCAACAGCGTTACGACTCGCTGCTTGCCGTCGCACAGCAAGCATACGACAGAACTCCGGGCAACCCGGATTCCATCGTCTGGCTGGGCCGGCGTACGGCCTACCTCGGCCGCTATCGGGAGGCAATAGAGATCTTCACTCGCGGTATCACCCATCACCCGTCCGACGCTCGCATGTACCGGCACAGGGGACACCGCTTCATCACGACCCGACAACTGGATCTCGCGATCAGCGACTTCGAGCGGGCGGTTTCGCTCACCGAGGGCAGCCCGGACGAGGTGGAACCGGACGGGCTTCCCAATCCGCGCAACATCCCCACGAGCACTCTTCAGTCAAACATCTGGTATCACCTGGCGCTGGCGCACTACCTCAGGGGCGATTTCCCCCGGGCACTCGATGCGTGGCGGCGGTGCCTCGAGGTCGCCGGCAACCCCGACATGCTGGTCGCCACCAGTCATTGGCTCTACATGACGCTCAGACGCATGGGAAGGAATGATGAGGCGGCGAAAGTGCTCGATCCCATCCACCCCGATCTGGACGTGATCGAGAACCACGCATACTTCCGTCTGCTGCTCATGTACAAGGGACTGGTCACGGCCGACGATGTGGTACGCCTGGGGGAGGATGGCGAAGTGTCGCTCGAAGACGTAACAGCCGCGTACGGAGTGGCCAACTGGCATCTGTACAACGATCGCGGCGATGAAGCATACCGTCTCTTCCGTCGGATCGTGAACACGCCGCAGTGGGCGGCGTTCGGATACATCGCGGCGGAAGCGGAACTTGCGCGCGGGAACTGAACAAGTACTTCCATGAACATCACCCGCAACCTGCTGCTTCGCATGGCTGGTAGCCGCTGGCTCGCAACGCAGGCAGGCCGGCGGGGGTTTACGCGCCGGGCGGTGAAACGGTTCATGCCGGGCGAGGACCATGAAGCCGCGCTCGACGCATCGGCCAGCCTGGCAACTCGCGGACTCACCACCGTGCTCACTCAGTTGGGCGAGAACATCACCAGCGAAGCGGAGGCGGACGCAGTACTCCGCCATTACGAAGACGTCATCGGATCGATCGCGGCACGAGGACTCCCTTCGGAGGTATCCGTCAAACTCACGCAACTTGGACTCGACCAGAGCTCTGAACGATGCCTGGAGCGGGTGGACCGCCTGGCCGCACTGGCCGGCGCCCGTGGACAGCGCATGTGGATCGACATGGAAGACTCCAGCTACACCGATGCCACTCTCGACCAGTACCGGATCCTCAAGGACAGGCACGAGGATCTGGGGGTTGCACTTCAGGCGTACCTGTACCGCACCCCCTCCGATCTCGAGTCGCTCCTGCCGCACGACCCGATTGTGCGGCTGGTGAAGGGTGCCTACGCCGAGCCGGCCAGTGTAGCGTACCCCCGTAAAAGAGATGTGGATCGAGCGTACTTCGAACTCGCGGCCACCCTCCTCGAGCGAGAGATCAGAGGCGCCGTGTTCGGCACGCATGATCTTTCTCTCATTGACCGGATCGCACGGCGAGCTGAGGCCGCGGGCCGCACCCCCCGTGACTACGAGATCCACATGCTCTACGGGATCCGGTCGGCGGATCAACTCAGGCTTGCTGGTGAGGGATGCCGCGTGGGCGTGCTTGTCAGTTACGGCGAACACTGGTTCCCGTGGTACATGCGCAGGCTGGCCGAACGACCGGCCAACGTATGGTTCGTGGCGCGAAGCGTGTTCGGTTAGTTGGCGGTTGGCGGTTGGCGGTCGGCCGATTCGGTGGCGGATGCCATTTCCCGTACAAACCTTTCGAGCTCCCGCAGCATGCCCCCTCGGTCATCAAGGTGTTCCGCAATCCGTTGCACCACGGCGGATCCCGAGATGACACCCCGCGCCCCCATAGCCAATCCCTGACGTACATGCTCCGGCCGCGAAATCCCGAACCCCAGAACCGCCGGGGGCGCACCCAGGACCGCCAGACGCTGGAGCAGTAACTCGGCGTCACGCCGTAATGCTTCATCCGCCCCCGTTACGCCCGGCCGGGTCACCACGTAAGTGTATCCTCGAGTAGCCCGGGCAATCTCCGCAAGACGGGTCTCGTCGGCATTGGGCGGGGCGATGAAGACGGGGGCAATGCCGTGGGCGGCGGCGGCCTCACGGAAAGGCGCGGCGGCAGCTACCGGAATATCAGCCACCAGTACGGAATCAACTCCCGCCTCGGCGGCATCGGCACAGAAGTTCTTCACACCCCGGTGCATCACGAGATTGGCGTAAACCAGGAGACCCACCGGAAGTTCCGGATATCGGGCCCGCACGTCACGTATCAGTTTCCAGCAGTCCGCCTGACGCGTCCCCGCGGACAGCGCCCGAGCGGCGGCAGCCTGAATTACCGGACCATCGGCGATGGGATCCGAGAATGGAATGCCAAGTTCCAGCGCGTCCGCACCACCTTCCACCAGGGAATCCAGCACACCACTACTCGCCGCGGGCTCGGGATCTCCGAGTAGAGTGAAGGGGATGAAAGCGCCCCGGTGCGCTGATGCTAGGCGCGCAAACATCGCGTCATAGCGGCTCATTTCAGGCGCCCCACCACTACCTCAAGATCCTTGTCGCCACGCCCTGACAGATTGACCAGGACCCGGCGCGGCTCCCCTGATTCCCGCAGGATCCTGAGGGCCACCGCCAGCGCGTGCGCCGATTCAAGGGCCGGCAGAATCCCTTCCTTTGACGCCAGTTCCCGAAACGCCTCGATCGCCTCAGTATCCGTGCAGGTCACGTAGCGCACGCGTCCAGTGGCTGCAAGATACGCGTGCTCCGGTCCCACAGCCGGATAGTCCAGCCCCGCCGCAATCGAGTGCGATTCATACACCTGTCCGTCGTCGGACTGCAGCAGCAGCGTGTACGCGCCGTGCAGGACACCCGCGCGCCCCTCGCTGATCGTCGCGCCACCGGCGGGCTCCACGCCCAACAGATCGACGTCGCTATCGTCCAGAAAATCGGCGAACAGGCCGATGGCGTTGGACCCTCCGCCCACGCAGGCAACCAGCAGATCGGGCAGCCGTCCTGTTGCCTCGCGGAACTGCTCGCGTGCCTCGCGCCCGATGACGCGCTGAAACTCACGCACGATGAGCGGGAACGGATGCGGCCCGGCAACCGAGCCGAGCAGGTAATGCGTATGCTCGTACGATGCCGTCCAGTCGCGCAGCGCTTCGTTGATGGCATCCTTGAGCGTCCGGCTCCCGGCTGCCACGGCCACTACCTCCGCTCCCATCAGGCGCATCCGATCCACGTTGGGCCGCTGGCGCTCGATGTCCACCTGGCCCATGTAGATGCGCGTAGTGAGCCCGAGCACCGCACCCGCGAGGGCCGTGGCCACGCCGTGCTGGCCGGCGCCGGTCTCGGCTATGAGGCGCGTCTTGCCGAGCCGCCTGGCAAGCAGTGCCTGCCCCAGCGCCTGGTTGGTCTTGTGAGCTCCGCCGTGCAGAAGATCTTCCCGTTTGAGCCACAGTTCCGACCCTTCCGGCAATTGCAGATTACGACACCTGTACAGCGGCGTCGGTCTTCCGGCGTATGTGGCCAGCAGACCGGCAAGCTCGGTCCGGAATCCCGGGTCCTCCTGCGCCTCCAGAAATCCCGACTCGAGCGCCTCCAGCGCGGGCATCAGGATCTCGGGCACATACGAACCGCCGAACTCGCCAAAGCGACCACTGAGCTTCATGCTGCGTTGCGTCCTTTCCGCCCGTACCCGCGCCGAGCATCGAACCACGCCGAAAGTCGCGCCTCGTCTTTCACACCGGGACCGGATTCAACCCCACTGTTTACGTCCAACCCCCAGGCCCCCACTGCCTCGGCGTCATCAACCATTTCCGGTGAGAGTCCTCCGCTCAGCAACGTGCGTCCCAGATCGGGAAAACCGGCCAGCAAGCGCCAGTCGAACCGGCTCCCGGTCCCACCACGCGCTCCAGGTACATACCTGTCGAGCAGCAACCGGTCCGCACCGGTTTCTTCAAGCAGCGGCACCCGCTCCCGCACCCGCACTCCCCGCCAGACCTCGCGCGAACCGTTGAACCGCCGCCGCAACTCAGCGGCCAAGGTTGGCGGCTCCTCTCCGTGCAGCTGCACCGCGGCCAGATTCAGACGCTCCGCCAGATCGGTTATCCGGTCAGGCGTATCGTTCACGAAGACCCCCACCCAGTCAAGCGGCGCGGCACGACAGACCTCTTCGGCTCGCTCAAGGTCAACGCGCCGTGGTGATTCCGGCGCGAAGATGAGTCCGCCGTGCGTGGCCCCGAGTCTGTGGGCGGCAACCGCATCGGCCGGACGAGTCAGTCCGCACACCTTGGTGACCCCGTGAATCAGGGCACGCGTGGCTCGCGCAAGGTTCTCCTGGATCATGAGCGATGTACCTGCCAGAAACCCGTCCACCAGCGGCCGGAGCCGCAGTACGTCACGGTGATCTGCAATGCCGGACTCCGCAACGCACATACGGTCGCGCGGTACCAGAGGAGCAAGACGCTCGGTCACCTCAAGGTCAACTTCCAGCGTGCGGAGATTTCTGTTATTGATACCGATTATCCGGGCACCCAGAGCCAGGGCGCGCCGCAATTCGCTCTCGGTGTGAACCTCGGTCAGGACTCCCAGTTTCAGCCGTTCCGCAACATCGTGGCAGTCCCGCCAGGCCGCGTCGTCCAGCACCGACAACATGAGCAGGATGGCGTCGGCTCCGTAACGGCGTGCCTCGTAAACCTGATACGGGTCCACCACGACGTCCTTGCACAACACCGGCAGATTCAGGCGACGGCTGAGCTCGGTGACATGGTTAAGCGAACCGCCGAAGAACCTCGCATCGGCAAGGACGGAAACTGCGTCGGCGTGGGGACCGTAGGCCGACGCCACCTGGTCCAGATCGAGCAGCGGGCGGATGGTACCCCGGGAGGGTGACGCGGCCTTGCACTCCAGTATGAATGATGTGCGGTGGCGCATGAGCGCCGCCTCGAAGTCCCGGTCTGATGGTACGAGCCGGTCCCGAAACGCCTCAAGCGGGTGCGCTCTGACGCGCGCTGCCACCTCCGCCCGCTTGTGGGCCACGATCTCGTCAAGGGCCATGCGACAACTCAACGAACCGTTCCAGCCGGTGGGCCGCCTGGCCGCTCCTGATGGCATCGCGCGCCCGTGACACAGCGGGAGCAAGCCCCGGCTCGATACCAACAAGCCAGGCCAGTGCGCCCGCGTTCAGCGCCACAGCATCCACCTGTGCTACTGTTGCCTGTCCCTCGAGCAGACTCTTCAGCCACCGCGCATTCTCCACGGGATCACCACCTCTCAGTGAATCCGGAGGCGCGAGCGCAACGCCTGCCTCTTCCGGAAGTATGGTGAACCGTTCAAGCTTGCCATCGCTCCAGCGTGCCACCGTGGACGGAGCATGCAGGACCAGCTCATCATGTCCGGCGCCGTGCACCACCAACGCGGCACGGCACCCCAGCATCCCCAGTGTCTCCGCCACCGGCTCCACCCATGCGGCGTCGTACACACCCACCAGTTGCCACGGCGGCCTGGCCGGATTGGCCAGAGGGCCCAGGAGATTGAAGATCGTCCGGGTGGCCAGCGCGCGCCGGACCGGCATGGCATGGCGCACACCCGGGTGATACTGCGGTGCCATGAGGAAACAGAAACCGGCTTCGTCCAGACAGCGCCGCGAAACTTCCGGCTCGGGATCCAGCCGCGCTCCCAGAGCTTCCAGCACGTCCGCCGAACCGCACTTCGACGAGACCGAGCGGTTACCGTGCTTGGCAATGGGAATACCGAGCTCGGCCGCCACAAACGCCACCGCGGTGGAGATGTTCAGCGAACCCGTGCCGTCGCCGCCGGTCCCGCAGGTGTCGGCATAAAGGTATTCCGGCACGGGAAACGGCACGGCGCTCTCACGCAGCGCCTGGGCGGCGCCCGCGATCTCGGCCGGGGTCTCTCCTCTGGTCGTGAGGGCACCAAGAACGGCCGCAATCTCGATCTCCGTGTACGCTCCGCCAACGATGCCACGGAACACGGAGAAAGCCTCGTCCCGCGTGAGACCGCGCCGGCGAAGAGCCTCCAGCACGTCAGCTGCCCGCATGATGACCTTCCGCCCACCGGATGACGTTGGCGATGATCCGTCCGCCTTCCGGCGTAAGGATGGATTCGGGATGAAACTGGACACCCAGCATGGGAGATGAGGTATGTGCCGCGGCCATCACCAGCGGGCCCTGCATTGCCAGGGGTACGAGCGGCGACGGCACGGAAAAGGCACCCAGTGAGTGGTAGCGCCCCACGGTGAGCGGCGACGGCAGTCCTTCGAACGGCGTACATCCATCGTGGGTGATCCGCGACGTCTTGCCATGCAGGATCTCTCCCGCGGATTGAATTGTGCCGCCAAACGCCTCAACCATCGCCTGATGGCCCAGGCACACACCAAATAAAGGAACAACCCCTTCTGCGCGGCGCACCAGTTCCAGGCAGCACCCGGCCTGCTGCGGGCTGCCCGGACCGGGCGACAGAACCAGCAGCGATCGAACACCGTTCCCCTCCGCACGGCCGAGTATGGTGGCCGGCGCGGTGGTGTTTCGCCACACCTCTACCTCGCAGCCGCGCGACGCAAACTCTTCCACCAGATTCCAGGAAAAGGAATCAAAGTTGTCCACGAGCACGACGCGCAACGTCATGCGATCTCACGGCCGGTGATGGCAGCCAGCACGGCGGATGCCTTCTGCGTGGTCTCCCGCGCCTCTGACTCCGGATTCGAGTCGATCACGACGCCCGCCCCGGCACGCACACTTGCCACACCATCACGCACTAGCGCTGATCGTATGATGATGGCGGTATCGAGTTCGCCACGCTCGGTCAGGTAGCCGACGGCGCCTCCGTACGGGCCGCGCGCGGCGGACTCCGTCTCGCGGAGAATCTGCGCGGCCCGGACCTTGGGAGCGCCCACCAGCGTACCCATGTTCATGCTGGCCGCATAGGCGTGCAGCGCGTCGAGATCCGGCCGTAAAACCCCCGTTACCTCCGACACGAGGTGCATTACATGAGAGTAGCGTTCCACCGCAAGCAGGCGCGCTACGGTACGGGTACCGGACCGGCTCACCCGTGCCACATCGTTCCGGGCCAGGTCCACCAGCATGAGATGTTCTGCCATCTCCTTGGTGTCCGTGCGGAGCGCAGCCTCGAGCCGCGCATCGAGGTCCTCGTCAATCGTGCCGTCCGCACGCATGCCACGCCGGACTGTGCCCGCTATGGGCCGCATCAGCACGGTTCCGGTTGAGCCGGTCACCTTGAGACTGGTCTCCGGTGACGCACCGAAGAGCGTGTATTCCGGAGCGGAGACATGGAACATGTACGGGCTGGGGTTGGAACGGCGGAGGCGGGCGTAGGCTGAAAGCGGATCGGAGCACGGCGTGGTATAAGTCCGCGATGGTACTATCTGGAAGACATCCCCGGCGTGCAGATATCGCTTCAACTCATCCACCAGATCCGCGAACCGGGTGTCGTCGATATCAACGACCGGTTCTTCCCCTTCTCCGGAGCCGGAATTCGTCGGCCCGCCATTGCCACCACCAAGCTCTGACTCAACCCGTCCGATGTGTGCGACTGCATCGTGGTAGCGCCGCTCGGCCCCTCCCCCACCCACCACTGTGGCTACGACGGTGGTCACATTGCGCCTATGGTCCACCAGGATCATCAATTCCGGCATCCAGAAGTCGTACCGGGGAAACGGCACCGGATTGGCCACCGGCGCCGGCAGCGGCTCGAAGAGGTCCACCAGATCGTAACTGAACGTCCCCGCCACCAGGTGATTCATCTCCGCCGGACGCGAGGTCACGCGTGTGCGGAGTGCCACCGCACGGAGTGCATCCAGCGGCGACACGGACCGGATCCGTGATGCCTCGTCCATCACGATACCACGCGTTTCGGGGTATTCGGCTGCGATCCCGTCTTGCACTTCCCGTACCCGGACCTGCTCGGCCAGACAGTCCCTGAGCCACGGCAACATTGCACGCCCGTTGGCGCTGAGCGCATCAATCACGACGTCACGCTCGAGACACCGAAGTCGCAGCGCGCTTCTCACCACCACGATGCTGCGGTCCCCCGCGCCCGTAGTCGTGTCGGCCGACTCGAGGAGCAGCGTGTGCGGCATACGCCCCGGGCACAATCGGTTGTATATGGCGAGCGGGTCACCCGCGCCGCTCAGCCGACGCGCGAGAGGGAGGATCTCTCCCTCTGACGGCATGGCCGCACTCATGCCATGTGCCGGCCGGCTGCGGCCACGAATGGTTTGAGCTCCCGGACCAGTGCGGCAAACTGATCCGGGAAAAGAGACTGCTTGCCGTCCGACAGTGCGGTGGCCGGGTCGCAATGGACTTCTATGAGCAGACCGTCAGCACCGCACGCCGCCGCCGCCCGCGCCATCGGCGATACCAGATCCCGGGCTCCCGTGCCATGCGAGGGATCCACGATAACGGGCAGGTGACTCCTGCTCTTGATTACGGGAATCGCGTTCAGATCCAGCGTATTGCGCGTGGCCGTCTCGAATGTCTGTATACCACGCTCGCAGAGTATGACATTCGGATTGCCCTCGGCGAGTATGTACTCGGCGGCCATGAGCAGATCGTCCACCCGGGCCGCCATCCCGCGCTTGAGCACCACCGGTTTCCGACTCTGTCCCAAAGCCCTGAGCAGGCGGAAGTTCTGCATGTTGCGGGCGCCAACCTGGAACGCCGATGCATACTCCTCCACCAGGGCAACGTCGCTCACCTCCACCACCTCAGTCACCGTTGGCAGCCCGGTCTCGCGTCCCGCATCGTGCAGGATCTCGAGCCCGGCACGTCCGAGTCCCTGGAATGAGTACGGACTCGTCCTGGGTTTATAGGCCCCGCCACGCAGAGCATGCGCTCCCGCCGACTTGACGGCGGCCGCGGTTTCGAGCATCTGGGGTCGGCTTTCGACCGCACAGGGCCCCGCTATGACCGTGAAGTGCTGACCACCCACAGGGACCCCGCCAAGATCCACTACCGTGTCATGCGGATGCATCTCCCTGCTCACGAGCTTGTACGGGGCCAGAATCGGTTGCACCCGCTCCACAGCAGGATGGCCGTCGAGGTGGAGCGATTCGAGAACGCGTTCGTCGCCCAGGGCACCGAGCACAACTCGCTCGGTCCCCGGCATATAGAGCGGTTTGAGCCCCAGGGCCGCGATACGCTCCAGCAGTTCGTCAGCCTGCTCCTTCGTGGCCTCCGGCCTGAGCACGATGATAATGGCGCTACCCGTCCTGTCCGCTTTTGAGTGAGTCAAACAGAAAAGCCCACCGGGACTGCTCGCGGTGGGCTCGAGAAACCGTACGATCCAGCTGCTACATACGCTTACGCACAGCTCGGCCTGCCGCGAGTTACCCCGCGCCAGGTCCACCAATAGGGGGCCGAGAAGGCGGTGCGCATCATGGGATATGGATGCCTGGTTGGCATCAGGATGTCAAGAGCTGGATGTCAAGAGCTGGCGGTTGGCAACCAACCGCCAACCTATATTCCTCACCGATGACCCGCTTCTCCGTAGTGATCCCCGCGTACAACGAGGAGGCATACCTCCCCCGCCTGCTCGAAACCCTGGACCGCGCCCGGGATCGATACCCGGGTGGGACGGAAAAGACAGAAGTAATCGTTGCCGACAACATGTCCACCGACCGAACCGCGGCAATCGCTGCGGAGCATGGATGCATCGTGGTGAAAGTGGAGAAGCGGGTGATTGCCGCCGCCAGGAACGGTGGGGCAACGGTGGCCCGGGGAGAGATCCTGGCGTTTGTTGATGCCGACACCCAGGTGCACCCCGACACGTTACTGGAAATTGACCGACTGCTGGCCACCGGCCGTTACGTTGGCGGGGCGACGGGAATCACCTTTGAACGCTCGTCCGCGGGAATCCGCTGGACCCACGCCATGCTGGTTCTGATGGGAAGCGTTATCAGAGTTGCCGCCGGCGACCATCCCGCCCGGCAGGTGGACACCGGTGTGACGTTCTGCCGGCGCAGTGACTTTGAAGCAATCGGCGGCTATAACGAACGCCGCTACTTTGCCGAGGACGTGCAGTTCATGGTGGACCTGAGCCGGCAGGGACAGCGGAGAGGCGAGTACCTGGTGGAAGAAACCAACGCCCCGGCGATCTTCTCAGCCCGGAAGTTCGACCGGTACGGAGACTGGCATTATTTCAAGGCGCCCTTCTGGATGCCGTTCAGTGCCTTGTTGAACCCGTCCGCTATCAACAGTAAGACCAGACGCTACTGGTACGAAGACCGCTGAACCCTCTCAGCACCACCTTACCCTTACCTGATATTCGACTTTCGTCTCGCCACCCGCGGGAATCGGTACTCGGAACCGGAAACTCCGCGCATCCAGCCGTTCGGCGCGGTGGCTGGACGACAGTATGGTCCAGTCCCCGCCCGCGGGCTCGATGATGTCCACTTCAACGGCCGAATCCTTCTGATTGCGAAGTGTTATCTCCCAGCTACTCTCAGCCACGCACCGGCTCACCACCCGATGCTCCATCTGCCGGCGTTCAGCCACAACATCGAATGCGTCGCCCACCCGAATCCGCGCGGTTTCGTTGCGCGGGACATGCTGAATGCGATCCTCACCCACGAACTGGCGCGCTCCGGAGCGATCGGTCCGGTACACCCGCACGATACCGCGGGGCAGCGGACTCCCCAACCGCTGCTGCGGACTATTCGTGAACTCAAGGGTCACCCCAACGGTCTCACGCGGAGGCTCGCCCAATTGGCCCCTGAAGTAATGCGTCTGTCCCTGCACGACGAGGCGTCGCCTGATGCCCACGCCGGATGCCTCCAGCAGCTGCAGCTGCTTCTGTTCGTTCCGGACCAGCGTGACCGGCCGGTCCAGAGTGTAGAGGTGGTACTCCAACAGACTCTCCTCGGCAAATGACGCATCCGCCATCCGCATTGCTTCCATCCGGATCGCCCCCACCTGCTGCGGATCATCCGTCACCCGTCGCACATCCCCGGCTACCAGCTGAAGCCGCGCGTCGGTGAACGTCGCCCCGCTGCGGTTGGTCACCGTGACCCATCCCGTCAGGTCGCCCGAGGTTTCTCCTTCATCGAGCAACAGCACGTAGTCGGCCCGCCAGCCGAGCCCCCGCGCAAGGTAGGTAATCTCCAACTTGTGCGCGCGGGCCGCTTCAGCTGACAGCTCCCATGAAATCGTGGGCTCACGCACCACGAGACCATCCACGTGCGGGAAAGCGATCCGCCCGGGTACCTGCGTCAGCAGTTCGCCGTCCATTTCCAGCACCACCACCCCATCGTGCACTGCAAGCACTGTTGCCTCGCGCCGTTCCTCGGCCCCACCTGCTCCCCGGACGTATATGCTGACGGTACGCCCCACGTACCGGTGCAGCAGGCGATCCTGACTAAGCAGGTCGTAGTGGAACGTCTGCTCTCTCACGCTCAACCCGCCGTCCGTTCTGAGTTGTACGGTGGATGGCTCGAGCAGAGCCGCAACGCCCACCGCTTCAAGAATGGATCTCCCGCGGGGGATCCCCGCGCTTCTGACCTCGCGCACAACACCGAAATCCTGTTGATAGACCGTCAGCTGCACCGATTCCGGCGTGCCCGCGGAGATCCGGGGGGGTGCAGTCTGGGTTACTGCGGGAACTGGACTGAAAACCAGAACCAGAACACAGGCTGAGGCAAGGCGCATTTGACGGCTCCGAACCAGAGGTTGCAACACGAATGATATCATGGTGTGTAGTAGGTTGGCGCCTCAGGCCCCACCGGCAGCCCCAGGCCGAAGACCCAGATATAGAACAGGCTCACCCACGACACCAGGAAGAAGATCGTGTACGGAAGCATCATACTGATCAGGGTACCGATGCCCAGCTTCCTGTCGTAACGGGCCGCAAACGCCAGAATCAGGCCGAAGTAGCTCATCATGGGCGTGATGATGTTCGTAGTCGAGTCGCCGATCCTGTAGGCAGCCTGGATTACCTCAGGACTGTATCCCACAAACATCAGCATGGGAACGAAGATCGGCGCGGTGATGGCCCACTGAGCCGAAGCGCTTCCGAGGCTCAGGTTCACTATGCAGCACATGATTATGAACGGAATGAACACCAGTGGACCGGTGAGTTCGATCGCCTCGAGAAAATCGGCCCCGGCCACGGCAGTTATGGCACCCAGGTTGGTCCACCCGAAGTACGCCACGAACTGGGCGGCAAAGAACACCAGCACAATGTAGAGTCCCATGGAGCTCATGGCACCGGCCATGCCATCGATGACGTCCCGGTCCGAGCGCATCGTACCGGTCACCCAGCCGTAAACGAATCCCGGTATCAGAAAGAAGATGAAAATGAGTGCAACCATGCCACGCAGGAACGGAGAGTCGAGCACGTTACCGGTTTCCGGGTTACGCAGCACGCCCCACGAAGGGACCACGGAAACAAGCAGCAGACCTGTCACCGCGAGTGTCGCAACTCCGGCCCACGCGAGACCCCGCCACTCATCCGGCGTGAGCGGATCCGCCCGCTGTTCACCGATCGCCTTGTGATCGGCGTTCACGGGGTCGTATTGACCCAACCTCGGTTCCACGATCCTCATCGTGACCCAGGTGCCGACGGCGGTAACCAGGAACGTGCTGGCGATCATGAAATACCAGTTCACCGCCGGATGGACGATGTACTCGGGGGCAATCAACCGGGCGGCTTCCTGAGTTATTCCCGCGAGCAGCGGGTCAACCGTGCCGATGAGCAGATTGGCGCTGTACCCGCCGGAGACCCCCGCGAACGCTGCGGCGAGGCCCGCAAGGGGATGCCTGCCCAGCGAGTGAAAGATCACTGCCGCGAGGGGGACGAGCACTACGTAGCCCATCTCCGCCGCCGTATTGGAAACGACGCCCGCGAAGACGACAGCGACCGTCACCAGGTGTCTTGGGGCCCGCAGGACGAGCGCCCGGATCACGGCGCCCAGCAGTCCCGACCGCTCCGCCACTCCCACACCCAGCAGGGCCACGAGTACCGTCCCCAGGGGAACGAAACCCGTGAAATTGGTGACCAGGTTTTCGAGCATCTGGCGCACGCCGTCGCCGTTCATGAGGCTGATCGCTCGAATGACGCCGTCGGGACTCCTGCCCCGGGCACCCTCCGGCCGCGGATCGGTCACCGACAGATCCAGCCAGCCAGCGATGCCGCTTACCAGGACAACCCCCATTGCGAACAGAGCGAACAAGGTCACGGGGTGCGGCAGGAAGTTCCCCAGCCGTTCTACGACGTTCAGGAACCGCGCGAACCAACCTGATCTGGCTGTAGAGTCGAATGTGGAGGATGTCAAGCGGACTCCTGGGCAGTGAGCGGTCAGCAGTGAGACGATGGGAAGATGCCAACGGATGATGCAGCCTGTCTACACCAGATCTGCGAACAGTCGTTGGTGAGCCATCCCCGGACGGTACGCAAGTCGTTCAATCACAACAAAAAAGCCCCCTTCTCATGGAGGCATGCCACTTGCTTTTCAGGAACGCGAGCCCGGAAGGGCAGATCCGGTCCGAGCGGTCGGGTGGTGCACGCGGCATGGTGATCGGGACCTCTCCCCCCATTGCCATCCGCGGGTACCGCCCGACCGCAAACTTTTCAGCGTCTGCCCAGTGCCGCGTTCAGTCCGAATACAACCCGGCCCTCCGATTCGTTGCCTTCCAGAAAGGTCCATCGGGCCTCTGCAAAAGGCCGCACTGTGGCTCGGCGGGCACGCCCGAACGTGAAACCGGCGAAGACGTTCGGTCTGACCCTCGTAGTGGCATCCGTGGCACCCCCCAGATTCTCGTGCATGAACGCCGCACCACCACCGAAGTAGAAAGACCGGCGTCTCCCCGGCAGAATCGCGACATCCAGGTTGGCCTGCGCCAGCGTGGCCCAGTCAACCAGCTCGTAGTCAGCGCTGGGGATGATCTCCACTTCCCGCGTAATCGGCAGGCGGAGTTGAGCACCAAGGCTCCACGCGTCCAGATCCCAGCCATAGCCGGCCCGGAACCCGATTTCAGGCCCCGGCCGCGCGACTTCGACCAGCCTCGCCCTCGGTCCACGCTGCGCCTCGAGCGCGGACGAAAACACTGCAGCGAGCACTACGACACCTGCAAGCACACGTAAACTCATGGATTTTCCCACCTCCCTTGCTCCTTACGCCTCGTACTTTTCCCCTTGCACCCTGGCCCGGGGGGTTTGTTCCCGTGTTCCCTTGCGGCCGGCAAGATCGGGAGGAATTCTTAGGGCTCACGCGGAGGAGGTTCCACCATGCAACGCCGGTTTGTTCTAGCCCTCGCCACCATCATTCTCACCGCCGGTCCCTTGACGGCGCAGACCACAATTGCCGACGCCACGCGCGGGCTCACCCGCCAGGACGGCTACTTCCCCATTTATCTCGACGCCGCCCGCAGCCGGTTGCTGCTCGAAATCTCACGGTGGAACGAGGAGTTCCTCTATCTGCCCTCCCTGGCTACCGGGATCGGATCGCATCCGCTGGGGCTCGACCGGGGCATGATCGGCGGATCGCGTATCGCCCGCTGGGTCCGTTCGGGCAACCGTGCGCACCTCGAACTCACCAACCCGGGGTTCGCGGCCGTAACCGACAACGCCGACCTCCGGCGATCGGTTGATGAATCGTTCCCCACGTCGGTCGTGGCGTCGCTCGAAATAGTGGGTGAGGAAAGGGACCGTGTTGTCGTGGATGCGACGCCTTTTTTCGTCGGCGACCAGATGGACATCATCGGTCGTCTGCGGGGGGCGAACCAGGGAACCTTCCGCCTGGAGCGTGACCGAAGCGGGATCCATGAGCCACGCACCAGGGCGTTCCCGGAGAACACCGAGGTCGAGGTTTCGCTCACGTTCGCGAGCGACAATCCTGGCTGGGAAATCCGGCGCCACGCACCGGACGGCCGAGCGCTCACCATACGCCAGCACCACTCGCTGGTAAAGCTGCCGAATGGCGACTATCGACCACGACGATTTGACCCGCGGTCAGGCTTCTTCAGCGTCACCATCTGGGACTTTGCCAAGGGGCCGGAGCACGACTATCCCACCCGTTACATCGTGCGGCACAGGCTGGAGAAGAGGAATCCGGGAGATGCTCCGTCTGAAGCCGTGAAACCCATAGTGTACTATCTGGACCCCGGTATTCCGGAACCGTATCGCTCCGCTTTCCGTGAAGGCGCGATGTGGTGGAACGACGTGTTCGCGGCGGCCGGATACGTCAATGCGTTCCGGGTGGAAGACATGCCGGCGGACATGGATCCCATGGACTCCCGATACCACGTGATCCAGTGGGTGCACCGTACCGCGCCGAGCTGGTCCATCGGGCCGTCGTTCGTGGACCCGCGGACGGGCGAGATAATCAAGGCGGCGGTGCGGATGGACAGTCATCGCTCACTGGTCAATTACGATCAGTACGCAGGTGCCGTTCCGGCGTTCGGGATGGGAGACGAAGGAACCGATCACTGGCTGGCCGAGTTCGACCAGCAGGTGACGGGCGAGGAGTTTACGATGGCCCGGCGCCGCCAGCACACGGCTCATGAGGTGGGCCACACGCTCGGGCTCGCGCACAACTTCATCTCCGAATCGCAGGGGCGGGCGTCGGTGATGGACTACCCCGCCCCGCTCATTCGTCTCGATGACGGCCGCATCGACCTCTCGCAGGCCTATCGTCCGGGTCCCGGTGCGTGGGATTCGCTCGCCATCCGTTACGGATACACGGAGTTCCCGCCGGATCAGGAGGATGCCGGGCTCGAGGCAATCATCCGGGAAGGGCAGCGGCGCGGTCTCGACTTCATCACGAATCCGGACGAGAACCCGGCGGGCGCGTATCCCGAGGCCACCACCTGGGTAAATGGTTCCGACATGCTCGAGGAACTGGACCGGGTCATGACCGTAAGGAGACACCTGCTGGAACGGTTTGACACGCGTGCGATACGTCCCGGTGAGCCGATGACGCTGCTCGCCACCCGGTTCGGCATCGTGTATCTGCACCACAGGTACACGCTGGGCGGGGCGCTCAAGGCCGTTGGCGGTATGGAGTTCCGTTACGGAGTGCGGGGCGATACGATGCCGCCCACGCGCGTGATCCCGGCCGACCGCCAGCGTCGCGCGCTGCGTATGGTGATGGATGCCCTGGAACCGTCCGAGCTGGCGGTCCCGGAACGCATCGTGCCGTTGCTGTCGATGCGTACCTACGGTTATCCGCGCGAGGAGCGATCCCTGGGATCGCCCGCCGGGCCCGCATTCGACCAGCTGAGCGCGGCACGGTCTCTCGCGCACGACGTAGTGGGCGGCCTGCTGCATCCGGCCCGCATGGCGCGCGTCGCTGCCTTCTCCGCACGCAATCCGGCCATGCCCGCGCTCGATGAGGTGCTGGGTACGATCGTAGAGCGTACGTGGGGAGTGGAACCGCGTGGCGAAGGGGCCGCACTCAGACGGGTTGTGCAGCGCGCGGTCCTGGACGAACTCACAGGTCTTGCGGCCGACACGAATGCCACTGTCGAAGCGCGGGCCGCGGCCGAGTGGACACTCAGGAACCTCAGGGAAACGATCACCAGGCGGCGGGCACTCACAGCGGCCGATGCCGCGCATCTTGACCTCGCTGCCGCAGATATCACGCGGTTCCTGGAACGCCGCGAGGCGCCCACGCCGCGCAGCAGGCCGCTCGACAGCCCGCCGGGGAGCCCCATAGGTTGGTGAGCGGCTAGTCTTTCCGCACCGCTACGGTGCCGACCGGCGCCCGGAGCCAGCGCAGGATCTCTCCGGGCGTCGGTGGCTTTCCGGTCATCAGGATCCCCACGCGGAAGATCTTGGCGGCGGCCCACATGGCAACCAGCACCGCCAGAATCAGCAGAACCGTTGTGGCCGCGTACTCCCAGAGTGCCGGCGGGCCGGCAGCGCGATTCATCATCACGAAGGGCGTAAACGGTGGTATGAAAGAAAGTACCTTCGCCAGCGTGCCGTTGGGATCGCGCGTGACGGGCACCATGGCAAACAGCGGAATGATGAGCAGAATGGTCACCGGCATCATCAGGTTCTGCGCTTCCTTGAGGGTGCTCACCGCCGCTCCGATCGCCACCATCATCGCCGAAAAAAGGAGGTACCCGAGGACGAAATAGACCACGAATGACACGAGATAGACGGGATCACGCGTGATGATCGAGAGATCTATCGTGAGAGGAATCCCAAGCCATCCCGGCACGTACTTCGCAACCACAAAGAACGAGACTATCCACGATCCCAGCATGGCGAGTCCGGTCCACGCGATCCCGGCAATCTTGCCCCCCATAAGTTGTCCCGGCGAGACCGAAGACAGCAGGACCTCTATCAATCGATTGGATTTCTCCTCGATCGTATTCGTCAGGAGCATCTGGGATATCGAGAAGACACCTATGAAAAGCAGATACACGAATGCCATGGGCGCGAACTGTCTTAGGCGGTCCTGAACGGTCACTTCCGCCGCCTCTCCGGCCCGGGTCACCCGGCGCGTCTCGAACTCGACCGGTTGCTGTATCCAGCGCATCAGCCCGGGATCAAGACCTTCCTCGGCCATGCGGCGCTGGCGGACCGCCTCCGTAACGCGGCTGCCGAACCAGCGGAGCAGATCGTCGTCGGTGATGTTGCGCGTGGCGTATCTGGCGCCCTGATTGTCAATCAGAGGATCGGGTCCGATGACGAAGTACGCACGCAACCGTTCGTTCGCGACCAGTCGGTTCAATTCCGCCTCATCCTCGAGACTGGCCTCACGCACCAGCACGAATCGGGTCGTGTCGACCTCGAGCATCGGCCGTACCGCATCGAGCACCCAACCAGACATATCGATGACGGCAAACTCCTGAGCACTCTTGGACCTTTCGATCACCACGGGAATGACGAAAGCGGCGGTGAGTATGATGGGAAAGAACAGCACCCCGATCCAGAAACCCTTGGTCCTCACATTCTCGAGAAACTCGCGCCGGGCTACCAGCAATGGTTTTTCAAACATTGCCGTTCCCTCCCACCGCGCGGACGAATATCTCGTGCAGCGACGGCTCACGGGTGTCGAACCGCCGGATGCTGATGCGGCCCACCAGCCGCCTCAGTATCTCCTGCGAGTCCGCTCCGTCCCGGAGCGTCAATTCGGCGTGCTTCCCGGCATCGTTCACCCGCTCGACACCGGGCAGATCCCTGAACGAGACCCCGTCCCCGTCGTAGTCTACGATCACGGTTTGAGGCCCCGAGGCCTTCACTTCCCTCAACGTTCCATCCAGGATCTTCCGGCCCTTGTCGATCAGCAGAATGCTGTCGCAGATCTGTTCGGCCTGCTCCATGACGTGAGTCGAGAAGATCACGGTCCGGCCGTCTCGCTTGAGCTGGAGAATCAGGTGGCGCACCATCTCCACGTTCACCGGGTCGAGCCCGGAGAACGGCTCGTCCAGGATCACCAGTTCAGGTTCGTGCAGCAACGTGGCCAGGATTTGCACCTTCTGACCCATCCCCTTTGACAACTGCTCACAGCGCGCGTCCAACCAATCGCCCAGCCCGAATTGCGTCAGCACGTCGCGAGCCCGCTCTCGCGCCACCGACGCAGACAGGCCCTTGAGCCGTCCGAAGTACGTGACCAGCTCGGCTGCCTTCATCTTCTTGTAGAGCCCCTTCTCCTCCGGGAGGTACCCCAGCCGGTCCTTCACCGCTTCCGGTTGCGAGTTACCGAGTACGGTGATCGTCCCCGAATCGGGGTAGAGGATGCTCATGACCATCCGGATCGTGGTGGTCTTGCCGGCCCCGTTGGGCCCCAGGAATCCGTAGATCGTGCCGCGCGGTACCTTGAGAGACACTTCATCCACCGCGCGGAAATCGCCGAATGACTTGCTCACCCGGTCTATGAGCAGAGGGTATTCCACCAGGATGCTCCAGAATGAGGACGCGACAATGTATAACCACGCCAATGTCCGAGCTACTCTCCTGACGGCAATGCGAGGTTATTCTTCAGGGATCCATTCCCGGAGCCCAGATGGCTGATCGTTCCGGCATCACGCTGCTCGCTGTTGCCCTGCTGTTTCTGCCTCTCTCAACTGCCTGGGGCCAGGGACGCGGCGAAGACATCACGATAAGCCCGGGCGAACCATGCCCACCCGGCACCACCGAAATCCGCCCCCGGGTCTGTCGCCCGCCCGAATTCAATCCCCCGAGCATTCTCGACTACCGGCCACGATCCACACTGGCTGCACCGGAGCACCCGGTACCCGGCGCCAGATTTCCGGTTATCGATTTCCACGGGCACCCGCGCGGACCGCTCATAAGCACAGCAGAAGGACTGGAACAGCTTCGCCGGTCTCTGGACAGTATCAATGTCCGGATAATCGTGGCCGCAAACAACATTTCGGGAGAGACCCTCCGGCAGCAGGTCGCCGCAGTCAGAGCCTCTCCCACCATGCGTGACCGCGTCCGGTTCTTCACAGGCGTGGACTTCCGGAACGTCGGACCCGGCTGGGCCGACCGAGCGGTTGCGCAGCTCGAGGCGGACATTGCCGCCGGCGCGATCGGCATAGGCGAGATCAGCAAGGCGCTCGGGCTCTCGATCCGCAAGGCCGACGGATCGCGCCTCGCCATCGACGACCCTGATCTGGATCCCGTATGGCAGGCAGCCGCGCGCCTGGGCGTGCCCGTGTTCATCCACACCGCCGACCCTCAGGAGTTCTGGCAGCCGATCGATTACGAGAACGAGCGCTGGCTCGAACTGGCTCTGTTCCCCAACCGACGCTACCCGCCGGAGCAATTCCCTGGCTTCGAACAACTGATGACGGAGCGGGACAACCTGCTGCGCCGCCACCCGCAGACCACGTTCGTCATAGCTCACATGGGATGGCACGCAAACGACCTCGGCCGGCTCGGGCGCCTGCTCGATGAACTGCCGAATGTGTACACTGAGGTTGGGGCGGTACTGTATGACATCGGCCGCCAGCCTCGAGTGGCGCGCGACTTCTTCATCCGGTTCCAGGACCGGATCCTGTTCGGCAAGGATTCGTTCCAGCCCGAAGAGTACTCGTACTTCTGGCGGGTATTCGAGACGCGCGACGACTATTTCAATTATTACCGGGATTATCACGCATCATGGAAGCTGTACGGACTGGATCTGCCCGATGAGGTGCTGAAGAAGCTCTATTTCCGGAACGCGCTCAGGATTCTGCCGGGAATGCCCGCGGATGGGTGGCCCTACTGAATGAAGACTCGGAATCCTTGATCCGCGCGGTCTCGGAAGCCATGATTGCAAAGCACATATACAGACGAGGTAACCGTTGAGACCGCTGATATTCACGATCGTCGCCGTGGCCGTCGTGGGTTCCGGGACTGAGCCCGGCGCGATACCCGGAACTCCAGACCCGGATCCAGCCGCGCAGTTCGCAGTTATCGAGGAACGCCTGCTGACCATGCGGTCGTTCAACCTTGGCTATGTCGTTCGGGCCGAGGGAGCTTTCGAGGCCTCGCTTGACGGAACTCTCGAGATCACCAGAGGAAGCAACGTGTCTCTCGAGGCGACCGGAATATTCGGAAACGACTCCGTCAGGCTGCACCTGCACGCCGACGCGAGTTCGATGACCGGGGGCAGTGCCCGGAGATCGTTCAGCGATACGCTACCGGCCGAGCTGAAGGAAGCACTCATCCTGGGTCTGACCCGGATGGGAATACTTCACAATCTGGCCCGCCTCACCGCCGGACTCCAGCCGGATCGGGCGGACGGTGGCGTACGTGAATGGGTAGTTGCCCTGGACATCGCATACGGCGACGACGATCACGCCGGCAACCCGTCTCTTGTTTTCACGATCTTCGTGGCGGGAACGCGAGCAGCCGAGGCCACGCTCTGGTTTGATCCCGTTACGGGATTACCCGTCAGACGAGAACAGATTGTGAGTTTCCCGGGCGGGACCATGCGCGTTACGGAATCGTACGACTTCTCCGCTTGATACGGGTCCGGTGAGAGACGTCCTGCGCGCAGCCGGCGTCTTTCTGGTCGCTGCAGCCTGCGCAGCCGGAGAGCGTGACCGCGAGATTACAGTCTCGGCAGCAGCCTCACTTGCCATGCCGTTCAGCGAGATGGCCCAACGGTTCGAGTCGGAAACGGGCATTGCCGTGCGATTCAACTTCGGCGCTACCGGCATGCTGGCACAGCAGATCGAATTCGGTGCACCGGCCGATCTCTTTGCAGCGGCGGACGAGGCGCACGTGCACGATCTCATCGCAAAGGGTCGCCTCCTGGCCGACACGCGCACCGTTTTCGCGCGCGGGACGCTTACGCTGTGGACCCGCCGTGACAGGCCTCCGGTGAAGCGGTTGGAGGATCTCGAAACTCCGGCAATACGGCGAATAGCGATAGCCAATCCCGACCGCGCACCGTATGGGGCCGCCGCGCGGGAAGCCCTTCAGCGGCTCGGTCTCTGGCATGATGTGCAACCCAGGCTGGTGCTCGCCGAGAATCTCCCTCAGGCACTCCAGTACACCGAGAGCGGCAATGCGGACGTGGCACTGCTTGCACTGTCCACCAGCATCGATACTGACGGCCTCTGGACGGCTGTACCGGACTCTCTCCACAGTCCCATACTGCACTCGCTCGCCGTCGTGGCCGGCACTCGGCGCGAAGCAGAGGCGAGAGCTTTCGCGGCGTTCGTGATCGGCCCCGAGGGCCGCGGTGTGCTTGAACGCCATGGACTGCCGGCGCACGCGCCCGGATCCCGATGATGATCGAACCACTGCTCATCTCCCTGCGGGTCGCCGCGGTTGCCACGGCAATCATTCTGGTCCTGGGAGTGGGGTTCGGCTGGCTGTTTGCGCGGGTCCCGTTCCGCGGCAAGCTGGCGGTGGAGGTACTCGTGACCCTTCCGCTGGTACTGCCGCCCAGTGTGGTCGGGTACTACCTGTTGCGCGCGCTCGGCAGCGGCAGTCCCGTGGTCGAGTGGTTGCACATCGACATCCTGTTCACCTGGTACGCCGCCGCCGTGGCCGCTGCGGTCGTTGGCCTCCCTCTGATGGTTCAGTCGGCCCGGGCCGCCATTGCCGACGTCGATCCCGCGCTGGAGAACGCCGCCCGTACTCTGGGGTCCACCGAGCCCGGCCTGTTCTTCCGGGTGACCCTGCCGCTCGCGCGCCGGGGAATACTTGCGGGTCTCGTCCTGGCCGGCGCCCGGGCCGTGGGCGAGTTCGGCGCCACGCTCATGGTGGCCGGCAACATCCCGGGCAGAACCAGAACGATGCCGCTTGCCATCTATGACGCAGTCCAGAACCGACAGCTCGACCTTGCCAACCAGATGGTGATGCTGATGACCGTGGTTGTTTTTGTCGCACTGTACTGGGTACGGCACGTGGAGCTTTCCCGCCGCAAATGAGCGCCCCACGACTGACCGTAGATGTCGAAGTCAGGCGCGATGATTTCCAACTGCGCGCCGAGTTCGATGTCGGCAACGAGATTGTCGCCCTGTTCGGACCGTCCGGGGCCGGTAAGACTACGGCTCTCCATTCGATTGCAGGGCTGTTGTCTCCTTCGGCCGGCGAGATCTCCATGGATGGAAAGGCCGTTTTTCGTCGAGGTCGAAGCGGCAGCGACGTCAACATCCCCGCGAGGCGGCGTCGCGTGGGATACGTCTTCCAGAACTATGCGCTGTTCCCTCACCTCACCGCGCTCGAGAATGTGGCCTACTCCCGGAGAAACGATCCCCATGGAAGCCGGCGTGCAGAGAGCGAACTCCGCGCCGTAGGGCTGGCCGCCTTTTCAAATCGGTATCCCGATGAACTTTCGGGCGGTCAGCAGCAGCGGGTGGCAATAGCCCGTGCATTGGCGCTTGACCCTCGTGTACTCCTCCTCGATGAGCCGTTCACCGCGCTCGATGAGAATCTGCGTCGCGAGCTCCGATACGAACTGATAACTCTCGCGTCCCGAACGAAGATTCCCATGATCCTGGTGACCCACGATCTCCACGAGGTGCTGGCGCTGGCCGACCGCGTTGTGGTTCTTGATAAAGGAGGCGTGGTGGAAAGCGGGGCTCCTGTCGAGGTACTTTCGCGTCCAGGGACCATGTTCGTTTCCGGGCTGGTGGGGGTCGAGAACATCTTCGAAGGAGTGGTTGCGGCATCCCTGCCTGGTGAGGGAGTCACCACATGTAACGTGGGCAGACTCAGGCTGGACGTCCCTTTCACCCCTCTCGACGTGGGCTCCCGGATACGGGTCGGCGTTCGGGCGGGAGACATAATGCTCGCAATCGAGCGGCCCACCGGCCTTTCGGCCCGTAACATGATCCCCGGCACGGTCCGGGAAGTCATTCCGCTCGGTTTCGAGTACCAGGCCCTGGTAGACTGCGGGAGCGAGGTGCGAGTCGAGCTGACGCCGGGCGCCATAGACAACCTTGGAATCACTCCCGGCCGGCAGGTATGGCTCGTGATCAAGACGAACTCTTTTTTCATTATCGCGTGATACCCGGACTTGATTCCGATTTGGACGGGATACCGCAACACACTATCTTGAATTGACCCAGACCCGAGGTAGCCCAGTGCATGGACCATACTGACGGACCGCCCGGGACCGGACGGTCGCAGGTCCTGTCACAGGAGCTGGGCGCGTTTCTGATTCAGTTTTCCATCGCCCTCAACCGGTTCGGCATGTACCCGGATGGGCACCCTTCGCTCGAACCCACCGCCTCGAGGCTGCTGGATCAACTCGTCGCCATCTTCCAGGACCGCACCACACTCTCGCTTGGCGTGGCCCAGAATCAGCTCGTCATCGAGGGTGTGGCCACCGACCCGAAGAACCCCGTACTCCGTGAGCTGGCCGGCCGCATGCACCGGCACCACATCGGTGCAATCACCTTTACCTCAGGCCTGACACTGCAACAGCTGTCGAGCGCACTCAAGGTCCTCTCGGTAGAGGCGGACCGCTCTCCTCAGCCGCTGGGCCTCAACCCCGCGTACCACGGTAGCACATGGGAGCACGTGCGGTTCTATCCCATGACGTACGACCGTCTCGAACTGGTCGAGGAAGACCCCGAGCAAGTCCCGATGGAATCCGAGACCAGGGGCGCCCGTACCCGAGCGGCGCAGTTGTGGATCGGGCTCGCAAGGGCGGCGCTGGCCGCGGAGCAGGTGGGCGATCAGGGAGGAGTTGCCGCGCCAACCCGGCAGCAGGAGGTGAGCGTACCGGACGACCCGGACCCCGAGACCGTGGCGCAGGCAATCAAGGCGCATCGTAGCGACGCGGCCTACGACCAGGTGATCGTGGGCTACATGCTCCAGATAGCCGACGAAGTGAAGACCGGAGCGCCTGAATCGATCGCGCTCAAGCGCCGTGTTTCCAGGATGGTCTCAACGCTGGACCAGAACACGCTGAGCCAGTTGCTGACCATGGGAGGCAATACGACCCAGCGGCGGCAGTTTCTTCTCTCGGCATCCGAAGGCATGGCCGTAGGGGCCGTGCTGGACCTGGTCAAGGCGGCCAGCGAGGCGCACGAACCGAGCATATCGCACGCCATGCTGCGCATGCTTCAGAAGCTTGCACGGCACGCTGAAGCCGGGGGATCCCGCCGGGCCGTAGCCGACCAGACACTGCGGGAACAGGTGGCGGAACTCGTGCGGGGCTGGGGTTCGAGCGACCCCAACCCCGAGACGTACCGCGCAACATTGCAGGCAGTGGCGGGAGGGGCATCCGGCAGAGAGATAGCAGCTGAAGTTCACCACCGGGTGGAACCCGAGCACATGATCGCCATGGCGCTTGAACTGGATGTCGCCGGCTCCGCCGTCCTTCGCGCCGCCGACGTCCTTGCCGACACCGGTCGCATCCGGTGGCTGCTGGATACACTTGCGAGCTCGTTCGGGTCTGCGGTCGATCAGTTGCGCAGGCACCTGGCCACCGCCGCCAGAGTACGAACCCTGTTGTCTGCCGAACCGCCGGACGAGGAAGGACTCAATCTTCTCGTCGGCCCGCTCGGTATGGATGCCGCTCCGGCTCTTCTCGATGCGCTGGCCGAATCGGAATCGTCGAAGACCCGCCGCGTGCTGCTGGACCGACTCACCGCTCTGGGAAGCGCGGTGGGACCGCTCGCGGGCGAACGCCTCTCGGACGGCCGGTGGTATGTACAGCGTAACATGCTGAACATTCTGAATGAGTTGTCGAGCATACCCCCCGGCATTGATGCACAACGTTTCCTCGATCACAGTCAGGCACCTCTGCGCCGGGAAGCGATCCTGTTCCTGCTCAGATCTCCGGATACCAGAGACCGTGCCATCAGCCGCGGGCTGCGGGACAGTGACCCGCGTGCCGTGAGGACGGCAATCGCTGCCGCCCAGGAGAATTGTCCCGACCATGCGCTTCCATTGATAGCGGCTCTGGCTGTGGAGGGTGACAGCGGCGACTTGCGGGTTGCAGCGATCAAGGCACTCGGCGTAATCGGCAAACCGATGGCCATCGACGCCCTGCTCCGCGTCGCCGCGCCGCGGTCGGCTTTGATCGGAGCGAAGCTGCCACCAAAATCGCCTGAGTATCTTGCGGCGCTGGTTGCCCTCACACCGTATCGCGATGATCCAAGGGTCCACAGAGCTCTGATTGCAGCGGCACGGTCACGCGATCCGGATACTGTGCGTGCGGCATCATGGAACGGTGAGCAACCAACTTGAGCAATCCCGCCGACTTCCTGGCGAGCCTTGCACAGGCGCTCTCTGCCCTGGCCCTGTATCCGGCGGGTCACGCATCCCGCAACCGCGCGGTCGATGCCGTATATCGGCGGCTTACCGACCTTCTGGCCGATGACCCGCAGCCGGTATTCTCGTTCCTCGGCGATGAGGTCGTCTATGGCACCTCTGTCCTCCGCAATCTCAAGAACTGGGACTGGAGTCGGCGTCTGGCGGAAGCGGGAATTCAGCGGATGCAGTTCGACGCCTCTACGGACCGGGAAGAGCTGGAGATCTTCCTGGATCAGGCTCTGGCCAGGCTTGCCCCTCCCGCAGCCAGCAGCGCAGAAGCGCGTCCGGTGGGACGCAGGAGTACCATCCGGTTCGGAGCGGTGGGCATACGAGGAATGGACCACGAGGCGCAGGAGGATCTTCCCACCGCCACGCTGGCGCTGAGCCTGGGAGATGAGGCAGAGGCCGTACGCTGGATGCACAATGAACTCAGCACCGGTGGCTCACTCCCGATGAGCGAGGCGGAAGCGGTGGTGCGTGCCTTGTCAGTGGCCATGCATGGAGACCAGCAGATCATGCTGCCGCTGCTCAGGATCCGTAAGTTCGACGAGTACACTACTACGCATTCTATAAACGTGTCCGTGCTGGTCATGGGACTCACGGAATTCATGGGAATGGGTCCCCGCGACGTGCGCACGCTTGGTGTTGCCGGATTGCTGCATGACCTCGGAAAGGTTCAGATCCCTCCCGAAATCCTGAACAAGGCTGGAGCGCTGACACCCGAAGAACGTGCTATAATCAACGGCCACCCGTCCGCCGGCGCGCGTCTGATCCTCGAATCCGAGCCGGATCTGGACCTTGCCGCCGTAGTCGCGTACGAGCATCACATCATGATTGACGGGGGCGGGTACCCGAACTTCATCTACCCCCGCAACTGTCACTACGCCAGCCAGCTGGTGCACGTGTGCGACGTGTACGACGCCCTTCGTACTGAACGACCCTACCGCAGTCCGTGGAAGCCGGCCACGATTCTGTCGTACATCGAGCACCGGCTCGGCACCGAGTTCGATGCCGAGATCGCGGGCACTTTCCTGAAAATGATGCGCGAGGTCGAAGCGCGTGAAACGGAACTGACACCGGATGACAGCGGTTGACCGGCGTCAGTTGTAACGGAACCGGCAGGGGAGGCGGGCGCGCTGGCCCCTGAAGCCGGTGATGCCATATTGTCGGGAATACAGACCATTCAACCCCGGGGGCGCTGTGACCAGAACGTTCCGGATGTCTGCGGCATTTGTAGTCATGACGGCGTGTGGATCCGCGGAATCGGTCGATCAGATTCCTGTTTTCGTCCAGCCGTACTACGAAGCCGCTTCGTCGCCGAGAGGACGTCCCCAGGTTGCCGTGGGGCGTGACTTCGATGAGCTGCTTTCATCCAACAGGAGGAGCGACATCACCAGCGCACGCGGCATGATCGAAGCCAATCCCGACATGATCACGCCCATGACGTTCATGGTACTCGCCATCCGGCTGTATGATGTGGGACTTCGCGACGAAGCGGTCTTCTGGTTCTATGTGGCAAAGGACCGTTTCCAGACGCTGGCCGACGTGCTGGTCGTCGAATCACCCGCCCTGGCACAGCCGGCACAGGCCGTTGTGGCGTTCAACAGTCTGGCCGGACCCTTCATTAACGGATACGCGTTCTGTGACCTCGACAACCAGCGCCAGCTGAGGAGGGAGGCGCTGGAGTGGGTGGAGCACACGCCGTATCAGGCGCTGTTCATGTCGCAGCTTCCGGCACGCCCGGGCGACCGCGGCGCCAACCTGCGCCGGTCGATAGCCGAGATCCGGAAGGCGGTTGAAGAAGAGGAGCGATACCTTGCGGATCCGGGAAACTTGGCGGAATTCCGGAGAATCCGCGCCGAGAACCGGGCGGACGAGATTTTCTGCCTGAAGTGAGGGCCGTAGTCGCATAACTCAGCGCTCACGGCTCATGCTTCCTCCTCACCCTCCTCGAACACTTCAGTACCACCGATCTCCGGGGACGGTTCTCCATACAGATGGTGCATGGCCCGCCACACGTGATAGGCAAGCCGGTCCACCCAGCGCATCGCATCCAACTGTCGATCGGCAACCAGAGGTGAAACCTCGCCGGCAGCAGTGCGCTTGAGGATATCCTGCCGGTGCCCCCTTCGCGCATCCGCTATTGTCCTCGAGATCTCCCTGAGCTCAGTTATCGGAGCAGTTCCATCCGGAGCGCCCACCCATTCCCTGGCCGACGCCACACCTTCCAGTGACTGACCGGCCCACTCCCGGATCGCACCATCCTGCAGTCCAGCAGAGTGTCCGCTCTCACCCGCGGCGGCTACCAGTCGATCCAGGTGATCGATCGCGTGCAGCACGGAGATGTGAAGTTGGTGTTCCCGCCCTGACTCGGCGGAGGTTCGCACGCCCTGAAGAAACTCCCGCGTATCAACTAATGCCCTGTCGGCTGCAGCAAGACGAGTGGGTGAATCAGGACGGCGCGTGCCGCCAAGCGCCTCCCGAACCACATCGAGAGCGACCGCGGCAATATCCAGGACCGTGCGACGGGCCGTGTCCACCGCTACGGAGGGCAGGCTCGCCACACTCGGATCGAGCAACCTCGTAAGAACCGGACCACGTTCCGGAATCCAGCGGGAGATACGATCCGCGAACGGCGTAGTGAACGGGATCACCAGTGCGACGGCGAGAACGTTGAAGGTGGTATGGAACCCGGCAATCAGCGCCGCGTCTCCCATGGCTTCGAACCCCGGACCGGCCGGGCTTACCGTCCAGAGAAAGAGCGGCAGCACAGCGAATGCCACGATGCCGGCGAACGCATTGAACAGGACGTGCGCCAGCGCCGTGCGTTTGGCTGGAACCGACGCACCGATGGAGGCGATGGCCGACGTCACCGCCGTCCCCACGTTCTGACCTATCACGAGTGTAGCCGCATCGGCGAGGCCGATTGCGCCGGAGTGGAGCGCCGTGAGCGTCGTGGCAATCGCCGCGCTCGACGACTGCATGACTACAGACATGGCAATGCCGATGGCAACGAGCAGCAACCGTCCGTACCAGGCTTCTCCCCCCAGTGCTCGCGGATCGATCCTGTCCGCGAGCCCCTCCATGCCGGTGCTGAGCGTGTCGATGCCCACGAAGATGAGGCCGAAACCGGCCAGGGCGAGCCCCAGCGCCTGAGCCCGGCCCTTGAGGAGCAGGCGGGCAAGTGCGCCAACGCCGATGAGCGGCAGCGCGATGGCTCCAAATTTGAGCTTCAGGCCGAGCAGTGAGACTATCCAACCGGTGCTGGTAGTACCGACCGCCGCACCGAAAACGAGGCCTATGGCCTGCTGAAAGGTGAGCAAGCCCGCGCTGACGAAGCCGATCGTCGCCAGTGTCGTTGCCGAGGACGACTGCACCAGCATGGTCATCCCGGCGCCCGAGAACATGGCGCGTACCGGTCCGCCGGTAAGTCGCGCCAGGATCTGGCGCAGGGCGTCGCCGGCCGCGGATTTGAGCCCCTCGGTCATCAGAACCATGCCGAGAAGGAAGAGACCGATGCCACCGAGAATCGTGGGGATCACGGTCGGGAAGTAATCGCGTGGCGGATGGGGTGCGCAAGGGTTTGGTGCGGCGTTCTGATACGCCCTGCGGTCGCAGTGCAGCGTCGCGCTACTCGGCCCACACCGCCTTGAAGTACGCCGGCAAATCGATCGTGAGTGGCGGGACCGTGGGATCCGGTTGCCAGGTGAGTTGGTCATCCACGATCACCGGCCGCTCCGCGTCCGGCGTCCATAATTCCACCAAGCGGGCGTCGAGGTCCACGATCCAGTACGTGGGAACTCCGGAACGCTGATACCGGCGCCGCTTGGTGATGCGGTCGTAGCGGGCGGTCGAGGGAGACA
>CAZTIV010000019.1:12918-45504 GCA_964613905.1 uncultured Gemmatimonadaceae bacterium | reverse complement strand
CGGGTGGGCTGAATCTGTATGGGTTCGCGGGTGGGGATCCGATCAACTTCAGCGATCCCTTTGGGCTGAGAGCTGAGTGCCCACCATGCTCAGATCGAGACGAATCACTTGAGTCACCGCTTTTCGACCCGCTGGCCCTTGTTGCCGGGGGGGGGTCACGGCTCTCGGACGGCTGGGTGCGTGGCTCTTCGCGCGCGCCGCGGGGTCTGCGTGACTGGTTGGGGATGAACTGACCGGGTAGGGCCACAGCGAGTGGGAAACATCACCGGAGCGTTGGCCGCACGCTCGGCCAACGATGCAGCCACCACCGCGCCACCCGCCAGGGCGGGCCTTGTGGGACCTTAACGACGGCACTCAATAGACGACCAGAACTGCGAAGAGCAGCAGCAGGAGCAGGCCGCCCGCTTCCCGATGGCGTAGTGGGTGCGAAATGAGTTAGACTTTCCGCAACCTGCTCCGAGGAAACTGACCAGATGCGCGTTCTCACACTTGCCTCGGCCCTGTTGCTGTCGTTCACGTTCCCGCCCACCACAGGAACTGCCCAGGATGGCGCCCACACGGTCATCCGTGCCGGCGCGCTGTTCGACGGTACTTCGGAAACGGTTCAACGGAACATGACCATCGTGGTGCGTGATGGCCGCATAGCCGAGGTCGGCAGGAACGTCACAGTGCCGGACGGTGCTGAGGTGATCGATCTGTCAGGGTGGACCGTGATGCCCGGGCTCATTGACCTGCACACCCACCTCATGGCAGACCCGACCGACATGGGCCGCGATCGCGGCGGCTTCCTGTTCCGATATCCCGAGCGGGCAATTCTGAAGGGAGTGGTACACGCACGGGCCACTCTGATGGCCGGGTTCACGACCGTTCGGGACGTGGGCTCTCCCGGAACCACAGCCCTGGCCCTGCGTGACGCCATAGCGGAGGGTCTTCTCCCCGGTCCGCGCATAGTGGCGGGCATCGGTATGGGTACGACCGGAAGTCATTGCGATCCCACCACGGGCGTCCGGCCCGGTACAGTAAACGTGGACGCGATGCGCAACTACGTGTTCGACGGTCCTGCCGAAGCTCGTCACGCTGTGCGCCGAGCGGTGCGGGACGGGGCGGACGTGATAAAGATCTGCGCCACGGCGGGTGTGCTCTCGCTGACCGACGATATCGGCCCGGCGCAGATGACCGTGGACGAGCTCGAGGCGGTGATACAGACCGCGTCCTCGTTGAACCGGCGCGTGGTGGCTCATGCGCACGGGATCGAGGGGATCAGGAACGCCGTTCGGGCCGGTATCACCACCATTGACCACGGCTCGGTGCTCGACGACGCCATCCTGCGGGAAATGGCGGAGCGGGGCACATGGCTGGTACCGACGATGATGGCCTACGACGCGGTGGTTTCCATGACTGAAGCGGGACTTTTGCCTCCGGGTCCGGCACAGAAGACCCGTGAAATCGCCCCGCTCGTGCGCGAATCGCACCGCCGGGCCTTCCGGAGCAACGTGCGAGTCGCGTTCGGTACGGATGCCGGGGTCTTCCCCCATGGACAGAACGCCGGAGAGTTCCGGCTCATGGTGGAAGCGGGGATGACGCCCGCCCGGGCGTTGCTCACGGCCACCCGAAACGCAGCCGATGCCATCGGGCGGCTTGGAGATCTTGGCACCGTAGAGCGCGGCAAGATTGCGGACATTGTTGCGGTAAAAGGGGATCCGCTGGCGAACATCCGCCTCATGGAAGAGGTGGGTTTCGTAATGAAGGATGGGGTGACCTACAGGAGTCCGTCAGATCCTGAGTAGATAACTCACCTTGATGAACACTCCGTCGTCCCGACGCGTGAGTTCGTCCAGACGGAAGGCATGGTCTTCCACAAGCGTGGCGCCGTAGCCTGCGAAGATGACGGTGCCCGGACTGGGCTGGTAGGCAAAGAGCAGGTCGTTCCGGAACTCGTTGGTCACGAGCCCGGCGGCGGGACCCATCTGGAATTCAGTGGCCTCGTCGTATACCAGATCCTGTTCGGTGGCTGGGTCACGCAGCCGGCTGCGCTCCTGGGCCAGGTACTGGCCCACGTATCGGATGAACACGGCGCGTGACAACTGGTACTCGAGCTTGATGCGCGGAATGTTGGCCGTTGCGAACCGGGAACCGTCGCGGGCGCGGTTTATCCGCTGGTGGGCCCAGCGGGCTTCGATGCGCGCACGCGGGGTTGGAGTCCAGCGCAACGACAGGTTCGCGCTCACCGCCCGGCCCCGCGCGGGCTCCGCGAAGATCGGCGCCGCGCCCACTCCCAGAGCCGCGTTAGCCGTGAGCGGCCGGTTGGGCGAGCTGGCATTCACTTCGGCGCTCCACATGTGGCGCAGTCCGTCGGGCAGGACAAACGGAACTGTATCGGATCCCATTACCACGCCGTACCCGGCATAGAAGTCGGGATCGAAGCTCTGGTGGGCGTTGCGCACCGCGCCGCCTACGTTCCATCCACCCCGCAGCGTGAGCGACAGGAAGATGCTGTAGGTGCCCTCTATCGGCGCCTTCCCATCGAAAAAGCCGTCGTAGTCCCAGGTGGGCATGAGGCCCAGGAATACGCTGGCCTGCTCAAGGAGAGCGCCGCTGCCGCCATAGGTGGTGAGGCGGTTGAACAGAGCGCCGTTGACCACACCGGTCCGCGGCACGAACCCGCTCCCCGCCTCAAAGGCGTCCGTTGCGCCGTTCAACTCGGCGTGATTGCCATAATGCCTGCCCGTGCGGTCGAAGAGCGTCAGCTGCCAGAGGGTTCCGGTCACGTTCCCCTGGGGAGTGCGGGACCACGAGCGGGCAATCTGCGCCTCGGAAAACCAGATGCTGCGCCAGATGACGCGCGTGTCGAGCGCCGCTACGCGGTTCGCATGGCCGCCATCGAGCCGGTCGGTGTAGGCAAGCCCAACGGTTGAACCTTCGCCCACGTCGTGCCTGAGCCTGACGAGGTTGTAGACCGGGTGGGCGTCCTCGCGTGAGAAGTCACGATCGTCCACCGCCGACAGTACGGCGACCGTCGTACCGCCCAGCTTGCCGGTGAGCTTGGCACCGGCGAGCGGCGAGGCTATCCGCCGGGTGTAGATCAGGCGATTGGGTGTATCGAACTGCTCCAGACCTTCGAGGAAGAAAGGCCGTTTCTCCGGAAAGAAGAGCGCGAAGCGCTCATTAACCGTAACCTGTCCAACGTCCGCCTCGACCTGGGAGAAATCGGGGTTGGCTGTGGCGGACAGAGTCAGATTGCTGGTGATGCCAAAGGAAAGAGTGGCTCCCACTGCGGGATCTCCACTGTAGCCGTAACCGCCCTCCGCACGCGGGGCTCCGTCCACCCGCGCGGTGACCTCCGGCGTCACGTCCAGCACTCGGCCGCGCGAAATACCGGTGAGCCCTGTCAACCGTCCGCTCTGCGCCAGAAAGGATGCGCTCGCCCGGAAAGTTGGCGTCCAGGTGGTCTCGAAGCCGTTGTGCTGAGTGACGCGGACGACCTGGAATCCCCAGTCCTGCGGATCGCGTGCCTGAAAGCGGATGCTCTGGAAGGGAATCCGGACCTCGACCTCATATCCCCATTCCGTGATGCGGCCGCGTGACTGGAATACGAAATCGGGGTTCAGGTCTATCACGCCGTCGAACCTTCCGCCGGCGCCGGGCCCTCCTGCCGCACCCGCCTGTCCTTCCGAACGCACTCCGTCTTCCTGTACGCCGAGCGGGTTCACCGCAAAGTGGAACGCCCGGCGCCGGTCGTCGAAGGTGTCCAGCAGGATCTGGATCTGATCGTCCTGCGCGATGTTGTCGCGGTCGGAAAGGGTGGCGCGTACCAGCGGTCCGTGAGGTTCGAAGGCACGGATGCCGAAGTGAATCGCCTCCGGGCTGTACCAGACGAATACGTGGGTGGAATCAGCCGCGGGGCGGCCGTCTACCGGCCGGTACTGGGAAAAACCGGTGAGCAGGGCTGCGCGCCGCCACACCGGCTCGTCCAGGATGCCGTCGACCGTCATGACCGCGTCGAGCCTCGGGATCGCAACCTCGGCGCGGCCCTGGCGAGCGTCATAGGTCAGCTCGGCCGGGTGCTGCGAGGCAATCTGGAGAGAGAGGAGCAACGCGAGCATGAACGACGGGGAATATCCGGGGTTCACCACCGAAAGTCCAATGTCCCCCCCGACCAGCCGGCGGGGTGCTATCTTGGGGTGACAACGAGAGGAGTCCGTTTTGCGGTTACGACTTCTGTTTGCCGGCCTCATCGTTGCCTGTGTCGTGAACGGTGCCGACGCCGCGCAGCGTTCGATGGACGCAATGAGCCTGGAGGTGATCCCGGGCGTCTTCGTAGTTGTCGATGGCGTGACCGCGGATGCGGAGTCGGATGGTCTGTATGCCGATACCCTCAGGGCCGATATCGAGCGCCTGCTGCATGAAGGTGGCGTCGTGACACTCACCGAATGGGAGTGGCGTAACACCATAGGCAACCCGGCGCTCCAACTCACCCTTCAACTCGTGAAGCCGTCCCCTCACATCTACCTGTATCGCGCCACACTGGAGGTCCGGCAGCTCACCGTGCTGGCCCGTGACTCCAGCAAGACGGTTTTCAGCCCCACGTGGTCGGCCGGAACGTTGCTGGGTACCAGGACCACACCTCACCTGCACACGCTGCGAACCGACATACAACGGTTGGTTCGGCGTTTCATTGACGCGTATCAGGAGGCGCTGCAGCATGCGGAGTTCCCCAGGGTCCGCACGCCCAGAGCGCCCGGAACCGGTGCCGTGCTCTTCAAACGGCGAGGGTTGATGGATCATGGCTGAACTGAAGACGAAACAGACCGCGGCCAGCGTAAAGACGTTCATCGACAAGGTGGCCGACGACGAGCGGCGCCGCGACTGCAGGACGCTGGTGCAGACGATGAAGCGGATCACGAAGGCTCAACCCAGGATGTGGGGGCCGAGCATGGTGGGGTTCGGAACGTATCACTACAAGTACGAAAGCGGGCGGGAAGGGGACTGGTTCCTCACCGGCTTCTCGCCCCGCAAGCAGGATCTCACCCTCTATATCATGGCTGGCTTCGATCGGTATGACGAATTGATGTCCAGACTCGGCAGGCACAAGACCGGCAGGTCCTGCCTCTACGTCAAACGACTTGCGGACATCGATCTCAAGGTGCTGGAGAAACTGATCGCTGCATCGGTACGGCACATGAAGCAGACGTACGGATGAACCGGCGATACCCCGTACCAGTTTGAGCGCGCCCGGACACAAGGTTGAACCCCGCGGCGAGTTTGGTAGGTTGCAATGACATGCATGTGTCATCAACGTCACCGGAGGTCATCGAAGGCGCCCGCGACCGGGAACGCCTCCGCACGGTAGTCACCGCGGATCACGATGACGTAGCGTTGCTGGTTGCCGGCCGGATGGCCGAGGTGATACGGCGCGAGGTGGCGGACAAGGGCCGCTGCGTACTGGGGCTTGCCACCGGTTCCACCCCCATAGGCGTATACCGCGAACTTATCCGCCGTCATCAGGCGGGGGAGCTGGACTTCTCCCGGGTGATCTCGTTCAACCTGGACGAGTACTACCCCATGCCGCCGGACAGTCCACACTCGTACCGCCGTTACATGTGGGAGAACCTGTTCGAGCATGTGAACGTGAAGCCGGAGAACGTGCACATACCGGACGGATCCGTCCCCCGGGAGCGGCTGTCCGAACACTGCGACGAGTATGAAAGGAGAATCGACGCCGTCGGCGGGATCGATTTCCAGATTCTGGGGATTGGCAAGAGCGGGCATATAGGGTTCAACGAACCGGGATCTCCCCGTAACTCCCGCACGAGACTGATCCGGCTCGATACCATCACCCGGTTGGACGCTGCGGCTGACTTCTTCGGAGAAGAGAACGTCCCCCTGGAAGCCATAACCATGGGAGTTGCCACGATACTCGACGCCCGCGAGATCGCGCTGATCGCCACCGGTGAGCACAAGGCGGAGATCGTGCGACGTGCGGTTGAAGGTGAAGTTTCCACGAGCGTCACGGCGACGTTCCTCCAGGAGCACCCCAGTGCGACCGTTTACCTGGACCTTGCGGCCGCCGCGGAACTGACGCGCGTCCGGACTCCGTGGCTGCTCGGGCCGGTCGAGTGGACGTCTGAGCTTACCGATCGTGCAGCGGTGTGGCTGGCGGAACAGACCGGCAAGGCCATACTCAAGCTCACGGGTCGCGACTACGCGGAGCACGCCCTGAGTCCGCTCCTGGCCCTGAACGGAAGTGCCGGTACGATCAATGGCGCCGTCTTCAACCGCCTGCGCGAGAAGATTCGCGGCCGCGCCCTGCTTCCGCAGAGCAAGCGGGTGCTCGTCTTCTCACCCCACCCGGACGATGACGTCATCTCCATGGGCGGCATGCTGAGGAAGCTCACGGAGAACGGGAACACCATCACCGTTGCCTACATGACGAGCGGCAACATTGCGGTGTTTGATCATGACGTGGTGCGACATCTGGACTTCATCGAACGGGCGGTGCCGGTGCTGGAGCTTCCGGGAGAGGTAGTGGGCCGGGCGCGCGCCACCGTGGAGGAGAGCTTCCGCCGGAAAAATCCGGGCGACGTTGACATCCCTCTGGTTCAGCGACTCAAGCAGCGAATCAGGGAATCCGAAGCCGTGGCCGCGTTGGGTGCCGTTGGCCTCACCGCCGCGGCGGCACGTTTCCTCGACCTGCCGTTCTACCGAACCGGGCGAGTGCGCAAGCTGCCGATCAGTGACGAGGACGTGGCAATCGTCCGGTCACTGCTGGACGAGATACGGCCCGATCACGTGTTCGTTGCCGGCGACCTTTCAGACCCCCACGGGACGCACCGGATGTGCAAGAACACCATCGATCGTGCGCTCGAACGCCACTCGCCTCGGCCCATCGTCTGGCTCTACCGGGGTGCGTGGCAGGAATGGTCGCTTACTGAAGCGGATGTGCTGGTACCGCTCTCACAGGACGAACTGCGCGCCAAGATCCTTGCGATCTTCCGGCACCAGTCGCAGAAGGACACCGCGCCGTTCCCGGGCGGATACGACGGCCGCGAGTTCTGGCAGAGGGTGGAGGCCCGGAACCTGGAAACGGCCGCTCAGGCTGACCGGCTCGGGCTGCCGGAGTACTTCGCGATGGAAGCCTACCGGCTGGAATCTCAGGGGGTCCAGTAATCCGTTCCGTTTTTCATCACTTCACGCTTCCACGGTTTTTGCGACATCGATGCATTCCAGAAAGGAACCGGTTGGTCCGGCAGACCGAAGTGCTCCTCTGCCATCCGGGCAATGTAGGAGCGCACCCGCGCCACCCGGTGCCGCATCACGTCCAGCCGGATCTTCTTGGCCAGTCTCAGCGCCGTCTCTCCCGCCGGGTCAAGCGTGCGCGCCGTTGCCTCCTCCGTGCGGGCGAGCGTCTCCATCACGAACTGGAATGCGATCGCCATCTGGCGCTCTACTTGATCGTCGGTAAGGTCCCATTGACTCCGTTCCGATACGACCCTGAAGGCCCGTTGCCAGCTTCGGGTTTCGGTGACACCCACCATCCCCCGGAAGAGACGCCGGCTCGTACGAACGGAGAAGATGGTGGGGGACAGAATCTGGTCGAGGTGAGCGTCGGCCGCCGAGTGATCGAGACGGATGATTTCCATGGCGGTCTTGGCATAGTGCTCGCCAAGGTGGGTCTCGAACCGGCTCTCCCACCACGAATGACCAAGAGCGATGGTCCTGGACGTCACCACCAGCTGGCGAGGCACGAAGAAGTTGTGCGCCACCGTGTCGGCGGCCAGGTGCGACAGGTAACCCAGGGCAAACGCACGAACCGGTTCGCTCTCCGCCCGGTCGTGTATCTCCTGCCCAACGTGCCAGGCATGGCAGTGACGCCCCACAGGCGCGTACTTCTTGGCGATGGATGTGTCGGCCGCAATGTTGCCGTAGAGGAAGTCGTACGGAAACGCCCTGAGCAGGGAAGCCACCCCAGACGGGAGCTGCGCCATGTTGGCCAGCACGCTCTCGCCCAGATAGATGTGAGTTCCGGGCGACCACGCCAGCGCGTCCCCCGGAAAGAGGGCGAGCAGGAAAATCGCCGCAGCGGCGGCGCCAAGGTAATGCGTCCAGGTCACACAGCGCCCTTCAGCGGCGACCCAGAAATGCGCGCTTCACTGTCTTGAAGACCGATACCCCGTGACGAGTTGTCCTGAGCGCCGCCGCCACATCGAGTATCGTGTCTTCGACCTCGTCCTGAAGCAAGTCAAACAGGGTTTCAAGCTCCGCAAACCGTTCCTCGGCGGAAGCCGTGACCCGCTCCACCCGCTCCCGCAGGTTCTTCGAGGTGCCTGCGTAGCCTTCTATCTCGTGCCGAAGCCGGGCAACAACGCGTCCCGCATCCTCAACCGTGCGGCGCACAGAGTCTATGGCGGGCCGTGCATCACGATCCAGAACGTCTATCAGGCGCTCAACCTTGTCGCTCATGGCTTCCAGCCGCTTCAGCATGGTCACGTACGCAAACACGTACACCACCGCCGCAACGGCTATGACACTTGTAGCCAACGCAATGATTACCAGCGGCCACCCATTCACGCTTTACCCCCCATCTCTACGGCTTACGGCTCACCCCTCACCCTGCCGTCGAAACTTCCCCTCATCCCGCCATCATGTCAATCGCGCTTGACCGTGACCGTGAAGAAGTCGTATGGTTCCGCGCACATGTCAGAACGGTTCGTGGTAAAGGGAGGCCGATCCCTGAAGGGCTCGGTCAGGCCGGCCGGAAACAAGAACGCGGCCCTGCCAATGATAGCGGCCACGCTGCTGGCGGATGGCCCATCGGAGTTGACCAACGTTCCCAGGATCAGCGACGTCGAGGCGCTGCTCGAGCTCATCGGATCGTTGGGCGCGGCGGTGTCCTGGACCGGTCCCAACGTCGTCCGGATAGACCCGTCGAATCTGGCCGCCGCTCCCCTGGATCCGGATCTCTGTGCCCGGCTGCGCGCGTCGATTCTGCTGGCCGGCCCGCTGCTCGCCCGGTTCGGTACCGTGACGCTACCCCCTCCGGGGGGCGACGTCATCGGTCGCCGCAGGCTGGATACGCATTTCCTGGCCCTGGAGGCACTGGGAGCCGAGGTGGAAATGGGCCAGGCATATCAGCTGACCGCCAAACGGCTCGAAGGGAGCGATATCTTCCTGGACGAGCCGTCCGTTACCGGCACCGAGAACGCATTGATGGCTGCCGTCACCGCTTCCGGCAGCACCGTACTCCGGAACGCCGCCTCGGAGCCCCACGTGCAGGATCTGGCCCGCCAACTGGTGGTCATGGGTGCCAGCATTGACGGCATTGGCACCAACACGCTCCGGATCGAGGGCGTCGAACGACTGTCCGGGGCTCAGGCGGAAGTTGGCCCGGATCACATCGAAATCGGCAGCTTCATAGGGCTCGCCGCAGTAACCAACGGTGACGTTACGATTGAAGGGGTCCGCGCCGACGACCTCCGCCCCATTCTTCTCAACTTCGACCGGCTGGGTATCCGTCCCCGCATCGACGGTGAGCGATTGCTGGTGGAATCGCGGCAGGAACGCCGGATTCGCGTGGACCTGGGCGGCCACATCCCCAAAATCGAAGACGGTCCCTGGCCGGGTTTCCCGGCCGACCTCACATCGATCGCCATCGTGGTGGCAACCCAGTGCGAGGGCGTGATAATGATCTTCGAGAAGATGTTCGAATCCCGGCTCTTCTTCGTGGACAAGCTGATCGGCATGGGAGCTCGCGCGGTACTTTGCGACCCGCACCGGGTGGTTATTTCCGGTCCCTCCCGGCTCCACGGTGGTACCGTGGAAAGCCCGGACATCCGGGCCGGTATGGCCATGCTCCTGGCAGCGCTCGCGGCGGAAGGGGAGAGCACCATCCACAACATCGGCCAGATAGACCGCGGTTACGAGCATATCGACGAGCGCCTCCGGGCACTGGGCGCCGACATCGAACGGGTCGGCGGGTGATCCGGGACGAGGTCTCCGAACCGGGGGGGATCCCCATCCACACAATTCCGGGTTGGCGCGAATCCCCGGGCGTGGTGGCCGGAATCACGGGGCGGGCGGGGGAGTTCAACCTGGGGTTCGCAACGCCGGAGCCATCCGGCCACGTGCTTGACCGCTGGCGACGGCTGATGAGGGAATTCCCCGATTTCGACCGTTTTGCCCTTGGGATTCAGGTGCATGGGAGTCGAGTTGCCGTCCACGGGCCTGGCCACGCGGGCCTTCTCATCACTGATGGCGTGGACGGCCACGTGACATCGGAGCCGGGGCTCCTGCTCGCGGCGACCGTAGCCGACTGCGTGCCGGTGTACCTGGCACACCCCGACGGACGTGCGGTTGGGTTGCTGCACGCGGGCTGGCGGGGCATCGCGGCCGGGATCCTCGAGTCAGGACTCACCACGTTTTCCCGAGCTGCCAGCGTGTCTGTGGAAAACATTATAATCCATTGTGGTATAAGTATTTGTGGTGCCTGTTATGAGGTCGGATCTGAGGTCATCTCAGCCGTGAACGGCATTCGCGTTGACCGTGCCCAACACCTGGATCTCCGAGCCGCGTTGGTTGAACGCGCCCGTCGGCTGGGACTCGATCGGATCTCCGTAAGCAGTCTCTGCTCGGCTCACCAGGGCGATCGGTTCTTTTCGCACCGTGCGTCCGGGGGGCGGGACGGACGGATGGTGGCCTTCATCGG
This sequence comes from uncultured Gemmatimonadaceae bacterium, assembly GCA_964613905.1. Taxonomy (GTDB): domain Bacteria; phylum Gemmatimonadota; class Gemmatimonadetes; order Gemmatimonadales; family GWC2-71-9; genus CAZTIV01. The sequence continues at coordinate 34,802 of CAZTIV010000019.1, read as the reverse complement.
GCGCATGGGAACACGGTAGCCTGGCCGGCCTACCCCGGCCCGCCCTTGCTGCCCACCTCCGCAACATCTATATTGCGTTCTGCAAGCGGGCGCAGTCGGCCCGCGCTTTTTTTTCTCCGCGACGCGTGAGCACAATGCAGGCTCCCGATCTTATCAGTCTTATCGATGACGTCCGCGGCAGGGTGGCGGAGCTTGGGTTCGAGTTGGCGGACCTGAGGCGCGGCGGAACGGCGGGCCGGGTGCGACTGCAGGTGCGCATCGACCGGCCGGATTCCGGACCCGGCCATGGGGTGACCGTGGACGACTGTGCCGTGGTCAGCCGCGCTCTGGAGGTCTGGTTGGACGGGAGCGGCGTCCTGGGCGAGCGATACGTGCTGGAGGTCTCGTCGCCAGGGATCGACCGGCCGGTGAAGTGGCGTGAGCACTGGGTGCGTTTTGCCGGCCGGGACGTGCACGTGAAGATTCCGGACCGCGGCAGGGTCAGGGCCACGATAGTGGAGGTTCCGGAAGGCACTGACAGCGTGTTGTTGAGACTGACCGGGACGTCAGAAGAGATAACGGTGCCGATCGACGATGCCAGGGAAGCGAAGCTTGCCGTCGATTGGTAACAGCAAGGAGCGAGCAGCAATGAGCACATCCGCGGAAGTTCTGGGCGCCCTCAAAGACCTGGCCAGTTCCAAGCAACTCGACCGGGATGCACTCGTCGATCTCCTCAAGGACGGCATTGAGGCGGCGCTGATGAAGAAGTACGGACCTACAGTTCGTTCGGAGATCGAAATCGACGACGGCAAGGGCACGATTCGGGTGGTTGTCCTGAAGACCGTGGTTAAAGAGGTCGAGGATCCCGCCACCCAGATCTCCCTCGAGGAGGCCCGATGGGACGACCCCGAGTTTCAGGTGGGCGACGAACGCGAGGATGACGTCCCGTTTCACGAGTTTGGCCGTATGGCGGTGCAGGCCGCCAAGCAGCGCATCATCCAGCGAGTGCGCGAGGGCGAACGCTCGCGCATCCGCGACGAGTTCGGCGACCGCGTGGGTGAGCTGCTTTCGGGCGAGATCCAGCAGATCGAGCGCGGCAAACTGGTGATCATGATCAACAAGTTCCGCGAGGCAGAGGCGATCATCCCCTATCGCGAGCAGAATCACCGCGAACATTTCCATCAGGGTGACACGATCCGCGCGGTGCTCAAGCGGTTGGAGGAGACTCCCAAAGGCCCGCGTCTCGTGCTTTCCCGGGCAGACCCTCTGTTTGTGCAGGCGCTGTTCAAGCTCGAAGTGCCGGAGATTCAACAGGGGATCGTACAGATCCGCGCCGCCGCGCGCGAAGTTGGAAGCCGCACCAAGATCGCGGTGGCGAGCCGCGACGACAACATCGACCCGGTCGGCGCCTGTGTCGGGCTCAAAGGGAGCCGGGTACAGGCCGTGGTCAACGAGTTGGGTGGCGAGCGCATCGACATCGTCCCCTGGTCGCCGGATCCGGAACGGTTCGCGAAGCTGGCGCTGGCGCCGGCCCGCGTGGCCCGCGTCTTCTCGGATCCTGAAAGCAGAACCATTCAGGCCATCGTTGACGAAGACCAGCTTTCGCTGGCGATTGGCCGTAACGGGCAGAACGTGCGGCTCGCTTCGGAGATTACCGGCTGGAAGATCGACCTCTATTCCAGCCGCGAGTGGCTGGAACGGGGTGGCGAGGGACCGCTGTTCGCGCCGCTGCCGGCCGACGAAGACCAGGCTGCCGACGTGGCGCTCCGCGAACTGGACGGGCTTCCGGGCGAGTTGGTGGCGATTCTCGAAGGCGGCGGAGTAACGAAGCTCCGTGACATCCTGGATCTGGAAATGGAAGACGTGGTCCGGATCCCGGGAATGACGCCCGAACAGGCGGAACAGCTGATGGCGTTCCTGGCGGAGTTGACCGACGAAGGTGGTGAAGGCTCGCGCGATGCCGAGGAGCCCGCTCCGGAAGCGGAGACCGAAGGTGACGCCAAGCCGGCGGAGAGCCCGTCGGCTACGTGATTGGCGCCCGGGAGCTGAGCCTGCTGGGTCTTGGAGTCCGGGGTGGGAGTGTCGTGACAGGCGCAGCCGGTGTGCGTGCCGGCCTGCAGAGGTCTGAAGTGGTTCTCGTCGTGCTGGCGGACGGCCACAGTGCGCGCACGGAGGAGAAGGTGGCCCGACTGGCCCGCGCGCGGGGCATACCTCTCTTGAGCGGTCCCGCCGCTGATGTACTCGGAGGGGCGCTCGGGCGCGGCCCGTTGCAGGCCGTTGGAGTAACCGACCGCCGGTTGGCGGCCGGATTGGTGAAGGATGGCAGCAGCAGGCAGGAGGAGTTGTGACGACCAAGACGCGTGTGCATGATCTCGCGGCCGAGTTCGGCATTTCGAGCGAACAGGTGCTCAAGCTCCTGGCGGAGCTCGAGGTTCCCGTACGGAGCCACCTGTCGTCCCTGGATGTCGGTCAGGTGGCCATGGCACGGGCACGCTGGGAGCGGGAGAAGAGGCGTAAGAGTGAACCGTCCGCACCGGCTGGCCGGCGGAAGGCCGCGAAGCGTCGCAAGGTCGAGCCCGAAACACCACCCCCGGCAGCCGAAAGCACGCGCCCCACGCGCCGGCGTCGGACTGCGGCCGAAGTGGCCGCCAGGCAGGCGCAGGAGGAAGAAGCTGCTCGTGTTCGCGAGGAACAGGTCGCGCAACAGCATATCGAACCCGAACGGAAGCCGACGGAAGTCAAGCCGTCACTCGAAGAGCGCGCTGCGGCGCTGTTCCGCGAGCCCGGAGGCGATCCGCAACAGATCGCCGCTTCCCAGGTGGAAGAACCACCGGCCGTCGAGGGAGCAGAAGCGCCAATCGCCGGTGAGGTGGAGGCTGAGGGTCGCCACGAACCGGTCAAACCTACGCGGATAGCTCGCCCCGCCGGTGGGGTTCCCCGCATGCGCCCCGTCGCATCGGCGGCTCCCGGTCCTCGACCAATCGCGTCTGCGGCCCCGGGCGAGAGCCTGGTGGAGGAGCGCCGAAGGGACAAGAAGAAGAGAAAGAAAGGCAAGCGCTCTCAGGTCGATCAGGAAGCGGTAGCCGCCAACATCAGCCGCACGCTCCAGTCCATCAAGGGCGCACCCGCCGGAAAGAAGGGAATCCGGCGACGTGACGACGAGCCTTCGTTCCGTGAACGTGAGCTTCAGCGGCAAGCGGAGGAGCGCGAGCGCGAGAAAACTCTGGTACGGGTGAACGAGTTCATCACCGTGTCCGAACTCGCCGACATCCTGAAAATGAACCGCAACGATATCGTGACCTTCTGTTTCAAGGAACTGGGGATGATGGTCACGGTGAACCAGCGGCTCGATTTCGACCAGATCGAGCTGATCGCGGGCGCATTCGACTTCCAGGCGGTACAGGAAGAGGAATACGTCTCGTCGACCGCGGTGGAGGTTGAACAGGAAGAACCGGAAGAGGTCGAGCCGCGTCCGCCGGTGGTGACTGTGATGGGTCACGTGGACCACGGCAAGACATCACTGCTGGACCATATCCGGAAGACCAACGTCATTGCGGGCGAGTCCGGCGGCATTACGCAGCACATCGGGGCCTATCACGTGGTGCTGCCCAACGGCAAGGGCATCACGTTCCTTGACACTCCGGGTCACCGGGCATTCACTGCCATGCGGGCCCGCGGTGCGCAGGTAACGGACCTCGTGGTTCTGGTGGTGGCTGCGGACGACCAGATCATGCCGCAGACAATCGAGGCTATCAGCCACGCGAGGAACGCGGGCGTGCCCATCGTGGTTGCAATTAACAAGATCGATCTTCCGGCGGCCAATGTCGACAAGGTCAAGCAGGACCTGTTGCAGCACGGCGTTGTGCTCGAGGAGTTCGGGGGCGATACGATGTGGGCCGCCATTTCGGCCAAACGCGGCGACAACGTCGAGGAGTTGCTCGACAAGATTCTGCTCCAGGCCGAGATCCTGGACCGGAAGGCCAACCCGCGGCGGATGGCCAAGGGGACCGTGATCGAGAGTACGCTCGACCCCGGGAAGGGCGCCGTTGCCACCGTGCTCGTTCAGAACGGCACGCTCAGGGTGGGCGAAGATTTCATCTGCGGGAACCTGGCGGGTCGCGTCCGCGCCCTGCTGGACGAGCGCGGAAATCGGATCGACGAGGTCGGTCCTTCCGTGCCGGTTCAGGTACTCGGTCTGGACGGTGTGCCTCAGGCGGGAGACAACTTCACCGTTGTACCCGATGCCTCGCAGGCGCGGGAGGTGGCGCAGAAGCGTCAGCGGCTCGACCGCGAAGCGCAGCACCGGCGCAGCAGCCGCGGGATCTCGCTCGAGGAGGTTTCGAAGCAGATCGAGGCCGGCGCAGTGCAGGCGCTGAAGATCATCATCAAGGCGGACCAGACCGGTCCCGCCGAGGCGCTGGCCGACGCATTCGCTCAGCTCTCCACAGAGGAAGTACAGGTATCGGTCATTCATCGGGGCGTGGGCGCCATTACCGAGAGCGACGTACTGCTTGCCAAGGCATCGGACGCCATCATCGTGGGCTTCCACGTGAGGCCGGACGCGAACGCACGCACCACAGCCGAGCGGGAGCACGTCGACATTCGCACCTACCGCGTGATCTACGAGGCGGTGGAGGACGTCAAGGCGGCGCTCGAAGGGATGCTCGCTCCGGAGCAGCGCGAGGTTGTGCTGGGCGAGGCCGAAGTCCGTGAGATCTTCAAGATCTCGGGCCTGGGTACGATCGCCGGCTGCTCCGTCCGGCATGGTATCATCAAACGCGGGACGAAGATCCGCGTGGTGAGAGACGGCGTGGAGGTCTACGACGGCAACATCGGGAGCCTCCGCCGCTTCAAGGACGACGTCCGCGAGGTGAAGGAAGGACTCGAGTGCGGTATCGGCATCGAGAACTTCAACGACGTGAAGGTGGGCGACGTGCTCGAGACGTATCAGATAGAGGAGGTCGCCCGGTCGCTCGAGCCGCTGGGTGGGAAGTCGGACGCCTAGAGTCGTAGTAGCCCTGGCTACGTGGGATTTGCATCTCAACGGGTGCACGTCCTTGAAGGACAAGCGCCGGATTCTCAAGAGCCTCAAGGACCGGCTCCACCAGAAGTTCAACGTATCGGTGGCCGAGACTGATCATCTGGATCTGTGGCAACGAGCCGAACTATCGTGCTGCCTGGTGAGCAATGACCGGCGACACGCCGAGCAGGTGGTGCAGGCCGCCGACCGGCTCGTCGCCGGTGACGGACTGGCCCGCATTCTGGATTCGTCCGTGAGTTATCTATGACCATTTCCAAACGCCATCGTCCGGAGCGCCTGGCCCAGCTCATCAAGGAAGAGGTGGCGGATGCCCTCGCTACAGCGGTCAAGGACCCGCGCGTTGGCTTCGCCACGGTGACCGCCGTGCAGGTGACACCGGATGGAGCGCATGCCACGATACGCGTGAGCGTGATGGGTGAAGAGGACGACAAGCAGCGCGCCCTGGAAGGGCTGGAAAGCGCGCGTGGATTTCTTCGTACCCGGTTGGCGCAGTCGCTTACCCTGCGCGTCACTCCCGAGTTGCGGTTCGAGCTCGACCGTGGGCTCGAGCATGCACAGCGAATCGACGAGCTCCTGAAGCAGATCAAGGGAGACGCGCCCCCATCCTGACCGCGGGGTTCCTGCTGGTGGACAAGCCCGCGGGTCCCACATCGCATGATGTGGTGGCCGTAGTCCGGCGCGCGTTCGGTATGCGGCGGGTTGGACACGCCGGTACGCTCGACCCCTTTGCTACAGGCCTTCTTCCCGTGCTGCTCGGCCGTGCCACCCGCCTCATGCCTTACCTGGTGGGCCTGCCCAAACGCTACACGGGTGTGATCCGGCTTGGCACGCGTACCGCCACAGACGACCCGGCCGGCGAAGTCACCGCCACAGACGATGGCTGGAAGTCGCTGGACGACGAACGGGTCAGGCGAGCGATGGAGGAGTTGACGGGGATCGTGGACCAGGTTCCGCCGGCGTTCAGCGCCAAGAAAGTGCAGGGCAGACCGGCACACCGCCGCGCTCGTCGTGGAGAAGCGGTGGCTTTGGCCGCGCGTACGGTGAGCGTCGAGCGGTTCGTACTGGTCGGGAGAGAAGGACCTGACATCAGGTTCGAAGCGAGTGTCGGATCCGGTACCTATGTTCGCGCCCTCGCCCGGGATCTTGGCGAGCGGCTGGGGTGCGGCGCTCATCTGGCGGAGTTGCGGAGAGTCACGGTGGGACCGTGGAGTGTAGAGGAGGCGATGTCGCTCGATGAGATCAGAAGCGGGAACACCGATCCCCTTCCGGCCCTGGCAGCCGTACCGCACCTGCCGAAGGTGTCGCTCGATGACGACCGATTGAATCTTGTTCGGCATGGACGTTCAGTTCCTGTTGAGGATGTTCCGGCCGGTCCCGTGGCCCTGACAGCAAAAAGTGAACTGGTGGCCATTGGCGAGCCGATCGGCGGTTCGATTCGCCCGCGCGTGGTGATTGTCTAGTGGCTTCCGCAACCGTGGTGACGGTCGGGACCTTCGATGGAGTCCACCTGGGGCACCGCCGCGTACTCGAGGAGATCGCCGAGCGCGCGCGGCGCACGGAGCGCCGGAGCCTGCTGGTGACATTCACGCCCCATCCGCTGGAGGTGGTGAACCCTCAGGCGGCCCCCCCCCTGTTGACACTGGACCATGAGCGGCGGGAGATCCTCGCCCAGAGCGATCTCGACATTGCAGTCTTTCTGCCGTTCACCCGTGAGCTCTCCCTGTTGTCGCCCGAACTGTTCGTGCACCTGCTGATTGACAGGTTCGAGATGCGGGAACTGGTGATCGGCCACGATCACGGGTTCGGGCGCGGTCGGGCCGGGGACGTTCTGGTCCTGAAGCAGCTCGGGGTGGAGCTGGGGTTCGAGGTAGACGTAGTGTCGGCAGTGGAGGTGGACGGGCGGCCGGTCTCGTCTACGCTGATCCGGCGGGCGGTGGCGGGAGGCGACCTGGCCACGGCCACGCGTCATCTGGGACGCAGTTACTCGATGACCGCGCCCGTTATTCGCGGAGCGGGGAGGGGCCGGGCCGTGGGTTACCGGACCATCAACCTGGCATCGCCGGGCCCCCGCAAGCTTCTGCCTCCGGACGGCGTGTACGCAGTCCGAGTGGAGTGGCGGGCCGGTGCCGCCGGGGCGATGATGCATCTGGGCCCGCGCCCCACGTTTCATGAGGCGGAGCGCTCGATCGAGGCCCACTTGCTCGACCACGAGGTCGACCTCTACGGGCAGGAGGTCAAGGTCTCCTGGATCGAACGCCTGCGTGACGTGATGGCGTTTCCATCGTCCGGAGCCCTCAAGGCCCAGCTCGACCGGGACTTCGCCGCCGCGCGCCGCGTGCTCGAAGGAGTGCACCCGGCGCGTCCGACAGGTTAGATTGCACCCACTTTTTCCAGTGTGATGACATGCTGAGCTCGATACGCAACCGTCTTATCATCATCGTCCTGCTCATGATCTGGGCCGCATATTCGCTTTGGCCCAAGGACGTCACCATCCGTTCCCGCGGCCCCGACGGGCAGATGCGGGACGAAGTCGTCCGCCAGGTACCCCTGAAACTGGGCCTCGATCTACAGGGTGGGATTCACCTGGCGCTCGAGGTGGACGAGAGCCGCGGCGAGGTCGTGAACCGGGCCGACGCCCTGGACCGTGCCCTGACCGTAATCCGGAGCCGGATCGACGAGTTCGGCGTGTCGGAGCCCGTGGTGCAGAAGGTGGGGGACGAGCGGCTGGTGGTGGAGCTGCCCGGCCTCGACGATCCGGCACGCGCCAAGGAGATCGTCCAGCGGTCGGCCTACCTACAGTTCCGAATCACCGACATGCAGCAACAGTTCCGGGCCGCCATACCGGCCATCGACCGGGCGCTGCGCCGCGCTGGAGTCGCCGCCGCGCCCGGCGCGCCGACGCCGACCGTACCATCTCCGGTGGAACAGTTGCTGGGTGCCGACACCGCGCGCGACGGACCGGACGAAAACGACACACTGTTGACCCAGGCCGGCGCGCTGAGCACGCTGCTGTTCCAGGGATCCGTGCCCGGTGAGTTTCTGGTGCCGGAGGAGTCCTTTCCCCGCGTTGACAGCCTGATCCGGCTGCCGGAGGTGGATCGCGAGATTCCGCGAGGGCTCCAACTGCTGTGGGGCACCGAACCCGTATCGCAGGCAGCGCGCGCTTATCGCCCGCTCTATGCGGTCGAGCGGAGATCCATCATCGAGGGCGACCAACTCTCGGACGCGCAGGCCAATCTCGATCAGCTCACGCGGCAGGCGATCGTCCGTTTCGATCTCACTCGCGCGGGCGGCCGGATCTTCGGGCGCGAGACGGCGCGAAACGTGGGTAACCACATGGCGATCGTGCTCGATGGACGGGTGCAGGGCACGCCGCCCGTCATCAGGAGTCAGATCAACCGCAGCGGACAGATCGAACTCGGCAGCGCCACGTTGCGGCAGGCGCAGGATCTGGCGCTCGTGCTCCGGGCCGGCGCCCTGCCGGCGCCCCTCATGATCGTCGAGGAGCGCGGCGTAGGGCCCACGCTGGGCCGCGACGCCATCGAGAAAGGTATCCGTGCCGCCATCATCGGCGGCGCGCTCATCATCGTGTTCGTGGCGCTCTACTATCGCCTCGCCGGGCTGCTGGCGGTGGGAGCCCTGAGCATCTATGCGCTGCTCACGCTGGGCGGACTGGCCAGCCTGGGAGCGACGCTCACGCTGCCGGGCCTGGCAGGCTTCATCCTGTCGATCGGCATGGCGGTGGACGCCAACGTGCTGATCTTCGAACGCATCCGGGAAGAACTGGCCCAGAACAAGAGCGTGCGGATTGCGGTGGACGGCGGGTTCCAGAACGCGATGTCGGCCATCATCGACTCCAACCTGACGACGGTCATTACCGCCCTGTTTCTGTTCCAGTTCGGGACCGGCCCGGTGCGCGGGTTCGCCACGACGCTCATCATCGGCATCTTCGCATCGTTCATCACCGCGGTGTTCATCACCAAGACCTTCTTCCTCATCTGGGTCGACCGCCGGTCACCGGAGAAGGAGTTCGCGATCTAATGTACCGCGTCTTCGCCAACGCCAACTACGAGTTCCTGCGCGCCCGCAATGTCGCGTACAAGATCACGCTTGCGCTGATCATCCCGGGTCTGGTCCTGCTTGCCGTGCGCGGGATGAACGAGAGCATCGACTTCACCGGCGGCACTCTGATTCAGATTCAGGCGCAGAACCCTGAGGTTAACACGGGCACCATCCGCACCGCGTTGACCGACGCCGGCATCACCGGCGCCGAGATCCAGCGGTTTGGAGGCCCCACAGAGTTCGTGGTCCGCGCGGCCCGCGTGGGCGAGGAAACCTCCATCGAAGAGGTCGGCGCCGCCGTGTCGGCCGCTCTCACCCAGGCCTTCGGTGAGGGCGGATTCACGGTGGAACGTACCGAGGCCGTGAGCGCCAAGGTGGGCCAGGAGCTCAAGACCAAAGCACTGCTCGCCATCTTCATGTCGTTCGGCGCTACGATGATCTACCTTTGGATCCGCTTCGAGTGGCGCTTCGGGCTGGCCGCGATCATCACCACCGTGCACGACATCGCCGCCACGCTGGCGTTCATCAGCGTGTTCAACCTGGAGGTGACGCTGGTAATCGTTGCGGCAGTGCTCACGATAGTGGGGTACTCGCTCAACGATACCATCGTGGTATTCGACCGCGTCCGCGAGAACCTGAAGAAGTACCGGCGCGCCAATATCTATGACATCCTGAACCGGAGCGTCAACGAGACGCTGCCGCGTACGGTGCTCACGGGTGTGACCACGCTGTCGGCTACGCTCGCGCTGCTCATCTTCGGCAGCGCCATCATTCAGGGGTTTGCCGCCGTAATGTCGTTCGGGATCATCATCGGAACCTTCTCGTCCATCTATATTGCCGCGCCCATCCTGCTCCTCATCGAACAGCGCTGGCCGGGGGCGGACGTGAAGGGGGCGCGCACCATTACCCAGGCCCGGCCGGAACCAGCGCCGCGTTGAGCGGCAGCACGACCTCGTGCTGGTTGATACCCATTGCCACCTGGGAGACTCGGCGTTCGATTCCGACCGGAACGCCGTCGTAGCGCGCGCCCGCGAGGCGGGTGTCGGACACATCGTCATCGTGGCTGATTCCATTCCCGCCACCGGTCATGCCATCGAACTCGCGACGGACTTCAACTGTTCGGCAACCGCGGGTGTACATCCCCATCAGGCGTCTTCATGGACGGACGATGCGCGCGCCCGCATCGTCGATGCGCTCGATGATCCTGCTGTGGTGGCGGTGGGCGAGACGGGCCTCGATTACCACTACGATTACTCGCCACGTGACATCCAGCGACGGGCGTTTGAGGCACAGCTGGAACTTGCCGAGAGACACGGAAGGCCTGTCGTGATTCACTCCCGGGAGGCGGACGATGATATGGCTGCGATGCTGAGAGCTACCACCGGCCGGGTTCGACTCGTCCTTCATTCATTCAGTTCCGGAGCAGCGGTGTTCGAAGCGGGCCTCGAGGTGGGCGCGTGGTTCGGATTCAGCGGGATGGTCACCTTCAGGAACTGGAAACAGGCCGACCAGCTCACAGGATGCCCGCCCGACCGCCTGCTCATAGAGACCGACGCGCCTTACCTTGCGCCGGTGCCACATCGCGGCAAGCGAAACGAGCCGGCCTTCGTATCTCATGTGGCGGAGGCGGTGGCTGCGGCCACAGGGCACTCGACCGCCTGGGTGAGCGAAACCACAACCCGCAATGCGACGGAGTTGTTCAGACTCAACCTGCCTCGCCGTGCGCCGGAGAGGACCTCAAGGGAGTGAGAAGCAGATGACCAAAGTGCCTACCGACATCGCTATAGCGCAGGCCGCGAAGCTCAAGCCGGTAACGGAGGTTGCATCCGCCCTCGATCTTGGCGAGGACGTCCTGATTCACTATGGACGCTACAAGGCCAAAGTGCGGTTCGATGCGTTCAACGATCGGCCGCGCTCCGGGCGTCTGGTCCTGGTGACCGGCATCAGTCCCACACCTGCTGGTGAGGGAAAATCGACCGTGACCATTGGCCTCACGCAGGCATTGCAGGGTATGGGGAAGAGGGCGGTGGCCTGTATCCGCGAGCCAAGTCTTGGTCCTGTATTCGGCATAAAGGGCGGCGCGGCCGGTGGAGGGTACGCGCAGGTGGTTCCCATGGAGGACATCAACCTCCACTTCACGGGGGATTTCCACGCAATATCGAGCGCGCACAACCTCCTTTCGGCGCTCCTAGACAACCATCTCCATCAGGGCAACTCGCTGGGCGTTGATGTCCGAAGGATCACGTGGCCCCGCACGATGGACATGAACGATCGCGCGCTCCGGAACATTGTGGTGGGCCTTAGCGGGATCAACGGCGGGATACCGCGCGAAGAGCGATTCGTCATTACTCCCGCCAGCGAGATCATGGCCATTATGGCGCTCTCGAGCGATCGTGCGGATCTCGAGGAGCGGCTCGGCCGGATCGTTGTGGGGGCCACCCGTGACCGGAAGCCTGTCAGGGTCAGAGATCTCAAGGGAGAGGGCGCCATGGCGCTGCTCCTCAAGGATGCGATCCAGCCCAATCTGGTGCAGACCCTCGAGGGGGGACCTGCCTTCGTTCACTGCGGTCCGTTCGGCAACATCGCGCACGGGTGTAATTCGGTGGTGGCCACGGATCTTGCGCTGAAAGTTGCCGATCTTGTGGTTACGGAAGCGGGGTTCGGCGCGGATCTGGGAGCCGAAAAGTTCTTCGACATCAAGTGCCGGGCGGCCGATCTCAGGCCGGAGGTAGCGGTGATCGTAGCTACCGTACGCGCTCTCAAGATGCATGGCGGGGTGCCAAAGGCGGATCTGGACAAGCCCGACCCGCAGGCGGTTCAGCGGGGTTGTGCCAACCTGGAACGCCACCTGGATAATCTCGCGAAATTCGGGGTGCCCACAGTGGTTGCGCTCAACCGCTTTGTCAGGGACTCCGACGAGGAACTCAAGGTTGTGCGTGACCGCTGCGAGGAACGGAAGGCACCCGTGGCGCTGACGGAAGTATGGGAGCATGGAGGGCAGGGAGGCCGTGACCTGGCCGATCAGGTGCTGGCCACGCTCGAGAATGGCAAGGCGGCCTTCAAACCACTGTATGATGCGAGGCTGCCTATTCGCGAGAAGATCGATATCATCGCGCGTGAGATATACGGGGCGGACGGAGTTGACTTCATGCCGCCGGCCGACCGGGCCATGAAGCAGTTGGCCGAGTTCGGCCTCGCCGAGACCCCGGTGTGCATGGCCAAGACACAGTACTCGTTCAGCGACGATGCCACGAAACTCGGCGCACCATCCGGGTTCCGGCTCTCGATCAGAGATGTGTACCCATCCGCCGGAGCAGGGTTTGTGGTGGCTCTGGCCGGCGACATCATGACGATGCCCGGACTGGGCAAGGAGCCGGCTGCGGAGAAGATCAGAATGGCGGCGGACGGGACCATCGAGGGACTGTTCTGATGCTTGAGTACGTCTCCACGCCGGATGCCCCCGCCGCAATAGGTCCATACAGCCAGGCGGTGATCGTTGGAAATCTGGTCTACACGGCGGGTCAGATCCCGCTCGATCCCGCCACCATGGAACTGGTAACCGGTGACATCACGGACCAGACCGACCGTGTACTCATGAACCTGCAAGCGGTGCTGAAAGCCGCGAACAGCGGTCTCGATCGCGTCGTAAAAACAACCGTCTATCTCGCCGACATGGCGGATTTCCCCGCCATGAACGCGGTGTATGAAAGGCATTTCGGTGCGCATCGTCCCGCTCGGTCAACGGTAGCCGTGAAGCAGCTGCCGAAGAACGCCGCGGTTGAGATCGATGTAATTGCCGGTAGAGATGTCCAATGATCGATGGGGGCGGATCGGTCCTGGTGGTCCGTGCGGTCTTCAAAACCGTTGGGAGACGCCATCGGCGGCTCCGGTAGGTTCGATTCCTACACGCTCCCGCCATCTCCCACATGCTCGATGAGCGACGCGCCCTGATAATCCTGAACCCCACAGCAGGCGGTGGTCGGGCCGCCAGGTGGGAACGTACCCTCCCGGCCGCGTTCCGAAGGCTGGGATGGGAAATCGAAGTTGCTCTCACAACCGGTCCCGCAGATGACCGTCAGTTCGCCGCGGATGCCGCCCGCGCCGGTTGGCCGCTAATTGTGGCGGTTGGAGGTGACGGTACGGTCCACGGTGTGGCCAACGGGCTCCTGACAGTCGAAACCGAGGCGGCACTGGGTGTGATACCGGCAGGTAGCGGCAACGATTTCGCCATGCTGGCCGGATTCCAGCCATTGTCGCCGGATCGCGCGGCGGCAGTACTTTCGGCATCGTCGCTGCGCCGCTTTGATGTGGGGCGCGTGGGCGGAGAATACTTTGTGAATGGGCTGGGGGTGGGTATAGATACCCGCATCATTGCGGCGATGCAGGGGATCCGGCTTCCGGGCTTTGCCCGTTACCTCGTAGCGGCGCTGAAGGCGCTGCCGGGATTCCGACCGCTCGACGCGCGGATTCAAGCTGATGACCAGTCGTGGGAGGGCCCGCTGACTCTCTGCGAGGTGGGCATAGGAACGAGGGCGGGCGGTGGGTTTCTCCTCACGCCCGACGCCGCACCCGACGACGGGCTGTTCGACGTTTGCGCCGTGGGACGGGTCGGCATGCTCCGGGCTCTGAGTTACCTGCCGAAGGTGATAACGGGTCGCCACGTGGCGTTAGAGCCAGTTACCATGCTGCGTTGCCGGGAACTTCGCATCCGCGTCCGCGGCGTGCCACTGCTCGCGCACCTGGATGGGGAGGTCCGGCAGTTCGAGAACGGGGAGATTCATGCAACTATCGAGCCGCTCAGGCTTCTTGTGGCATGCGCAGCCTGATAATTCTGGCCTGCCTCATGATTCCGGTTACTGCCGAGGCCCAGGTACCGCTGCCCACGCCCCAGCAACCAAGGCAGTCCCAGGACACCATTCAGGCAGCCGATACGATCCCCGTCCCGCCTTTCAGAATCCACCCTCCGGTACCGCCCCTCGGCGCACTTTGGCGGTCCATGCTTGTGCCCGGGTGGGGACAGTCGGCGCTGGGCAGGAGAATCACCGGTGCCTTCTTTGTCTTCGTGGAAGGCGTGGCGATTGCCATGACCATCAAGGCCTCCCACCAGCTCGCATACCTCCGTGCAATCGACGACGAACGCGCTCCCTTGAAGAAACAGGAAATCCAGGACTGGATAGTGGTACTGGTCTTCAACCACCTGATTGCCGGGGCCGAGGCCTTCGTCTCGGCGCAGTTGTGGGATTTCCCGCCGGAACTCGAAGCCCGGATGCTGCCGTCGGGCGACGCAGGGGTCGGGTTGCGGGTACCGATTCGCTTCAGATGAACTGCTTGAGTACGGGCCCGTCCGGAGTCAGCACCGCGTAGCGGAACCCTTCCATCCACGCCCCGGGATTCATGTACCACCGGTTGCCGTCCAACTGCTCAAGTGCCGGCAGATGGGTATGTCCGAGTATGACCATGTCGAGATCGCGGTTGTGCATCAATCGATCGCGGGCGTAGACAGCCTGTACCTCGGCGGCGCGTGCCAGGACGGCGGGGTCGCGCGTATGATCGCCCAGAGGCCCCGAGAGGGCGCCCACCAGGCGGAAACCGACGTCGGGATGGATCCAGCGGAATAACCTGGCGGTGAGCGGCCTCCGTGTGATCGCGTGCAGGACCCGCGCCGCCAGATGCCGCTCGCCGATCCCGTCACCATGGGCAATGTAGCAACGCCATTTCCCGAGCTCGAGAGTCACGTCGGAGCGATGAAACGTGGCGTCCAGCTCTCGCGTCCAGAAATCGCCACCCCAACGGTCGTGGTTACCCCCGGTGGCCGTGATCCGCACGCCGGTCTCCCGTACCCCAAGCAGGGCGGCGAGGGTGGGGAAGGCACTGCGGGGAATCACCGTGCGGTACTCGAACCAGAAGTCGAACAGGTCCCCGTTGATTACCAGATGGTCGGTCATGTCCGGCACCTTCGCAAGAAAGCGATGGAATGCTTCCGTGACATCGGGCGGGGCGTGGCCGAGGTGGGCGTCGGATACGATAATGGGCAAGGGAATGTCTAATGTAGAATGCTGGATACTCAATGTCCAAGGAAGATCGGCCGGCTTGGACATTCTACATTGGACATTCTACATTGAACATTCCCTTGCCATCCATATCCACCACCGAGATCCGCGTCCGCTACGGCGAGACCGACCAGATGGGTGTGGCGTATCATGCGCACTATCTGGCGTGGTGCGATGCCGCCCGGACCAACCACATGCGGGAATCGGGCGTGAGTTACCGCCGCTTGGAAGAAGAGCAGGGGATTCGCCTTGCGGTGGTGGATGCGCGGGTGAGGTACCGGCAGCCGGCGCGCTTCGACGATCTGTTGCGTATCCGTTGCTGGGTGCGTGACGTGGGCTCACGCCGTGTCGAGTTCGGATACGTAATCGAGCGCGCCGGGGGCGGACCGACCCTCGCCACCGCGCGCACCACGCTCATCGCCTTAAATTCCTCGTATGTCGTTACGGCACTGCCCTCGCCGGTGCGCACCGTCCTTGAGCCGACCGCAGATCCTGTGCGCCTTTAGGCTGGCGCTCGCAACGCTGGCGCTTGGTATGTCGTCCGCGGCCGCTCAGGACGCGAGCGTGGTCGATGCCCTGGCAGGCGTGCTGGCGGCGGAAGACGCGCGGCGATACGACGGCCCGCTCCTTTCCGGAGCGGCCCGGCACCCGTCACCTCAGGTGCGGCGCCGGGCCGCGCTGGCCATCGGACGCATCGGTGACCGGAGCGGGACACCCACCGTGATTGAACTCCTTGCCGACCCCGATTCCTCCGTACAACGCGATGCCGCCTTTGCCCTGGGCCTCTTGCGCGACCCTTCGGCGCTCGAGGAACTGCGCGACTACGTGCTGCTCGCACCGCCGGCGACTCAACATGCCGCTCACCTGGAAGCGGTGACAGCCATCGCGAAGGTGGGCGGAGAGGGTGCCGAGTCATTCTTCCGTGAATTCCTCGGCCGTTGGGTGGGACAGGCCGGCACAACCACGCCACCCCCTACGGTCGACCGCGCCGTCCAGGATGCATGGCGTCTCGGAGGGGGCGCTCCGGTCGATCAGCTTGTGGAGTTCACCGTTTCGCCCCTGTCTCAAACCCGGCTGGGCGCGGTGTACAGCCTGGCGCGTCTTCGGGCGCCCGCCGCTTCCGATGTCCTGCTCACCGCCGCGGACCACGTCGATCCCGAGATCAGAGCGCTCGCCGCACGGGCGCTCACCGCCGACTACGCCGATTCCGCCGGCATAGAGAGAAGCGCGCTCGCCACCCGGGTCAGAAGACTGACGGCCGATTCCGCGGCTCATGTGCGAATCAACGCGCTTCGCGCGATCGGTTCCTACCGGGATCCCGGGCTGGTAGCGGCCGTACGCGACCGGCTCACAGATCCCGACGCCAACGTCCGCGTCCAGGCACTTCAGGCGCTCGCAGAATTGGGGGGACCGGAAGCCGGACGAATCTTCCGCGAGCAGATTGGGCGACAGCCGTTCGCGGTCCGAAGGCAGGCGCTCATCGGGCTCACCCGAACCGATGGAGAACGCGCTCTCGATCTTATCCAGCACTGGCTGACAGAGCCTGACTGGATGTTCCGCCACGCGGGCAGCGAAGCGCTGGGATACGTGGCGGCAGATACCGTTGTGCCGTGGTTGCTCCACATGACCAGAGACCCCGATGCCCGCGTCGCAGCCGTAGCGATGACCAGCCTCCTTGCCGTGGCTCCTGACCAGGCCTCGGAAAGAGCCCGCGAACTCCTGATCCATGATGATCCCGCGGTGCGGGCTATTGCCGCCGACAGAATACGCAGCGCCCCCGATACAGCCCTCATCGACCTCCTCGTACAGAGCTACCGGCTGGCTCAGCGGGACCCCATCCCGGACGCCCGCATCGCGATCGTTAGCGCACTCGGACGCATTGCCGAACTGGGGCTGCCTGAACGCGTGGCGGTCGAGCAGCGTTTCCTTGCCCGCGTATCTCGGCCAGATGACTACCTCGTGCGACGCGCCGCCCAGGATCGTTTCCCGCTGGCCGCAGACCGCTGGGGTACGACCACACCGATCAACACCCGCAAGAGCCTGGATGACTACCGGGACATTGTCCGACGATTCGTCCTTCCCGCGGACAGAGGGGTACTACCTGAAATCGTGATCGAGACCGATCGAGGACGTATTGAGATCCAACTGTTCGCCGGTGACGCTCCGCTCACCGTTCACGCGCTCCTGGAGCTTGTGGACCGGCGTTTCTTTGATGGATCCATCTGGCACCGCGTGGTTCCCAATTTCGTGATTCAGGACGGAGACCCGCGAGGCGACGGCGTGGGTGGCCCGGGGTTCGCGCTGAGGGACGAGATCAATCCTCGCCGGTACGAGCGCGGCACGATGGGCATGGCGCTTTCGGGACCGGACACTGGCGGCAGCCAGTTCTTCATCACCCACAGCCCCCAACCGCATCTGGACGGCGGGTACACGGTCGTAGGTCAGGTGAGATCAGGTCTTGCGGCCGTCGACCTCATTACGCAGGGTGACCGGATCCGCCGAATCAGGCGTCCATGAGGGGTCCTAAATGCTGATGCGACAAGCATTTTCGCTTGACCGATCAGGTCGCTCCTCCTATTATGCGCTTGCGTCGCTGACCGTAGCGGCCGTCCTCGCAGGTTGCGTGGGAGGCTTGCAGAGTATTGCCCCGGTCGGGCTGGAACCTGCCAGTCCGGAAGATGTCATGCCATGGATTGTAGAGGGGATCCCCCGGCATCCATTGCAGTATGACCTCAGGTGGCGGTACGAGACTCAGCGGGGCAGGAGTGCCGGGCGGGCAGTCGTGAGGTTCGCCCCTCCGGATACGCTCCGGTTCGACTATCGAGGGCCCTTCGGACGGTCCGGGGCGGCGCTGGTGATTGGCGGCACCGCCGTCTGGTCCGAACCGGAAGAAGATGTTCGTAACCTGTTGCCCATCGTGCCGCTCTTCTGGGCGGCGCTGGGCGTGGCGGTGAAGCCGGCGGACGGCGCGGAGGTGTTTGCCCTTGCTACCACCAACTGGCGTGCGTGGCGTTATCTCGAGGCCCACCAGGTCAGCGACTTCATCTGGACTCCGGCCGCACCCAGCCGTTTCCAGGCCGAAGTTCGCCAGGATGGGAGGATCATGGGGGCAGTGGACGTGCAACTGAGCAATGGGTCGCGTCTGCCGGCACAGGCCAGCATGGTCTTCCCGCGTGATGCCTCCCGCTTTTCGATCACCGTCCAGAGTATTGATACTGTTACCGCCTTTGATGCGGATACCTGGAAGCGCCCGTAGCGGCGCTGCGATCGCGCTGGCATGCCTCATTGCGGGATGCCTGTACGGGTTTGCGGGCGGGGGCCTTCCACCCCACATCCGGACCGTGGCTATACTGCCGTTCGACAACCAGACTGCCGAAGGCGGCCTCACCCAGGAAGTGGCCGACGCGGTCCGCGAAGCGGTCGAGAGCCGACTTGGCCTCCGGCCCGCGGCTGAAGCCACCGCCGATGCGATAGTGCGAGGGGCAATCCTGCGATACGAGCCCGATATACCACTCGCAGTGCAGCCGGGTGCGGCGGGAGTTCGGCCCGAGGTCACGGCGCGCCGGGTACAGCTGACGGTGCGGGTAGAGATATACGACCAGCGGGAGGACCGTATCATCTGGCAACGCACCAGCCTGATGGTGGACGGAGAATACGATCCACCGAGAGAGAACGATGGACGCCGTCTGGCTCTCCAGAAACTGGTTACCGACATCGTGGACGGAGCGCAGTCGCAGTGGTAACGGTGGCCGGGTTACTGCGGGATCGTTCCGGACGCAGCAAGCTTGGCTGCCTCGTCATGCTTGCTCTGTTCGCCGGCGGAGTCTATTACGGTGTCGAAGTGGGCGGCGTGTACCTGCGCTACTGGCGAATGGTGGACACCATGCGAGTACAGGCACGGCTCGGACCGAGCCTCACGGATGATGTGATCCGCCGTCGGCTGGTGGAGCGGGCGCGGCAACTGAACCTCCCGCAGGAGGCGCAGCAGGTGCGCATCCGGCGCACCGGCCGGCCGCACGAAATAGTCATCACCACCACCTGGCAGGAGACACTCAACCTGCCCCTGGTTCAGTACACGGTGACCTTCAGGCCCGAAGCCCGGGCGCCGCTCTGACCATCGGTTCTCGACCCATACGTCCTGACTCGCGCACTGCCAACCAGCTGCGACCTGTAAGGCTCGAGCGCGGCACCAACCCCTGGGCGGAAGGTTCATGCCTGGTGGGGTTCGGGGGCACGCTTGTGCTCTGCACAGCCAGCGTGGTGGAAGGCGTTCCCGCCTGGCGGCGCGGTAGCGGACAGGGCTGGCTCACCGCCGAGTATGCGATGCTTCCAAGGGCAACCAGCGAACGCACGGTCCGCGAGCGCAACGGCCCCGGCGGGCGCACCCAGGAGATCCAGCGCCTCATCGGGCGAAGCCTCCGGGCGGCACTCCGCGATCTCAAGTTCGGCGAGCGCACGATCTACGTGGACTGCGACGTCATACAGGCCGACGGTGGGACGCGCACTGCAGCCATTACCGGCGCAGCTGTGGCGGTTTTCGACGCGTGTCGCTGGATAGCCGACAGGCACGCGGTGCCGAACCCCTTCGGAAGCCTCGTTGCCGCCGTTTCCGTGGGGGTGGTAGATGGAATTCCGGTGCTCGACCTGTGTTACGAGGAAGACCGCCGAGCCGAGGTGGATGCCAACGTTGTGGTCCTCGAGCCTGACCGGTACGTGGAGGTGCAGGGCACCGCCGAACAGGGGGCATTCCCGCGCTCCACGCTGGATGATCTTCTTGCACTCGCGGATGACGGCCTTGTCGAGCTCTTCCGGGCACAACGTAACGTACTGGGCCTGGGTGGGTGAACCCCAAACTGCTGATTGCCACCAGAAACCCCGGGAAGCAACGCGAGATCCGGGGATTGCTCGGCTCCTTACAGGTAGAGCTTGTATTTCCGGATGACCAGGGCCTCTACGAACTTCCCGAAGAAGCGGGCATCGAAGATGCCGATTCCTTCGAGGGAAACGCACGCAAGAAGGCTCAGTACTTCGCCCGCCGCAGTTTCCTTCCAACCGTAGCCGAAGACTCGGGAATTGAGGTCTTCGCTCTCGGCGGCGCCCCCGGCGTACGATCGCGACGGTTCGCGTATCCCGTGAACGACCCGAAGGACCAGGACGAGGCCAACAATGCGGAGTTGCTCAATCGGCTGGCGGGAGCGCCGGAAACCAGGCGGCGGGCCAGATACAGATGTGCAGCCGTCTTCCTCCGGAAACACGACGCCATGCCCCAGGTATTCGAAGGCTCATGCATGGGTCGGATCCTAGAGGCCCCGGCCGGAACGGGTGGATTCGGATACGATCCGCTGTTCTTCTCCGACGACCTTGGGAAGAGTTTCGGGGAGGCGACAGCGGACGAGAAGGCGGCAGTCAGCCACCGAGGCCGCGCCTTCCACGCTTTCGCAGAGTGGCTGGTCAGACATCCCTTGTAGACCCGACCCGGAAAGATCCTCCCTCGCGTCTTTTCGGCCGGATTGTATATTGGCGCCTGAACCCAACCTGGCGGGAGTGGAGGCGCAATGAACTTCCAGAGAATACTGCGAGAAGGGTTTATAGCCGGCCTCATCGGTGCCGCGGCGGTAGCAGGATGGTTTTTCATCGTAGACCTGTTTGCCGGGCGCCCCTTCTTCACGCCGGCCATGCTGGGATCCGCAGTCTTCTGGGGGCTGCGCGATCCGGCCCTCGTGGAGGTTGTCTTCCCGACGGTTATCGGCTACACGATGCTGCACCTGATTGCCTTCGCGTTCGTCGGGTGGGTGGCGGCGGTTCTCGCTACCCTTGTGGACAAGTTCCCCCCCACGCTGTTCCTGGTTGTCGTGTTTTTCGCGATCTTCGAAGTTGGATTCTACGTGTTTGTGGCCCTATTGGCGGAACCGTTGCTCGGTGCGCTGGCCTGGTGGAACGTTGCCATCGGCAATGCCATCGCGGCATTCGGCATGGGCTACTATCTCTGGTTGGCACATCCGCACATCAAGGAAGCGCTGGCCCAGCATCCGTTGGGCGAGACGGCCGACGGGGAATAGCTGGACATTCAAGTCGGGTTATCCCATAGCCTGCGTGTTCCATTTGGCTGGTATGCATACCGGAATGTGAGGCAGCCTGCAGAGGGGCCCGGGCAGTAGTAGCCCAGTATCTCGAGTTTGGCGTACCGGCCGTCGCGAAGCTGCAGTGCGTATACGTTGCCGGCCGGCGTGAGCAGGTGTGACAGGAATCCGTAACGGTACCAGCGCCGCATGGCGGCGTTGGCGGTATCGCGAGCGAATTGGGTGAGTTCGTAGTTCGTGTCCGGGGCTTCCAGCACGGCGTCGAAGTCCACCTGGCCATGGTTCACGGCGCCACCATTGGGTACCACGGTGAAGCGGCGAACCGCCAGATCCCAGTGCTCGCCCGGCCCGACCAGCATGCGCGTGCCCATGGCGAAGTACTTCCAGCCCGCCGCTTCACGCGCGTCGATCGTCACGGTATCGTACACGAGGGACTCGGGCTCCGGCCGCGGAGCGAGGTCGCCCGGCTCGAAAACGGCAACCGGCGGTCTCGCAAACGATGCCGCCACGAGATAGGCGATGATTGCCACGAAGACCAGGAATCCGGCGAGCACCATGACCGAGCCGGTACGTGAAGCGCGTTTTGTCATGATCCGCGTAACGTTACCATTTTTGCGTTGAGGGGGCAGTGAAGCTCTTCCGACGTCCTGAGTGGCCTGAAGCGCGAGTCCG
>CAZTIV010000019.1:0-12818 GCA_964613905.1 uncultured Gemmatimonadaceae bacterium | reverse complement strand
TTGAGGGGGCAGTGAAGCTCTTCCGACGTCCTGAGTGGCCTGAAGCGCGAGTCCGGAAGTTCCGCCAATCGGCGTTCGTCTACCTGCACGTCGCGCTTCTCTACGAGATGGGCGTGTACGTCATCGGTCAGCAGGGTCTGCTCCCCACCCGCTTCGGTCCACCCGCCATGTGGCTGGCCATTGGTGCCACGGTGGCCTTCGCAATCTTTGCGGGCCTTTACTGGTGGCGCAACGCCTGGCTCGCCCGCATTGTCTGGTTCATTCATGCCGGCCGTCTCCCCTGGGCCATGGGCGGCGCGTTCTTCGGTGGGGAAGGCGGTCTCCCCACCACTCTGTACGGATTCGCAATGATCGTGATCCTGATCAACCTGTGGATGCTGGCCCGTGCCGGATGGGACCTTTGAGCTTCCGTACGTACAGCCAGGTGCCGGGTGAAGACCGCTCCGGACTGCTCGCCCAGGTAGAGGCCCAGCGACAACGAGTTACCGCGCGACTGCGGACCGTTGGACGGGTTGTGGCCGTGATGAGCGGCAAGGGTGGGGTGGGGAAGAGCTTCGTTACCGCAGCGCTCGCCGCCGGCATGGCGGCCCGCGGGCGGAAGGTGGGAGTGGTTGACGCCGACCTGCGAAGCCCCACCGTTTCCCGCCTGCTCGACGCTCAGGGGCCGCTCAAGGTGACTGATTCGGGAGTAACCCCAGCCACCGCCGCCGGCGGCGTGCTGGTCGTATCTACCGACCTGCTCCTGGCTGAAGGTGAACCCCTCCGATGGCGCGAGCCTCCAGCGGAACGTTTTGTGTGGCGAGGCGCGCTGGAGATGGGCGCCCTCCGGGAGTTCCTTGGCGACATCGAATGGGGCGCGCTGGACCTGCTGCTGGTAGACTTGCCGCCAGGTTCGGATGGAGTGATCGATCTGCATGCGCTGGTCCCGGATCTCACCGGTGCGCTGCTGGTTACGATCCCTTCGGATGAGGCGCATCGCTCGGTGGAGCGGACTGCTCGTGCCGCCCGCGACGACGGGATCCGGTTGCTGGGAGTGATAGAGAACATGTCGGGTTACGCCTGTCCGGATTGCAGCAAGGTGGGACCGTTGTTCCCGGGGGACGCAGGGAATCGGATCGCAACGACGTTCGGGATCCCGCTCCTGGGCACCATCCCGTTTCAGTCGCACCATGCCGCCCCTCCCGCTCCTCTAGCGGCTTTCATGGAGGCGCTCGGATGAAGTTCCTCTGCATCGACTGCGACGCGCAGATGTCGTTCGAGGAACGCAAGGAACCGGGTGACGGCACCTTCGCCGCGGCCTTCCGCTGCCCATCCTGCGGGCGCGCCGTTGCCCTGCTTGCAAACCCCATGGAAACGCAACTTGTGGGCGCCCTGGGAGTGAAGATCGGGGGCAGAACTCTCGACGAACAGCCGCTCGAGCTGGTGCGCAGCACGATGGTGGGGCGGGATGATGCTCTGGCAGATGAAGTCGCGCCGCGGGGCCGCGTCAGGTGGTCCCCCGAGAGCCTAGAGCGCCTCGAGCGCGTACCATCGTTTGTAAGGGGCATGGTCAAGCGGATCTACGCCGAGTGGGCCGTGGAGCAGGGGGTCGGGGAGATCACTCCCGAGGTCATGGACCGGGCGCGAACCGAGCTCGGGCTGGAGGGGATGTGAGCGATGCCCGGTATGAGACGCGAGTGGGGGATCTTGTAATCCGCATCGATCCGACCCTCTGCGTGGCCTTCGGTGACTGCATATCGGCGGCTCCGGAGGCCTTCCGGCTCGATCCGGAGGACATCGTGGAGTTCGTCGAACCCCATCGACTGGACCGGGAACGTCTTCTCGGAGCATGTGCCTCTTGCCCGGTGGATGCGTTGTCCGTCTGGGACGGGGAGGGGCGTCAGCTGGTCCCTTGACAGGCGGGTCCGGTGTCTTCATTATCGCGCGGTGGCCGGCCCCCTTTTCCGGGGCCACGGCCGGCAGTATCCGGTACGCGACGTACGCGGTGCGGGGATGGGCGCGGGGCGCTGAACCTCCCAAACCGCTGCATGATATCACACCGTCGATAGCAGCGTTTCCTGAGCGCGTCACCGAGCTCCAACGACCGCCAACGGCCGAGGGGTGAGGCATGTACCGAGAGGTATTCGTTCCGGTCGACAATTCTCAGCATTCCGACTGGGCGGTCGATCGCGCCATCGAGCTGTGCGCGAAGACCGGGGGGCGTATCACCGGTAATCACGTATACGCCGCACGTCTCCACGACGTGCGGTTTCGTCAGCTAGAGACCGGTCTCCCCGCCCAGTTCCAGACTCCCGAAGAAATCAAGCGCCAGCGCAAGGTTCACGACAAGCTGATCGAGAAGGGTCTGCAGCTCATCTCCGACTCTTTTCTCGATCAGGTGGAGAAGCGTTGCGCTTCTGCGGGCGTTTCGCTCAGACGCCAGCTTCTCGAAGGGATCAACTACGAGGAGATCGTACGGGAGGTGAACCGCGGCGAAGGCCAGCTCCCCAGCCTGATCGGGTTCGATCCCAACATCGCGGCCAACTACGACGGCGGCCACAAGGTCAGGAGCGATGTCCGGCTCGGTGAGGACGGCAGAATAGTGGGAGAGGACGAGGAGCAGGCTGACAAACTGGCCGGCAGCTCCGGGCGCGACTACGACCTGATCGCGATCGGCGCCCACGGCATCGGACGTCAGGAGTATTCGCAGCTCGGTGGAGTGGTGGCGCGGGTGGCGCGGGAGATCGAGAAGGACCTCCTTGTCATACGCGACGACCGTCCGCTGATGGGCGGGAAGTTCATGGTGTGTGTGGACGGTTCGGCTTACAGCTACAAGGCCATGCTTGCGGCACTCGAGCTTGCCCGCACCTTCGGTGGTACGGTCCATGTCTGCAGCGCGTTCGACGTGGAATACCATCATGCGGTATTCCACAACATCAAGGATGTCTTGTCGGTCAAGGCAAAGAAGGTCTTCAAATTTGAGGAACAGGAAGAACTCCACAACAACATCATCGACAAGGGGCTGCTCAAGCTCTGCCAGGCCAACATCAAGCGAGCGGAGGCGATGGCGGCTGACTACGCCGACGTACCGCTGATCACCCAGATCCTGATAGGCAAGCCGTTCCAGGTGATCATGCAGTGGATCGAGGAGGTACAGCCGAGCCTTCTGGTGCTTGGTCGACACGGCGCTCACCGCATCGACGGCACGCAGATCGGCTCTCAGGCCGACAATCTCCTGAGACTGGCCCCGTGCAACGTACTGGTTACGAGCGCCCTGGGCATCCGTCCGGAGGACATTCCGTGGATAGAGGAGGACGGCCAGGCAGGGCTGCCGTGGGCTCCCGATGCTGAGGTAAGGATTCTTCGGGTGCCGCCCTTCGCACAGGGGATCGCCCGGCGCGCCGTGGAAGAGTTCACTATGGAGCAGGGCGGCGACATCGTAACGAATCAGCGATTGGACGAGGCCATCCGCAAACTGCTTCCCACGCACATGCAGCTGATCATGGGAATCGGGGACGCTGAGGAATTGGCACGTGCCGAGGTCAAGGCCGAAGAGCAGATGGCAAAGACGGTGGTACTGGGCAGCGAGACCGATGCGGAGCCGGCGGGGCGCCTGGTAGAGGTCAAGTGCCCCGTGACAAGCCACGTCACCACGCGTGAACGGACGGTGGCCGATCTCCCTGTCTGGACGGTGGAAGCCTTCGAGCGGCTCAAGGTAGTGCCGCTCATCGCCCGACCCCTCGCCCGCAACACAGTGGAGCGATTCGCCCGGAACCATGGGATGTGGAGGATCACCACCCGGGTCATGGACGAGAACAAGCAGGCCATGATCGAGGCGGATGAGTTCGATGCCGAGACCATGATGGGCATGTTCCGGGAGCTCCGCGCAAAGCAGATTCGGGCGGAAGCCGAAGGCCGGGATGCGTTGTCGCCGGAGATGCGGAAGTTCATCGAGGAAGCCAGAGCGAACGGGGTCACCCGGTGCCCCATACGGGACATCGAGGAGCAGATGGGCGAGTGCCCGGTCGACTTCAAGGCCGTCTCGCCAGCCGATGCAAAGAAGGCGGTAGAACGGCTGCTGGCCGAACAGAAGTCCGGTGGGAAGTGAATCGGTGATCGCTCCTCTTGCCGTTCTGGGTGAGACAACAGCACCGGACAGCGGGGCGGACTCGCTCCTCCCTCATGTTATCGCCTGGAATCTCACCCGGCGCTGCAATCTGGAATGCGCTCACTGCTATATATCTGCGGGACCCTTACAGGACACTGCAGACGAGCTGACCACAGAGGAATGTCTCCGGATAACAGACGAGATCCTGTCGCTTAATCCGGCACCGATGTTCATTCTCTCCGGCGGAGAGCCGCTCCTCAGGGAAGACCTCACCATCATAGCGAAGCACGCCGCCGATCGCGGCGCAACCGTGGTCGTGGGTACGAACGGTACGCTGCTCACCGACCAGATGATTTCTCAACTGATGGCGGCGGGAGTGAGTGGAGTTGCGGTAAGCGTGGAGTCGCTCAAGGCCTCGTACCACGACCGTTTCCGCCGGGGGCACGGTTCGCTCGAGGCTACCCTTGAGGCGGTGGAGAGGCTTGCCCGCCACGGGCTCGATTTCGTGATTCAGACAACCCTCACGCGCGGCAACCGGGACGAGCTGGCGGCGCTCGTGGACTGGGCCGCGGAGCGCGGTGCCACAGCCTTCAACGCCTACTTCCTCGTCGCGGCGGGACGCGGAGCCCGACTCACCGACCTCTCGCCCGACGAATACGAATCCCTGCTCGAACAACTCGTGGATCTCCACGTGAAGTATCTGGGCCGCATGCTGGTGCGGGCCAAGTGTGCGCCCCACTTCATGCGGCTGGTGCACCAGCGCGCGCCCGAGTCGCCGGTACTGAACTACGCAACGCGCTGCCCCTGCGGCGTGCAGTACTGCCGGGTCGCCCCGGACGGCAAGCTCACGGCATGCCCGTACCTCCCGGTTCCCGCGGGAGACCTGCGGCGGCAGTCCTTCGCGGAGGTATGGCGCGACGCGCCGCTGTTCCGTCACCTCAGGTCCGGGACCCTGGGAGGGAGGTGCGGGGTGTGCGAATACCGCACCCTCTGCGGCGGTTGCAGGGCCCGCGCATTCGGCTCCGAAGGTGACTACCTGGCCGAAGATCCGTCCTGCGCGTACCAACCGACCGGCCGCATACCGATCATCGAGCGGGCGCGCCCGGTCACCTACGGCATGGCCGCAGCGCCCGAACTGAACTGGACGCCGGAAGCAGAAGCCCGGATGCAGCGGATCCCTTCGTTCGTGCGCGGCGTGGTGGTCAAACGACTGGAGGACTACGCGCGGCGCCAGGGACGCAGCGAGATCACGGTGGACCTCATGCGGGAGGTGCGGAGCGCCATGCCGGTTGATTTCTCGAAGCGCAAACCGTTTTTCCTGTCTGACAATGCCTGAAGCCCTCTGGCTGCTACAGGCCGCCGCCGAGGGCGGCCGCTCCTACGGCGATTTCCCGGTCATCGGGGCCCGAGCCGCGGTATGGATTGCTGCGGAAGTGCACCTCATGTTCGCCGCGTTTGTGCTGGGCGTGCCCATGTTCGCGGTGATCACCGAGCTCATCGGGATCGTCGGCAAGGACAGAAAGTACGACGTCCTCTCCAAGGAATTCACCCGGCTCCTGGTATTCGCCTACAGCGCCACCGCGCTCTGGGGCGCGATGCTGGTGTTCTTCCTCACCACGCTTTACCCGCGGTTCTGGAACCACATGGCCGATATCTTCGGCCTGTCGATGTACATCTATGCCGGTCTGTTCTTCATCGAGTCATTCACACTGTATATGTACTACTACGGCTGGGATCGATGGAAAGCGGGGCGGGCCAAGTGGGGACACTGGGGTCTGGGCATCCTGCTCAACGTCTGGGGCACCATCGTGATGTTCATAGCCAACGGCTGGCTCACGTACATGATGTCGCCGCCCGAAGGCACGACGGTGCAGGGGCTCCCAGAAGGCGTCACCATGTGGAACGCCATCGCGAACGCCACCTGGATGCCCATCAACATCCACCGGCTCATTGCCAACGCTGTCTTTGGAGGGGCGATCGTGGCGGCGTACGCCGCGTACCGGTTCCTGTCGGCAAAGACCGCCCAGGAACGGGCGCACTATGACTGGATGGGGTACGTCGGCAACTTCATCGCCATCTCGACGTTTATCGTGCTGCCGTTTGCGGGCTACTGGCTGGGACGCGAGATTTACGAGTACAACCAGCAGATGGGTGTTACCATGATGGGCGGCTTCATGAGCTGGCTCTGGATCGTCCAGGCCGTACTCATCGGGGTCCTGTTCCTCGCCGCAAACTACTACCTGTGGATCGGCATGGGTCGCATTCCGGGTGCGGAACGATTCACACCGTACACCAAGTGGATGCTGCTGCTCCTCGTGATCTGCTGGATCGTGTGGGCCACTCCCAACACAATGATTGCAAGCCGGGAAGAACTGGCCGCCATGGGCGGATCGCACCACCCGTTCCTGAGCGTCCTCGGACTGATGAGCGCCAAGAACACCGCCGTGAACCTGATGATCCTCACGACGTTCCTGTCGTTCCTGCTTTACCGAAGGGCCAATAAGCAGCCCACTGTGTCCTGGGCCCGCGAGGGAACCGTGGTCCAGGGCGCCATGTTCGTGATCTCGGCTGGGGTGGTTCTGTTCTACGGCATATACGGATACTTCGTCGAAACGATCGTGCGCATCGGCTTCAGCGTCTACCAGGTGCTGGCCGTGCTGGCGTGCATCATCGGGGTAACGGTCATAGACATTGCCATCGGGAAGGGAGCGGAATCCCGCGGCGAGATCCGCTGGGGTGACATGCCCGACAGGTCACAATACGCGCTCTTCGTCTTGGCGGTAACCTTCACCTGGCTCATGGGGCTCATGGGGTTTGCCAGAAGTGGCATCCGCCAGCACTGGCACGTCTGGGAAGTGATGCCCGATACCAGTCCCTATGCCGCCACACCGGCGCTCGGCTATGCCGCCAACATAATCAGTATCTGTGTGGTGGTATTCCTCGGCATGGTGGCGGTCATCTTCTGGCTTGGCGGACTGGCGGAGAAGGCCATGGGTAAACCGGAACCGGTGGAGGTCTGACGCCATGTGGGCCACCAACCTCAAGATCGTGGTCGTGGGCCTGGTAGTAATCGGGTTCTATACGTTTGTCGCCCACATCATTCCTCAGCTCGAATCCGAGGTGCCCGAAGACCTGGCCTTCGGAGACGACGTCACACCCGAGGCTCTCGTCACCGCCGGAGAACGCATCTTCAACGGAGCCGGCGGCTGCACCGCGTGTCATGGGCTCGGTACCCGCGCCCCGAACCTGTTGACCGACCACGGCGGCGAGGGCGCCATTGGCGCCCGCTGCGACCGGCGGGTAGACGGCCTGGACTGCAAGACCTATCTCTACCAGGCACTCACGAACCCGGGAGCGTACGTCGTACGAGGGTTCGACAACATCATGACCGACATGCGGAGACAGGGGTTCTCCGAAGACCAGGTGTGGGCAGTGGTCGCGTTCCTCGAGACGCAGGGCGGGGAAGTAACGGTTACGGCGGCAGACATACGGGCCACCTCCGGGCCGGAGACGGCCGCTCAGCCCGCCGGACCCGCGCGTTCAGCCACCACCGATCCGCGCCAGCTCCTGTTGGAGAGCGGCTGCCTGGGCTGCCACCAGATAGACGGCCAGGGCCCACCCATCGGTCCGTCCTTCGACGGCATCGGACGGAGGCGCGATGCCGCCTGGCTGCGGCGCAAGATCCTGAACCCCGGCATGGATGTGTCGCCGGGCTTTGAACAGTTCGCTGGAATGATGCCGGCTACATTTGGCGACCAACTCTCAGCCACACAACTTGAGGCAATGGTGAGCTACCTGGCGGCCAGGCGATGAGCAGCAGGGGTGGATTGCTCGGCCATCCGTTCTGGCAGGCCATACTCCTGCTGTTTGGATCGTATGCGTTTTTCAGGTGGGGGATCACCTACATCCCCCCGTTGTTCGGAGTTCGGAGCGCCCCTGTCCCGCAAAGCGTGGTTGTCCAGTATACCCTCACCGTGCTGGTGGGTATCCTGGTCTATGTCAGCGATAACGAAGAGCGTTGGCGGCAGTTCAAGCAACCGGTTCTTGCCACTCTGGTGGACCCCGGCCGCCGCCAGCTCCGTCTCGCTCTGCTGATCCTGATCCCCGCGCTGGTGGGATTCGTGGCGTACGATCAGGCCCGCCCCAAGGTCACGGCACCGGCCCAGCTCCGTTCCATTCATCCTGCGCCACCGAGCCAGATCACCTTCCGCGGAACCACCATGTCCATCGTGGGACTCGAGAATCCGCTCAGGACACGGGGAGAGATGGACGACCACATGCGCGTGGGACGGCGAGTGTACGTACAAAACTGTGTGGCTTGCCACGGCGACCGTCTCGACGGCGACGGCCACTACGCTCAGGCCTTCAGCCCGCCACCCTTGTCGTTCACGGATCCGGGCACCATCGCACAACTCGAGGAAAGCTTCGTCTTCTGGCGCATCGCCAAGGGCGGTCCCGGCCTGCCGCGCGAAGGAACTCCGTGGGACTCCGCCATGCCGGCCTGGGAGGACATCCTCGCCGAAGACGAGATATGGGCCGTGATCATCTATCTGTATGAGCAGACCGGCTGGCGGCCCCGCAGGTGGGAGGCGCACTGATGGCGATACGAGCGTCAGGGCGCATCGCCATCGGCGTCGTGATCGGCCATGTTCTTGCCACCGCCCTTCAGGCTCAGGACCTCGAACGCGGCAAGGTCGTCTACGACCGCTGGTGCGCCAGTTGTCACGGTGACACCGGGGCCGGTGACGGCGAAGGCGCGCGTTACATGTTCCCGCTGCCGAGAGATTTTACCCGCGGCGTCTATCAGATCCGCACCACCGCGAGCGGGGAGCTTCCCACCGACGCCGACATCCGTCGCATTGTGGACGACGGCATGCCCGGCACCGCGATGCCCGGGTGGCGTGGCCGGCTGTCATCCCAGGAGCGGGCTGACGTAGTGGCATACCTCAAGACCTTCTCACGATTCTTCGAAGGTGCGGCGCCCGAACCGCTGACATTCACTCGCGCACCGCGCGTCACCGACGAAGGCCTGGCAGAAGGGGCACGGGTGTTCCGTGAACTGGAATGCTACCGCTGCCACGGGGATGGGGGACGGGGAGACGGATACTCGGCGCCAACCCTTCTGGATGACTGGGATCTCCCCATCTGGCCCGCCGACCTCACCAAACCGTGGCGGTTCAACGGAGGAAGCACGGTTGAGGATATCTACCGCCGGCTGCGCACAGGGCTTGACGGAACCCCCATGCCTTCCTTTGCCGATGCGATCGAAGGCGAAATCATCACCGATGAACAGCTCTGGAGGGTCGCCCAGTACGTCCGGAGCCTCGCACCTGAGCGTGAACCGCGCGTTCGCGCGGTCATTCGCGCCAGGCTGAGCGACGGATCACTCCCATCAGGACCGAGGGACGCCGCCTGGGACGACGTGGAGACGTTCTACATTCCGCTCGGCGCCCAGATAATCGTACCGCCGCGCTGGTTTGCGCCGCGAGTGGCGGGGCTCTGGGTGAGGGCACTCCACGACGGTAACGACCTCGCTCTGCTCGTCAGCTGGACCGATCCCTCGCAGAGTCCTGACCCGGCCTGGCAGGAATGGATCGAGCACATGGCCGCCACTATGACCGACGCCGACGGCCCCATACCGACCACACAGGGACCGGACAGGCTGCATGTCCAGTTCCCGGCCCAGCGACAGGACGGTAGCGAACGCCCCTATTTCCTGGGCGGCGACCGCAGGCGGCCGGCCTATCAGTGGAGGTGGACCAGTGCACCGGACGATGTCAACGAAGGCACGTCGACCTCACTTACCGCATTCACCCCGCTGGGGCTGGCGACGCCGGTAACCCACGTGGCCTCGTTCGATAACGGCGAGTGGAGAGTGCAGTTCAGGCGAGCCATCTCGCCAGCCACCACCGACGCACCGGCCTTCAATCTGGGCGAGGCAATGCCCATAGCCTTCCTGGCCGCTGACGGCAGCAACGGCGAGGACGAAGTCCGTTCGGCAATCAGCTCCTGGTACGCGATCTATCTGGACAAGCCGGTTCCCACACGTGTATTCATAGCGCCGGTCCTGGCGGCACTGATAACCGCCGGGCTTGGCATGTTCGTAGTGTGGCGCGCTCAGAAGGGCGCCCACCAGTCTCAAACCGAAGGATAGGGAGGCATGATGCGACGGTTGTTTGCGACCTCGGTGCTCCTGTGCGTGGCCTGCGGCGGTGAGTCCGCGGACACGCCGGCCGCGCGGGAGGCCGCTGTACCCCCGCTCGGGACTGCTACTATCACGGGAACGGTCAGTTTCCAGGGTACGCCGCCGGAGAATCCCGCGCTCGACATGAGAGAAGAGCCGGACTGCGCGGCAAAGTACGCCAACGGGCCTCGCGACCCCATCGTTGCGGTACGCGACGGAAGACTCAAGAACGTGTTCGTGCGCGTAGTTGGCGGCCTCCCCGACGGACCTTATCCGCCGTTGGCGGAAACGCCCTCCGTGGACCAGGACGGTTGTCTCTACATTCCGCGTGTGCTTGGCGTGATGGCAGGACAGTCGTTCGAGATCCGGAACAGCGATCCCCTGCTGCATAACATCCGCGCGCGCCCCACAGTGAATCGCGGATTCAACATCAGCCAGCCACGGGCCGGCATGGTGGCCACGCGGACTTTCAGCGAACCGGAAGACAACATTTCGTTCGACTGCAACGTGCACGGATGGATGCATGCATCTGTGTTCGTGATGCCGCATCCGTACTTCGGCGCTTCGAGCGAGGATGGAAGCTTCTCCATACGCGGACTGCCAGCGGGAACGTACGAGATCGAAGCCTGGCACGAGACGCTTGGCACTCGCCGGGGCACCGCTACGGTTGAAGACGGCGGAACGGCGACCGTGGAATTCACCTTCGGCACGACCTCATAGGGAGGCCGCATGGGTTGGTTCCTGCCCCCCGGCGCGTCGACGTTCGCGTCGGACATCGATTTCCTCTATTACCTGATCCTCGTGATCACGGGCATCGCCTTTGTGATCGTCGAGGTGGGATTGATTGTGTTCCTGGTGAAGTACCGGGCGCGCCCGGGGCGCAAGGCGTATTACACGCAGGGCAGCACCAGGGCGGAGGTAATCTGGACGGCCGTGCCGGCCGTGGCCGTCGTGGTCATAGGCGTTATGAGCGGCGGCGTGTGGCATCTCGTCAAGGGCCGCGACAGCGTGCCGCCTGACGCCATTCCATACGCGGTCGACGCACGGCAGTTCGAGTGGCACATGACGCATCCGGGACCAGACGGTGTGCTCGGCACGGCCGACGACATCGAAGTCCGTAACAATCTTCACATTCCCGTTAACCGGCCGGTGGTCATACGGCTCACCGCGGAGGACGTGATCCACTCGTTCTTCGTTCCCGCGTTTCGCGTCAAGCAGGATGCGGTTCCCGGAATGAGCATCAACGTCTGGTTCGAGGCAACCGAAACCGGTGTCTACGAGATCGCGTGCGCCGAACTGTGCGGTCTGGGACATTACCGCATGCGCGGTCTCGTGACGGTGCATACACCGGAAGAATACGAGCGGTGGGTCGAGGCGCAGGCCGCGACCGTCACCGCCCTCCGCCCGGCAAACTGAGAGGACGGCGCATGGCCACCACCGCTATTCCGCACGACGCAGCTCACGCCGGCGAACACGAGCTGTCGTTCATCCGGAAGTACATCTTCTCAACCGATCACAAGATCATCGGCATTCAGTTCCTGCTGCTGAGCCTGATCTTCCTGTTCCTGGGAGGGCTGCTGGCGATGCTGATCCGCTGGCAGCTGGGTTTCCCCGACACTCCGGTGCCCGGCGGCGGGATCCTGCCGGAAACGATGGCCCCGGGGGGCATACTGCTGCCCGAGTTCTATAACGCGCTCGTCACCATGCACGGCACGTTCATGATCTTCTTCGCCATCATGCCGTTGCTGGTGGGCGTGTTCGGGAACTACCTGATCCCGCTCAAGATCGGCGCGCCGGACATGGCCTTCCCTCGACTCAACATGTGGTCGTTCTGGATCGCGGTGCCTGCGGGTCTGCTCATGCTCGCTGGATTCTTCGTTGAGGGGGGACACGCGGCGGCCGGCTGGACCGTGTACGCTCCGCTGAGTGCCGTCTCCGAGTACAGCGGAGTAAGCGCCGGACAGAAGCTGTGGCTCCTCAGCATCATTATACTGGGCCTGTCGTCAATCCTGGGCGCCACGAACTACATCACCACGGTCGTGAACATGCGCGCTCCCGGAATGACCTGGTTCCGGTTGCCGCTCTCCATCTGGGCGCTTTTCATCACGGCCATTCTGGTCCTGCTGGCCATCCCGATCCTGTCGGGTGCCGCCATCATGCTGCTCTTCGATCAGACCATCGGCACGCACTTCTTCAATCCGACAGAAGGCGGACAACCGCTCCTCTGGCAGCACCTGTTCTGGTACTTCGGACACCCGGAGGTGTACATCCTGATCCTCCCCGCCATGGGAATGGCGTCGGACATCATCGCCAACGGTAGCCGGAAGCCCGTCTTCGGCTACCACTCGATGGTTTTCGCCATCATCGCCATTGCATTCCTGGGATGGATCGTGTGGGGCCACCACATGTTCCAGAGCGGCATGAACCCCACGCTAGGCACCACCTTCATGATCTCCACTATGCTGATTGCGGTTCCGTCAGCCATCAAGGTCTTCAACTGGATGGGTACCATGTGGCGGGGCAGCATTCAGTTCACGGTGCCCATGC
>CAZTIV010000018.1:5984-48804 GCA_964613905.1 uncultured Gemmatimonadaceae bacterium | reverse complement strand
CGCGACGCCTGTTCGGTGTAACCGCCGCCTGGATTGCCGCGATCGCGTACCTGGCCACCCCGTTCACGCTGGCTTACGCGCGCACGGTGATCTTCGACAGCGCCCTGACGTTCTTCGTGGTGGCGGCGCTCGTAGCGTTCCATCGTGCGGTGGAAGAAGACTGGGACTGGTGGGCGCCGCTCGCCTGGGTTGCGGTTGCCCTGGGCATCCTTACCAAGGGTCCGGTGATGCTGATCTTCCCGCTCCTTGTGGCCCTGCCCTATGCCGTGTGGCGGAAGCGGGCGAAAGCTGTGCTCGACCCGGTGGGCATCCTTGCCTGTGTGGCGCTCATGATGCCGTGGGTGATGTACATGTCGCACCACGTACCTGACTACGTGGGGTACGTACTCGTGACCGAAACCACCGAGCGACTGCTCACCGACCGGCTCGATCGCACCGGCCCCTTCTGGTATTTCCTGCCCATCATCCTGGGGGCAACGCTGCCCTGGATTCCTGCGGCAGTCACGGCCGCGGCGCGGCGGGGCGTTGACCGGCAGACCGTGTTTTTCCTGCTCTGGATTCTGGTTCCCCTGGTGTTCTTCTCGTTCTCCCAGTCCAAGCGGCCCCAGTACGTGCTCCCGCTGGTGCCGCCCGTTGCGCTCCTGCTTGCGGCGGCCTGGCATGACCAGCGCGGGCATCTCCCCGGCGCACGGATAGCAGGCGGATTACTGGTGGCGATCGGCGGGTTCGCAATCCTGTCGCGGAATTCAATCGCGGACTGGGCGCGCGCGTCCGAGGCAGTGGCGCAAACGATTCCGCAAACCGCGCTGGTTCTGGGAGGAGCAACACTGCTCTCCGGCGTGACCGTATTTTTCGTGAACCGCCGGCTCGCCCTCCTGCTTCTGGCAATGACACTGCCCGTAGCCTCCATTCCACTGGCGGGGTTGAAACTCATGCGCACGCTCGGCGAAGAACGCTCGGCCGCAGCACTTGCACGCGCCATACGGCCCGCGCTTGCCGAGGACACCGAGATCGTGGGCGTGGGAGCCTACCCGCTATCGCTGCCGTTCTACCTGGGAAAACCGGTGACGCTCGCAACCGCAACGGGCGCTGAACTCACCAGTAACTATGTCCTCCGCCGCACCGACCAACTGCGCCGGCTACCGGACTCGCCGCTCCGTCCACCGGGATGGTGGCAGGAAGCAGTGGCGCTCTGCACCAGACCTCGCGTGTTCCTGGTGCGGGCCGACGACGCCCGGAGCCGATCGGTGCTGGAACGGTACACATTCCCCATGGCCGAGTCGGCGAAGTATGCGGTGTACGGACCGTGCGGTGAGACGGATCTGGCAGCGGCGACCAGGTAGTGTGCGGCATATACGGTATGATCTCGCTCACCGGCGCGCCGCTCAGGGCGCCGGAGCTGCTGCACCGGATGGCGGCTGCCCTGCGGCACCGCGGGCCCGACGGTCACGGCACGCTCGAAGCGCCTGACGCCGCGATTGGGGTGGAACGCCTCCGCATAGTTGACCCACACCCCCATTCCGATCAACCCTTCGCCAGCCCTGATGGGAACGTCTGGCTGGCCTGCAACGGTGAGATCTACAACGCACCTCATCTCAGGCGCCGCTTCGATACCTATCCGTGGCGCTCGGCCGCAGATGTGGAAACAATCCTCCCGCTCTATCTGAAATACGGTGTAGAAGCAATCGCCGAACTGGATGGAATGTTCGCGGTCGCCCTGTGGGACCGGCGGACCCGGACACTGGTACTGGCGCGCGACCGCGCGGGTGAGAAGCCGTTGTTCTACGGCCTGTTTGGCACCGAACTGTGGTTCGCCTCCGAGATGCAGGCCCTGATGGGTGACCCGTCCGGACGACGTATGTTCGACCGTGCTGCCCTTGCCGAGTACCTCGTGCTGGGATACGTCCGCGAACCCCGCACCCTGCTTGAGAACGTACGCAGGGTGCCCGCCGCACATGTGATGGTGTTTCAGGGATCACAACTGCTGGCGCGCCGATACTGGGATCCGGTGCCTGAACGGCCTCACCCCGCGACGCCGGAAGACACATCCTGCATCCGTGCGCTGCTCGCTCAGGCCGTGGATCGGCAACTGGACCCTCATGCCCCCACGGGAGTCTTTGTGAGCGGTGGACTCGATTCCTCGCTGGTTGCGAAGCTCGCGGTGAACGCTGCCGGGCGGGACCGTGTGCGCACGTACGCGGTGGGCTTCCCCTTCCATTCATACGACGAGCGACCGGCTGCGGCTGCGGTCAGCCACTGGCTGGGCACTCGGCACGTGTCCGTGGAGGCTCGGGAAGATTCACTGCGTTCGGCGCTGGACCGGATCACGCGTCTGGGGGAGCCGGTGGCCGATCCGGCCGCTCTCCCCACCCTGCTCCTGGCGGAGGCGGCGCGGCAGGAGGTGCGCGTGGTGCTCTGCGGCGAAGGAGCCGATGAACTCTTCGGCGGCTACCCCACGTACCTGGGGCACCGGCTGGCTCAGGTTTTCGTCGCCCTGCCGGGGCCGCTTCGCGGGCTGGTCAGATTCGTTGTTGAATCACTTCCGGTCTCGCGCGAACGAGTGCCCCTGGAATACCTCCTGAAAAGATTCGTGCGTGCCGCCGAACGCCCGTGGTTCGAACGTCACGTCGATTGGTTCGGTACCGGCCTGCCGCAGACAGTCGCAGCCGATGGAGTCGAACCGGCTGTGATCGCACCGCCGCTCATGCCCGAAGCGGATGCGGTTGGTGGAGCCATGCGCATGGACTACGAAGCCGAGCTCAGGGAACGCCTGCTGGTGAAGATGGATCGGGCCACGATGCTGGCCTCGCTCGAGGCCCGCGCTCCGTTCCTTGACCAGGAAGTTACACGGGCCGCATTTGCGGTCACGGCACGGTCGCATGTGGGGCTATTCGCCACCAAGCGCCTCCTCAGGGAAGTAGCCGAACCGCTCCTCCCCGCGTTTATTCTCCACAGGCGGAAACGGGGTCTCAGCGTGCCGGTCGGCTCATGGATCAACACCGGCCTGGCGGCGGAGACAAACCGGTTGCTCTCCCCCGACCGCCTGGCCGCCCGTGGACTGGTAAGGCCCGAGGTGGTGGGAGGTCTCCTGGCAGAGCACCGCACAGGCAGAGCCAACCACATCCGGGGGCTCTGGCCGCTCATCATGCTCGAGTACTGGTTCGAACGCTGGAACGTGGAGGTTGCCGGATGACACGCGACGAAGCACTGGCTCTCATGCATCAATACACGGAGTCTGAAGCGCTCAGGAAGCACATGTATGCGGTGGAAATCGCCATGCGCGCCTACGCACGCAAGTTCGGGGAGGACGAAGACGCCTGGGGCGTTGTGGGGCTGGTACACGATTTCGATTACGAGCGTTACCCCAACGAGGCCCATTCCGCCACTGAGGAGCACCCGTCCTTCGGCGTGGGAGTGCTACGCGAGCGCGGGTTCCCCGAGCCGTCCTGTCAGGCGATTCTGGGGCACGCTTCGTACACCGGAGTGCAGCGGGATACGCTGCTGGCCCGGACACTGTTCGCGGTGGACGAACTCTGCGGGTTCCTGGTGGCCTGCGCGCTGGTGCGGCCGTCGAAGAGCCTTAACGATCTCGAGGTGAAGAGCGTCAAGAAGAAGCTCAAGGACAAGGCCTTCGCGCGGGGGGTTAACCGCGATGACATTCAGCAGGGGGCCGAGGAGCTGGGTGTGCCGCTGGAAGAGCACGTGCAATTCGTGCTCGGGGCGCTCCGTCCGGAAGAATCGCGCCTGGGACTGGGGCAGGCTTGAGGCTGGAGCGGGCGATCGACCGGGCGTGCGGCAGCCGGGCCATTCCCGGGAACGCAGTGACGTACATGGCGGACGGGCCCGAGCTTTTTTCTCGTCTGGAGGCGTTGCTGGATGGAGCAAAGCACCGCGTGCACTTCGAGAACTACATCATGCGCGACGACGACACCGGCCGGCGTATCGCCGATCGTCTGGAGGCGGCAGCGGGACGAGGTGTGGAAGTCAAGGTGCTCTACGACCAGTTGGGATGCCGCGGGACGTCTCGCAGGTACTTCAGGAAGATGGCCCGGTCAGGAGTTGAGGTGCGGGCGTTCAACCCGATGAACCCGATACGCCTGATACGCTCGATCCAGCGAAACCACCGGAAGTACGTGGCGGTGGACGGCGAGCGCTGCGTGCTGGGCGGTTTCTGCGTAGGTGACGAGTGGGTGGGAGACAGCGAGAAGGGAATTCCGCCGTGGCGTGACACGGCCATAGAGATGTGCGGACCGGCGGTGCCCGCTCTGGAGCTGACTTTTTTCCGGGCGTGGGGCGCGTCGGACCGGGGCCGTAAGCCATCCGGCGCGGACTCGCTGCAACCGAACCCCGCCGCCTGCGGCGAGGCCGCCGTGAGAGTAGTGGAAGGCACCCCATGGCAGTTCCGTCTCTCGCGGGCGGCCGAGCTGCTGCTCGGTGCCGCTACCGAACGGATCTGGATCACGGAGGCGTATCTGGTACCTCCCGCGTCGCTCTACTCCGCCTTGATCGCGACCGCTCGCGACGGAGTGGACGTCAGGCTCCTCCTGCCCGACAAGAGCGACATTCCGCTCCTGAGGACCCTCACGCGTGTGGGGTATCGTGAACTGCTTGAGGCAGGTGTGCGGATCTTCGAGTGGCGTGGCCCCATGCTCCACGCCAAGACCATCATGGTGGACGATCAATGGTTCAAGGTAGGATCGAGCAACCTTAACCCGTCCAGCCTGATCGGTAACTGGGAACTGGATGTCCTGATTCAGGACACCGCGGTCGCGGCAACCGCCGCCCAGCAGTTCCGGCTGGACCTGAGCGGCGCCGTGGAGATAGTGCTCAAGCCGCGAGGCACCCGGATTCCCCTGACAGACCTGCTCCCTCCGTCCGTGGTCCCGGCGGGGGATGCCGTCGCCGCCCGGGGTATGAAGGAGCGAAGGGAGCGCGCGTTTCAGCTCGTGCGCCACGTGACCGGGGGCGCCCGCCGCTCAATAGCCGGGGCATTCATATTCACTACCATAGGAATCGGTCTTCTGTTGCTCGCACTCCCCCGGATCATGGCCTACGTCCTTGCTGCCGGGGCCTTTGCCCTGGCCTTTGGAGGCGCCCATGCCTTCCTGAGCCGGCGGCGCGCCCGGGAAGACTGAGCCCAACGCCAACCCCCTGTCATGCGTACAGATACAGTGGAAGACGGAGAGATCGCCGTCCGGGCGCAGGGCGGAGACAGAGACGCCTTTGGCGAACTGGTGAAGCGGTATGCCGGACAGGCACGGCGGGTTGCCCGCACAGTCCTGAGCAACCCGGATGATGCCGACGACGCAGCGCAGGACGGTTTTCTGGCGGCACTCCGGAACATCGAACGGTTCGATACGGCACGCCCGTTCGGCCCATGGTTGATGAGAATCGTGGCGAATGCGGCGGCCGACAGGCGGCGCCGGCTCAAAGTGCGCCGGACAGACGAGATCTCGCCGGTAACGGCGAGCAACGAACCGGGTCCGGCTGCGGTGACAGACCGCCGAGCCTTCAAGGCCGCCTTCCGGGCGGCGCTGGACGAGCTGCCGGAGCGGCAGCGGACTGCGGTGGTCCTCTTCGATGTCGAGGGATACTCGCACGCCGAGATAGCTGAAATCCTCGGCATACCGGAAGGAACGGTAAGGTCGGACGTCTTTCACGCACGCCGAGCCCTGAGGGAGCCCCTTGCGGCCTGGCAGGGATGGAAGGAGTAGGGACGAATGGACGGTCAGATGCAGTTCGATCACAAGCCGGACGCGGAACTGGGGCGCGCACTCAGCGAGGTGCTTTCCTCGCCGGACGACGCCGTGTTTGCGAACCGGGTGATCGCACGGCTCCCTGAGGCCCTGCCCTGGTGGGAGGTGTTGGGCACGTGGGCCCGCCCTGGCCTTGCTGCAGCAATGGTGCTGGCAGCCCTGGGTGGTATGTGGTTGGGTCGGTCGATCTCGGCGGGAGACGCCTTGGCGATCGACGAGTTTCTGTGGCAGCCGGGAGCCACCGCGGTGCTCGACTCGCCGCGGCCGCCGAGCGTGGATGTAGTACTGGCTGCAACTCTCGAGTACGACTGACAGCGGGACGCACGAGGCGTCCCTTAACGAAATGGAGAAGGTTGGTTGGTAATGTTGAATCGATCGAAGTTCATGGCGCTGACCCTGCTCGCCGGCGTATTCGTGGCCGGCGGCCTGGTTGGTGGTGCGGCCTCGAACGCCTGGGGCGAACGCGCCGAGGCTGCCAAGCCGTGTGTGCGTCCGGAGCGGCAGAGTTACGTGGACCGCCTGGGACGCGATGTGTCACTCACCGAAGCGCAGCGCGACACGATACAGAAGATCGTGGATCGCCACGAGGCCGCCACGCGCGAAATCTGGGGCGAGGTGCGGCCCCGCATGGATGAACTACGTAATCAGATCCGTCGTGACATCATGCCGGTGCTCGACGAGCAGCAGCAGGAGATCTACCGCGGCCTGATCGCGCGGAGCGACAGCATCCGCGCGGAGCGGGATCGGAGGGGCAATGGTCGCTAGAGCTTTCTCGATGGCGACGGCCGTGGTCCTGATGTCCTCCGTGGCCGGATCGCTCGCGGCTCAGGAGCCGGAGATCACCGTGACCCTGCAGGACGCAGTGGCGCTCGCCGTACGGGTGCAGCCCGCAATGGTGCAGGCCCGCGGAGACCTGCGGACGGCGTCCGCTTCCCGCCGTGAAGCGATCGGTAACTGGATGCCCACTCTGTCCACCAACTCGACCTTTGCCCGGAATTCCGCCAACCGGTGGGATCCCAACACGCAGCAAGTGGTCTCACTGGGTGCGTCCAACAGTTATTCGGCGGGCCTCAACGCGTCGCTGGAGTTGTTCGACGGGTTCCGCCGGCCGGCCCAGAACCGCGCGGCGTCCGCCAACCTGGACAACGCCGACGCACAACTGGTGAACCAGCAGTTCCAGATCGTGCTTCAAACCAAGCAGACGTTCTTCAGCGCGCTGGCAGCGCAGGAACTGGTGCGGGTTTCGCAGACCCGGATCCAGCGAGCCGACGAGCAGCTCAAGATTGCCAAGGACAAGCTGGCGGCCGGCAGTGCCACGCGGTCGGATACGCTGCGCGCAACGGTCGAGCTGGCGAATGCACGGCTGCAGTTGTTGAACGCCGAGACGCAACTATCGAATTCCGAGGCCAACCTTGCCCGGCTCATCGGTTTCGACCGGCCCGTAAAGGCGGTGTCCGAACCGGGCCTGTTCGAGCCCTGGGTGTTCGACGAGGCTGCGGCACGCCAGGAGTTGCTGGCCAACGCTCCATCGATCGCGGCGGCCGAAGCGTCGTCCCGGGCCGCCCAGGCACAGGTTCACGTGACGCGCGCGCAGTACTTCCCGTCGATCACGGCGTCGTACAACAACGCGTGGTCGGGGGCCGAGATCGATCAGCTGGCTAATTCCTGGTCGGCACGGCTTCAGCTTTCCTGGTCGCTGTTCAACGGGTTCACCCGGGAGACGAACGTCACCCGCGCCAACGCGCAGGCTGATGCAGCTCGCGCCCGGGCCGACGACGCGCGCCGGCAAGCCCAGGCCCAGTTCACCCAGTTCGTAGCCAACATGCGGTCGGCCGAAGCCAGGATGAGCATCGCCAACGCGAGCCGCGCGGCGGCGGAAGAGGACCTGCGGGTGCAGCGCGAGCGGTACCGGCTGGGCGCTGCAACCATGGTCGAATTGCTGTCGTCTCAGGTGGCCCTCGATCAGGCGGAGGTGGATCTGGTCACGGCGCGTCTGGACTTCCTGATTGCCCGGGCACAGATCGAGTCACTGCTGGGGAGGGAATTGTGACCGCAGCCACCAAGATCGATTTCCGGACCGGGGACATCCCCCAGCCTGACATCATCATCCTGACGTACAAGCTGGCGCGTCATTACGAGATGGGCGCGGAGACCGTATATGCCCTGCGCGGAGTGGACATTCAGATCCGGCGCAACGAGTTCACGGCCATCATGGGCCCGTCGGGGTCCGGCAAGTCCACGCTCATGAACCTGCTGGGTTGTCTCGACACGCCCACTTCGGGTGAGTACTGGCTGAACGGCCAGAAGGTGAGCGATCTGAACGACGACGAGCTGGCGCGGATCCGCAACAAGGAAATCGGATTTGTGTTCCAGACGTTCAACCTGCTCCCGCGGGCTACTGCGCTTCACAACGTGGAACTGCCGCTCATCTACGCGGGACTCAAGTCTTCCGTGAGGCGGGAGCGGGCGGAAGGGGCGCTCGAGCGCGTAGGACTGGGCGATCGCATGCACCACCGGCCCAACGAGCTGTCGGGCGGCCAGCGGCAGCGTGTGGCCATAGCGCGCGCGCTGGTGAACAACCCCAGCATCCTGCTGGCCGACGAGCCTACCGGTAACCTCGACAGCTCGACGGCCAACGAGATCATGGCGGTTTTCGAGGATCTGCACCGGCAGGGGCAGACCGTAATTCTGATTACGCACGAGCATGACATTGCCGCTCACGCGCACCGGCAGATTCACCTGCTGGACGGGCACATCGAGCGGGACATTCTGACACCGAGAGAGCAATGATCAAGCGTATGATTATGTCGGCGGCGGCCACGGTGATGGCGCTGGCGGCTTGCAGCAATGAACCACCTCCCCGGGTCTATCAGGCAATCCCCGTGGTGCAGCGCGACATCGTGGTGTCGGCGCGGGCGGCGGGAGTGATCGAGCCGATCACCACGGTGGAGGTCAAGTCCAAGGCGTCCGGCGAGATCGTACAGGTGGCGGTGGAGACCGGTGACGCCGTACGGCCGGGCCAGTTGCTCGTGCGGGTGGATCCCCGCGGTCCGCGCCTGGCCCTCACGCAGGCAGAGGCCGATCTCGAGGTGGCGCAGGCACAGCTCACTAACGCGCGTTCGCAGTTGAGACGGGCTGAAGAGCTGTACGCCAGCCAGGCGATCACCGAGCAGGAGTACGAGGCGGCGCGGCTGCAGGCGGCCAACGCCAACGCTTCGCTGGTTCGTGCCGACCGTGCCCTTGAAGACGCCAAGATCGCGTTCGAAGACACGGACGTCCGCGCTCCCATCTCGGGGATCATCATTCAGCGGGGCGTGGAGGTGGGCACCGTGATTACGTCGGCCACCCGCGAAGTGGGCGGCGGGACGGTACTCCTCCAGATGGCCAACCTTGACACCGTTCAGGTGCGGGCGCTCGTGGACGAGACCGATATCGGGAAGATCGAGTCCGGTATGGACGTTACTATCACCGTCGACGCGTTCCCGCAGCAGCCCTTTCGCGGGACCGTGCTCAAGATCGAGCCGCAGGCGCAGGTACAGCAGAACGTCACGATGTTCCCGGTGCTGGTACAGATCGCCAACCCCGGACTTCGTCTGAAGCCCGGCATGAACGCGGAAGTAGAGATGCATGTGGGCGAGCGGCGCAACGTGGTCGCGGTGCCGGTGGCGGCGCTGCGCACGCAGCGTGACGTGGCTTCGGCAGCAATCGTACTCGGGCTCGATCCGGATGCGGTGGGTCAGCAGCTGGCACGCGCCGACAGCATCAGCCGCGCAACTCTGGGCGGAGCCACGGCGGGTGACACCGAGCGTACGGCGCCGCGGAGCGACAACGTGTTCCGCGGGCCGGACGGCCGCGAGATCCAGCTCCCTCCGGGAGTTACCGCCCAGCAGGTCCAGGCCCTCTTCACGAAGATGCGGAGCGGCGGCGGCATGCAGTCGCTCACTACCGAGGAGCGCGCCCTGCTTCAGCGCGTGATGGGAGCCGCCGGACGCGGCGGTCCCGGCATGGGCGGTGGCATGCGGGCCCAGCAGCGCGCCGCCAACGGATTTGAGGCGGGTGGCAGCTATATCGTCTTCGTGCTGCGCGACGGTGAGCCCGTGCCGGTGCGCATTCAGACGGGCCTGAGCGACCTCGATTACGCCGAGGTGCGGAGCGGGCTCACCACAGAAGACACCGTGCTGGTCCTGCCCAGTCAGGGCCTGCTGGCATCGCAGGAGGAGTGGCGCGCGCGGATGCAGCAGGTACGCGGCACCGGACTCCCCGGCGTACAGCGGAGGTAGGATCATGCTTTTCGGCGAAATCTTCAGCGTAGCCCTGAGCGCGGTTCGGGCCAACAAGCTCCGCTCGGCACTCACCATGCTCGGCATCGTGATCGGTGTCGGTGCGGTAATCACCATGGTGGCACTCGGCTCCGGTGC
Source organism: uncultured Gemmatimonadaceae bacterium (assembly GCA_964613905.1). Lineage (GTDB taxonomy): Bacteria > Gemmatimonadota > Gemmatimonadetes > Gemmatimonadales > GWC2-71-9 > CAZTIV01. The sequence continues at coordinate 38,630 of CAZTIV010000018.1, read as the reverse complement.
TCAGAAGGCGGTGCAGGACCAGATCCAGTCGCTCGGCACCAACCTGCTGACGGTCATGCCGGGACAGTCGTTCATGCGGGGCGTGGCCTCCGACCAGCGTGTAAGCCTCACCGTGGACGATTCACGGGCGCTGACCCGGGAGGCACGGGTACTCACGAACGTCGTGCCGGAGTTGACCCGGAATCAGCAGATCAAGTACCTGGCTCAGAACATCAACGTGAACGTGATCGCCACAACGCCCAACTACCCCGACGTCAATAACTACGATGTGGTGGCGGGCCGGATGTTCACAGCGGGAGAAGACGAGGGACGGAGCCGGGTGGCGGTGATCGGCTGGGGCGTACCCGCCATGCTCGGCGCCAATGGTTTTGCGATGATCGGTCAGACCATTCAGATCCGGGGCATCAACTTCGAGGTGCTGGGAATGCTCTCGGAGAAGGGTGCGCAGGGGAGCTGGCAGAACCCGGACGAGCAGATCCTGATCCCCCTGCAGACCGGGCGCTACCGCGTCATGGGGACGGACCGCCTGCGCTCGATCACGGCTCAGGTGGCGCATCCGGACTCGATGATGGTGGCGATGATAGAAATCGAACGGATTCTCAGACGTGAACACGGCTTGAGGCCGGGGCAGGACAACGATTTCCAGGTCCGGAACCGGGCCGAGTTCCTGGCCACGTTCGAGGAAACCACGAAGACGTTCACCTTCCTGCTGGCCGGGATCGCGCTGGTGAGCCTCCTGGTGGGCGGCATCGGCATCATGAACATCATGCTGGTCTCGGTGACCGAGCGTACCCGGGAGATAGGTGTGCGCAAGGCGTTGGGAGCCACACGGGGGAACATCATGCTCCAGTTCCTGGTTGAGGCCATGGTGCTCTGCATGCTGGGTGGTCTGATCGGCATCATCGTCGGATCGGGCGGCGCGGTGGCCCTCTCCAGGCTGGCGAACTGGAATACGCTCATCTCCGTGAACGCCATTGCTCTGGCGGTGGCATTCAGTGTGGCCATTGGTCTGTTCTTCGGGATCTGGCCCGCGCGGCGGGCTGCCCGGATGGATCCGATTGTGGCATTGCGGTACGAGTAACGGTTAGCGGTTGGCGGTTGGCAGTTTGCATCGCACCGCCAACTGCCAACCCTGTCGCTCCCGGTGTCGGCGCATCATCTTTTTCCCATGCTGACCTCGTTCCTGTTCGCCGCCCTCACAGCCCCCGTCCCCACCGACACGCTCCACTACGTGGTCCTCATGCAGGGGAACCTGGCCGGAACCCAAACCGTCTGGACCGCTCCTGACGGCCGGCGGAACGTCCGATACGAATACAACGACCGCGGACGCGGCCCGTCGCTCACCGCCACCATACGGCTGGGAGATGGCGGCGTACCCGTGTCGGTCGCCGTGGACGGTAACGACTACTTCAAGGGTGAAGTAAACGAGTGGTTTTCCATCGTAGACGGAGTGGCATCCTGGCGTAACGCCGGGGAGCGCGACCGGCGCCCGGTATCGGGCACTCCTTTCTACGTGACGTTCGCCTCTACACCGGAAGACTTCGCGATCCTGGTGCGCGCGCTGCTCGCCTCGCCGGATTCCGCCCTCCCCCTGCTGCCGGAAGGCACGGCTCGGGTGCGGCGGTCTCGACAGGTCGAGGAGGTAGTGGTGGCGGGCGGGACAAGAACGCTCACCTACTTCACGGTCGAGGGACTCGCGTTCACTCCAACCGGAGCATGGTTCGACGAGGCCGGTGAGATGGTTGCCACCCTGTTCGGGTGGCTGGTGGTGGTGCGGCAGGGTTGGGAATCAGTGATACCCGTGCTGCAGGAAGCTCAGGAGGAGGTGGCCGCCGAGCGGGATCGGGCGCTGGCACAGCGTCTGGCGCGCGTGCCCAACGGACCCCTGGCATTCACCAACGCCCGCGTGTTCGACGTCGAGTCCGGAACCTACATGCCGCATACCACCGTGCTCGTGAACGGCAGCCGCATCGAGGCGGTGGGACCGGATGGATCAGTGGACGTCCCGCCAGACGCCATGCCGTTCAACCTGAGCGGGATGGTTCTGATGCCGGGTCTGTGGGACATGCACGTCCACCTGAGCGGCACCGCCGGGATCCTGCATCTCGCTGCCGGTGTCACTTCAACGCGCGACCTCGCGAACGATACGGACCAGATACTCCGGATGCGCCGGGAGTTCGACAACGGGATCACGCTGGGACCGCGCGTAGTACTCGGCGGCTTCATGGACGGCCCGGGACCGTACGCGGGCCCCACGCGCGTACTGGTTTCCACGGAAGGCGAGGCACGGCAGGCAATAGACGAATACGCCCGGCTGGGGTTCGAGCAGATCAAGATCTACAGCTCGATAAGGCCGGACCTCGTACCGTTCATTGCCCGGTACACCAGGGAACACGGCCTCAAGCTGAGCGGGCACATCCCCGCCTTCATGACCGCCGAGCAGGCGGTGCTGGCGGGCTTCGACGAAATTCAGCACGTGAACATGATGTTCCTGAACTTCCTGGGCGACACGCTTGATACGAGGACGCCGCTCCGGTTCACCACAGTAGCGCGCCACGCACGCGATCTGGATCTCGCCTCCGACAGCGTTCAGCGCTTCCTGAACCTGCTCAAGCAGCGCAATGTGGTGGTGGACCCCACGGTCGCCATCTTCGAGAATCAGTTCACTTCGCGGCCGGGCGACTTCAACGAGGGTGTATCGCGCTTCGTGCACCGCCTGCCGCCCGGACCGAGGCGCGGGTTCCTGGGAGGCGGGCTGCCGGTTACCGAGGAGATGGACTCGATCCATCGCGAGTCGTTCCGGGTGCTGCTCAGTATGGTGAAGGCTCTGCATGACCACGGCATTACGATCGTACCCGGAACGGATGCCATCGCGGGCTTCACCCTGCACCGTGAACTCGAGCTGTACGCGGAAGCGGGCATACCCAGAGCCGACGTGCTGCGCATTGCTACGATCGAATCGGCCCGCGTGGCGGGGCGGGCCGACCGTCTGGGAAGCATTGAACCCGGCAAGCTCGCAGATCTCATCGTGGTGGCCGGCGATCCTCTCTCCGACATGACGCATATCCGCCGGGTGGACCTGGTGATGAAGGACGGTATCCTGTACGACCCGGCTGAACTCTATCGTGCACTTGGAGTAATCCCGTGGCGAGACGCTCCGAACCATTGAGTGCGGGCGCTCCCAGCGCGGTCAGAGTACCTGCGTCCACCTCCAACATCGGGGCGGGATTCGATTGCCTGGGTCTGGCGCTTGACCTCTGGCTCGAAGCCGAGATTCGCGAGGGCGATGGACCGGACCTATACGAAGGTGAGCTGGCCCGTGTTGACCGCCACAAGGAGGTGATCGCCCTTATCCTCGGCACCAGGGCCATTGAGGGACGTCACCTGGTGGTGCGCTCCAGCATTCCGGTAGGCAGGGGGCTCGGGTCGTCGGCCGCGGCGCGAGTTGCGGCCTACGCTTTGCTGGGGTTCAACCGCAACGCGGTGTTTGCCGACGCCGCAGAGTCGGAAGGACATCCGGACAATGTGGCGGCCGCAGTCTACGGTGGCCTGGTACTGGTGGCCCACCGTCCGGTGAAGCTCGAGTTCAACGCCCAACTGGGCGTAGCTCTGGCCATACCCAGCCACTCCATACCTACGGAGGCGGCCCGCGGAATGCTTCCTTCACAAGTGGACCGGAACACTGCCGTTCAGCAGGCCGCGCGGAGTGCCGCGTTGATAGCTGGACTCGCAACGGCGGATCCGGAACTTGTAGGATTCGGCATGGACGATCGGATCGCTGTGCCGGTTCGCAAGACTCTGATTCCGGGGTTCGATGACGCGGTACGGGCCGGTCAGAAGGCCGGTGCCTTCGGGGTCACAATATCCGGTGCGGGGTCTGCGTTGCTTGCGATAGGACCGGTGGAAATCGCGTCAAGTATCGCTCAGGCAATGGCCCGGGCAATCGGTCCGGAAACGAAGGCGCTGGCGCCGGCTGTGGCGAGTGAAGGACTTGAGTTGATTCTGTAGGTCACTATCTGCTTCGAGCCGCTGAACGCGAGAGCCAGCGACGCCGCGTCCTGAGTTGTCGCTCGTAGTGACGGCAGTGCACGTAGAAGAAACGCACCCACTCCGGCAGATTGAGATCACCCAGCACCGGGTGCGCCACGAACACTGAAGTCTGGCGCTCCTGCGGCCAACTCTCCACCATGGCTGAAAGACGCTCCACACCAACTCTGAACTGCGCCTTCACCGCCTCCGGATCCGGTCGGTCGGCCGGCATGACCTGCTCCGGCGTCTTCCGGCCGGCGGGAAGGCTTCCCACTCCCAGTACAACGTGTCTGAGCAGTTGCTGTTTGGGAGTGGCGCTGCGGGTCATCCCCTCTTTCTCCGCCCGTCGCTCGAATGCGGTGGCCACGAGATCCACACTGGCGGCCAGGTGACCGACAATCTGCGCCAGTGACCACTTTCCCTTTGGCGCCCTGTGCCAGTCACCGTCCTTCACGTTGCGGACCCCATGGAGGACCATTGGCTCCAGACGGGACAGTTGGCGGCTGACTCTCATGATTCTCCAACCACCGCGATGCACTCGATCTCGAGCCGGCCGTTGAGCGGTATGCCGGCCGCACCGAAAGCCGATCGCGCGGGGGGATCTACGGGGAAGAAGGTGCGGTAGACCTCGTTCATCGCGGCCCACTCGTTGATGTCGGCAAGGAAGACCGTGCATTTCACCACGCGGTCCATGGAACTGCCGGCGTACTCGAGCACTGCCTTGATGTTTTCCAGCACCTGCCGGGTTTCCGCCTGGATACCGCCGGGCACGAGATCTCCGGTACCCGGAACCGTGGCTACCTGCCCGGACAGGAAGAGGAGGTTGCCTACCCGCACGGCGGGCGAGAACGGCAACCCCTCCAGCTGACCGGGCATGCGGATCACTTCCTTCTGCTGCGTCGCCAGCGTACCGCCAGGCACGGCGAGCAGTGCGAGCATCACCAGTATACGCATGCCGTCACTCCTCCCGGTCGATCAGTTTGCGCGCGTGTCCAGCGCCCTCCGGACCAGGTGCAGCACATGCTGGGTGTGCGCCCTGGTCTCGACGTTTCCGCCGGCTCTGCCGGCCAGCAGTGTTTCGATCTGCCTGAGGCTGTGAATGGCGGCAGAACGCGACACGTGATCGTGGTTGGTCGAGCCGTACAGTTCGATCAGCCGCCGGACATACTCGATCTGGAGATTCTGCCGGAACGTATTGACGTTGGTCCGGGCGTCGGCCGCGAACACCGCATCCGTGAGCTCCGTCATCATTTCGGCCACGCTGTAGCGGTTGCCGTAGAGCCGGCTGTCTGTCATGCGCTGGAGTGTGACCGGATGCAGCAGGTGGGCCAGGATGCCACGCTGGGCGTTCAGCACCCGCTCGTGGATCTTGGGGTCTTCCGATGACTGGAAGAAATCGAACCCACGGCGGCGCATCATCAGGTGATCCACCACGCCATCGGGAGAATCCCATGCGTCCGGCGCGAAGGAGTGGCGCGCAAGCACCTGCATGGCGCGCCGCTGGTCGTCACGCGATACCGGCGTGAACGGCTGGGTGGCGCCGTCCTGACCGATCACCGCCCGGTCGCGATAGACACCCCCGACGAACCTGGAAACGTTGGACAGGGCGCCCGCCTGCTGGCCGGTCAGGATCAGGTATCCGTTACGCATCGCGTGATAATCGGCGCCCGGACGGTCAAACCTTGTGCGAAGGTTACCTACCAGGTACCGGGTGAGCGTGATGCGATCCTCCGCCCAGCCTATCCCATCGTCCGTGAGGTCGCCCGTATTGATGCGGGGGTCGATGGCCTTGCCCGGCGAACGCATGTCATCGGCGTCATTACCGAACACGAGCGCCTTCTGCGTGGAGCGGGCGGCTATGGCGTTCAGCCGTGCCTGCTCCGCCACCGAATCCGAAAGCGCTTCCGAGTAACCCCACTCGATGGCCCAGTGATCGTACGGACCGGGGCGCTCGGTGTAGTAGTCGCCCTGCTGCTGCCCGGGGGCGGCCACGTTCACGTTGGCGTAATCCATGACCGAGCCGACAACGCCCCGCCCTCTCTCCTGGATGTCTTCGCGGGTGAAGGCGTAGCTCGCCATCATATTGTGGTTGAGCCCGAGCGTATGCCCCACCTCGTGAAGGATCAGCTCGAAGAGATACTGACGGGTGAATTCGTGAACGGCGTCGTCCGATGCCCCGAGCCCCAGCAACGCCTCGCGCCCGAAGAGCATGGTATGCTGCATGTGCAGCCCGTAGTCGCAGCGGAACGGGTCGTATTCGTGCGGTTCCGCCGGCTCGGAATGAATGGCCGGCAGGGCGGCCACGTCGAAGATGTGCTCGTTGCGAAGGCGGTTGGTGACGGCCACCCACTCCAGCATGATGTCGGCGCCAAGGATCTGGCCGGTGCGCGGATTGGTGAAGCTGGGCCCGTAGCCGCCGAACGGGGGATTGGGCGACGAAGTCCAGCGAAGCACGTTATAACGGATATCGCCTGCGTCCCAGTCGGCATCGTCCGGCTGGATTCGTACCTCGATGGCGTTCCGGAACCCGGCGGTCTCGAAGGCCTCGTTCCAGGCAAGTGTCGCGTCGCGGATGATATCACGCAGATGATGGGGAGTCGTGTTCTCGATCCACCACACGATCGGCTCCACCGGTTCCGATACGGCCGCGGTCGGCTCCTTCTTCTTCAGGTGCCAGCGGCGGATGACGTCGCGCCAGGGCGCCGCGTCAGCCGATAGCATGTCCGTCTGCCGTTGGGTGAAGTAGCCGATGCGCGCGTCCTCGAACCGGGGCTGGTAGTCGTTCTCCGGCATTGCGATGAACGAATGCTGCACGCTGATCGTCACGTACCGGGCATCGATGACGCCGTCGCGGCCCTGGTTCAGCGGAGCTTCGTTGTCGTAGACGTAATCCACGATTACGTCCGTGTTCATCGGATAACTACGTATATCGCGCACCAGCGACTTGGGCCGGCTCAGGCGCCCCAGCGTGAAGAACTGGCCGGGACGCGCATTGGGGGGCGTGGGACGCTTTACCATCCGGAACGCCTCGGTCAGGAAGAGATCGTCGGTCTCGATCAGGTACTCACCCTTTCCGCTGTCCGAAGCGACGATCTTCGATACCGCCATCACCGCCGGGCTCACATTCGCGTCGGCGGCCCGGGCCAGCGGGTTCGCGGAATCGAAGTACAGATGGGTGGGCCGAGTGACGAAGCTGATGCGATCAAAGTTCCGTTCCACGGTGAACGCCTTGTTGTCGCCGAAGGCACCGCGGAAATGGCCGGCGTCAACCACGCCGTCCACCGTGTAGGTCCAGTAGATGAACTCGCTGCCGATCTGATCCTGCTTGATGAGCATCCGGGTAACACCGGTGGCCGTATCCTGGAAGATCGTGAACAGGCCGTCGTGTCGGGTGCTGGACCGTGTGAGGTCGGCGATGCTCCGCTCCTGTCTTCCGCTGTTGGCCTGCTGGGCCGAAGGCTGCGGGCGCTCGGGAACGGCCTGCGAAGAAGCGCTGGCGCAACCGGCAACGGCAAGCGTGAGTCCCAGCATCAGGCCGGGCGTGAGTCGGGAACGTCGAATCATTTGTGGTCTCTGATCGATTAGAGGGTTCGCAAACGTGGTTCGGTGGAACGCCCGCAATCTAGTCGCGGGCGTTCCCGGGGTACAGGCTCCGCCGGGACCCGAACTTCACGGGCTCGACGGCTGGCGCCACGGTGGGGCCGTGCTCCAGCCATCCAGGATCTCGATCTGTGCCACACTCGGGCAACGCTCCCGTTGAAGCCGGGCCGCTACGCGCTCGACCTCCCTCATAACCCGGAGCACGTTCAACCCCACGAGCTTCCGGGCATCCTCGTCGCTCCAGCCGCGCCGCAAGAGCTCGGCCACGAGCGCCGGAAACGTCGATACGTCCTCAAGACCCACAGGGGTGTCGTTTATGCCGTCCAGGTCGCTCCCGATCCCCACGTGATCCACTCCGGCCACGCGGGCCAGGTGCTCTATGTGATCCGCCACCACCCCAAGATCCGGCAGGGGCACGGGATTGCGACGGCGCCACGCCTGGATCGAGTCGAACGCTGCGGCGGCGCCGAGGGTCGCACTGTATCCTCGCGAGACGGCCTGAAGCTGCTGGCTCCAGTCGTACGCTGGTCGGTAGATGAACGTCGGAACGTAGGTAACCATGATCACGCCGCCGTTCCGGCCCACCGCCGCGGCCACGTCGTCGGGCACGTTGCGGGGATGCGGTGTAAAGTGCCGGGATGAGGAGTGCGAGAATATCACCGGAGCCTCCGTAACCCGGAGCGCATCCCACATCGTGGAGTCCGATACGTGCGAGAGATCCACCAGCATCCCGAGCCGGTTCATCTCGCGCACCACCGCCTCGCCGAACTTCGTGAGACCGCCGTGCCTGAGCGTGTCGGTCGAGGCGTCGGCCCAGTCGATGTTGCGCGAATGGGTCAGGGTCATGTAACGAACGCCATCACGATAGAACGCCCGCAGCAACCCGAGCGAGTTCTCGATCATGTGGCCGCCCTCCAATCCCAGGAGCGACGCGATCTTTCCGCTCCGATGGATGCGGACGATGTCGTCTGCGGTGAGGGCCAGTTCGAACACGTCGGGGTAGAGAGCATTCATCCGGTGAACGAGATCACCCTGTTCCATGCCCGCCCGTGCCGCGCCCCTGCCGTCAAAACTCACCGGAGCGTAGGTGGACCAGAACTGTGCACCCACCATTCCCTCTCTCAATCTCGGGATATCCGTGTGCAGCTGCGGCTGGGGCTTCGATATGTCGAGGGAATCGAAGCTGTAGTCCGCCTGAATGCGCATCTGCCACGGGAGGTCGTTGTGCCCGTCAATCAGCGGCACCTCGGCAAGGATCCGGCGGGCGCGCTCGAGATAGGGGTCGGGTTGCTGGGCTTCGAGCGGGATTGCCAGGAAAACTGCAATCGGCAGAAGACGGCAGAGAGCGCCAGGAACTGACAGGGATGGCGGGTTCATTGCAACTCCATGTGTTGTGTTCTGATGTGACAACCGGGACTCAATAAGGTTTCGTCAGCGCCGGAATACCCCACACCCACGCTGCGACCCCGAACAGAAAGAAGGCGAGCCCCGCCGCCGGGATGGCCCAGACATCCCATTTGATGCCGGGCTCCAGCACCGAGACGTTGGGGTCCGTCCTGTTGTACCTGACCTGTACCGGGCTCCCCCTCTGGTACCGGACGGCAATCATGTTTGCCCAGTCTTCTCCGGCCGCTACTATCTCTCCAAAGCGCCGCTGGTTGTTGTGGTACGTGAAACTATTAACCGTGTAGGCGTAGACCAGCGATACCCCGTAGCTCATGGTGTTTTCGTCTTCGCTCCGATGTTCACGCCCCTCTACCGCCACAATCTCTCCCTCGGCAACGGGCCAGCGGGCACTTGCAAGTGCGTGCCAAAGGTTGATGCCGCCCGCCACGATCATCGCCGCACCCGCGAGCACGAAAACCGCCACAAATATCCGCACGACGTGAGGAATCACCGCATCTCCGAGCTCCATTGCCCTCCCCACGAGGAACATCAGCAGCCCTGCCAGCACGAGGACAAGGCCCGCCACGGGCGCGAGGAACACCCCGCCGTACAGTCCCGGCCGCGCAGCGGCCACGGCGGGATTGCCCGGCTGGTGTGCCATCGAAACCTCCGTGCCGGTCGCGTACCGGAACTGCTCGAGATCGCGGTCCGATTGGCTTCCCTCGCCAAGCTGCTTCCCGAACCGGACGCGGTTTGAGCGATAGGTCGTGCCCTGCACTTCATACGTGAAGTATCGCCTGCCATCCTCCGCCGATTCCTCCACCCGACCTGTGGCGCGGGGCCAGTTGCTGCTGGTCAGTGCCCACCAGGCGTCGCGAATACCGGAAAGGAATACCATTGCCCCGATCCCACCGAAGAAGGCGAGAACGATCCAGAGCACTACCGTTTCGACAGTTCCGATCTTACCTGTCATCTACCCCCGCTCCCCTGTCCCGCATGAGCCTCAAATCCGATGCACGAGCGCACCGGCAGGAGAGGATACTTCGGGAACCGCGGATCGGAAGAGGACCGCCGGCAGAGCCAGAACTCCGAGCCCCGGGCCCGCACCGCTCGTCCGTGGAGACAGTCCGCACAGAGCCCCACTCGGGGATCGGTTGTTGCAGGCACGTCGCGCCGTTCCGGCGGCAAGATTAAGTTGTCCTCCTATGAACGACTTTCAGTGTGCACGTTGTGGAGCAGCGGAGCCCAGACTTGCCGCGCCCACTATGCCGGGGCCGATGGGCATAAGGATATACGAACAGGTCTGTTCCAACTGCTGGCAACTCTGGCTCAAGCAGCAGACCGCAATAATCAATCATTACGGGCTCAACGTCATGGACCCCAAGGCCCGTGAGTTCCTCACCCAACAGACCGAGACGTTCCTCTTTGCCGCGCCACAAGCCGGAAACGACTGAGACGAAACCCATCGCCTTCCATGTGAACGGCGAGTCGGTGGAGGTGGCCTTTGCGCCGCACAAGACGCTGCTCGAGGTGCTGCGCGAGGATCTGCGGCTCACCGGCACCAAACACGGCTGCGAGCTGGGCGAGTGCGGGACGTGCACCGTCCTGATCGACGACCAACCCGTGCTTTCATGCCTCGTGCTGGGACTCGCCTGCGCCGGCAAGCGTATAGACACCGTGGAAGGAATGGCCGGCGCCGACTTGCACCCACTCCAGAAGGCGTTCGCCGACCTTGGCGCCGCGCAGTGCGGGTACTGTACGCCGGGCTTCCTGCTCACCGCCCAGGCACTCATCGAAACGAATCCCAAACCAACACGCAACCAGATCAAGGAGGCACTGGCCGGCAATCTGTGCCGCTGCACCGGTTACCTCAAGATCTACGAGGCCGTGGAACTGGCGGCAGCCTGGATGCGGGGAGAACAGGCGGAACCGGATCGCGAGGCGTTGTATGGCCGGCGGTAAGCGTGACCGCGCCGTGATCGGCAAGGCACTCCGGAAGGTTGACGCGGTCGCCAAGGTTACGGGGCGCACGGTCTTCGCCGACGATATTACTCTGCCGCGCATGCTGTATTGCCGCCTGCTCAGGAGCCCCCATCCGCACGCGAAGATCCTGAAGATCGATACGTCGAAGGCCGAAACCCTCCACGGCGTGAAGGCGGTGATCACCGGAGAGGTCATGCCCATTCCGTTCGGGATTCTGCCGGTGAGTCAGGATGAACATGCGCTCTGCCCGGACAAGGTGCGTTTCGTGGGAGATCCGGTGGCCGCGGTGGCCGCCGTGACCGAAGAGATCGCGACTGCTGCACTCGATCTGATTGACGTGGAGTACGAGCCGTTGAGCGCGATCGGATCGCTGGACGATGCCCTTGAGACTCCCGAGCCCCGTATTCACGACTACGGCGACCACGGCAATCTGCACAAGCTGATCGATCTGGAATTCGGAGACGTGGAGGAAGGGTTCGCCGAGGCTGACCACATCCGTGAGGACCTGCTCTTCTTCGAGGGGAACACGCATCTTCCCATGGAGCAGCACGCGGCCCTGGCCGAGTGGTCACAACAGGGGAAGCTTACTCTCTGGTCGTCCACGCAGACACCGCACTACGTACACCGGGCACTGGCCGGCGTGCTGGAACTGCCGCCGTCACGAATCCGTGTTATCGCAACGCCCAACGGAGGTGGATTCGGGGGTAAGAGCGATCCGTTCAATCACGAGATCGTGGTGGCGAAGCTCGCAATGATCACGGGCCGTCCGGTCAAGATCACACTCACGCGCGAAGAGGTCTTCTACTGTCACCGCGGGCGGCATCCCACGCTCATGTGGGTGAAGACGGGCGTTACGAAGGAAGGCCGCATCCAGGCCATGCACTTCAGGAGCCTGCTGGACGGCGGCGGCTACGGCTCGTACGGCGTGGCAAGCACGTACTACACGGGCGCGCTGCAGACTGTCACCTATCATGTGGAACGCTACAAGTTCCAGGGGGCGCGCGCCTTCACCAACAAACCACCGTGCGGTCCCAAGCGCGGGCACGGTACTCCGCAGCCACGGTTCGCGCTCGAGGTACACCTGGACAAGATCGCGCACGATCTGGCCATGGACCCGGCCGAGATCCGACTCCGGCATCTGGCCCCGCCTGACTCCGTGACAGCGAACTATCTGAAGATCGGATCGATGGGTCTCGGAACCTGTATCGAGAAGGTGACCGAGGCGGCGGACTGGAAGAAACGCTACGGGAGGCTGCCGTACGGCAGGGGAATCGGCCTTGCGTGTTCCAGCTACCTGAGTGGCGCCGGGCTCCCCATTTACTGGAACCACATGCCGCACTCGGGCGTGCAGCTCAAGTGCGACCGCGGGGGCGGAGTGACGGTGTTCTGCGGCTCCACGGATATCGGTCAGGGGTCGGACTCCATTCTTGCGTACATCGTGGCCGAAGTACTCGGCATCGCGGTGGATGACATCGCCGTAGTAACGGCAGATACCGATCTCACGCCTGTGGACCTGGGCAGCTACTCGAGCCGGGTGACGTTGATGAGTGGCAACGCCGCGTTGCAGGCGGCTGAGCGAGCGCGAGAAATCATCGCCCGGCACGCAGCGCGCAAGCTGGAGATACCCGGAGATCGCGTCGTGTTTGCCGGCGGGCGTGTGTTCGATGCCGAGAACCCCGAAGAGGGGTTGGAGTTCGCTGAGGCGGTGCAGCTGGCAGAAGCTGCCGAGGGCACCGTTGGTACCGTAGGATCCTACACGCCACCGCGCTCACCGGGCCGGTATCGCGGGGCGGGCGTGGGTCCATCCCCTGCGTATTCGTACAGCGCCGCCATCGCCGAGGTGGAAGTGGATCCCGAGAGCGGGATCGTGCGCGTACCGAAGATCTGGATAGCGCACGACGTGGGACAGTGCATCAACGCCGCTCTCGTGGTGGGACAGGTTGAAGGCGGGGTCTACATGGGGCTCGGCGAGACGCTCATGGAAGAGATGGCATACCGCGACAAGCTCAAGGTGGTGCACAAGATACCGAGCATGCTCGAGTACAAGAGCCCCACCACCCTCGAGATGTGCGACGTGATCACGATTCTGGTGGAGGACCCCGATCCCAACGGACCCTACGGCGCCAAGGAGGCTGGCCAGGGACCTCTGCTGCCGGTGATGCCGGCGGTGGCAAACGCCGTGTTCGATGCGGTGGGGGTAAGGGTAGATGAAGTTCCGGTCACGCCGGAGAAGGTGCTGAAGGCGCTGAAGGAGAAGGCGAAGGGCGGCGAAGGGCGATACGGGCCCGCCAGGTTTCCGGAGATCCCGTGGCCGGAGCCGATTCGCGTGCCCACGCCGTGGGAGGGGGGAAATGGGCGATCAATCGACGGGGCGGAACGGACGATGGTGGCGCCGTCGGCGAGCTCGGCGGAAAGGCAGCACTGATGCTGCGTCTTCCCTCGTTCCGATATCTTGAGCCGAAGACCATCAAACAGGCCCTCGCCATGAAGGCGGATGCCGGCCCTGAGGGCATGTACGTAGCGGGCGGCACGGACCTGTACCCGAACATGAAGCGGCGTCATCAGGAACCGAAGACCGTAATTTCGTTGGGTGGAATCCGGGGACTGAACAGGATCAGGGGAAAGGGGAAAGGGGAAAAGGGAAACGTGGTGGGCGGGATGGTAACGCTGACCGCGCTCGCCGAGCACCGGCGTATCCGCAGACATTACCGCGCCGTAGCGACAGGGGCGGGACTGATCAGCACTCCGCTGCTACGCAACATGGGCACACTGGGCGGCAATCTCTGCCTGGATACGCGTTGCAACTATTACAACCAGGGATACGAGTGGCGTAAGGCCATCGATTTCTGCATGAAGAAGGACGGCGCGATCTGCTGGGTGGCACCCTCGAGCCCGCGCTGCTGGGCGGTACAGTCGTCAGACCTTGCCCCCGTCATGGTGGCGCTCGGTGCCGACTACGTGCTCTTGAGCCAGGGCGGCGAGCGCGTGGTACCGGCCGAGCGGTTCTATGACAACGACGGGATCAACTATCTCACCAAGCAACCGGATGAAATCCTCACTGAGGTACGGTTGCCGGCACCGAACGGCTGGGACGCCACGTACTTGAAACTTCGTCGACGCGGTTCTTTTGACTTTCCGGTGCTCGGCGTGGCCGTGTGGGTGAAGTGGGATGGCGACCTGGTGGCGGACGCGCGGATCGTGCTCGGAGCGGTCGCGAGTTACCCGCAGTCCGTCCCGGAGGCCGCGCAGGCGATCATCGGAACCAGGCTGGATGACGATGCCATACAGGCATCGGCGCAGGCCGCGTTCCGTCCGTCAAAGCCCATGGACAACACCGATTTCCATCTGGCGTGGCGGAAGGAGATGACGCGGAACTATGTGAAGGGGGCGCTGGAGGAGATGCGCAGCAGACACTCGCATGGAGCAGTGAGATGAAGTCCCGACTCTTTCCGTTGGCAGCTGCGCTGGCGGCAGTGATCGTATTCCTGGCCGCCCGCACCAACTCGGCCTCCGACCTCCAGCGCGTCGGTTTCCTGATTCCGCCAACCATTCCCGAGATTGTGTACTTCTACGAACTGGCGCCCAACGCATCGGGCCGCGTGACAGGCGTCTGGATCGCTACGGACGTGGGTGAGATAGCTCCAGCCAACTTCCTCATCGACAGCCTGTCCCTGGAACTTCCGCCCGGCGGCGAGGCCTCGTTCACGCTCACGCGCCCTACCAACGGCTGGCCACTCGGCCTCTACCGGCTGGAGCTGTACCTGAACGGTCGGCTCGTGGCGGTGGAACCGTTTGTGATTCAGCAGGACTAGCGAAGTCCCAACAGCCGCTCCGCCGTCCCCCCCAGCACCATCGCCTCTTCCTCGGCCGGCAGTCCCAACCCACGCACGGCGCCTATCGCTTTCCCCACGCTCCCCACCTCGTGCGGATAGTCACTGCCAAACAAGAGATGACCGGCGCCCAGCAATCCCACGGCCATCCTGAGCGCATGCGGTTCGAAGTTGACCGTGTCCACATACATCTGCTTCACAAATTCTGACGGCGGGCGGCTCAGGTGTGCGCGGCACTCGGCATATGCGTGAAAGCCGCGATCCATCCGCTCGACCACATACGGCAGCGTTCCACCGAGGTGGCCCAGTACCAGCGTGAGTCGGGGGAAACGCTCCAGCACGCCTGAGAAGATGAGCCGGGCCGCAGCCACCGTGGTATCGAACAGAAAGCCCACGATGGCCGTGAGCCGGTATTCCTCAATCCCCTCCAGCGAACGCGGATTCGTGGGATGGATGAACACCGGCACGCCAAGGTCCTCGACGGCTTCAAACAGCGGCAGATAATCGGGGTGATCCAGGGCACGGTCGTTCACATGAGAGAACAGCAATACGCCGCGTGCTCCCAGTGCCTTCACCGCCCGCTCGGCCTCCTTCACCGACGCCCCGGGATCCTGGAGCGGCAACGCTGCGAGCGGCGCGAACCTGCCCGGGTAACGGTCCCCCGCCTCGGCAAAGGCGTCATTGACCAGCGAAGCCAGCGCAACTCCCCTTTTCCGCTCTTCAACGTGAACTCCGGGCGTGGTGAGGCTGATGGCCTGCACATCCACCCCCATCGCATCCATTACGCGAATCCGTTCCTCCAGGTCCCGATGTCCCTGTACCACTACATTGTAGTCGCCCGGGTAATACACCCGCGTGGTGCCACTCCGGTCGCGCGCCAGACGGACGCTGCTGCCGCCGGACTCGATTTCACTGAGGTATACATCCGGGTAGTAATGGTTGTGGAAGTCGACCACGGTCACGTGCGCTCCTCGCGCTGCCTGCGCTTCTGGAAGTAGAAGTAGAACGGCACGCCCGAGAGGGCGATCCCTATACCCACCATCGTATCCCGGAACTCGTAAACGACCGAGTTGATCAGGTACCAGGAAAAGACGGCCAGAAACAGGAGTGGCACCAGGGGGAAAGGTGCCACCCGGTACGGTCGCGCAAGGTCGGGCTCCCGCCGGCGCAACACCAGGAGCCCCACCACGCCCAACGAAAGAAACAGATAGTTGGGAAATGCGGTGTAGGTCACGATCTGCCGGAACGTACCCGACAGGGCCAGGCCGCTCGCCCACAGAGCCTGAGCCGCTATGGCCCACGCGGGTGTGCGGAACCTCGGATGAACCCGGGCCACCCAGCTGAAGAACAACCTGTCCGCCGCCATCGCGAAGTAGATCCGGGGAACGGCAAGCATCTGGGCGTTCACGGTTCCGAACGCGGACAGCATTACCGCAGCTGCAATCAGCGTAGCACCCCACGGACCCAACAGCATTGCCATGGCGTCCGCCGCGGGGCGGCTCGTGGCCGCAAGCCGGTCGAACGGCAGCACCAGCAGGTAAACGACGTTGGCCAATACATAGAGCACCAGCACAACGGTCATTCCCAGGAATATCGAGCGAGGGACGTTACGCTCGGGTTCGCGTACCTCACCCGCTACAAACGTTGAGTACCACCAGCCGTTGTAGGCAAAGAGTGTCACGATCATCGCGGTGCCGAACGCCGCCAGGGTGGATGCCGCCCCACGGTCGGCGGGAAGTAACGGCGAAAGCCCCGAACCGTGGGCGGCCGCTCCCAGCGCGAGCCCCAGAATAACCAGACCCCCGAGAGCCGCCACCTTGATTGCCGTGAACAGCACCTGGATGCGGCCACCCACGGTCACTCCCACAATGTTCATCACGGCCAGAAAGAGGATGCACGCAACCGCCACTGCACGTTGGGTCCACGGCCCGTAGGGGATCACCGGCTCGAGGAAATGACCCGCGTAGATGGCGAACGCCGTAGCAACCGCCGCCTGCACTCCCGTCAGAACCACAAAAAACATGCTCCACCCGAACAGGAACGGCAGCAGATCATTCCCGTACGCGCGGCGCAGGAAGACATAGATGCCGCCCGTCCGCGGAATCGCACCTCCGAGCTCGGCGTAGCAGAGTGCACCGCAGAGTGCGAGGACGCCGCAGACAACCCACACCATCAGTGCGAGCCCGGGCGCACCCACCTGTGCCGCCACGATGCTCGGGCTCACGAAGATCCCGGTACCGATCACTGCACCGGCAACGAGGGCGGTGGCCGCCAGAGGACTGAGCCCGCGGCGAAGTTCAGCAACGGTCATTTGAGGGGCTCATGGTACGGGCCCGGTGAGAGGGAGGCAAGAGAGCCAAGGGATACTGGCGCATTCCCGACTCGCGCCTGAACTTGCGAACCGCCCGGCACGATCATTTCTCCTGGGAGGAAAACCATGCACAAGAAGCTTGTCGTTGGTGCGCTCACCGGCGGAGTAACCCTCTTTCTCTGGGCCTCGGTCACCCACATCCTGCTGGATTGGTACGGTCCTCACCTGCGTTCGTTCAGCAACCAGGAACTGGTGCAGGAGGCGATTGTCTCAAGCGTCCCGGGAGCCGGTCTCTACCTGCTCCCCAATCTGACGCCGGAGCAGCGGACCCTTCCCGCCGCCGAGCGCCGCGCCGCTTTTGCCGAGCTGCAGGAGCAGTTCGATCACGGACCGATGGTGCTTGCAGTCGTGAGAACCGGCGAGACGGCGGCGTTCCCGGTGAAACTCGGGAAGCAGTTCGGGCTGTTCGTCCTGGTGTCGCTGGTGGCCACCTGGCTGCTGCTTCAGACACGCCTCCAGGGCTACGGCGCCCGGGCCCTGTTCGTGGCAGCCATCGCCGTACCCATCGTGCTGTCGTCCAAGATCCCTCAGTGGAATTGGTGGGACTATCCGGCCGGGTTCATCCTGACTGAGACCGCGGAGATCCTGATCGGCTGGGTCCTCCTGGGACTCGTGCTGGCCGGGGTGGCACGGCCCGGGGTTGCGCCAGAACCCGACCCGTTATAATATGTAACAATATGGTTACATATAGTCGGCCTGACGTCTTCCACGCCCTTGCCGATCCCACGCGCCGCGAGATCCTCGATCTGCTACGCGGCAATGAGTTTTCGGCCGGTGAGGTGGCCAACCGGTTCCCGGTGAGCCGGCCCGCAGTGTCAAGACATCTGCGCGTGCTCCGCCAGGCCGGGCTCGTAAAGCAACGGAAGGATGCGCGCCTGCGTTTCTACAGCCTGAGACCTGAGGCGCTGCGTGAAGTGGACAGGTGGCTCGACCGTTACCGCGTGTTCTGGACCGCACGGATGCATGATCTCAGACGCTACGTAGAGAGACGGGGGACGAGATGACCGGAGACTGGACACATGAATTTGCCCTGCCCATCCCCGCGCCTGCGCAGCGCATCTTCGCGGCCCTCACCACACAGACAGAGATGGAACGATGGTTTGCCGAGCACGTCCGGATTGAACCCCGCATCGGCGGAGCCTTCCGGTTCTGGGGCCGCCACACGATCGGTACCCCGGCCGAGCGCGATGCGAACGGGAAGATCACAGTGTTGGAGCGGGGCGAGCGACTGGCGTTCGAGTGGACGGTCTTGGGCGTACCAAGCCTGGTAACGATCACTCTCTCAACGGAAGAAACCGAGCACGGCAAGGCCACGAAGGTTGCGATACGGCAGGACCTGCACGGCCCGCTCGACACCCCCCGCCCGAAGGAACTGATCGATGACTGGTGGCGGTTCACGCTCGGCAACCTGATGATGCACGTCACCGGCAGCGGTACGGTTCTCCGCCCGGACTTTGCCGATCCGCGACCCGAAATCCGGCTCTCGATGACGGTCGATGCGCCCCCCGAAGCGGTGTTCCGCGCACTCACCGAACCCGACGCCCTGCGCGAATGGATGATGGCCACCAACCCTGTAGTGGAGCCGCATGTGGGTGGGCGCTACGACCTGGGATGGAAGTACGAGGTGGACGGCCGGGAGGTATCGGGTGGGCCAATGCGAATACTCGAAATCGTTCCGAACGAACGTCTAGTGGTGGACTGGCCGGACTGGCGCGGCGACCCGTCGATCCCCATGCAGTCCGTCGCCTGGCTGCTCGAACCTGAAGGCGCAGGCACGCGGGTCACACTCGTGCACGCCGGGTTCACCCGCGCAGTGGACTTCAGCGACTACCCCTTCGGTTGGGGCGACTTCATGTCACGGATGGCGAAGGTTGCGGTCAAACTCAGGGAGCAAATCCGATGAAACGTACCACGCTTCTTCTGGCGTTCGCGCTCGCGGCGGCGCCGCTCGCCGCTCAGGAACCTCCCGATTCGGCGCAGATGGCGCGCATCATGGAGCTGGCCAGACCGGGACCGGAGCACGACCGGCTCGCTGCCATGGCGGGGGACTGGGACGTGACGTACCGCATGGGAGGAACCACGATCACAGCTTCTGTCGAGAGCCGCATTATCCTGGGGGGCCGCTTCCTGATGAGTACGGCCACCGGCTCAGGCGAAGGGATACCGTACGAGGCGCTCCACATCATGGGGTTCGATCGCGGCCCCGGAGTGTACACCGCCGTGGGATTCGACACGTGGGGTACGTTCTACGTCACCGCCGCCGGCCCGTGGGATACCGAGCGTGGCGGTGCCGTGTTGAGCGGCTCGTACGATGATCCCGCCACCGGCCATCACCACGATTACGAGTTCATCTGGACTGTGCACGGACCCGACCGGTTCACCTGGGACATTGTGTTCCTCGATGATGACATGCGGCAGACCGTAATGCAGGGCGAGTATCGACGTCGGCGGTGACCCGACGGTGGGGCCGCCGCTTGCTCGCCTCCGTGCGGGCAGCGCATCTTCTCCGGCATGACCGCCACCGATATTGCGTTTCAGGACCTCATCCCGGGCAATACCTGCTTTGGCTGCGGACCCGCCAACCACGACGGCCTGAACATCAAGTCGTACTGGGACGGCGATGATTCGGTGTGCACTTTCACGGCGGCGCCGCATCAGAACGCCGGCACGCCGGGCATCGTAAACGGCGGTATCATAGCGACCGTAGTGGACTGCCACTGCGTGTGCACGGCAGTGGCCGATGCCTACCGCCGTGAGGGTCGAACGGTCGGCTCTGACCCACTGTTATGGTACGTCACCGGGTCGCTGACGGTGGTCTATCGCAAGCCGGCCCCCGTCGGCGAGCCGCTCGTATTCAGGGCCCGTGTCACCGGCGTGGAGGACCGCCGCACGTTCGTGCAGTGCACGGTCACGGCCGGCGATACCGAGTGCGTCGTGGCAAAGGTGACGGCCGTGCGGGTGGCAACGCGCCAGTAAAGACCGTGGCTGGCATTCTGCGAGCCGCCCCGTGAAATTTCAGTCCGATGCATATCCTGGCCGACCTTCTCGCCAAGAACCGCGCCTGGGCCACCGCCATGCGGGCCCAGACTCCGGACTTCTTCGAACGCCTGAGCAAGCAGCAGGCACCGAGGTACCTCTGGATCGGTTGCTCGGACAGCCGGGTGCCCGCCAACCAGATCGTGGGCCTGGCCCCGGGCGAGATGTTCGTGCACCGCAACGTGGCCAACGTGGTGGCTCCGGGAGATCTGAACTGCCTTTCCGTGCTCCAGTTCGCGGTTGACGTGCTCAAGGTGGAACATGTTATCGTATGCGGCCACTACGGGTGCGGCGGGGTGCAGGCCGTACACGACGGCGCCCGGCTGGGGCTCGTGAACAACTGGCTGAGACCGGTTGAGCGGATCTGGCAGAAGCACCGGCCTGTGCTCGAGCGGATCAAGAACGATCTGGAGCGGATCGCCCGCCTCTGCGAGTTGAACGTGATAGAACAGGTACGAAGCGTGGCCGAAACCACCGTACTGGCCGAGGCATGGACCCGCGGTCAGTCCGTTTCGGTCCACGGCTGGATCTACGCCATCAGCGACGGCCTGCTCAAGGATCTGAACATCTGCCTGATGTCTCCCGACGACCTGCCGGCGCGATACGACTCCGCCGTTCTGGCTTGCGTCGGCGCGTCCGCCTCGTGAAACTCCTGAGACCATTCCTCAACTGACGGGTCACACCATGCATCGCTTACTTGCCGTCCTCATAGTCCTGGGTGTTGTCACCTCTCCGCAAACCATTCCCCTGGCCGCCCAGAGTTCGGGTTCGTCCCATGAGATCCCGGAACTTCAGGCGCCCCTGCCCCTCACCGCCACAGAGTATGCTGCCCGTCGTGCTGCTCTGGCCGGGCGCATGACCGATGACGGCGTGCTCGTGGTGTTCGGCAGCCGGGAGCCCGCCGCGGACTATCTCCCGTACAGTCAGAACGCGCCATTCCGTTACCTCACAGGCGTAACGGAACCCACCGCGGGATTGATCCTGGTGCGGCACGCCGGCGCAGTCACCGAGCACCTGTTCGTGCTGCCCCGCGATCCGGCCCGTGAGATCTGGGAGGGGCGACGGCTGGGCCCGGCCGGTGCCCAGGCCCTGACCGGCATCCCGAGCGCAACGTCGGACCGTTTCGTCCCCCTGCTGGACTCTCTGCTGGGCCAGCATCGCGTGCTCTACACCATAGGCGCTCTGCCCGATCAGGTGCAGCTGGGCCGGGAACTGACATACGAGCAGCAGGTTCTGATCAGGCTACGCGAAAAGCACGGAAACCTCACCTTCCGGCCGATGATTGGCGAAGTGGCCCGGCTCAGGGCCAACAAGTCGGCGGCTGAACTGGATCGGATCCGGCGATCGACCCACATTGCCGTGGAGGCACACCGGGAGGCCATGCGCGCCATTGACCCCGGCATGAACGAGTTCGAGATCCGGGCTCTGGTCGAATACGTATTCCTCAGGCACGGCGCCGACGGCCCGGCATATTCGTCGATCGTGGGTTCCGGACCCAACGCCACCACGCTCCACTACCGCGACGCGAATCGGTTCATGAAGGACGGCGAGTTGCTGCTCATGGACGTGGGCTCCATGTACGACGGTTACGCTACGGACATCACCCGCACCTTCCCCGTGAACGGGCGCTTCTCGGTCGAGCAGCGCGCCATCTACGAGATCGTCCTGGCGGCACAGAAGGCGGCGGAGCAGCGGGTACGGCCGGGCGCAACCTGGGCAGAACTGAACGAGGCGGCCAACGCCGTGATCGCGGACGGCCTGGCAAGACTGGGACTTATCGACTCACCTACGGCCACGTACGACTGCCGCAGCCCGCGCTGGGGCGATGTCTGCCCGCAGTTCAGGCTCTTCTACATGCACGGTCTTGGCCACGGCTTGGGGCTTCAGGTGCACGACCCCGATCGCTCGCAGTTCGACAGGTTCGGGCCGGGCAGTGCGGTAACGATCGAACCCGGAATCTACGTGCGGGCCGATGCGCTCGATCACCTCGCGGACACGCCCGGCAATCGCGCGATGGCTCAACGCCTGCGTGCGGCGGTCGAGCGTTACAAGGACATCGGTGTACGCATCGAAGACGTATACGTTTTCGACGAGAACGGATTCGAGCGGGTCAGCGCAGGCGCGCCCCGGGAGATTGGCGAAATAGAAGTGCTGATGGACGAACAGTCGGCCCTCACCGCGAGACGGCGGGCGGACGTGGTAGAGTGGTACCGCGGGCTGCACTGAGCCCCGGGGCCGTGCTGGGAGGTGATGACTCACCATTGACGCACACTTCGTCCATCCCCAGGGTTGTCATCGTGGGTGGCGGCTTCGGCGGCCTGTACTGCGCCCGCGCCCTGCGCCGCACCAACGTGTCGATCACGCTGGTCGACCGCAGCAACTTCCACCTGTTCCAACCTCTGCTGTACCAGGTGGCCACCGCATCCCTCTCGCCGGGTGACATCGCCAGCCCGCTGCGCCACATCCTCAGGCGGCAGCGTAACGTCGAGGTCTGGATGGGCGAGGTGGTGGACATTGACGTCCGGAACCGCACCGTCGTGCTGGCCGACGGCCGGCTCACGTACGACTACCTGGTGGTCGCTACCGGAGCCACCCACGCGTACTTCGGGCACGACGACTGGGCCGTGCACGCCCCGGGCCTCAAGACCGTCGAGGACGCGCTGGAGCTGCGCCGCCGGTTTCTCCTGGCCTTCGAGGCGGCCGAACGCGAAGCCGCTCCGGAGGCGCGGAGAAGGCTGCTCACGTTCGTGGTGGTGGGTGCCGGACCCACGGGCGTGGAGTTGGCCGGCGCCATGGCCGAGATCGCCTGCAAGGTGATGCCACGTGATTTCCGAGCGATCGACACCGCGACTGCACGGATTCTTCTCCTCGAAGGAAGCGCCCGCGTGCTCCCGACGTATCCCGTCGATCTCTCGGCCAAGGCACGCCGCCAACTCGAGCGGCTTGGCGTGGAAGTACGGACCGATGCGTTCGTCACCCGGATCGAGCAGGGCGCCGTCCTGGTAGGCGAGGAACGGATCACCACGGCGAACCTGTTTTGGGCCGCGGGGGTCCTCGCTTCACCGCTCGGCACCAGGCTTGCCACACCGCTCGACCAGGCCGGTCGCGTGCTGGTGGAACCGGATTTGTCCGTCCCAAAGCACCCCGAGGTATTCGTGATCGGGGATCTCGCGCACATGAAGCAGGACGGCAGACAGGTGCCGGGGGTGGCCCAGGGCGCAATGCAGGGCGGCCGGCACTCGGCACGCCAAATTGCCCGGGACATTGCCGGCCGGCCACGTGAGCCGTTCCGCTACAAGGACAGAGGCAATCTGGCTACGATCGGACGTGCGGCGGCCGTGGCCGATCTGGGACGTGTCAAACTGAGCGGATTCCCCGCATGGTTCGTATGGGTCTTCATTCACATCCTCTATCTCATCGGCTTCCGCAACCGGCTCGTCGTGATGATACAGTGGGCGTGGGCCTATCTCATGTACCAGCGGGGGATTCGTCTGATCACGGGGAACGCCCGGGTACGCCTGGAGCGCGCCCGATCCCCAGGCACGCACTTTTCGTAGCGAGGCAGAACTCAGGCCCAGTGCGGCCGCTCGTCCGCTTCTGCCACGCCGTACCGCAACGCCTCCCGCTCGGTCATGATCGGGTTGTCATGCTCGATGCCCAGAGCGGAGGTCATCCAGCCGAACAGCTCGGTGTTGTCCACCACGCCCAAGCCGCGGGTGGTGGTATCCGCTCCAAGAGCCGCCACAGGCACGGGACCCGCGGTGTGCTGGCCGGTTGCGTAGTTCAGGTTGACGCGATCGGGTGACAGGAAATCGGCGCTCGACAGCACATGGTACAGGCCGTTCGCCGGCTGCGAGCGGTGTGCGGTGGGATGCCCCAGCTCCCGTTCGCGGTAAATCACTTCCATCGCCAACCGGGCTTGGTCCGAGCTCAACCTGACCCCAAGATGTTCGCGCGCAGCCTCGGCGATATCTCCTGCACCGGGCGCACTACCGATCAATTCGTACAACCGTTCGTATGAAGCGCGCCAGTCGCCGAGATGGTCGAAAGCCGGCGTGGAAGCGTTGTAGTTCCGCCCTACGCCGTACACCGCGCCGCTTCCGGTGCCGTGGTCGCTGGCCATGATGAGGAGAGTATCAGGGTTGCGATCCACAAAGCGTAGTATCACGTCCAGAGCATCGTCCGCCGCGATCATATCCCAGACCATGGCCCCGGGATCGTTTCCGTGGTTTGCGTGATCGATGCGCCCTGCCTCAACCTGTACCACGAACCCGTTGCCGTAATCCGCCAGGATGTTGAGTCCCTTTTCCACCATTTCGGCCAGCGACGGGCCGGCCGCGCCCTGGAATCGGCGGTCCACTTCAAAAGGCATGTGACTCGGGGCAAAGGTGCCGAGGAGGCGTGAGGCATTGGCCCGTGCCATGTCTTCGGCGGTGCCCGCCACGGCGTAACCGCGGTTCCGGAACTCCTGATAGAGATCGCGTCCATCCGCACGGACTTCCGGATGGAAATGAACGATGCCGCCGCCAAGGAGAACCTCGGGTTGGAATTCCAGATACCTCGAGGCAATCTCATCCTCCATACCGCGGATCGGGACCTTGGCTATCCAGCCGGCAGGCGTAGCGTGCGTGATACGCGTGGACGTAATCAGGCCGGTAGCCTTCCCGGTCTGTTTGGCCAGATCGAGGATTGTTGTCAGTTCCCGCCCATCGGGGAACATCGACAGGGCGCCGTTTACAATCTTGCGGCCGGTGGCCCACGCAGTAGTGGCCGAGGCGGAGTCGGTGACAACGCTGGTCAGGCTGTGCGACAGCATAAGACCGGAGGCGCCGCGTGCGAGCAGCCGTTCAAGTGTAAGCACCCGCCCGGACAGGTGCCGTTCCGCGAAGTAGCGGGCGGTAGCCATATCCTCTACGGTGAGACCGTCATAGGCGTAGAATATGATGTTGCGGGCCCGGCCACCCGGACTGAACTGGCGCCCAGTGGACGCGGCCGCTGGCGCGCAGGCGGTTCCCGCCAGGGGGAGTGCCGCAGCGGCAGCAGCGGCGAGCCCCTGTTTGACCAGATCACGGCGTTTCACGCGTTGACTCCATGAAACATGGTGGTCCATGCAAGGTCAGCCGGCATACACCTCGCGTCAACCGACGTCTTTCCGCGTTGGACTGGCAAGGCGCGGGGCGGTGCTGTAATGTGATACAGGAGTTCCCGCAGGGTTGAACCCCCCAAGGAGGTCGATTGTGAAGCGGACGCTGTACACGGGCTTGGCGGCGGCGCTGTTCCTGGCGCCAGCCGTCCTGTACGCCCAGAACGATGACGAGGGCGAGATTGCGAGGGAGCCCAAGCCAATGGCGCCCCTCTTCCTCTCCTCGGAAACCCTCAAGCTGGAAATCAACGGTCCCCTGGACGAGCTCTTCCGCATGCGGGAGCGGGTCAGTCGTGAGTGGCTGGACGGGAGCATGACAATAACTCACGCCGACGGCCAGGTGGAGACGATCCCGGTGCGGCTGAGTACACGGGGACGGTTCCGCCTCCAGCGCACAACGTGCCAGTTCCCGCCCATTCGGATCCGGTTCAGGAACCGTGAGACCGCCGGCACCCTGTTCGAAGGGCAGGACCGCATGAAGATCGTCACCCATTGCCAGGACCGGCGTGACGAGTTCGAGCAGTTCGTACTCCAGGAGTACCTGATCTACAAGATCTACAGCATGTTCACCCCCATGAGCTTCCAGGTGAGGTTGGCTCAGGTCACGTGGACCGGGGATGGTGGACGTCGCGAACCGATCACCCGGTACGCGTTCTTCATCGAGGACGACGGTGACATGGCGGCACGGAACGGATGGGACCTCATGGAGGACTTCCCCCTCGTCCCGCCCGACGATCAGGATCCCGCCACGCTCAGTCTCTTGGAGGTGTTTCAGTATTTCGTGGGCAACCCGGACTGGTCGGCGTTCCAGGCCCCGCCCGGCGAGCAACGATGCTGCCACAACGTCCGAATCATCGGGGACTTCATCCCCCCCGTATATCCCGTGCCGTACGATTTCGATGTGACCGGCATGGTGAATGCCCCGTACGCCCGGCCCGACCCGAGTCTCGGCATACGGAACGTGCGCCAGCGCGTGTACCGCGGTGTGTGCAGTTCGAACGAGTATCTGGAAGGCACGCTCCAGAAGTTCCGCGACCAGCGCGACGCGATCAACGCGCTGATCGAGAACCAGGAAGGGCTGGACGACCGCCGGAGGGCGGACATGCTCAAGTACGTCGAGGAGTTCTACGACGTCATCAATGACCCGCGGCAGGTGAACCGCCGTCTCACCCGGGAGTGCCGGAGGGCGTAGTTCCCGTCGGTTGTAGTCAACTGTCCATCGCCGCGCTGCCCATCCGGGTGGCGCGGCGATTACACATCTGAGAACTGATTCTCAACTGCTTGAGAATAAGGGTAGCCCTCATCAGGACCACTTTGTAAGGTGAGGAGTGACTTTCAAGGAGGGCTATTTCTCATGCGGAAACTCGTCATCAGCGCCGTCGCACTCCTTTTCATGTTGGCAGTACCCGGACACGTGTACGGGAATGCCCTGGAGGATCCGCCGGACGCACCGCCCCTCTTCACGGACAATGAGCCGCTGACAATCGAGTTGGTAGCTCCCATCGCGGACCTGCTGCAGATGACAGACCGCGACGACCGGGAGTGGCTCGATGCCGAGATGACCTACAACGATGGGAGTGGAGTGTCGCAGACTCTGCCTCTACGCGTCAGCACGCGGGGCCGCTTCCGCCTGCGGGAGTGTCAGTTTCCGCCGGTCAGACTGCGGTTCCGCGGCCGTGAAGCAAGGGAGACACTGTTCGAAGGCCAGGACCGCATCAAGGTGGTAACGCACTGTCAGGACCGGCGGGATGAGTTCGAACAGTTCCTGCTCCGTGAGTACCTGATCTACCGGATGTACAACCTGCTTACTCCCAAGAGCTATCAGGTACGACTTGCCCGCGTCACCTATGTGGACGACCAGAACAGACGCGAGCCGATCACACGGTACGCGTTCATGATTGAATCGGATGAAGCCATGGCCGCGCGCAACGGCTGGGAGTTGATGGACCAGTTCCCGCTCGTGCCACCGGACGATCAGGACCCCGAGCTCCTGAACCTGGTGGAAGTATTCCAGTTCATGGTGGGCAACGCGGACTGGTCGGCGTTTCAGGCGCCACCGGGCGAGCAGCGCTGCTGCCACAACGTACGGATCATCGGTGACTTCATACCGCCGGTGTATCCCGTGCCGTACGATTTTGACTGGACAGGGTTCGTGAACGCCCCGTATGCGCGACCAGATCCGAGCCTGCGCATACGCTCGGTGCGCCAGAGGGTGTACCGCGGCGTGTGCAGCACGAATGAGCACCTGCCGGCCACGCTCCAGCGGTTCCAGGATCAGCGCGAGGCGATGTACGCGCTGGTCGACGAGCTGGAGGGACTGGACGAGCGCTCACGCACCGAGACACGCGAGTATCTCGACGAGTTCTACGAACTGATCGACAACCCGAGACAGGTAAACCGACGGCTCGAGCGGGAGTGCCGCAGAGCCTGACGGCTTACCGCGCCGCGGCGGGCTCGATCCGGAGTATCGGGGTCGGGTTCCCGCCGCGGTGGTCGATGGCCAGATAGATGTAGCCGTCCGGCCCCTGCCTCACGTCGCGAATCCGCCCCATACGCTGCACCAGCGTTTCCTCGTTGACCACCCGATGGCCGTCGAGCGTGATCCGCGCCAGCTGCTCTCCGGCAAGGCCACCAACGAACAGGTTACCCCGCCACCCCGGGAAACGGTCGCCGGTATAGATCATCAGTCCCGACGCGGCGATTGACGGTGTCCAGAAATGCACCGGGTCCTCCATCCCTTCGCGCCGCTGCGCCGCGTGGATGGGCGTACCGGGCCCGTAGTTGACCCCGAATCCCACCACGGGCCACCCGTAGTTGCGGCCCCGCAAGATGCGGTTCAGTTCGTCGCCTCCCTGCGGGCCGTGCTCGTTCTGCCATATTTCGTTCGTTTCCGGGTGCACCGCCATGCCCTGGGCATTCCGGTGCCCATAGCTCCAGATCTCCGGTAGCGCGTCGTCGCGCCCAACGAACGGGTTGTTGGGCGGTACGCGCCCGTCATCCTGCAGCCGGACCGTGGTGCCCATGTGATTGGTGAGGTCCTGAGCGGCATGCGCCTCCAGATCTCCCCGCGGCGGCGTCTGGCGGTCGCCGATGGTAACGAACAGATAGCCGTCGTGGTCGAACGCCAGCCGCGAGCCGTAATGCCCCCTGCCCTGGGTCCATGCCCTGGCCTCGAAGATCTCCTGAACGTTCGTGAGCCGGTCGTTCTCGAACCGGGCCCGGATCACCGCCGTGGTGCCTTCCGATCCGTCGGCATTGGGCTTGGAATAGCTGATATAGAGCAACCGGTTCTGGCCGAAGTGAGGATGCGGGACGACGTCCAGCAACCCGCCCTGGTTCCCCACCCGGATGGCAGGAAGCCCGGGTACCGGATCCGGCAGCAGCACTCCGTTGCGCACGATGCGCAGCCGGCCGGGCCGCTCGGTGACGAGCATGTCACCGTTCGGCAGGAAAGCGATTGACCATGGATGAATCAGTCCCTCAGCAACGGTCACCACGCGGTAATCGTGCAGCGCGGAGCGGTGGATCTCCTGTCCATGCAGGGCAGACACAGTTGCCAGGATGAAAGCTGTGGTCAGAACAGTCAGACGCATTTCACTATCCTCCATCGTTACGAGCTTCAATTCTCCGCGAGCTGTCGTATCACTTCAGCCAGGGCCCGGACTCTGTCAGGATCTCCGGAGTCCTCGATGTCAGCCTCGATCCGGACGGCCAGATTGAGAAGTGCGGACTGGCGGCGGCCACCCCGCGAGCGTTCCGCGCGGGCCAGGTCCGCCCTGACCCGGCTCACCCAGTCGCGCCTGAGTCCATCCGCCCTGAGCAGCTGGTCGAGATACGCCTGCGCCACCACAGAGCTTGCCGGCCACTCGAGACGAGGCTGCTCCTGCGGATTGAACTCATCGAAAGTGACCAGCTTCGCGGCGGCGATCTCATTCTCCGACAGGTGCTCACCGGGCTCCAGCCGGAAAACGTCCAGGCCACGTGCTATCTCCGACCCGTAGATGTACCCGTTGTACCAGTAGGTCGACCAGTATCCCCCGAGCTCGAGGCGCCCGGCGTCAAGCGGACCCCGGTCGAAGAACGCAATCTCGAACGGATTCGCCGGATCGGTGAAATCGAACACCGACACCCCTCCCTGATACCACGCCTGAACCTTGATGTCGCGGCCCGGGACCGGAATCAGCGATCCATTGTGTGCTACGCAGTTCTCCTGCGCCGTCTGCGGCGCCGGCAGCTTGTAGTAGCTCTGGAACACAAGCCTGCCGTCCACAATCGCGAAGATGGCGTTGGCACCCCACTCCGGCGGGTCCTCGGCGCGGCACCGCGGCGCCCTGCCGCCACCCCATTCGTCGGTGAAGATCAGCACCGAACCATCGTTGTTGAACGTGGCGGAATGCCAGTAGGCGAAGTTCGGATCCGTAACCTCGTCCAGCCGCACGGGATTGGTGGGATCCGATATGTCGAACAGGATTCCGTTACCCGAACACGCCCCGCCCCCAAGCCCGACATCGGGATACGTCGTGATGTCGTGGCATCGGTCGGTCACGGCCGAGCGCTGTGTCCCCGGCCCATGCTGCCCACCCGCCCAGAGACCGGCAATTTCGCCCGTCTCGTAATCGCTGAAGACGCGCGGCTCGGACACCACCCGTGCTTCGTGCGGTGCGTCCAGCGGCACCTTGATAATCGCGATGCTCCAGTACGAAGTGGTTGTGTCCTCCGGGGACCGGACATCCGAGCAACCGGCCAGCTCTTCGGCGGGCCGTGCCACGCTCGTTCCCGATACGTATACGTATATGTGTGCGTCATCGCTCGGGTCGCTGACCAGCGTATGCGTGTGCGATCCCCGACAGGTCTGCACCGCCGCCACCTGAACCGGCCGGTCGAGGTTACTGATGTCGAATATCCGTACGCCGCGAAAGCGCTCGGGATCCACCCGGCCCGTAGTTCCCTGCGTTCCGCAATCGACACGCCCGCGCATCTCCTCCACCGACATGAACAGCAGATTACCGTGCACCGAGAGGTCCCCCTGACCTCCCGGACATTCGAAGGCCGTGCGGAGCTTCGGACTCGCCGGGTCCGAGA
Source organism: uncultured Gemmatimonadaceae bacterium (assembly GCA_964613905.1). Classification (GTDB taxonomy): domain Bacteria; phylum Gemmatimonadota; class Gemmatimonadetes; order Gemmatimonadales; family GWC2-71-9; genus CAZTIV01. The sequence goes on along the minus strand of CAZTIV010000018.1, from coordinate 8,170 downwards.
CATCATAGATAAGGAACCCGTTGTAGTTCCCCATGTAGACGTGGTTGCCGCGGAAAGCCAGGTCGGTGTTCGCAAACGGGAATCCGCCGGGCGAATCGGGATCAACGAACCCGGATGGCGGGGGCGACTGTGACACCAGTAGCATGTTCCACTGGGCCTCGCCGGCATCGAGCCAGCCAGCCGCAAGCCCGACCCGTGGATCCTGACTCTGCTGCGCGGCGGCAGGCGTGACGGCAGCAAGCAGCAGCAGAGTCACGCCCAGTCTGACCACGAATATTGGGTGCATGACGTAGTCTACAACCCCGTACCGGGTCTCGGCACTACCGCCCTCGTGCCTCGGGCCCCATCTTCTGTGCCTCATGTTCGGGATTCCTCCAAAGAGAGGGCGGCTCGCCATAGCCGCCGTCCTGGTCGCGCTCGTCGCCTTTGCCATCCTCACTGGAGGGGAACGTCTGGATGACGCCACCCACTACGGGTTCGCGTCCATCCTGCCGGCGCTGGTGACACTCACACTCGTTTTCATTACGCGCGAGGTCATCACTTCGCTGTTCCTGGGGATCGTCACCGGTGGTGTGGTGAGCGGCGACTGGAACATCATTCGCGCATTTCTGATCCCGGCCATTGGAAGCGAGTCATACGCGATCATCCTGCTGGTGTATCTGTGGGCGCTCGGCGGGCTCGTAGGACTCTGGACCCGCACCGGCGGGGCACAACACTTCGCCGAGGCCGCGGCGCGTACCATCGTCCGGGGCCCGAGAACCGCCAAGTTCTTCGCCTGGCTCATGGGAATCGTGTTTCACCAGGGAGGAACGATCTCCACCGTACTCACCGGTACAACGGTGCGGCCGGTGAACGACGCCGAAAAGGTGAGCCACGAGGAACTGTCGTACATCGTGGACTCCACTGCGTCTCCCGCAGCCACAATCATTCCACTCAACGCGTGGCCGCTCTACGTGGGCGGGCTCGTGGTGGGCACCATCCCACTGTTTGCCACCGAGCAGGACGCCATCACGTTCTTCTTCCGGGCGGTGCCGTTCAACTTCTACGCGATCTTCGCCGTGCTGCTCACATTCCTGTTCGCGTGGGAACTGCTCCCCTGGGAAGGGCGGCGGATGCGGGCTGCGCGCGAGCGCGCCCGGGAGACGGGGAAGCTCAACGCATCGGGCGCCAAACCGATCGCCAGCGAGGAGTTGTCTACCGTGAAGGTGCCTGAGGGATATCGCAGTGGCCTGGTGGATTTCCTTCTGCCCATGGGAATGCTCATCGGTGTCGCGATGTCAGGGGTTGTACCCGGCCTCATCCGCGGCGATCTGTCCCAGATCAGAGTGCCCATTGCCGAAGCGTTCGGACTGGCCGTACTCAGCGCCTTCGTGCTGGCCCTCATCAAGGGAATGAAGGTGTCAGACGCCGTGGACGGTGTAATCGACGGCGCCAAGGGCGTCACCATCGGTGCCATAATTCTCGGGCTCGCCGTGACACTCGGTCTCGTCTCGCGCACACTCGGCACCGCTGACTATGTCGTGGGACTCACCGCAGGGTTGATCCAGCCGGTGTTTCTGCCGGCGCTGTTCCTCGTGATCAATATGGTGGTGGCGTTCTCGATCGGCACGTCATGGGGCACTTATGCGGTCGTCTTCCCAATCGCCATGCCGCTCGCCTGGGCGGTGAACCCGGATCCGTTCTACATCACACTCTGCTTTGCGGCGGTGCTGGGCGGGGCGGTGTTCGGCGATCAGTGTTCGCCCATTTCAGACACCACGATCCTGAGCTCACTGGCCACGGGGTCCGATCACATGGATCACGTGTACACCCAGGTACCGCTGGCCCTCACGGCAGCGGGCGCGGCGGCGGTGTTGTACACGCTGCTGGCGGCGTTTGCGGTGTAGCGAATGAGGGGATTGTGCGGGGAAATCAAATCACCAACCCTCGGTGATACCCCGTGCCACATGATCTGCGATGGCCATGATCGTGAGCATCGGATTGACGCCACTCGACCCCGGAAACAGAGAGCCGTCGGCAACGTAGAGCCCGCGGACTCCATGCACCTCGCCTGACTCCGACACCACCGAGTTGCGTGTATCCGAGCCGATCGCCGCAGCACCCATCTGGTGGAAGCAGACGAACGACATCCGGGACCGCCGGTATCCGCGTGCGTCCGCGGCGCGTTGCAGTTCCGATGTCCACCC
>CAZTIV010000018.1:0-5884 GCA_964613905.1 uncultured Gemmatimonadaceae bacterium | reverse complement strand
ATGGGGCCGGTCTCGAACTTGACGCCGTACCCACGGCCGTCCAGATCGGCGAACTGATCGGAGTAACGCGTCTGCAGCGCGCCGGTCCACGGTTCCACCCTGTCGGGAAACAGCCCCGTGACGGCTGTGGTGGGGTGCATGTAGAAGTTCCGGCCGAGTGCCGGGTTATCGACACCCGACCGGGCCAGCACCGCGGGCGTGTGCACCGAACCGCACGCAACCACTACAGCGCGCGCGTGCACGGTCAGTTCCACGGGCGCCTCGCCGGGACGCCGCACCGTCGCCGTCACTGATTTCACCCGACCCTGACCGATCTCAACGCGATCCACCTGACAGTGAGGAATCAGTCTCGCGCCAGCCGCGGCGGCATCCGCCAGATACGTCCGGTCGGTGGACTGCTTGGCACCGTGTCGGCAACCGTAGCCGCAGAACCCGCACTCCGTTCCTCCTCTGCAACCACTCACGTTGCGAGGCAGACGATCCACATGCCAGCCAAGCCCGGTGAGACCGTGCTCGAGTATCTCGTCGCGGCGCCCGGGCGGAGTCCACTCGCTTGCCACCGCGCTCCGGGCGCTCACGCGCGCGAATGACTCGTCCATGCGCGTGGACGCAAACAGCGACAGGCCGGAGAGGCTGTCCCATTCGCGTCGCACTCGGTCCGGCAGGGCGAAGCTGGTGCTGAAGTTGATTGTGGTTCCGCCACCCAGGCACGAGCCCGCCAGTATGGGAATCGACCCGCTCTGCGTCATCAGCATGCCGCCATCCAGATAGAGCGAACCGAGCATGTCGCCCTCTATCTGGTTCATCGAACGCGGGTCCGGGTTCGGACCACGCTCCAGCACGATCACGTCGCGCCCCGCGACAGCCAGAACGCCGGCCGCGACGCCGCCCCCGGCACCTGATCCCAGCACTACCACGTCACATTCGAGCGTCGTATCCCGGGTTATCTCCGCAACGCGAAGCGGCTCGTGCACCGCGTCCGGTTGAGGTAGCGGGCCTGAGTAACCTGTGGCATCCCAGGCGGGGTGTCGTTCTCCTTCCGGCGGCCAACAGAAGTACGCGAACTGACACAGACGCTTCATCGCCTGGAATCCCGCCCGCTTCGATGCCAGGCCGGAGAAGGCCCAACTCCTGAGCAGATCTTCACGGTCCTCGCGCGGGAGTTCACTCAGACGGGCAAACCATCCGGACATTGCAAGATTCACGAAGCGCGAGTCGAGCGCCGACAACAATGCGCCGAGCCTCAAACGATCACGCGGATCCGGCAACGCGGCCACCAGCCGTGCCGCGCGTTCCGCTGTTCTCATGGCCAGGGCGCCCCGCGCATAGTAGCCTGCGGGATCGTCGGCCCGTTGGATTGCCGGAAGGAGGGCATCGGCAATCGCTTCCAACGTACGGTATTGGCGTGCTGACAGAGTCACAGGGAGATCGAACCCTCCCGGAAGTCGGTGGCGCCAATCATGGCGTTCACCAGAACCGGTCTGCCGTCACGCGCTGCTGCCTTGGCTTCTCTCAGCACGGCTTCCATACGTGCCGGATCGGTGAGTTCGAACCCTGCGCCGCCGTATCCCCGGGCCACGCTGTGGTACGCCGTGCGATCGAGCCGGGTTGCAACATCGTCACCGAAGATTCTCACCTGGTCGCGGGCGATCTGAGCCCATGAGCCATCGTTACCCACAACCGCTATCACCTTCATCCCGTGACGTGCCATGGTATCGAACTCGGCCAGGCTGAATCCGGCAGCGCCGTCGCCGTAGAGCAGCCAGATCTCGGCATCCGGACGAACAACGTTGGCTCCGATGGCAAAACCTCCACCGGCACCCAGCGTACCGAACGGACCCGCGTCCAGCCATGAAAGCGGCCTCCGGGGCGAAATCGTGTACGCGGCGGTGCCAACGAAATCGCCCCCATCGCACACGATCACGCTGTCATCGTCGATCACACCGTCGATGGCCCGGCAAAGGGCTATGGAGTTGATCCCCTCCGCCGGGCGGTCTGCCATGGCGGCGATCTCCGCGTCCCGCGCTTGATCGCGGGCCCGCAGTTCTTCGGTCCACTCACGGACCCTGTTGCCGGACGGCGCGGCGGATTCTGCCAGCGCGATCACAAATCTTCCGGGCTCACCGACGGTTCCATGCGTGGGCCTGCGATTCTTCCTCAGCGTGCGCGCACTCAGGTTCACCGAAACAATCCGCGCGCGCCGTCCTATCTGGCGGCCGTAATTCAACCTGAAGTCGAACGGGACACCCGCCACGATCACCAGGTCCGCTTCCTTCAGTGCGGCTGAACGTCGATGCCGAAGAAGCAATGGATGTCCCGGGGGAAGCAGGCCGCGCGCCATTCCGTTGACGAACACCGGCACGCCGAGTCGCTCCACCGCGGACACAATCTCCGGTATGGCCGATGGCGACCTTACCGCCTGGCTGCCGAGAAGGAGCACAGGACGGACGGCGCCGGCCAGCGCGCTTGCTGCACGAGAGAGAAACTCGTCTGACAGCGGCGCTTCCCGCAGCTGCGCCGGTCGGCTTCGGGACCTTCCGGGCGCGAACAACCGCGAGAGATGCCGCTCGATGAACCACCGCTCGATGCGCCCTCCGCCACCGGTCCCGTACATGTCGCGCACGTCCTTCTCGTCGTACAGCAGGTCCACCGGACACTCTACAAACACGGGACCCGGCGCGTCACGCTGCGCCCGGGCGAATGCCCGGTCGACCGCTCCCGCCAGATCCCGCACTCGGCCAACGCGCTCCGCGTACTTCACCTGCGGCCTCATCAGCCCCAACTGATCGACGTCCTGCAGCGAGCCGCGTCCGCGAAGGATGGTTGGCGCCGCACCGCCCAGTACAAGCACGGGACTCTCAGCGAGCCTTGCATTGATTACGGCTGTGACCGTATTCGCCACTCCGGGGCCCGCGGTGACTACGGCAACTCCCGGAGTTCCGGTAAGGCGCGCCACCGCGTCGGCGGCGAATACCGCCGATGCCTCATCACGGACGTCAATGATCCTCAGGCCCTGCCGCTTGGCGCCGACCAGAAGTGGGGAGACATGGCCGCCGCACAGTGTGAACACGGCGGGGGCGCCGTGGCGGGCGAGCACAGTGGCGATGCGGTCACCGCCGTTCATCGCAGGGGTCCCATGCAGGGATAGACTAGCGCCCCGGGTGGAATCGCGACAGGCTTTTAAGGGATGAGCGTATAGCGGGTGGGCGCGCTCAGGCCTCCTGCAGATCCCTGCCGAACTCTACCTCTACGTCCTCCCTTGCGACACCGCATCGGCGGGCCAGGCCCAGCAGTGCGCGGTCGAAGAACAGAGGGCCGGACACGGTCATGTCGTCCGGCAGCCCGCGGTTGCGTAGCAGGCGGGCCACTCGGCCCGGGCGGTAACCGAGCAAGCGTGCCGCAGCTGAGGCGTCCCCGTCGGTCCAGTCCGCGGTTACTCCAATCACGAGCAGGCTGACCCAGTCCAACAGTTCCTTCGGCGGCAGGCTGCGTTGGCGGCCGGCCCGCTGAATCATCCAGGGCCTAGCGCGAGCAAGAGGGGCAACCGCCGCGACGGTCCGCGCGCCTCCGGGGGCGCCCACGGCGACCGTTGCGGCATGCGCAAACGAGGTGACCACAGGCAGGCAGTCCCGCAGCACGATGTCCAGGGCGCGATGCACGACTGTCAGCGCCGCCGCCCCCAGCCATTCATCCAGGAAACCGGCCAGGCGGGTTGATTCCGACGTGTCGTTCGACTGGAACAGCAGGCGCACACCAAGACGCCTGCCAAGTTCCGTGACGTGAGGCTCGATTCCCGGGTGGGGCGCTATGTAGAGCAGGCATGGTGTGCCGGGCCACCGTTTTCGCCACTCCGCAACGCGGCGGGCCGCGCCGTCCAGCGGAAGCAGGTCGTGCACGATACCGGCGGCGGGATGCACGTCCGGAACGGCGTGCTCTACGGCATAACCCAGGGCAGCGACAACGCTCTCGACGCGGGTGCGTGCCGCGCCGGGCATAATCAGGACCGCGATCACCGGGGTCCGCTGGTTGAACTTCAAGGGCTCTCGCATCGGCCTTCCCGCCCAGCCTGATTCAGTCATTCTAGCGCGCCGGATGGGCGCCCGCCAGCGTCGCCGGGCGACGGCGGGTCTGTCGCAGTTTGGCAGGGTGTGTCGCAGTTTGGCTTGCACTCTCGCGACCCTCGGCCTAGCGTTGCGACAAGCTGTCCGCACGGAGCACTCCCAAGGGAGAACATGACATGAGCCATTCCATCGGGCCCATCGGTGCTTCCCGGTTTCTTTGCCTGCTCGCGGCTGGCGGGCTGGTGCTCGGATGCGGCGATTCCGCCCCCCCCCCCCGCTGGCACCGCCGCCTGATGCGGACCTCGCGCCGGCCTTCTCCTCTACTGGAGTGCATCCGGAGTTCGGCCACGATCCGCTGATCGCCCTCGCCCGGGAGATCCCCGGTTTCGGGGGGCTCTATCTCGAGGGTTCTCGGGTAGTAGTCCTGGTGACCGACTTGAAGGATACATCGGTTGCGAGGTCAGAAGCGCAACCCTACGTGCAGTGGCTCGCCGCGAACCTCCCGGTGCAGCTCGGTTCCGCACCGGAGGTGCTGGTTCGCCGGAGCGATTTCGGGTTTACCGCCCTCCGCGAGTGGCGGGAGAGGATCACGTGGCCCGTGCTCGACACGGAGGGCGTGGTCTACCTGGGTACCAGCGAACAACGGAATCGGATCATGATCGGGGTCGAGGACGGGGCGGCCCGGGATCGGGTGGTCGACGTGCTCGGCCGTCTGGGGGTTCCACCCGAGGCCGTGGCGTTTCATGAGACCAGCCTGAAGCTCGAGAGTTGCAACACACTCCGGGATCACTGCCGCCCCATCGAGGGTTGGGTTGCTGGTGGCGCGACCAGAGAATCCCGTGGATAAGGTATGCACGCTGGGCTTCAACGCGCGGTGGGGCAACCACGAGGTCTTCCTCACGGCCTCCCACTGTACGCCAACCAGGTGGAGCACGGACCAGAACAGCGCCATGTTCCAGCACGTGGCCCTCCCGGACTCGGTCGAGTTCGTGGGGCTCGAGTACGCCGACCCGCCGGGGTACAGTTGCGGCTTCCTGTGGCTCAAGAAGTGCCGGAAGAGCGATGCGGCGATCTTCCTGATCGGCCCCTACGTCCTGTTGAACCAGCACGTGAACCGCGGGTTCATCGCGCGGACCGTCGGGCAGTATACGGGCCCTACGATCGACCCGTTCAATCCCCGGTTCCAGATCACGGCCCGGTCGAACACGCAATACCCAGCCGCGGGCACGCAGGTCCAAATGATGGGTCAGTTTTCGGGCTGGACCGTGGGGGTGATCGACGATAACTGCGCCGACTTCAATGTCCCAGATTCGGGGAAACGTCTGATCTGCCAGGCCACGGCCACGTATGCCTCTGAAGACGGCGACAGCGGAGCGCCCGTGTTTGAGCTGCTCGGAGGGAGCCACGTCCGGCTGCACGGGATCCACGTGGGACGAACCTCGGACAACCAGTTTGCGATCTTCAGCAAGTTGTGGGGTATAACCGAGGACCTGGGGACGTTCAGCGTGTACGCCCCCGGGTCGGCGCCCCCTCCCCCACCGCCGCCCGGTGGGGACTGTGACGGTGGCGATATCGAGGATCCGATTCCCTGTTGATGGGCTTGGAGGTAAGCCAAAAAGCCATGAACACGATACGCGTTGCGGCCGCGGCAGCCGCCTTGGGCCTCACAGGCTGCCAGGTGTTTTCCTCCCCCGAGGTTGGCACCCCGTTCTTCAGCATGACCGTGCACCACCCAACCGAGGTCGCCGAGGTGCACGGCCAGGGCCACTTCCACGAGAACACAACCGACGGAATACGCCTGTTCGCTATTGTCGCGAGGGGTC
>CAZTIV010000017.1:26510-54264 GCA_964613905.1 uncultured Gemmatimonadaceae bacterium | reverse complement strand
GAACGGCGCCGACACCGGTTCGGCGGCACGTGCCAGTACCGCGCCGGCGGCGACGGTACCGCCCGCGCGGCGCACAACGTCACGCAATCGCAACGTGCCGTCACCCCGCCACCGGGCGGGGTCTGTCACTTGCGGTTACGGACTCCACGAACCCTCGCTGTAGACCCACCGGCCGCCCACCATCGTCCTCACCACCGTGATATTCCTGAGGGCGTCGGGAGGCACCGCGAACGGGTCGTCCGACAACACAGCGAGATCCGCGACAAATCCCGGCGCGAGTCTTCCCTTCCAGCCCTCCGAGAACTCGGCCCAGGCGGCGGCCACCGTATATGCCTCGAGCGCCTCCTGCACGGTAACCCTTTCCTCCGGATACCAGCCACCGGCCGGCTCACCGTCAACCGTCTGCCGGGTTACCGCCGCATAGATCCCGAGCAACGGATTGGATGGATACCACGAAGCGTTCGTGCCCGGCCAGTCGGAGCCAAACACCAGGACGGCTCCCGCCTGCTTGAGAGAACGGAAGGCATAGGCACCGCGGGACCGTTCTCCTATGCGGTCCTCCATCCAGCGCATGTCGTCGATGGCGTGATACGGCTGCACCTCAGCCACGATGCCCAGCTCGCCGAACCGCTCGAAGGCTCCCGGTGCAACCACTTGTGCGTGGATCATGCGGAAGCGTCGATCCCTCGCACCGTTGGTCCGGATGACATGGGCGAACATGTCGAGCAGCGTATCCACCGCGAAATCGCCGATGGCATGCACGTGGGGCGTGAGGCCTGCCCGATCCGCTTCCTCTATGAGTCGCTGGAGGTTACCCGGGGGTGACATCATCGGCCGCCAGAAACCGTGCCGGCCGGGCATGTGATCGTACGGCTCCCGGAACATTGCCGTGGAGTTACCCATGATCCCGTCCACAAACCCCTTGAGCCCGCAGATGGCCACCCATCTATCGCCGAATCCCGTCCGGATGCCCAGGGTGGCGAGTTGCTCCTGCCGGTCCAGAGTTGGACGGGCGCAGACGCGAACCGTGAGGGAATCCGTTCGGGAGAGATGCTGGAAGATGCGGAGCTGCTCGGCACCGGTGTTGTCGTGGATGGTGGTTACACCATGCCGAGCCAGGTCCTCCATCGCGAGTCGTGCTTCGGCCAGACGCTGCGCAAATGAGGGAGGGGTCACGGCCGCACGAACCCGGTCCAGTTCGGCGCCCTCCAGCAGGCCGCCGTGCCCGGCCGGGTCGATACCCGCAGCCCGGAGCGCCGCTGCGTTCGCGATATGTGCCGATCGATCCCATTTGGACAGCAGGGCCGGACGGTTACCCACCAGGGAATCCAGCAATCCACGGCGGGGCACCCAGGTACTCTCGAGATCGTAAGCGCCCCAGTCGCCTCCAACCATCCATGCGCCCACCGGAAGCCGTCGGTGCGCTTCGCCCACCCGGCGCCGGAAACCGGCGTCATTCGCCACGTCGAGCAGGTTCACGCCCAGCAGCAACGCACCCGCCTGATTGAAGTGGGTGTGCGTATCGATGAAGCCCGGCGCCACAAACCGACCGCCCATATCCCGGACCACGGCGCCCGGCCACCGCTGGCCGAGTTCGGTCCGGCTTCCAACCCCCACGATCCACTCGCCCCTTATCGCGATGGCTTCGGCGAACGGGCGTGCCGAGTCGCCGGTCCAGATCCGTGCGTTGACCAGCAGAGTAGTGGTGGTGTCTCGCTGATACGAAGCATGACCTACGGTCGTGCCGGGTGCCAGAAGGAGCGTGATCAGGACCAGTGCTTTCATTCCGGTGGCTCCGGTAGCGGTGGTACATCGAGCAGCCAGAAACCGGCGATCCCGCCGGCTGCGTCCACTTCGGCCATCATGAGATCGGCGAGGAGCACCGGTGTCACCGGTCTTTTCTCTCCAATCCTGAGGTGAATGATGCTGCGGGAGTCGATGGTCTCGCCCGCAATGGGTTGCTCAACCTCCACGGCGCCCACGCCGGGTTGCGATGGGCGGGCCGGTACCACCAACCGACCGTTCCGGGCGTCCCTGGGCGGAGCAAGTCGGCTGCGCGTGGCCAGGTCCGGCCAGACTACAACTTCCACTCCGCAGACCACGCCGGACTGCACATCCACCAGGAGAAACGCGCCGTCGTCACCTTCGTATTCGACCGAACCGGTGAATCCGCGCCCCCCCGTACTCTCGAACCGCGCGGCGAGTATCTCGGTCTCGGAATCCCATCGGTAGATCAGAGTGGGAACGGGGCCCGCCAGCGGCTCGATACCGGTTGCAAGTGCGGGAGGTTCGGAAGGACGTCTGGCTGATCGCGGCATGAAAGGTCGCTCAGGTCTCAATGGTTTTCTGTTCGGAGCACTGCTGGACGAACCGGGCCAGTCGTTCCAGTCCGCCCGTGATCTCACGCTCTGAGGCGGCGTAGCTCAACCGCACCCAGCGGGGATCACCGAAGGCATCACCCGGCACAAGCGCTACACCTTCATCGGTAAGAAGCCGTTCGCAGAACGTTCCGGCTCCCGACAGCCCGTTGCGGAACAGGTGATCCACCCGAAAGAAGAAATAGAACGCACCCACCGGGTCCACGAACTCCACACCGGGAAGGTGCCTGCGGAAGTGACTCACTACCAGGTCGCGGCGACGGTGGAACTCCTCCACCATACGGTGGACATCCGCTTCCACCCGATCGTCATCGAAAGCGGCGGCCGCGGCCCACTGTGACGGATGCGATGCCCCGCTGGTGAGGTGCGACTGCAGCCCGGCCATGCCTCTCACCGCTTCAGGTGGCGCGAGCGCCATACCTATACGCCACCCGGTCATGGCATACGCCTTGCTGACGCCCGTCACTACCACGGTTCGCTCAAGCAGTTCGTCCGGGAGATCCAGCACCGAAGGCGCCGGCCCGGTGCCGTAATGGATACGCCGGTAGATCTCGTCCGAGATTATCCAGATGTTCCGCGAGCGGGCCCACTCGTGGATGGCCTTGAGCTCCGCCCGCGTGTAGACCGCCCCGGTGGGATTCACCGGCGTACACAGGATCAATCCTCTGGTGCGCAAATCGCTCGCGCGTTCCAGATCTTCGATGCCCACCTTGAGGCTCCAGTCGAGCGAGCCCTTCACGAATACCGGTTCCGCCCGGGCAAACCGTACCATCTGCGGATACGACACCCAGTATGGCGAAGGTATCAGGATCCGATCGCCCGGTCCGAACAGGGTGAAGCAGGCGTTGAACAACGACTGCTTCGCGCCGGTCGATACCACGAAGTGATCAGCGTTGACCGGTCGCCCGCCGGAAAGGAGCGAAAAGTGTCGAGCCGCGGCCACCCGAAGTTCCAGTATGCCGGCGTTGGGCGGATACCGCGTCTTCCCCTGCTGGATAGCGCGTATGCCCGCCTCCGCCACCACGCGGGGTGTGTCGAAATCCGGCTCGCCCGCCGAAAGATCGATTACGTCCTCGCCCGCAGCACGGCGTTGTCTGGCCGCCTGATTGATGGCCAGTGTCTCGGATGGCGTCAGATGCTCGAGATTCCGGGACAGGGTCATGGCCCGCGCACGCCGGTGGCAAGGAGTATCGAGTTGTAGATGGCTTCCTCCGTTGCTTCGATGACGGCCTGAAATATCGGGCTCAGCGCCTCACCGGGCAGATGCGGCGACGCTCCGCGGAGCCGGACCGGAACCGTTGTCGGCGTTACCCGTTGCCTTACCTCCGCGGTCAAGGTAGCATCCCCAATCAGTCGTTTCCACCTCCGTCTTTGACAACCGAGGGAAATGTGTCCTGGGAGCTTGTTACGCCGTTCGACGGCGCCCATCGGGCTGCGCTCGAGCGCGGCAATCCGCTGGTCTACGTAACTCCGCCCGCCGGCTGGACCCTCAGGCCGCTGTGGAGCATCGTGCCCATGAGCTCCGAACCTGGCACCCTCTTCCTGGTGATCGTTCCCGACACGTCGGTGGCAGAGGACGTGGCCGCCGTCGCGGCGCTCGAGTCCGCTCTGGGACCGGTTCACCGCATGGGCGGTCAGGCGCTCGCCGGCCGGATGCTCCGTTCGGCATCCGTACGCACCCTCGTGGCCACACCCTCGGATGCCCTGTCCCTCGCACAGCAAGCGGGTGTGAACCTCACTCGGGCGGTGCGCGTCGCCGTCTGCTGGCCCGAGTTGCTCCCTGACGACGAGACGAGGGCACTCGAAGCCGTGATGAGCGAAGTGAAGGATGCGGGACGTATCCTGGTCACCGGTGAAGAAACGGCTGTTACGGACCTCATCGAACGATACGCGCACCGGGCTCCCGTGGCCGTATATGCCAGGCCGCCCGCCGCTCCCCTGGGACCTGTCCGGTATCTCGTTGCGGACTCAACCCATCGCGAGCGGTCCGTGCGGAGCCTGCTTGAAGCAATGAATCCCGATTCCGGGATCGTATGGGAACCGTTGACCGAACGGTCGAACCGTTGGGACTGGATTCACGCCATGCCCGGAATACGGTTGGTCACGAACCCCGGCGACCTCACCGCCGATCTGGCGATAGCCGTTGATCTGCCCGTAGAGACCGCCCTTGCCGCGCTCAGAGCGGCGGCGCGTGAAGTAGTGGTGCTGGTGGGAGCGGCTCAGCTGCCCATGCTGGGACGTCTGGCACAGCCGATGCGCCCCGCACGCATTGAGTCGGAGGCCGACCGATCCCGCACCCGCGCAACGCACCTGCGACGCCGCATCCGCGAGCGTCTGAATCGGGGAGGCCTTGACGCGGAACTGCTTGTGCTGGATCCGCTGTTCGACGAATTCGATCCGGCCCTGGTAGCCGCCGCAGCGCTGGCATCCGCGGAGGCTCCGGCACCCGCCGCGCCGCCCGCTGATGCGTGGGTGCGTCTGCACGTGGGCATCGGGAACCGGGACCGCGTCCGCCCGGCGGATCTCGTGGGCGCACTGGTGAACGGCGTCGGCCTGCCCAAGGACCGTATCGGCAGGGTCGAGATCCGGGACGGGTTCAGCCTGATAGAGGTAAACGCCGAGGATGCGGAAAGGGCAATAAGCGGCCTCACCGGTATGACCGTTCGCAGTCGACGTGTCGTGGCGCGTCGGGACCGCAAGTAGCGCCTGCCGCTCCGTAACGATAACCTTGACCTTCCCAGGATGCTCCCGAAGGATCGACGCCATGTATCACGCCAATCGCCCCGGCTGGATGGAAGTAATCGCCGGCGTGATGTTCAGCGGTAAGAGCGAAGAACTCATTCGCCGCGTGAGGCGCGCAGTGATCGCGAAGAAGCGCGTGCAGGTGTTCAAGTCACATCTTGACGATCGATACGCCGGAATCCACTCAGTGACCACGCATGACGGTATCACGGTGGCGGCGCGTCCCGTGGACAGCTCCGCGGAGATCTTCAGACAGGTACGTCCCGAGTCCAGCGTTATCGCCATCGATGAAGCCCAGTTTCTGGACGAAGGCATTGTGGAAGTGGCGACGGCGCTGGCGGGCCGCGGCGTCCGCGTGGTGCTGGCGGGTACGGACACGGACTTCCGCGGTGAGCCGTTCGGAGCCATGCCGTACCTGATGGCCGTGGCGGAGATGGTGGACAAGCTGCACGCGATCTGCGTCGTGTGCGGCGAACCGGCTTCGCGCAATCAGCGCCTGATCGACGGACGCCCGGCGCGCTACGACTCGCCAACCATAATGGTGGGCGGGAGCGAGACATACGAGGCACGGTGCCGTCACTGTCACGCCGTGCCACTTGCGGACGAGGACCAGGCAAGTCTCCTGTGAACCACGCTCTGCCGCCGCCATGCTGAACGTCGCACTTACCGGCAACGTCGCCGCCGGGAAGTCCACGGTGCTGCGCCTGTTCGAGGAATGGGGTGCGGACGTGATCGACGCGGATCGCCTGGTTCGCGAGGCGCAGCGACCCGGGTCTCCGGTGCTCGCAGCAATAGCCGAACGGTTCGGGCCGGACGTCATCCGGCCCGACGGCGAACTCGACCGCGCATCGCTCCGCCGGATGGTGATGGGAGACGCCGACGCTCTGGAAGCGCTGAACGCCATCGTTCATCCCGCGGTGAGGGCCGAACGCGACCGGCGTGCTGAAGCGGCCCGGCTCCGTGGAGCCCGGGTTCTGATCAACGACATTCCTCTGCTCTTCGAGACCCTGAACCCGGATGAATTCGACGTGGTCATACTGGTCGATGCTCCGGAAGCCGTGCGGCGCGAGCGCCTGGTCCGCGACCGCGGCCTCACCCCCGACGAAGCAAACCGGCTCATCGCGTCGCAGCAACCCTCTCATGAGAAGCGGGAACGGGCCCACATCGTAATAGACAACGACGGTACGCCCGAAGAACTTCAAAACCGGGCGCGGGAGGCCTGGCAACACGTGCTTGACACGTCCCTCCGCTCCGGATAACGTACCGCCGGCCAAACGACCTTCATTTTCGCCGCGAGCAGGAGTGCATGTCCAACATTCCGGGCGATCTTCATTACACCGAAGAACACGAGTACGTGAGACTGACCGACGACGCGGGCGTCGTGGTCATCGGCATCACGGATTACGCACAGGGCGAGTTGGGTGACGTGGTCTATGTGGACCTGCCGGAAGTGGGCGCCACGTTCGCCAAGCTCGAAGTTTTCGGCACCATAGAAGCCGTCAAGGCGGTATCCGAGCTCTTCTGCCCGCTGGCCGGAGAGGTGGTGGAGATAAACACCGCCCTCGAGGGAGATCCCAGCCTGGTCAACAAGGATCCCTACGGCGAGGGCTGGATGATCAAGCTGGCCATTACCAACAAGAACGCACTCAGGGAGTTGATGACCGCGGCGGACTACGCGGGACACATCGGCGAGTAGGCCTTGGGGGGCCGTTCCGACACACCAGAACGAAACGCGACGCCCCGGGAGCTGCTTCCGGGGCGTCCGCATGATGGCTGAACAGAGGAGTCATGACACAGCAAGACCTGGAGCGCTTCTCCGCACGCCACCTGGGACCGCGGCCGGATGACGTGGCCGCCATGCTCGAGACGCTGGGATACGATTCCGTCGACGCGCTGGTGGACACTGTGGTCCCCGAGCGAATACGGTTGGGGCGCAAACTCGATCTTCCTGCCCCACTTTCGGAACGGCAGGTTCTGGATCACCTGCGTTCCCTCGCCTCGAGGAATCAGGTCTTCCGCTCGTACATCGGGATGGGGTACGCCGACTGTGTGACTCCACCCGTGATACAGCGGAACGTTCTGGAGAATCCGGGTTGGTATACTGCCTACACGCCCTACCAGCCGGAAATCTCCCAGGGACGCCTGGAAGCCCTGCTCGTATTCCAGACCGTTGTTTCTGATCTTACCGGGCTGCCGGTGGCCAACGCTTCGCTGCTTGACGAAGCCACGGCCGCCGCGGAGGCCATGGCGCTCACCCTGGCAACCCGCAGCAAGGTCGCGGAACCCGTGTACATGGTGGATTCCGGTTGCCATCCGCAAACCATTGCCGTAGTGACCACCCGCGCGGAAGCGAGGGGCGTAAGCGTGGTCGTGGCGGACCCCGAGGCATTCAGCTTCGCGGAGAACGTGATCGGAGCGCTCGTCCAGTATCCTGCCAGCGACGGTGGGATCGCCGATCTGCGGAGGTTCACGGAACGAGCGCACGAGGCGGGCGCGCTGGTCACCGTCGCCACCGATCTCCTTGCTCTGACGATGCTCACTCCGCCCGGAGAATGGGGCGCGGACGTGGCGGTAGGCAACAGCCAGCGCTTCGGCGTACCTCTCGGTTATGGCGGGCCGCACGCGGCCTTCTTCGCCACCCGGGAAGAACACAAGCGCCTGATTCCCGGGCGCATCATAGGGATGTCGCGCGACGCCGCCGGCCGGCCCGCGCTTCGCATGGCCCTCCAGACGCGTGAACAGCACATCCGACGCGAGAAGGCCACCAGCAACGTATGCACCGCGCAGGTGCTGCTGGCCGTCGTAGCCGGCATGTACGCCGTGTACCACGGACCTGAGGGACTCCGGAACATCGCGAAGCGGGTGCACGCCAACACGTGCCGGCTGGCCGACGGACTCTTACGGCAGGGACACAGGCTGGTGAACGACCGTTTCTTCGACACCCTGGTGGTGGAAGCGGATGCCGCCCGCGTGAACGAAGTGCATGCAGCCGCCCACGCGCGCCGCATCAATCTCCGACCACTCAGCCCGTCGCGGATCGGACTGACGCTGGATGAAACCACCACCGAGGCCGACGTGGCCGACCTCATGGCCGTCTTCGCCCGGGAGGGTGCCGAGCAGCCGGATCCGGCCGGCCTCAACCCGGATCCGGGAATCCCCGGAGATCTGGTCCGGAACTCGGCCTTCATGACGCATCCCGTGTTCCACACCCACCGGTCGGAAACCGAAATGCTGCGGTACCTCAAGCAGCTCGAGATGCGCGACCTCTCCCTCACGGCCGCCATGATTCCGCTCGGCTCCTGCACCATGAAACTCAACGCCACTGTGGAGATGATGCCGATCAGCTGGCCGGGGTTCAACGCGTTGCACCCATTCGCCCCGCCGGAACAGGCGCCGGGATACACCGAACTGTTCACTGGCCTCGAGCGCTGGCTGGCTGAGATTACGGGGTTCGCCCGGATATCTCTGCAGCCCAACGCGGGATCACAGGGAGAGTTCGCCGGGCTCCTCGTCATTCGCGCGTATCATCGGGCCCGCGGCGACGATCGACGGACCACCTGCCTGATTCCTCAGTCCGCCCACGGCACGAATCCGGCAAGCGCAGTGATGGCGGGCATGAAGGTAGTGCCGGTGAAGACCGACGATCAGGGCAACATCGACGTGGAAGACCTTCGCGCCAAGGCTCAGCAGCACGCCGACACCCTGGCGGCTCTCATGGTGACCTACCCGTCTACTCACGGCGTCTTCGAGGACGCCATCCGGGAGATATGCTCCATCGTACACAATCATGGGGGCCAGGTATACATGGACGGCGCCAACATGAACGCCATGGTGGGTGTCTGTCGACCGGGAGATTTCGGAGCGGACGTATGTCACCTGAACCTCCACAAGACATTCTGCATCCCACACGGAGGCGGCGGGCCCGGGATGGGACCCATAGGAGTGGCGGCGCACCTCGCGCCGTACTTGCCCACTCACCCCGTCATCCCGTCCGATGCCGAGACCCCGTGCGGGACGATCTCGGCCGCGCCCTGGGGGAGCCCGTCGATCCTGCCCATATCATGGGCGTACATAGCGCTCATGGGCGCCGAGGGACTGACTGACGCTACCAAGGTCGCCATCCTCAACGCCAACTACATCGCCCGAAGGCTGGCAGGCCACTACGACCTGCTGTACGCCGGGCGTGATGGACTGATCGCGCACGAGTGCATAATCGATACGCGCCCATTCAAGGCAGCCGGCATCGAAGTGGAAGACATCGCCAAGCGGCTCATCGATTACGGTTTCCACCCTCCAACCGTGTCGTTCCCCGTGCCCGGCACCCTGATGATCGAACCCACGGAAAGCGAACCGAAGGAAGAGCTCGACCGTTTCTGCGACGCGATGATCGCCATCCGTGAGGAAATCCGGGAGATCGAGTCCGGTGCCGCGGATCGCGACCGCAACCTGCTCACCTTGGCTCCCCATCCGCTCTCCGACCTCCTGGCGGACGAGTGGGACAGGCCATACCCGAGGGAACGCGCCGGCTTCCCATCGCCGGCCACGCGCGAACGCAAGGTGTGGCCCGCCGTGAGCCGTATCGACGGGGCTTATGGCGACCGTAACCTGGTTTGCAGCTGCCCACCGGTCGAAGGGTATTCAGCCACCTGAGGTGAACTGGTCGCTGATCATCGAGCCCGATGGCCGTCCCGGCCACGAGAACATGGCCGTGGACCACACACTGCTGACGGCCGCGCGTGAAGGAAATGCGACCCTCCGGCTCTATCGATGGGACCCGCCGAGTCTGTCATTCGGACGTAATGAGTCCGCGTTCGCGCGGTACGACCGTGGCCGTGTGTCCGACCTCGGCCTCGCCTGCGTACGGCGGCCCACTGGCGGACGCGCGGTGTGGCATGACCTCGAGGTTACCTATGCGGTGGCGGCACCGGTGACGGCGTTCGGCGCCCTGCGCGATACATACCTCGCCGTCCACCGGATGCTGGCTTCATCTCTGCATGTGCTTGGAGCCACCGTAGCTCTGGCCGCACCCGCGCCCCGCACACCCGGTATCGGCGCGGGAGCGTGCTTCGCGGCACCTGTTGGCGGCGAGATCCTGTCGGACATGCGCAAACTCGCAGGCAGTGCTCAGGTGCGGGAGGGTTCTGCCTTTCTCCAGCACGGGTCCGTGCTCCTGAGCGATCGTCAGGACGTGGTAGCACAAATCACCCGGTCCGAGCCGCCCGCCACCACGGCCACCGGCATGGACACCGTGCTCGGACGGCCGGTGGAGTTCGGCGAGGTTGCCGATGCGGTGGCGTCAACCGCCCGCTCCGAATGGGCGGGTGCCTGGCGCACCGTGGATCCACCCATGCCGTCCGCTGAACTGCTGGCCCATTATACTGATCCGGACTGGACGTGGCGCCGCTGACGCCCATCTTGTAAAGGAAGCAATGACCGGTTCATCGACCAGACACCTCTCGCAGGAACGTCTTTCGCTCCTGTCCGCGCTTGTGCTGGCCGCCGCCTGCACGCCAACCGAGCGCTGCGAAGGCGATGGCTGCGGCACCGTCGTGATAGCAACCAGCGCAGATGCGAGCACACTGTTTCCCCCCTTGGCCGGGCAGAACGTCGACTTCGCGATCGGCGATCTCCTGTATCTCAAGCTCGCCGAAATGGGTGTGTCCGCGAACACGCTGGGCGATTCCGATTTCGCTCCCCGACTCGCGAGGTCGTGGGAGTTCGAAGACTCGGTTACCATAGCCTTCTCGCTGCACCCCGACGCGCGCTGGCAGGATGGATTCCCCGTGACGGCGGACGATGTGGCGTTCACCTTTTCGGTCTACCGTGACACGCTGGTGAACGCCCCTGTGGCGCCGCTCATCGCCAGGATCGCCTCCGTTGAGGCGCGTGACCACCGCACCGCCGTGGTCCGCTTTGCGGTCCCGTACGCAGAGCAGTTCTACGACGCCACACAGCACATGCGCATTCTGCCAAAGCATGTGTTCGACACGATACCCCGTGGACGGCTCGCGACCCACCCGCTGACGCGGGAGCCGGTGGGCAACGGACCGTACCGGCTGATCAGATGGTCGCCCGGAGGCTCCATAGAGCTCAACGCCGATCCCTCGTTCTTCCTGGGCCGGCCCGGTATTCAGCGCCTCATCTGGCGGATTACTCCCGACTTCTCGACCGCGGTCACCCAGCTCGTAACCGGCGCCGCGGACGTGATGGAGGTCATCGTGGGCGCGGAGGACGTGGCCCGCGTCGAGGCGGCGGAGCACGTTCGGCTGGTCGAGTACCCTTCCAATACATACGCGTACATCGGCTTCAACCTGCGGGATCCGGGGAATCCGGAGCGCCCCCATCCCATCCTGGCGCACCGCGAGCTTCGTCGTGCACTGAGCCTTGCGATCGACCGCGAGGCAGTAAATCGCGCGGTACTGGGTGGACGAGCGCAGGTTCCCACCGGCCCGACAACACCAATGACGTGGGTCTGGGACGAGAACCTTCGCCAGCTGCCGTTCGACCAGGAGCGTGCCCGGCGGATGCTGGACAGCCTCGGTTGGCAGCCCGGACCCGACGGCATTCGTCGCCGGGCGGGCAGACGGCTGGCTTTCGACCTCATCGTCCCCACCTCGAGCCAGGTGCGGCAGCGCGCCTCTGTAATCGTTCAGGAACAGCTCCGACAGGCGGGCGTGGACCTGAGGCTCGTACCCCTCGAGTTCAACACCTGGCGCGACCGGGCGGCCGCACGCCGTTTCGATGCCATGTTCGGTGCGTGGTTCATATCTCCGAGCCCGTCGGGCCTGCGCCAGCTGTGGACCAGTGACGGTATCGGTCGGTTCAACTACGGCTCGTACGCCAGCGCGGTATTCGACTCGCTGGTCAGCGCGGCCACAGAAGCGCGAGACCGTGAAACCGCGCGCCAACTGTGGATAGAGGCCTTCAGACTCATCAATGAGGACGCACCAGCCGTATGGATGTTCACCCCCGTCAACGTGGCTGGAGTGCACCGTCGCCTGACTGACGTCACCATCAGGGCCGACCAGTGGGCGGCACTCATCTGGACCTGGCGAATCCCTGCCGAGCAAATGATCGAACGCGACCGGGTGGGCGCGGCCAGTCCGTAACGGCTCAGTGGAGCTGCTCCGGTTCATCGCCCAGCGACTGGCGCAGGGTGCCGTCGTCGTCTTCCTGGTGGTCACCCTCACGTTCGTCCTGGTCCGCATTGCCCCGGGCAGTCCCCTGAGCTCCCTGGTCGAGTCCCCTTACGCATCGCCCGAAGCCATCGACCAGATGCGTCGCAACTTCGGACTCGATCGCCCAATGCACGTGCAGTACGGGCGCTACCTCGCCCGCCTGGTTCAGGGAGACCTTGGCATCTCGATCGCTCGCCACCGTCCAGTGGTCGAAGTGCTGGCCGGCGCGTTCCCCCACACTCTTCTGCTGGCGGTTGCCGGGCTCCTGATCACGTTCGCCGCGGGAGTCGCACTCGGCACCGTTCAGGCACTCCGAGCGCGCACCGCGCTCGACCGCTGGCTCACGGGAATCACGCTCACATTCTACGCCATGCCGGTATTCTGGCTTGGACTCATGCTGCTGCTCGTGTTCGGCCAGTGGCTCGGATGGTTCCCCATTGGAGGGGCCGCAGACCCGGTTACGCATGCGTTCCGGTCTCCGTTCGGCCAGATGGTTGACCGTCTGCACCACCTGGCGCTGCCGGCGCTGGCCCTCGGGCTTGTGGGATCCGCCGAGGTGGCGCGTTATCAACGCGCCGCGCTGCTCGATGTACTGCGCCAGGATTTCGTCCGCGCCGCGCGCGCGCGAGGCCTGCCCGAGCGCACCGTTATTACACGTCATGCGCTGAGGGCGGCGATGCTGCCCACCGTGACGCTCGCCGGGCTCGCTGTTCCCGGGCTCCTTTCCGGTACCGTCCTCGTGGAAACCGTGTTCGCCTGGCCGGGAATGGGGCGCATGGCCGCAGAAGCCATCTTCCAGCGCGACTACCCGGTTGTCGCGGGAGCGGCCCTGCTGGCCGCCGTGCTGGTTGTGGTGGGTAACCTGATTGCGGATGTGGCCGTGCGCCTGCTCGATCCGCGTACCGAGCGCCACGCATGATCCGTCGCGCACTGAAGGACACAGCGGTCCGTACCGGACTCATATTGACGGGCGCGCTGGCCCTCATTGCACTGTTGTCGCCGGTGCTCGCGCCCTATGATCCGATTGCCCAGCTTGACCTGGAACTCGGGCGCAGTCTGGCCCCTTCACTGGCACACCCACTGGGTACGGATCAATACGGACGTGACGTTTTCAGCCGGATTCTTCACGGATCCCGCATATCGCTCGCTATTGCGCTGCTCGCGATGAGCCTCGCGGTGACCCTGGGCACCGCCGTTGGTCTTGTTGCGGGATACTCCGGCCGTATACTGGATGCCGCCCTCATGCGCCTGGTGGATGCCGGACTCGCGGTACCCCGCGTGTTCATTCTGCTCGTCGCGCTGGCACTCTGGGAACATCTGAGCGTCGGTGCTCTCATACTGATAATCGGTTTCACCGGATGGTTTGACACGAGCCGCATCGTTCGGGCCGAAGTGAAGAGTATCAGTGGCCGCGAGTACATAACCGCCGCCCGTGCCGCTGGCGCCGGCCCCGCGCGCATCCTGTTCTATCACGTCCTGCCCAATGTGGCCGCACCCGTAAGCGTCGCCGCCACCCTCGGTATTGCCAACGTGGTACTGGTGGAGGCCGGGCTTTCGTATCTGGGCCTGGGTGTGCCACAGCCGATGCCTTCATGGGGCAACATCATGGGCGACGGGCACCATCTCCTGGTTACCGCACCGTGGATAGCCGTAAGCGCTGGAGTGGCCATACTCCTTACCGTGCTGGCTTTCACCGTCCTGGGCGATGCGCTCCGGCGCGCTTTCGATCCACGAGCCGCATGAGCCCGATGCTGTCGGTCCGCAATCTGTCGGTCACCTTCCCGACGCCCGCAGGCCCGGCTCGGGCGGTTGAAGACGTCTCCTTCGATCTTGATGCCGGCAGCTCACTGGCTCTCGTGGGCGAGTCGGGGTCCGGCAAGACCGTAACCTCGATGGCCCTCACCGCGCTTGTTGAACCGCCCGGCTACACATCGCCGGACAGTCGGGTCCTCTTCGATGAACAGGACATTCTGGCGCTGGATGGACCCGCACTGTCCCGCGTGCGCGGCCGCCAGATCGGATTCGTGTTTCAGGATCCTTACGCGAGCCTGAACCCGGTACGCACCATCGGGAGCCAGCTGGTTGAAACTCTGCTCGCACACGGAACGGTGGATCGAAGCCAAGCGCGACAGGCCGCCCGGGATCTGCTGGAGTTGGTGGGCATCGGCGATCCGGAGCACAGGCTGGACCAGTATCCCCACGAGCTGAGCGGCGGGATGTCCCAGCGCGTACTGATAGCCCTGGCTCTTGCTCCCAAGCCGCGGCTGTTGATTGCGGACGAGCCAACCTCGGCGCTCGATCTCACCGTGCAGGCCCAGATCCTTGATCTGCTGGCAGAGATCAGGCGCCGCATGGGCATGGCCATGCTCATCGTGACTCACGATCTCGGAGTGGCGGCCAGGATGTCGGATCGGACGATTGTCATGTATGGTGGCAGAGTCGTGGAAATCGGCCCCACCGCAACCGTGCTGTCCGCACCACAACATCCCTGCACACGCAGGTTGCTCGATGCCGCCAGCGCGGTGCTGGGTGCTCGAGCGCCGTATGGAGCCTCAGGCATGGACCGGCCGCTCCTTGAGGTTCACGAACTCTCCACAACCTTTGCCCTTCCCGGCGGCGGACCGGACCGGATGTTCAAGGCCGTTGATTCGGTCTCTATCGCCATCGAAAGAGGCAGCACCCTTGCCGTGGTAGGCGAGAGCGGCGCCGGCAAGTCAACGCTCGGCCGCAGCATCCTGCGGCTCGTGGAACCGCAGGACGGACGGGTTACCTTCGATGGAACCGATATCCGCGAACTGGGAGCGGACGGCATGCGGCGGCTCCGGCGCCGCATGCAGATCGTTTTCCAGGATGCCGGAGCGGCCATGAACCCGAGGCACACCGTTGGCGCATTCGTAAGGGAACCATTGGAGATCCATGGGCTCGTAGACCGGAAGACGATCGCAGAGCGGACCGCACGGTTGCTCGGGGAAGTCGAGCTCGACCCGCTGTATGCAGAACGGTTTCCCCATGAGTTGTCGGGTGGACAGCGCCAGAGGGCTGGTATTGCACGCGCCCTGGCCTGCGACCCTGACTTCATCGTGCTGGATGAACCGGTTTCACACCTGGACGTTTCCGTACAGGCACAGATCGTAGACCTGTTGCGCCAGATCGGCCGCCGCCGCAACCTCACGTATCTGTTGATAACGCACGACGTGAGCGTGGTGCGCCGCATGGCGGCACGAATCGCCGTCATGTATGCCGGCCGCATCGTGGAGGAAGGCGATGCAGTTGACGTGCTGAGCCATCCGGCACATCCGTATACGACGGTCCTCCTGTCAGCGGCACTCACCCCGGATGGCCATGTTGATCCGGGCCGGGTTGCGATTGCGGGGGAGCCTCCGAGCATCATACACCGGCCGGCGGGGTGCGCATTCCACCCACGGTGCCCCCATCCGGAGACGGACGAACGATGCCGTTCAGAACCGCCGGAACTGAGAACCATTACCGGGGATCGGCACGCCGCATGTCATTTCGCCGAACGCCCGCTAGCATGAACGACTACCAGGAGGCCTTCGCATGAATGCGCTGGTCGCAGTCGTCCTGATCTATCCGCTCATTCTTGTGGGGGTGAGCGTCTGGCGCGCCCGCTCGGTGAAGACGCACGCCGATTTCATGGTGGCCGGGCGTTCGGTGCCGGTGCTTCTGCTGGTGGGCACCCTCGTGTGCACCTGGATCGGGTCCGGATCGCTGTTCGGAGGCGCCGGTCTCGCCTACCGCGACGGAATAGCCAAACTGTGGTTCTCCTTCGGCGGATGGCTCGGACTGCTGGTTGCATTCTTCCTGGCCGGCCGCGTTCGCCGCATAGCCAAGTACACCGTCCCCGACTTGCTGGAGCAGCGGTACAACACAACCGCCCGGCTGCTCGGCACGGTCGCCATCATACTGGCCTACGTCACCATAGCCGCCTACCAGTTCCGGGGCGGCGGGTGGATTCTCAGCATCGTTACCGACGGCGCGATCGACGCACAGACCGGTATGTACATCACGGCGGCGACAATCGTCCTGTTTACGGCGCTTGCGGGCATGGTTTCGATCGTCACGGTCGATATCGTGAACGGCATCATCATCACGGGCGGGATTCTCTTCGCCCTGCCATACATGATCTTCTCCGTGGGCGGTACGGGCGAAGTACTCGCCGCAATTCCCAGCGATCACACGAGCATGCTTGGTGGGCACAACGTGCTGTGGGTGGCCGGAGTCGCCCTACCCACGTTCCTGCTGATTCTGGGCGAGAGCGGCATGTACCAGAAGTTCTTCTCGGCAAAGGATGAACGTGCCGCGCGGCGGGCCGTGGTGGGCATGATCATCGGCATAATGATCATCGAGACTGCACTGGCCCTGCTGGCTATCGTCGGGCGTGCGGCTTTCCCCGATCTGCTCGAGCAGACCACCGTGGCCGGCGTCGGCGCTTCCGAGACCATAATCCTGTACATCGCCAGGCACGGCCTGCCGGTGGCCGCGGGGGCTTTCCTGCTGGCCGCGGCGATAGCCATCGTGCTCTCCACCGGCAACACGTTCCTGCTGGTACCGTCCACCAACGTAAGCCGCGACATCTACGAACGCTTCGTAAACCCCAACGCCTCGGACCGCCAGAAGGTGAACCTTCAGCGTCTGTTCGTGGTGCTGTTCGGCGGGGTCGGCCTGCTTCTCCTCACGCAATTCGAAACCGTGCTCTCAATGGCTCTCTACGCCTACTCGCTGGTGGGTGCAAGCCTCACCCCCGCCCTGATGGCGGCGTTCCTCTGGAAGCGGGTGACCGCGGCCGGGGGAGTCGCATGCATCGCGGGAGGACTCGGTACGATCATCGGCATAGCGATCCTCGACCGGGTCGGACTGAGCTTCGCCATGACACTTGGGGGCACAACGTTCAACTTCGCCAGCAGCAGCTACATCGTGATCCCGGGAGTGCTGGCGTCGGTTACGCTGCTGATTACGGTGAGTCTGCTTACCGCACCGTCACCGGAGAGCAAGTGGGGAGCGTTCTTCCAGCGCGCCTCTCAGGACTGAAACAGATCGTTCTGCCCGGACGCAAACTCCAGCGCGTCGTCCTTGAGCAGGGTCCGGAGCCGCCGGATCCAGCCCTCCACGTCGAAGTGCGCCTCCGTGGCAAGCATGCGACGCAATACGTCGGGAACGTCTTCCAGACCGTCCAGCAGATCCGCCATGATCTCCCTGGCCTCCTGCATCCGGAATACCTCGTCCGAAGCAATCGCCATGTCGCGCAGTATCGCTTCCTCACTCCGCGAGGCAACCAGCGGGTGCTCCAGTGTTGCGGTGTAGACCTCGGTGCGGCGGCCCGGCCCACGGTCGCTCTCTATGGGCATGAGACCCACAATGGCGTCCGAACGCCAGTACTTGCCGTAGCCCAGGTGCACCATCCGGTCAGGCTTCACATCCATGGCGAGCCTCTCACTTCCCCATGCGTTTCTTCAACTCGCGGAGCCGGGTTTCGGCTTCCGCTTCCCGGGCGGCCCGGTCCAGTTGCACCTTGAGCAGGATATCCTCGTCCGGCATGCCCGCAGATGATGCTCCCACACCCGAGTCGCCCCTGTCACCCCTCTCCGCCAGTTCAGCCAGGTCGCGTTCAACCAGTGCGACCTCGGCCCGCAAGGCCTCGGCCTTGCGCTCGAGCACTGCAACCCGTTCCGAGTGGCGGGAAACGAACTTCCGGGCAACATCGACCGTCTCCCGGTCTTCGATCTGCTCCGCCATCCGACCGCGACGCTCAGCATCCCCCAGGTGCTGTCGCTCGAGCCGGAGCTCACGCTCCGTCTCCCGCAGATCGGATCGGAGCCGCTCGAGCCGGTCGATCACCCGCTGACTCTTTCCGACGGACCGACCTCGCAATCCGACGGACCGGCCTCGCAAGGATACTGGTATCTGGGCATGGCTGTCACCTCGGATCGGGCTGGATCCGGAAAAAACGATATTCCCCGGCCGAGTGCTGTCAAGCACGCCGGCAAAGCCCGGTCAAGTGGCGTGGCGCGGTCCGCACGCTAGAATACATGCATGCGGAAGACGCTCTGCCTTATCCCGGCTCTGGTGGTGCTCGCGTGCGGGCCCAGGGACCGTGAGAACAGCGCCATGTGTGGCCTCGCCGCCATGGCCGGTGCCAGCATGGTTCTCAACATCTTCGACCACGGCGGAACAGTGATGGATCACGCACCGCCGCTCGATGACGTTGTTCTCGCACGTGTACCGGGACACGGAACGGCGCACGCGCTGGTTGCCCACTCGCCTGATGGCCCCGTTCTTGGCTACGAAGGTGAGGGGTTCCCCGGCCGCTCCGGCTTCGGAGTTGTGCTGGTGGACGATTCTACCGACGCCGTACGTGGTGCGATCGTGTTCGATGCCGATCCTCCGCCCGGACGACCGCAGGTGGGATCCATCGCGGATGACCGGATTGTGCTGCCGCTCCACGCCATGCGCGTGCGATGGGCAAGCGTGAGCGACCCCAAGTGTCCGCTCTTCTGGCCGCGAGATCTGGAAGCGCTGACACGCTAGGAACCTTCCGGCTGCGGGAACCTCGCGTCGTCCTGCACCTGACGGATGAGTCGGTCCGGTGTGGATACTGCCCGGAAGAAGGCTTGGTCGGAGAGGCGGTTCAGGGCTACCCGGATTGCCGGAAAGGCCTCCGCGACACGGGCGTATATGTCTGCGAGCTCCAGTTCGTGAGCCAGTCGGTCGTCAGACGCCTCGCGGAATCCGCGCGCGCCGAGTGCCTCGTAGTAGGAGAACCCCGGCCCGCCTCGGCGCTCGCGCCGCCAGGTGACGTGATCGGGGAATACTCCCGCGAGCCAGAGACTGTAGTTGCCGAGGTGCACTCTGAGCAGGAAGCCACGGCGCCCCGGTGACTCCTGGGCGTGAGCCACTATGTCGGCCAGATAGCGATAGGTCTCGTCGTCGTGCGACATGATGCGCTGCGCGCGGTCGCGCATACCGAACTCGAGCAGCAACGCACCCAGGTAGTCGGCCAGACGCACATCTTCCAGCCCGGTGGAGAGAAGGCTCTGGCGCACCGACACGTACATGAATAGTGCCGCCGAAGGCGCAAGGAAGCCCGGCGCGTTGCGCAGAAGTTCGGGTAGTTCGGGAGCATCGAGCAGCGCGTCGGGGCCACGTTCCCGGACCAGCCCCCGGTAGTCTTTCGATGAATGCCGGGCGAGCAGATCGCTCACGACTTGGTGGTCGGAAGCCGTAAGGCGCGCACGCAAATTGGCGAGGATCATGTCGCAACCTCCGCTCGCAGGTGATACCCCCCGGGAACCAACTCGATCCGAGGTGCTGGGCACCCTTACCGAGCTGGGTCAGGCCCTTACCGGTACAGTGCCACCCAGCGACGTGGTGGCGCGCGTTGCCGCAACCCTTGACCGCCTGCTCGCACCCGAGCAGATGCTCGTCGTGATGGCTCCGCCGGATGCTGCCCCCACTGTTGCATTCTCGCGCGGTTTGGTCAACCCCGAACCCGACGATCCATTTGCCCGACTCCTGCTGAAGAACGGCCCTCTGGTGATTGCTCGCGACGTGGCAAGCACCGTCGCGTCGCTGGGGTACGACGTTCCGGACGCTCCGGCCTCATGGGTTGGTGCTCCACTGGTGGCTTCCAGCGTCTTCGGTGCGGTCTGGCTCGGCTCGGACAGGCCGGGCCGGTTCGATAATACGGCCCGGGATCTCGTCTCGGCTGTAGCCGCCCTGGGAAGCCTTGCCCTCGAGAAGAGCCGGCTGGTCGATCTCCTTTCCATCGGAAAGCACGAATGGGAGCAGACGGTTGACGCCCTGAGCCAGGCCTTCTGCGTGGTGGACGGTGCCGGCTCCATCCGCCGAGCCAACCGAGCCTTTGGAGAGTTGGCCTCCGTGCCGCTGACCGAGATCGCGGGGAAACCCTGCATCGGCCTGCTCCCTCCAACGTGGGCCGAATCAGTGCGGGAAGTGCTGGCCGATCCGGCCGGCGCGGGGGTCCGCGACCTGCATGCCGGGCCGCGGATCTTCACCCTCTCGGGCCTGTTGCTCAATGATGTGGGCGAACGCGTCGCTGTGCTGGTGTTCGATGACCAGACCGACACCCGACGCCTGCAGGATCAGCTCGTACAGTCCGAGAAACTCTCAGCCATTGGTCAGCTGATAGCCGGCGTAGCCCACGATCTCAACAATCCTCTGGCGTCCGTCGTGGGATTTGCCGACTACCTGCTGGAGGCCGGCCAGGCGCCACCCAACATGGTGGAGCCGTTGCGCGCCATCCAGCTCGAAGCGGAAAGGGCCGCAAGCATCGTGCGCAACCTTCTCACCTTCGCGCGCAAGCAGGAACGCAAACGTCGGACTCAGCCGGTCAAGCCCATGCTGGACGCCACCATGCTGCTGCTCAGGAACCAGTTGATGTCCAGCAAGATCGAGGTGGAGGTCGAAGTTGCCGGCGATCTCCCGGAAGTCAACGTCGAGCCGGTACAGATTCAGCAGGTGTTCGTCAACCTGATCAACAACGCAGCCCAAGCCGTTACGGCGAGCGGTGCCGGGGGCCATATCCGCATCGAAGCGAGACGGTGGCTCGATGGTGTGGCGATCATCGTAGAGGATGACGGTCCTGGCATACCGCAGACACTGCACGAGAAAGTCTTCGAGCCTTTCTTCACGACCAAGCCCGAAGGCCAGGGCACGGGGCTCGGGCTGTCCATCTGCCAGGGTATCCTGAAGGAACACGGCGGGCGGCTCGTGCTCGGCAACCGTCCGGGTGGCGGGACCATCTTCCGGGTAGAGCTCCCTGGCGGACGTCCCGAGACGGGACCTGTAACCCCGCCCACCCGTGAACCCGGGACCCTCAGGATTCTCGTCATCGACGACGAGCCCCACATCCAGCACTACATGCAGGCCACGCTCGAGGCATGGGGCCACACCGTCGTGGTCGCGGCGGACGGCGCTCAGGGACTCTCCCGAATGGAGAACGAGCCTTTCGATCTGGTCGTGAGCGACCTCAGGATGCCCGAACTCGGGGGCCGGGAGATGTTCGAAGCACTGAGCCGCGAGAAGCCGGAACTGGCCGAGCGCGTTGTGTTCAGCACCGGGGACACCGTGAGGGGCGATACCCTGGCCTTTCTCGAGTCGCTCGGCCGACCTTATCTCAGGAAGCCCTTCGGGCTGCACGAACTGAGGGCCATCCTCGCCACTGCCGTTCCCCGCTGATCCCGGCTATACCTTCGGGGAACGCTTCACCGTCCGCTGGGGTTTGACATTACATGATCTACGTATGTGTGGTAGCCCGGAACGACGCCTCGACTGTGGGGCTCCTGCTGTGGAAGGTACGGCAGGTTCTCACGGCGTTTCCCCGGGAATACCAGTTTCTCGTAACCGATGACGGTTCCACCGACGGAACTGCCGAACTGCTGGCGTCATACCAGCGGGTGCTGCCGCTCAGCCTGATCCGCAACGATCAGCCGCTTGGTTATGCAGCAGGCGTCGAACGCCTCCTCAGAGACGCGGGCGGGCGATCCGATCGACCCAGGCGGGATTCGGCCGTGGTGGTACCCGCAGATTTCTCGGTCCGTCCCGACCACCTGCCCGACCTGCTGCGCCAGCTCGATTCCGGTGCCGACGTTGTGGTCGGCGAGTTCGCCCGCGGAGGCTCGGGGTTGGCCGCACGCCTGGTACACCGTTGCTCCGCCTGGCTGTTGAGGCCCGGCATCAGTGTTCCGGGAGTACGGGACCCACTCTCCGGATTCTATGCGTTCCGGCTGCAGACCGTGCGCTCCGCGTTCGCCACTGACGGTCGGGTACTTCAGTCCGACGGCATGAGCGCCCGAGCCGAGCTTCTTGCACGGGCGGCCGTTGCAGCACGCCAGATTGCGGTGGTGCCGCTCGGGCCGCAGCCCCTGCGAGAGTTGCGCCGCCCATCACAATCGGCGCTCGCCCTGGCCGCCGAACTGTTCCGCTCGGGCCGCAGCATCCGCCTCACCACAGGTGACTCATGAAGTCGGCGTTTTCGGTCGTGTTTCTCCTGGCCGTTTCAGGGCTCGTTACCGGCAGCGCCGTGGCCCAGAACGGCACGATACCCGCGCCATCGACACAGTGGACCGGTGAACGGCTGGTTTACGATGCCCGTACCCTTGGGTTTGTGAACCTGGGAACGGCCGAGATCCGGGTCATGGGTGTGGACACCATCCGGGGAGATCCCGCCCTGCACATCCGTTTCCTGGTGCAGGGAGGCAACATGCTCTACCGGCTCAACAACCGCATGGATTCTTGGATCCGGCTCGAAGACTTCGCTTCCTTGCGCTTCATCCAGGACAACGACGAAGGCGGGCGCCGGCGCCGGAACGCATACGAGATATTCCCTGACTCCGGCTACTACCGGCAGGAAGGGATCGATTCCACGTTCGCGACAGTGGAAACACCGCTCGACGATGCATCGTTCTTCTACTTCGTCAGAACGGTACCGCTCGAGGTGGGAACGAACGAATTCCCGCTCTACTTCCGGCCGGATCGCAATCCCGTGGTACTGGAGGTGATCGGGAGAGAGACCATATCGGTACCGGCGGGCAGGTTCTCGACACTGGTAGTGCGTCCCATCATCAAGGGCGGCGGCATCTTCAGAGAGCAGGCCGAAGGCCGCATGTGGATCACCGACGACGACCGGCGTCTGGTGGTTCAGATAACCAGCAAGTTCTCCTTCGCGACCATAACCATGCGGCTGGTACGGAAGGAAGTAACGCCCTGATATCTCGCTAGACGGCCGGCCGGCCGGTAAACACCTCGCGTATCCGACGGGCAGCCTCGGGGTTGATGACCTTCAGAATCAGGTAGAACACGAATCCGAGTGCCGCCAGCCACAGTATGGACACGGCCACGGAAATCGCCATGCCGACCAGCGAAAACACGAGCTTGATGACGAAAAAGCCCACAACCGCCAGGGCGGCGAATCCCAGTATGGTGCGCAACATGACTTCCTCCGAAGGCTACCGGTACGTAGTATCGTACGAACGTACGAGGCACCCGGTTTCAGAACAAGGCGGATCCTGTGGCCGCACGTGACGTACTGGTGATCGGAGGTGGAATCGTAGGGGCTGCCTGCGCGCGGGCCCTGGCGGCCCGTGGTCTGGCCGTCACGATTCTGGACAGCAGCCGGGAAGCGGGTATAGCCACTCAGGCGTCGGCGGGCATGCTGGCGCCGCTGGCTGAGTGCGGGCCGGACGACCCCATGATGGCTCTGAGTGTGAGGGCCCGGGACTACTACCGCGAGCTTGCGCCCATATTGAAGGATGAGTCCGGGATAGACGTGGGGCTCTGGACCGACGGAATCCTGACCGCCGCTCTCACCGAAGACGAAGAGGGCAACCTTCACAACCGGATTGCCTGGCAACGGCAACAGGGGCTCAATGCCGACTGGCTCCCCGCAGACGATCTCCAACGCCGCTGTCCCGGGATCAACCCCGGAGTGAGGGGTGCCCTGCTGGCCCCGGAAGACGGGGCTCTCGAACCACTGGCGCTGCTCGAGGCGCTGCTGGTGAGCGCCACCCGGCACGGCGCCCATATAGCGCGCGGCGAGCGGGTGGAGGAAATCAGGCTTGCGGACGGCCGCGTCTCCGGCGTAGGCACCGATCGTGGATTCCGCACTGCTGGAACGGTTGTGCTGGCCGCGGGATGCTGGTCCGGCCGGATCGATGGCCTGCCGCGTCCACTTTCAGTAGAGCCAATTCGCGGCCAGATGACTGCGTTCGACTGGCTGCCCGACGAACCGGGAGCCATTGTCTACGGCGGCAGGGCATATGTCCTGCGCCGAGGCAGTGAAATGCTTGCCGGATCCACAATGGAACACGCGGGATTCGACGCCGGGGTCACCGAGGAGGGACAGAACCGCATCCTCACCGCCGCCGCCCGGCTCTACCCGGGTGTCGCCAACCAGAGAGCTCGGCGCGCATGGGCCGGGCTCCGGCCATCCACCCCCGATGGCAGGCCCATCATGGGCCAGGATCCCGAGTTCGAGGGTCTGTGGTACGCCACCGGCCACGGCCGGAACGGAATTCTTCTGGCGGGCCTCACGGGGGAGTTGGTGGGCCAGATGCTCACCGGAGAACCCAGCGAAGACGACCTTACGCCGATGAGTCCGGGACGATTCTGGCACGGGTAGGGATGCAACGTCCAATGTCCAATGACCAATTTTCAATGTAGAAGGGAGTTCCCTTCGACATAGGACATTGGTCATTGGACATTGGACATTCACTCCGACTATGTTTCACGGCCTATGGATCTGGTCCAGATCACGCCGAAGAGGCCGCTGACCGCAGCCAATACGCAGCCACGCAAGCCCTCCTGGCTCAAGGTGAAGGCGCCCGGCGGAGCCAACTACGCAGACGTGAAGCGTCTCATGCGGGAGCTGAACCTCCACACCGTTTGTGAGGAGGCCCACTGCCCCAACATCGGGGAGTGCTGGGAGCACCGCGCGGCGACGTTCATGGTGATGGGCGATATCTGTACCAGAGCCTGCGCATACTGCGCCGTGGCACACGGTACCCCCGCGCCGTACGACCCGGACGAACCCGCGCGGCTTGCCGATGCGGTGGCTCGGATGGGACTCAGGCACGTGGTGATCACCAGTGTGGACCGCGACGACCTTCCCAACGGTGGTGCCGAGATCTTCGCGGGCTGCGTGAGGGAAATCCGCGCGCGCATGGCCAACACTTCGATCGAACTCCTGATCCCTGACTTCAAGGGGTCGGACGAAGCGCTTGCCATAGTGGTGGACGCGCAGCCCGACATCCTGAACCACAACCTCGAGACGGTCGAGCGTCTCTATCGCATCGCCCGTCCCGGCGGACGCTACACCCGCGCGCTGAGACTTCTGCGGCGCGCGAAGGAACTCGCGCCCGACTCGCTTACCAAGTCCGGCATCATCTGCGGCCTGGGCGAGGAATGGGACGAACTGCTGGTGGCCATGCGCGACTTGCAGGATCAGGGAGTGGATATCCTGACCCTCGGCCAGTACCTCCGTCCCTCCGGCGGCCACCTGCCCGTGGCACGCTACTACACACCTGAGGAGTTCGCGGAACTGAAGAGTGTGGGGCTGGCTCTGGGTTATCGCCACGTGGAGAGCGGCCCGCTGGTGCGCTCTTCATACCACGCATGGGAGCAGGTACAGGCCGCCGAGGCGGCGCGCTGATGGCCGCACCAGGCGTGGAGGTGACGCTCAAGGCCAACCGCAAGGACTTCTATCGTGACTTGCTCCGCCAGATGGTTCTGGTGCGCCGGTTCGAGGAGAAGGCGGGAGAAGCCTACGCGCAGGGGAAGATCGGCGGTTTCTGCCATCTCTACATCGGACAGGAAGCAGTGGCTGTTGGCGCCATCGCAGCGCTCAAACCGGAAGACTATGTCTTCACCAGCTACCGCGATCATGCTCACGCGCTGGCGCGCGGAATGGCATCCCGGGCGGCGATGGCGGAACTCTTCGGCAAGGCCACCGGCTGTTCCGGAGGAAAGGGCGGCTCGATGCACCTGTTCGACATCGAGAACAATTTTCTGGGCGGGCATGCCATCGTGGGCAGTCACATTCCGCTCGCCGCCGGCGCAGCTTTTGCCGCCAAGTACCGAGGCGAGGACAAGGTAGCCATCTGTTTCTACGGAGAAGCCGCCGTTAACATAGGCGCGTTTCACGAAACTCTGAACATGGCCGCCCTCTGGAAACTTCCGGCCATATTCCTCTGCGAGAACAATCGCTACGGCATGGGAACGGCGCTCGAGCGGGCCGCAGCAGTCTACGACATCTCGTCCCGGGCATGCGCATACGATATGGCGGCGGAAACGGTGGACGGCATGGACGTGCTCGCGGTACACGATGTGACCTCCCGGGCGGTGGAGCGGGCCCGCAAGGACGGCCTGCCCACGTTGATCGAGGCCCGCACATACCGGTACATGGGCCACTCGATGGCGGATCCCATACACGGCCACTATCGCACCAAGGAAGAACTCGAGGAGCAGAAGGCCAGGGATCCCATCGACAGTCTCAAGGCCCGTCTGATCGAAGAAGAACTGATCACCGAAGGCGAGTACGAACGGATCGAGGCCGAAGTCCGGGAAGAAGTGGAAGACGCGGTGAAGTTTGCGGACGAGAGCCCTGATCCGGAACCGGATGCTCTCTACACCGACGTGTATACGGACTGAACATGCCGCAGATCACCTACCGGGACGCATTGAACCAGGCGCTGCGCGAGGAGATGGAGCGCGACCCATCCGTCTTCCTCATGGGTGAAGAGGTCGGCGTCTATCAGGGCGCATACAAGGTGAGCCGGGGACTGCTGGAAGCTTTCGGCGAGCAGCGTGTGGTGGATACGCCGATCGCGGAACTGGGATTCACCGGCATAGGTGTGGGTGCAGCCATGGTAGGGCTCCGCCCGGTCATCGAGTTCATGACCTGGAACTTCGCGTTGCTGGCCATAGACCAGGTCGTAAACTCTGCCGCCAAGATGCTGTACATGTCGGGCGGTCAGGTGAAGATGCCCATAGTGTTCCGCGGTCCCGGAGGCCCGGCACTGCAACTGGCCGCGCAGCATTCCCAGGCTCTCGAATCCTGGTATGCGCACGTTCCCGGCCTCAAGGTTGTTGCACCCGCAACCCCGTACGACGCCAAGGGACTGCTCAAGACGGCCATCAGGGATGACAACCCGATCGTCTTCCTGGAAGGTGAGATGCTCTACAATGTGAAGGGTGAAGTCCCGGAAGACGAATACACCGTGCCGCTTGGTGTGGCCGATACCAAGCGCGAAGGAAGCGACCTGACGCTGATCTGTCACTCCAAGACCGTGGCGATTGCTCTGAAGGCCGCCGATCAGCTCGCGGAAGACCACGACCTCGATGTGGAAGTACTGGACCTGAGATCGATTCGCCCGCTCGATACCGAGGCAATCGTGTCGAGCGTCTCGAGAACACACCGCTGCGTGATCGTCGAAGAGGGATGGCCCTTCTGCGGTGTCGGGGCACAGGTGGTGGATGAGATCCAGCGTGAGGCGTTCGACGAACTCGATGCCCCCGTTCTCCGGGTTACGCAGGCCGACGTCCCCATGCCCTACAACAAGCACCTCGAACGCGCGGCCAAGCCCAGTGTGGACCGCGTGGTGGCCGCCGCGAAGCGGGTGGCCTACCTCGACTGATGGCTACCAAGGTCTTCATGGAAGCACTCTCTCCCACCATGGAAGAGGGACGCATCGCCAGCTGGCTCAAGAAGGAAGGCGATCAGGTCCACGCCGGAGACGTCATTGCCGAGGTGGAGACGGACAAGGCCATCATGGAACTTCAGGCGCGTGGCGACGGCGTTCTGAAGAAGATTCTGGTGGCGGACGGCGAAACCGCCGACGTGGGCGCCCTGGTGGCGGTGATCGGTGCGGAAGACGAAGACGTATCTGACCTGGCGGACGACGGAAAGAAGCCGGCCCCGGA